>CAYREH010000007.1:163258-197489 GCA_964423245.1 uncultured Bradyrhizobium sp. | reverse complement strand
TCTGTGGTCGAAGGCCGCGAGGCGCGGGGGAGCGGCAGAAACTCCCCTGCCCCCTCTGGGGGCCGGGGTGGCCCCGGGTTTGGCGTGCGCTCCATCCGGGCTACGGGTGGCCACGTAGCGCCCGCCGTCTCCAGACGTCCACCATCGCCTTCACCGTCGCGGCGAGTACCAGCGCGCAGAGCGCCGCCTTCGAGATCGTCTCCATCGTTCCCTCGATCAGCAGCGCATGAATCACGCTGCCGGCAACGATGACGAATGCGAGCGGAAGATGGACGAGGCGCCAGGTGCGCAGGCGGAAGCGGCGGCGAAAGACGGCGAGAGCCGCAACCGCGAAGATCGCCCACATCGCGGTGACGCCGAACGGCGAGAACGGCGTCGGCGAGGAATAGGTCAGCGCGTCGATCATGTCGGGCGGGCTGGTGATCCAGAGGCCGGCGACGTGGACCACCACCATCACGACCAGCGCGCCGCCGATCCAGCGATGGGCGCGGCGGGCGCGATAGGCCGACAGGCCCGGCAGGAGGCCGTCGATCAAGAGCGGCTGAACGAGCACGAGGCCGAGCGCGAGGATCCCGGCAAAGCCGGCGAGGATGTAGACGGCGCTGCGCCAGGCCAGCAGCTCGCTTGCGGCGGCGAGCGCGACCGGCACGGCGATGACCGCGGCGAGCGCAGCCCAGGCGATGACCGCGCGCGCCGAAGGCCGCCTCATCTCGCGTAACCCCTTCAGGCCGGCTGCAGCACGAAATGCGCTTCCAGGCTGGTCTCCTTCGCGCTGCGCATCACCGGCCGCAGGAACACCGTCCTGAACTCGCCGCTGTCATAGGCGAGATGGCCGTGCGGCTGGCCGAACACCGGAATGATCTGCGGCATCTCCAGCCGGAACCGGCCGTCCTTGTCGGTGAGCGTCGCGCCGTGGCTCTGCGGCTCGTGCTCCTGCCCCTCGACCGTGTGCGCCCAGATCTGGATGCGCTGCGAGGGGAGCGGCGCACCGTCGCCGGCGCGGCGCACGGTGCCGCTCATCCAGAAGCCGCCCTTGCCGATTCGCTCCACGATCGGCGCGCCCTTGCGATAATTGTTCGCGCCGCCCGTCATCGTCTCGGTCGGTGCAAGCCCACCGGCACGCGCGGGCACCAGCAGACCGGACATGCCGGCCGCCAGGACGGAGCCGCCGGCGGCGAGAAGGTGGCGGCGGGTGAGTGCGACCAGTGTCATGTCGGTTCCTCCAGTCGATGCGAGGAACGTACAACAGGACGCCCGCCACGCCCAGCCGCTCCGACCGTCGCAGAGGGAGCCTTGACGGTGTTGTGAAGCGGAAGGCGCCAGCTACGAGCTGGCCCGCTGCGCCTCCACGTAACGTGCAAAGTTGTCGAGGATCGACTGCCACCCGGCCTGCTGCATCTCGACCGAATGGGTCTGCTCGCCATCGAAGACGATGCGGACGACGACGCCCTTCTCGCCTGGTGCAAACGTGACCTCGACCTGGCGGTCGCCGAGCGCATAATCGATGCGCTGATGCGGAACGATCCGGGTATAGGTGCCGGCGAAGTCGAAGCCCATGCTGCCGTCCTTCGCTTCCATGCGCGAGGAGAACAGGCCTCCTGCCCGCAGGTCGACGGTCGCCGTCGTCGTGTGCCAGTCGTCGGATGCGGCGTTCCACTTCACGATGTCGGCCGGCGTCGTATAGGCGCGCCAGACCTGATCGATGGGGGCCGCGACGCGGGTTTCGACGGTGATCTTCATGGGCAAGCTCCCGGTTCGTGTGTGACGGTTCCTTCCATGACGCGGCGATGCGGCACTCTCGCACGTCCGGATAGTCCATCCCAGGACGAACGGAACGCATCGGTACCGACACGGCCGATCAAAAAATCGGGACGGGACCCGGAGCGCGGCTCGGACCGGCCGCAGCGCGGAACTCCCGCACCTTCTCTTCGCGCGCAACTCGGAGGGGCACGTCTTCATCCCGGTCGGGGGTTCATGATAGAACGGCGCCTTCGGAGAACTCTCACCACATCACACATTACGTTTCCCGCGCATGATCGATCCAGACCTCCGCCGCACCTGGCTGTTCGGCCCCGCCCCAGAGCCGGCCGGGCATGCCTCGTTGTCCCGCAGCGGCGCCGATGCCCTGACCCGCGATCGCCAGGCCTCCCCGCCGCCGGAGCGGCGGCCGGCCGCGCGGAGCCTGCTCGGACCTTTCGTCGCAGGATGCCGCGCCCACGGCCGGCTCGCCGCCATTCGCATCAATGCGCTTCAGGCGGACGGCATGATCGATCTCGCCGCCGCGATGTCGGCGCGGCCCGACGTGATCGCCTATCCGATGAGCGAGACGCCGGCGCAGATCCACGCGCTGGATGCGGCGATCACGCATTGGGAGGGGCAGCTCGGCCTTGCGCCGCAGGCGATGGAAATCCTGCCGGTCTGCGAGACCGCGCTCGGCGTCGTCGAGCTGCGCAGCATCGCCGCCGCCAGCCCGCGCATCCGCTGCGCGCTGCTCGGCGCCGAGGACCTTGCGAACGACCTCTGTGCGGAACGCAGCTCCGACGCGGTCGAGCTCGACCATGCGCGGCGGCGCTTCGTGCTGGAGACGCGGGCCGCCGGCATCGAGCCGATCGACGCCCCCTATACGTTCAGCGACGTCGCAGGCGCGGTCGGCGAGGCTCGCTTCTCCCGGCGGCTCGGCTATCGCAGCAAATCGCTGGTGCGGCCCGAGCACGCCGGCGCGCTCAACGGCGTGTTCACGCCCGCAGCCGACGAGCTGGTTCGCGCCAGGGCAATCGTCGCCGGGTTCGAGGCGGCGCGTCAGCGCGGCGAGGATCGCGCCCTGATCGACGGATTGTGGGTCGAGGTGCCGACCTATCGCAACGCGCTGCGGCTGATCGCGCGCGCCGAACGCCTGGGCGAAGCCACCTGACGTCCGCGACTCGCCGCCGGGTCTTGCTCCGAAGCTTCCGCGACGCATCGACGGAATGGCCGCCGCGCGCCAGCTCTGGCCGAAAATTGCCAGCGCCCGGCCCGCTGCCGACTTTTCCCGAATCAGATTATGGTCGTCCTCCCATCGAGAAGGATCGACGCGCGTTCGCTTTCCATGCTGTTCGAGACCCTGCATCCGGCAAGTCCTGTGGAACTGCAGCGCTACGCGGATATCGACCAGTTCCGCGAGAGCGAGCGCTATGCCAGCGCCGAAAGCATGCCCCTGAAGGGCGGCCGCTTCGAGATCCTGCGCGCCAATCTCGCGCTGCCCGACGGCGCCTTGTCGCTGGTGCGGACATTTCCGCGGTTGATCCGCGGCTACGACCTGTCCGGCCGGCTGGTCATGGTGGTGCCGATGGACGGGATCGGCAGCGCGCGGATCAACGGGCAGGAGATCGGCCAGGCGATCGTCATCGTGAAGGGCGAGGCCAATTGCACGGTCTACGAGCCCGAGGGACGCCTCGTCGCGATCCTCGCGATCCGGCCCGATGCCGCCGCGGCGAGCTGGCTGAACTTCGACGATGGCTGGATGCTGCTGCGCCTTTCCGCCGACAGGCTGGCGCAGCTCCAGCTGCATCTCCGCAGCCTGCTCGAGGGTGCCGCCCGTCATCCCGCGGCGATCCGGTCCGATGAGGCGAGCCAGGCGGCTCAGGACTCCTTGCTGGGCGCTTTCGCAGCTGCGCTGAAGGCCGGCGAGATCGATCGCAGCGAGGCACGCGCGCGCTACAAGGAGATCGTCGACCACATCGAGCGTTCGGTGCGCGCCAGCCAGACGACGGACTTCTACTGTACCGCGCTCGCCGCCGAACTCGGCGTCTCGGTGCGGACGATGAGCAGCGCGGTGCATGCGGTCTGCGGAACCAGCCCGCTTCGCTACAGCCAGCTCCAGCGGCTCTGGGCGGTGCGCCATCAATTGCGCAACGGCGCGCCCGGACTGACCGTGAGGGCCAGCGCATTCGCGCACGGCTTCTGGCACATGGGCGATTTTTCCCGGATCTATCAGAGCGTGATCGGGGAACTGCCGTCGCAGACGCTGGCCAATGCCAGGAACTGAACCGCCAGGCGTTGGGCGGTCCGGCGCTGGCAATCCGAGCGCCCGGCCCTACATATAAGGCTCCGCGCGCCTCTCGCGCCTTCACCCGGTGCCTCCGCATGATCCCCTTCTCCGTGCTCGACCTCGCGCCCATCCGCAAGGGCGGCAATCCGGCAGAGGCGTTCGCCAATTCGCTCGATCTCGCCCGCCACGCCGAAGCGTGGGGCTTCAAGCGGTTCTGGCTCGCCGAGCATCACAACATGACGGGCATCGCGAGCGCGGCGACCGCGGTGGTGATCGCCCATGTCGCCGGCGGCACCAAGACGATCCGCGTCGGCTCCGGCGGCATCATGCTGCCGAACCATTCGCCGCTGGTGATCGCCGAGCAGTTCGGCACGCTGGAATCGCTCTATCCGGGCCGCATCGATCTCGGGCTCGGCCGCGCGCCGGGCACCGACCAGTTCACGGCCCGTGCGCTGCGGCGCGACCTCGCGACGAGTTCGGAGAATTTTCCGCACGACGTGCTGGAACTGCAGGCGCTGCTCGGCGACGTCCAACCGAACCAGACGATCCGGGCCGTGCCGGGCATGGGCACGAAGGTGCCGCTCTGGATCCTCGGCTCAAGCACGTTCGGAGCGCAACTCGCCGGCATGCTCGGCCTGCCCTTCGCCTTCGCCTCGCATTTCGCCCCGCAGATGATGATGCAGGCGCTGCACGATTACCGCGCGCGGTTCGAGCCGTCGGCGCAGCTCGAGCGGCCCTATGCCATGGTCGGCGTCAACGTGTTCGCCGCCGACAGCGACGAAGCGGCGCGGCGGCTGTTCACCTCGCTGCAGCAGCAATTCATCAATCTGCGCCGCGGCACGCCGGGGCCGCTGCCGCCGCCGGTGGACGACATGGATGCGCTGTGGTCACCGGCCGAGAAGGCGATGGTCGGCCAGTCGCTGTCCTGCGCGGCGGTCGGCTCGCCCGCCACGGTCGAGCGCGACTTGAAGCGGCTGATCGCCGAGACCGGCGCCGACGAATTGATGACCACGGGCCAGATCTACGACCACGCCGCGCGGCTGCGCTCGTTCGAGATCGCCGCCGAAGTGCGCGAGCGGCTGGCGACGCAGAAGGCAGCGTGAGGGCAGTCGCGGGCCGATGAAGGTGCGCCCCCTCCCCCGCTTGCGGGGGAGGGTCGGGGAGAGGGTGTCTCCACAATGGGACAATCCCCCAGGGGAAAGAGCCCTCACCCCAGCCCTCTCCCGCAAGCGGGAGAGGGAGTGCACTGCTCGCGCGGAGGGCTTCGCATGCGCTAATCCGGAAAGCCGAACAGCTTCGCCGGATTGTGCACCAGGATCTTTTCCAGCGTCGCCTGGTCGGGCGCGTAGCGGTACATCAGTTCGAGCAGATCGGCATCGTTCGGCGGCTGCTTGACCGAGACCGGATGCGGCCAGTCGCTGGCCCACACGCAGCGGTCGGGCGCGGCCTCGATATAGGCGCGCGCGATCGGGACCACGTCGTCCCAAGGCGCGCCCGTCTTCGAGGTCTTCTCGCCGAGCGAGAGCATGACCCAGAAATTGCCCCTGGCCAGCAGCTCCAGCATCTTGCGCAGGTTGGGGTCGTTCCGGCCGGCCTCGGGATCGGGGCGCGCCATGTGGTCGATCAGCACGGGCACGTCGAGGTTCTCGTATTTCGCGACGCTGGAGACGATGCCGTCCTTCTCCGGCTGGATCTTGACGTACCAGCCGAGCTCCTTGATGCGCGCGATGGCGCGGGCGAAATCGGCATCCGACAGCACGGCGCCGAGCTCCTGGCGGAAGCTGAAGCGCGCGCCGCGCACGCCGGCCTCGTGCAGCCGGGCGAGATAGGCGTCATTCGCCTCCGCGAACACCAGCGCATTGGCGCAGCCGCGATAGTTCGGGCCCATCGCGGCAAGGCCGTCGAGTACGACGGCATGATCGGCACCGTAGGTCGTGGTCTGCACGATGATGCCGCGCTCGATGCCGAGCGCCTTGTGCATGCGCAGCGCCGCTTCCCAGGTCGCCGTCGGCATGCGATAGGCCGCGCCGGGCCGTTCAGGGTATTTCTCGATCGGGCCCAGCACATGGAACTGGCTGTCGACCGTCTTCGGCGGCGGTGCCTTGATCGGGCGGCGCGGGTTGGGGTCGAACGGCAGATAGTCGGGCATGCGCTTTCGCTCCTTCAGTCGATCACGGCGGTGAAGTCGCACTGCACCAGCGCGCCGCCATCCATATTGTCCATCGGCAGCGCGTGACGCGCCGGGCGCGAATGCTCGTCCGGAAACATCTTCAGCCATTCGGCGTTCACCGGCCCGCGATTGCCGCGGTCCTTCAGCCACACCGTCATCTTGATGATGTCGTCCGTGGTGCCGCCGGCGGCCTCCACCGTCGCCTTCATGTGCGCGAACATGTTGGCGCATTGGGCCTCGAGGCTCTCCGGCATCGCGTTGGTCGCGGGATCGCGGCCGAGAATGACGCCGGACATCACGAGATTGCCGATGCGGCAGGCGTTCGGAATCGGATTGGCGTGCTTGAAGCCGCCGATATGGATACTCTTGCGGCGGGTTTCCGTCATGCTTGCCTCCCTGCGTTTCTTTGCTTCAGACGAACTGGCACGACACCGAGCCGAACGCGCCGTAATCGGCGTGGAAAGTGTCGCCGCGGCGGATGTCGACCGGCCGCGTGAACGAGCCGGCCAGCACGACCTCGCCGGCCGCCAGATGCTCGTCATGCGGCGCGAGGCGGTTGGCGAGCCAGGCGATGCCGTTGGCGGGATGATTCAGCACGCCGGCGGCGAGCCCGGTCTCCTCGACCTCGCCGTTGCGGAACAGCAGCGCGCCGATCCAGCGCAGATCCGCATCCATCGGCCGGATCGGCCGGCCGCCCAGCACCAGCGCGGCGTTCGCGGCATTGTCCGAGATCGTGTCCATGACCTTGCGCGCCTTGCCGGTCTCCGGATCGACGCGGTGCATGCGCGTCTCCAGGATCTCGAGCGCCGGCGTGACGTAGTCGGTGGCATTGAGAACGTCGAAGATGGTGCAGTCCGGCCCGCGCAGCGGCGCCTTCAGCACGAAGGCGAGCTCGACCTCGATCCGCGGCGCGTGGAAGCGGTCGAACGGGATCGGCGTGGCGTCGGGACAGAACATGTCGGCGAACAGCACGCCGTAATCCGGCTCGGAGATGCTGACGGCGTTCTGCATCGCCTTCGAGGTCAGGCCGATCTTGTGGCCCTTGATGATGCGGCCGCGGCCGAGCTGGAGTTTGGTCCAGGCGCGCTGGACGGCGTAGGCGTCCTCGATGCTGAAATCCGGATAGTCCTTCGTGAACATCGTGATCAGCGTCTTGGTGCGCTCGGCCTCGTCGAGGCGCGCGGCGAGACGGTCGATCGTCGCAGCATCCAGCATGGTCTATTGCTCCGCGGCCACGGTGTTGCGCAGCACGCCGATGCCGCGCGACTCGACCTCGACGACGTCGCCGACCTTGAGCCAGCGCGGTGGGTCGAAGCGAACGCCCGCGCCGGTCGGCGTGCCCGTCACGATCAGGTCGCCGGGCTTCAGCGTCGCAAAGGTCGAGAGATAGGCGATCAGATAGTCGAACGGGAACATCAGCCGCTCGGTCGTGTCCTGCTGCCGCACCTCGCCATTGACGCGGGTGACGATGTCGTGTGGTCCGCGCGGATCGAGTTCATCGGCGGTGACGATCCAAGGGCCGATGCTGCCGGAGCGGTCGAAATTCTTGCCCTGCGTGACGTTGAACTTGCCGTGGCGCAGCCAGTCGCGGATCGTGCCCTCGTTGCACAGGGTCATGCCGAAGATGTGCGCGAAGGCCTGCTCGCGCGGAATGTGGCGGCCGCCCTTGCCGATCACGATGACGAGTTCGCCCTCATAGTCGAGCTGGTCGGAGACTTTCGGTTTCTCCAGCGGCTGGCCCGAGCCGGTCATCGACGAGATGCTGCGCACGAACAGGCTGGGATATTTGGGCAGGTCCGAATTGTCCTTGTATTCGGCGTTGCGCTCGGCGTAGTTGACGCCGATGCACCACAGCTTCTCCGGCGTCAGCACCGGCGGGAGCAGCACCAGTCCGTCGAGCGCATGGTCCGGCTTCTGGCCCGCGACGGCTTTCGCCGCGACGGCGAGCGCGTCGGCGGCGATCAGCGCCTTCAGGTCGTGGAATTCGCCGCCGATCCGGCGGCTCAGGTCGATCACGCCGCCGTCGACGGCGGGGCCATAGCCCCGCCTGCCGTCGAGGGGGTAGCTCAGGAGGCGCATGGTCGGGGGGTCCCGTGGGGTTCGCGCCGGGAGGGGGGCGGGGCCGGGGCCGACCGGCCCCTCGAGGCCTGGAACTTCCCCGCCGACCCGGCGGCTCAGGCCAACCCCCCCGCCGTCGACGGCGACGCCATAGCCCGGCTTGCCGTCGAGGAGATAGCTCAGAAGTCGCATGGTCGTCGTCTCCGTTGGCGTTCGCGCGGAAAGCGCGCTCAGTCCTTCGATTTGGGTGTCTGGAACACGGTATTCAGCGTCACGACCTCGCCGAGGCTGGCGTAACGCGGACCGCCGATGCGCGCGATCGGGTCGAGCGCCCTGGTCTCGACCTTGCCGTCATTGACGAGGCCATCGCGCAGATGGAACAGAACGACCTCGCCGACGATCAGCCGGCTCTTGGCATCGCCGAATTCGAGGCACTGGCGGAAGCGGCATTCCATCGCCACCGGCGCGGCCGCGAGCCGCGGCACCTTGATGCGTTCGCTCGCGATCGTCTCGAGCCCGAGCTCGGCGACCTCGCTCACCTCGGGCGGATGCTCGACCGAACTGTCATGCACCGCCTTCATCAGCGGCGTGTCGGCGATGTGGATGACATATTCCCCGGTGTCGAGGATGTTGTGCGCGGTGTCCTTGTAGTCGGCGCCCTTGCGGCCGACGCTGATGGCGAGCATCGGCGGCTTCTGCGAGACGAAGGTGAAGGCGCTGAAGGGCGCGAGATTGAGCACGCCGGAGCGCGACAGGCTCGTCACCCAGGCGATCGGCCGCGGCACGACGATCCCGGTCATCAGCCGGTAGATGCGCTCCGCGCCGAGTTCGGTGGGGTCGATGCGCATGGGTCAGTCGGCCTTGATGTTGGCCTTGCGCACGACCGGGATCCACTTGGCGTCCTCTCGCTCGAGATAGGTCCTGAATTCGGCCGGCGTCATCGCGACCGCTTCGCCGCCAAGCTTCTCGAATTTATCGACCACTCCCGGATCCTTCAGGATCGCGATCAGCGTCTCGTGCAGCTTGTCGACGACAGGCGCCGGCGTGCCCGCGGGTGCGAACAGGCCGGTGAAGGTCTGGCCGTCGAAATCCTTGTAGCCGAGCTCGGCGAAGGTCGGCACATCAGGCAGCGACTTCAGCCGGTGCGGGCTGGTGACCGCGAGCGGGCGGAACAGGCCGGCCTTGATGTGCTGCAGGCTGACGGTCAGCTGGTCGAACGCGAACTGCACCTGGCCGCCGAGCAGATCGTTGATCGCCGGCGCGTTGCCGCGGTAATGCGCGGTGACCCATTGCAGGCCGAGGCTCTCCTGCATCAACTCGCTGAGCAGGTGATTGGTGGTGCCCGGGCCGGGCGAGGCCATGGTCAGCTTGCCCGGTTCGCGCTTGGCGAGATCGATGAATTCCTTGAAGGTCGTGGCCTGCACCGACGGATGGACCTCGAGCACCAGCGGCGTCAGCGAGATCGTCGAGATCGGCAGGAAGTCCTTCTTCCAGCTGTAGGCCTCGCGCTTGTTGATCTCGGTGGCGAACAGCACCGGACCGTTGGCGCCGACGAACAGCGTGTAGCCGTCGGGCGCGGACTTCGCGAAGGCCTCGCCCGCGATCATGCCGCCGGCGCCGGCCTTGTTCTCGACGATGAAGGGCTGGCCGAGCTTCTCCTGGAGCTTGTCTGCGACGATGCGCGCGGCGCTGTCGACATTGCCGCCGGCGGGATAGGGCACGATCAGCTTGACGCCGCGCGCCGGCCATTGCTGGGCCGACGCCGGCCCCGCAAGGATGGCGGTCGCTGCAGCTATGGCAATCCAGATTAATCTCATGTTAACCTCCCGGCGGCGCTTCCAATTCGTGTCGACCCCCTGACGTCGTGCAGGGCTCTCGATCGCGGCGCAATCTCCAGATGAGCGCTTTACCTGTCGAGTGAATTGTGGCGTTCTTGTCCACATTATGGACAGGAGACAATCCCCCCGTCGCGACCGCAACGCGCTGGAACCGCGCCCGGGTGCGCAGGCGATCCGGCGCGCGCTTGCCGTGATGCGCATTCTTGCCGCAGGGCGCGAGGATGGCGTGCCGCTTGTCGAGGTCGTGCAGGCGACCGGCCTCACCCGCCCCACCGTGCATCGCATCATCCATGTGCTGATCGAGGAAGGCATCGTCGAGCGGCACGAACGAACCGGCCGCTACGCGATCGGCAACCAGGTGCCGGAATTGGCGCTCGCCCGTCCGCGGCCGTCGGCGCTGCTGGTCGCGGCAGATCCTTCGCTGCGACACGCGTCGGCCGCGATCGGCGACACGCTGTTCCTGACGGTGCGGACCGGCCACGACACGCTGTGCGTGGACCGCCGGATCGGCACCTATCCGATTCAGGTACTCTCGATCGAGGTCGGTGCGCGTCGGCCGCTCGGCGTCTCCAGCGCCGGCGTCGCCATCCTCGCCGCCATGCCGGCGCAGGAGGCGCGAAGGATCGTCGCGGCGAACGAGAAGCGGTTCGAGACCTACCGCACCGACACTGCGACCGTGATGGCGCAGATCGCCGCGGCACGGCGACGGGGCTACAACATGCGCGAGATTGGCCTTGTGCAGGGCACCAAATCGATCTCGACCTGGATCAAGACTCCGGATGGACGGCCCGCCGCGGCGATGACCGTCTCCGCGGTGCGGACCAGGCTGGGCCCGCGGCGCGAGCCGGAGGTCGCGGAGATCCTGCAGCGGGAGGCGCGCACGATCGAGCAGGCGATTGGCAGGTGATGTTGGCGATCGCTGACGGTGCCGCTTCACCTCGCCCCGCTTGCGGGGAGAGGCCGGAATTCAGGCAAAGCTTGAATTCCGGGTGAGGCGACGCCTCTGCGAATCCGCCCGTCACCATATTTGTGGAAGCAACCCCTCGCCCCGCCCCTCTCCCCGCAAGAACGGGGCGAGGGAGCGCACCGCCGCTGCAGCACTGTCAATGGGCTGACGCGCCACGCCGTTTTGTGGCACAAGGGCCGCGATCACCGACCGACCAAGAGGCCACGCATGCCCGCGCCGAAACCGCCCGCCTTCGAGACCCTGAGCCTGCATGCGGGCCAGCATCCGGATCCCGCGACCGGGGCCCGCGCGGTGCCGATCTACCAGACCACGTCCTACGTCTTTCAGGATTCGGACCACGCCGCCGCGCTGTTCAACCTGGAACGCGCCGGCCACATCTATACGCGCATCTCCAACCCGACCACGGGCGTGCTGGAGGAGCGGCTGGCGGCGCTGGAAGGCGGCGTCGGCGCGGTCTGCACCGCGAGCGGCATGGCGGCGCTGCATCTGGCGATCGCCACGCTGCTCAACGCCGGCGACCACATCGTGGCGTCGAGCTCGCTCTATGGCGGCACCATCAACCTTCTCGCCCACACGCTGCCGCGCTTCGGCATCACGACGACCTTCGTGAAGCCGCGCGACCATGACGCGTTCCGCGCGGCGATCCGGCCGAACACCAGGCTCGTGATCGGCGAGACGATCGGCAATCCAGGCCTCGAAGTGCTGGACATTCCAAAGGTGGCGGCGATCGCGCATGAGGCGAAGATCCCGCTCCTGATCGACAACACGTTCGCCACGCCCTATCTGAGCCGGCCGATCGAGCTCGGCGCCGACATCGTGATGCATTCGGCGACCAAATGGATCGGCGGCCACGGCATCGCGATCGGCGGCGCGCTGGTCGACGGCGGCCGCTTCGACTGGCGCGGCTCCGGCAAATTCGGCGTGCTGACCGAGCCCTATGGCGGCTATCACGGGATCGTCTTCGACGAGCAGTTCGGCCCGGCCGCCTTCATCATGCGCGCGCGCACCGAAGGCCTGCGCGATTTCGGCGCCTGCCTGTCGCCGACCAACGCGTTCCAGCTGTTGCAGGGCGTCGAAACGCTGGGCGTGCGGATGGATCGCCACATGCAGAACACGCACGCCGTGCTGGAGGCGCTGAAGGCCAACAAGGCGGTCGACTGGGTGCTGCATCCCTCGCTCGAGGATCACCCCGACCATCAGCTCGCCAGAACCCTGCTGCCGCGCGGCGCCGGCTCGATCGTCTCCTTCGGCATCAAGGGTGGACGGCCGGCGGGGCGCAAGTTCATCGAATCCCTGCGCATGATCAGTCACCTCGCCAATGTCGGCGACGCCAAGACGCTGGTGATCCATCCGGCCTCGACCACGCATCAGCAGATGGATGCAGACCAGCTCAAGGCCGCCGGCATCGGCGAGGAGCTGGTGCGGCTGTCCGTCGGCATCGAAACCGTTTCCGACATCATCGACGATCTCGCGCAGGCGCTGCGCGTCTCGCAGAAGGTCTGACGCCATGAAGCTCTCCGTCAACGGCCTCGAGGTCTTCGCCGCAACCGGCGGTCGCGATTTCGACACATCCCTGCCTGCGGTCGTCTTCATCCATGGCGCCGGGTTCGATCACTCCACCTGGGCGCTGCACACGCGCTGGTTCGCCCATCACGGCTTTTCGGTGCTGGCGCCCGACCTGCCCGGGCACGGCCGATCGGCCGGCCCTTCACTTGCGACCATCGCCGAGATGGCGGACTGGACCGCGGCGCTGCTCGATGCCGCCGGAACTGCAAAGGCGCATCTGATCGGCCATTCCATGGGATCGCTGATCTCGCTCGAGACCGCGGCGCGTCACCCGGACAAGGTGTCCGCGCTCAGCCTGATCGGCACCGCCGCGACCATGACGGTGGGGCCCGATCTCTTGAAGGCGGCCGAAGCCAATTCGCAGGATGCCAACGACATGGTCTCGATCTGGGGCCTCGGCTTCAACGCCGAGCTCGGCGGCAGCCTGGCACCTGGCCTCTGGATGCATGGCTCGGCGCAGGCGGTGCTGAAGGCGTGCGAGCCGGGCGTGCTCTACAAGGATTTGTCGGCCTGCAATTCCTACACGAATGCGCTTGCAGCCGCCGCCGGCATCCAGGTGCCCACGACGCTCATTCTGGGCGAACGCGACATGATGACGCCGGCCAAGGCGGGCAAGGCGCTCGCCGCAGCGATCCCGCATGCGAAGACCGTCATCGTGAAGGGCGCCGGCCACATGATCATGGCTGAACGCCCCGATGAGCTGCTGGCGGCGTTGAGAGGGTGAGGCGGCCTCCAAGCGTCATAGCGAGTTGGTCTGCGAATGCGAGCTGCGAGTCGGGTGCACCTCTCCCGCTTGCGGGAGAGGTCGGCGCGCAGCGCCGGGTGAGGGCTCTCTCCTCCAGGCGAGTGTCCCGCCGCGGATAGACCCTCTCCCCACCCCTCTCCCGCAAGCGGGAGAGGGAGCTGACCTCGCGTGGCCGCTCAGGAGCCCGGCGTCCACTTGAAGACGATGTCGGAGACGTTGACCGGCTTGGGGATCAGCCCGATCTTCGCGAAGCGGTCGGCGACCGCCTGCTGGCTCGCGATCACATCGGCATCGACGGGCACGATCCGGTAGTTGGAGCGGGCGACGAAGCGGCGGATCGCCTCGATGTCGACGCCGGTGGCCTCGGCCTGCGCCTTGGCGACGTCCTCATGATGCGCATCCGCCCAGACGCCTTCGCCGGCAAAGGTGGCGTTGAGCTTGGCGACGATCGAGGGATATTTGTCCACGAAGTCACTGCCCGCGATGTAGAAGGCATTCGGCTTGTGCACGTCCTTGTCGAAGGCAATGACGCGCGCATTCTCCTTCAATTCGGCGAGCGCGAGATAGGGATCCCAGATCGACCAGGCGTCGACCGAGCCCTTGACGAAGGCCGCCGTCGCATCGGCGGGCGCGAGCGGCGCCGGCGTGATGTCCGACCAGGACAGGCCCGCCTTCTCCAGCGCGGCGACCAGGAGGTTGTGCGCGCTCGATCCCTTGCCGAAGGCGACGCGCTTGCCCTTGAGGTCGGCCAGCGTCTTGATCGGCGAATCCTTCGGCACGATGATCGCCTGGGTGTTGCCGTCGGACTTCACGGCAGCGACGTAGCGGATCTTGGCGCCGCCGGCCTGGGCGAAGATCGGCGGGGAATCGCCGACATAGCCGAAATCGACGCTGCCGACATTGATGGCCTCGAGCAGCGGCGGGCCGAACTGGAAGTCGATCCACTTGATCTCGATGCCGAGCGGCTTGAAGGCGTTTTCCAGCGTCTGGCGCTGGCGCACCGCGGGGAAGAAGCCGCCCTTCTGCGTGCCGATACGGATTTCCCTGGGTTTGTCCTCGGCGTGCGCGGGCACGGCCAGCGCCGTCGCGAGCAACAGCGTCGTTGTCAGGATATGGCGTCTCGTCAGCATGTCTTGATCCTTTCGGTGTGATCAGGAGGCGAGAAGGAACGTGTTGGCGCGCTGCGCGCGGGCAGAGAATATCGCCCGCACCGCGCGCTCGGCTTCGCGTGCCGAGCCGAACTGGCGCCCGTCGAGACTGTCGAACAGGCGTTCGGAGGAGAAGAAGCGATAGCCGCGCTCGTCTCTGGCGACGATGCCGGCGGCGCGGTCGTGGATCTCGATGATGTAGGCGTTGGACTGGGGCTGGGACATGACTGCTCATTCGCCGGGAGACCGGCGTTCCTGTTTGAAATGATGCGAAGGAGGCGGCTGGAACGCGTCAGCGACAACAGGCGCCGGTGGCCGCGACGAAACAGCGGCGCATCATGCGTTCACGCATGTCGGCATTCATTCGCTGGTTGTTCGTCGTCATCGCGGCATCGGCTCTGGGAGCAGTTTCGATGGCACGAATATCGGGGGAACGGCCCGATCGGTCAATGAAATGGCTATCCATATTTCCGCGCCGCGCGCGGGGCCGCTTCTCCAGCCGAGAGGGCGGAGAGACGGAATTATCTCGCGATCAGGTCGCGCCTCTTCCTTCTCTCCTTGTGGGAGAAGGTGGCGCGAAGCGCCGGATGAGGGGTGTCCCGCCACGAGGCAAGTTACGAGAGATGCGCGCGCGGAGGCATACCCCTCACCCGTCTCGCCGCTATCGCGGCGAGCCACCCTCTCCCACAAGGGGAGAGGGCAAGTGGCCTCACCACATCGACGCGGCGGCGCGCTCCGGCCAGATGCGATCGTATTCCTCGCCACCGACGGTGTTCGCGCTCATCTCGGCCAGAATTTGACCGGGCGTCGGCAAGCTCTTCGGATCGACGCGCTTGTCCGGATTCCAGAGATCGGAGCGGACGATGGCGCGGGCGCACTGGAAATAGATCTCGTCCACCTTCATCACCATGACGCTCCGCGGCGCCTTGCCTTCGACCTTGAACGAGGCCAGCAACTCGGGATCGATGGAGAGATGCGCGCGGCCGTTGGCGCGAACCGCGTTGCCGGATCCCGGGATCAGGAACATCAGCGACACGCGCGGATCGCGCACGATGTTGCGCAGCGAATCGACGCGGTTGTTGCCGCGCCGATCCGGCAACATCAGCGTCTTCGGATCATGGATACGAACGAAGCCGGGCAAATCGCCGCGCGGCGAGCAATCGATTCCCTCCGGGCCGATGGTCGCGAGGGCGGCAAACGGCGCCTTCTCGATGAAGATGCGGTAGAGCGGCGTGACATGGTCGGCGACCTTCACGGTGGAGGCATCACCGACGGAACCGTAGATGGCCTCCAGCTGCTCGACCGTCTCGATTACCGACATTCCGTTCTCCCTGCCTAGGCTGGCCGCTCGTCGTGCCGGCACTCGTTCCTGATCACGCGCAGCAGCTGGCGACCGTGATAGTCCGCGCTGCCGGCGTTGAGAATGGTGACGTCGGCATGAACCGTTGCGTCGTCGACGCTCCTCGTCAGACGCTCCACGATGTCCCCGTCGCTTCGCCGCGCGCGGGCGGCCAGCCGCTGCGCCAGCACGTCCGGCGGCGCCGTGATCGCGACCACGGTAACATTGGCGTAGGCCCGGCGGAGTGCCGCGACCACCGTGCGCGAGACATTGACGACGACGGTCCGGCCGGCCCGGATATCGTCGTTGATCTCCAGCGGCAAAGCGTAGGAATGTCCATGGGCATCCCAGTGAACGGCGAAGTCGCCGTGCTCCAGCGCGCGGCCGAATTCATCGGGGCTCATGGCGAAATTGTCTTCGGCCTCAGACGATTCCCGCGTCACGACGCGGCGCGGAAAGACGATGTCATGGTCGTCGGCGCAGCCGGCCTGTGCCAGCCGCATCAGGGTGTCCTTGCCGGCGCCGCTCGGACCGACCACCAGCACCAGACGCCCCGGCCCGATCGCGCCCGCCTGCTGCGTCGCATTGGTGACGACTGTCTCGCTCATGCGACCCGGCTTCCTTCGCGCCAGACGCTGCGGACGACCGGAACGCTGCCGGCGACACGGACGCGAATCAGGTCGGCACGCTTGCCGACTGCGATCTCGCCGCGGTCGGACAGGCCGACCGCGTCCGCCGGCGCCTTGGTGACGGTGCGAACCGCCGCCGGCAGGCTGATCGCCGGCACGTGCTCGGGCAGCTGCAGCGCGGCCATCAGCAGGCTGGACGGGATGTAGTCCGAGGAGAGGATGTCGAGCAGGCCCTCACGGGCGAGATCGACCGCGGCGATATTGCCGGAATGCGAGCCGCCACGCACCACGTTCGGCGCCCCCATCAGGATGTCGATGCCGGCCTCATGCAGGCCGCGCGCGGCCTCGAGCGTGGTCGGGAATTCCGCCACGGAGACACGGTCGCGTACGGCATCGGCGACGTTCTCATCCGTGGTGTCGTCGTGGCTGGCGAGCGGAATCCTGTGCTCATGCGCCAGAGCCACGATCTGGCGCATGTTGGTGGCGGCGTATTTCTGCTGGTAGTCGAAGCGCCTGGCAAACAATTCGTCGAGCTGGGCGTCGGTCATGCCGCCGCCTTTGCCGCGATAATAGTCGCGCAGCTTGACCTCGTCGCGAAACTGGCGCTGGCCGGGCGTGTGGTCCATCAGCGACATCAGGCGGACGTCGGGACGGTCGATCAGCTCCTTGGCCTCCTCCACAACGCTCGGCATCGGGATTTCGCAGCGCAGATGCAGGAAATGGTCGGCGCGCAGCAGATCGGCATCGCGCGCGGTCGTGATCGCGGCGGCGAGCACGCCGGCGCGACCGTCGACCTCCTCGGCGCCGTCCTCGCGCCACACGCGCAGCGAATCGAACACCGTGGTAATGCCCGACGTGGCGAGCTGGCCGTCATAGGACACGACGGCGGCGACCGGATTCCAGAACACTTTCGGGCGCGGCACGTAATGCGCCTCGAGATGGTCGGTGTGGAGCTCGATCAGGCCGGGCATGACGAGGTCCCCGCCGGCATCCTCGGCGCCCGCGGGTGCCCTGCCCTCGCCGATCTCCGCGATGCGTCCACCGGCGAGAGCGAGCCAGCCCTGCTCGATCACCCGGTCAGCCAGGACGATCCGGGCGTTGGCGATCAATGTGTCGTTCGGCTTGGCGTTCATTTCCATTCCCTTCAGGCCGCGGCGGCAAAGCCGGTGACGTCGACGATGCGGTCGGCAATCAGATGGCGGATTTCGTCGTCATGGACAATGGCCACCATGGCGACGCCGCGGCGTTTCTTCTCGGCGACCAGTTCGACCACGACGGCGCGGTTGGCGGCATCGAGCGAGGCGGTCGGCTCGTCCAGCAGCAGGATCGGCAGATCCGAGATGAAACCGCGCGCGATGTTGACGCGCTGCTGCTCGCCGCCGGAGAAGGTCGCGGGCGGCAATCGCCACAGACGCTCTGGAATGTTGAGACGCCGCAGCAGCGCGCCGGCGCACGCCTGAGCCTCGGGGCGCGGCATGCCGCCGACCATCAGCGGCTCGGCGACGACGTCGAGCGTGGCGACGCGGGGCACCGCGCGCAGGAACTGGCTGACATAGCCAATCGTCGCGCGGCGGACGTTGAGAACCTGGCGCGGCTCGGCGGTGGCGAGATCGACCACGGTGCCCTGATGACGAATGCCGATGCGACCGGTATCGCAGCGATAATTGCCGAAGATCATCTTCAGGATCGAGGATTTGCCGGCCCCCGAGGGACCCGACAGCACGACGCATTCGCCGGGTTCGACATGAAAGGTCACGCCGCGCACCACGGGCAGTTCGATGCCGCCCTGCAGGTGCATCGTGAAGGTCTTGCCGGCGTCGGCGATGTCGATCATGGCGGTCATTGCGGAACTCATGTCGGAAGCCTCATGGCGGCAGGATCGAGGAGACGAGCAGCTGCGTATAGGGTTCGCGCGGATCGTCCAGCACCTGGTCGGTGAGACCGGTCTCGATAACGCGGCCGCCCTTCATCACCATGACCCGGTGCGACAGGAGGCGCGCCACCGCGAGGTCGTGCGTCACGATGATGACGGCCAGTTGCAGTTCGGTGACGAGGCTGCGCACGAGATCGAGCAGGCGCGCCTGGACGGAGACGTCGAGGCCGCCCGTCGGCTCGTCCATGAACACGAGGCGGGGCTCGGTGACGAGGTTGCGCGCGATCTGGAGACGCTGGCGCATGCCGCCCGAATAGGTGCGCGGCGCGTCGTCGATGCGGGCGATGTCGATCTCGACGCGGGTCAGCCAGTCGGAGGCGGCCTCGCGGATGCGGCCGTAATTGTTCCAGCCGACCGCCATCAGCCGCTCGCCGACATTGGCGCCGGCCGAGACCGCCATGCGCAGGCCCTGTGCGGGATCCTGATGCACAAACCCCCAGTCGGTACGGAACAGGAACCGCCGCTCGGCCTCGCCGAGGCTGGTGAGATCGCGGGTGACGCCGTCGCGCATCCGGTACGCCACCCGGCCTGACGTCGGCGCGAGCTGGCCCGAGAGCATCTGCAGCAGCGTCGACTTGCCCGAGCCGGACCCGCCGACGATCGCCAGCACCTCGCCGGGATAGAGCGCGAAGGACACGTCCTGGCACGCGGCGATGCGGCCATAGGTCTTGCTGAGCGAATCCGCGACCAGCAAAGGCTGGTCGGTGTCAGTCCTGTCGCGGTCAGCCATTGTCGAGATCACCATGGGTGCCCGCCTTCTCCTTGTAGGGCGCGGCGCCGAGGCTGCCGTGATGGCCGGCGGCCTGGCGGCCCTCGCAATAGTCGGTATCCGAGCAGACGAACATGCGGCTGCCCTTGTCGTCGGTGACGATCTCGTCGAGATAGGAATTCTCCGCCCCGCACAGCGCGCACGGCGCGTTGAAGCGATACGGCTCGAACGGATGATCCTCGAAATCCAGCGACACAACCTGGGTGTAGGGCGGTATGGCGTAGATCCGCTTCTCGCGACCGGCGCCGAACAATTGCAGCGCCGGGCAATTGTCCATCTTGGGATTGTCGAATTTCGGCGTCGGCGACGGGTCCATCACGTAGCGCGCGTTCACCTTCACCGGATAGGCGTAGGCGGTGGCGATGTGGCCGAAGCGGGCGATGTCCTCGTAGAGCTTGACGTGCATCAGGCCGTATTCCGCCAGCGCATGCATGCGACGCGTCTCGGTCTCGCGCGGCTCGAGGAAGCGCAGCGGCTCCGGGATCGGCACCTGATAGACCAGCACCTGGTTTTCGTTCAGGGCCGTCTCCGGAATGCGGTGACGGGTCTGGATCACGGTGGCGTCACCGGTCGCCGTCGTCGTCGCGATACCCGCGGTCCTGGCGAAGAACTTCCGGATCGAGATCGCATTGGTGGTGTCGTCGGAGCCCTGGTCGATCACCTTCAGGACATCGGCGGGGCCGAGGATCGCGGCCGTCACCTGCACGCCGCCGGTGCCCCAGCCATAGGGCATCGGCATTTCGCGGCTGGCGAACGGCACCTGATAGCCGGGGATCGCGATCGCCTTCAGGATCGCGCGGCGAATCATCCGCTTGGTCTGTTCGTCGAGATAGGCGAAGTTGTAGGCCGGCGCGTTCATTCCGCGGCCTCCTTCAGCGCTTCCGGCGCATGGGCCTCGGAGAATTCCTGGCGCAGCTTGCGCAACAGACCGAGTTCGGACTGGAAGTCGACGTAGTGCGGCAGCTTTAGATGTTCGACGAAGCCGGTCGCCTGCACATTGTCCGAATGCGACATCACGAATTCCTCGTCCTGCGCCGGCGCACGCACCTCTTCGCCGAGTTCGCGCGCCCGCAGCGCGCGATCGACCAGCGCCATCGACATCGTCTTTCGCTCGCTCTGGCCGAAGGCGAGGCCATAGCCGCGGGTGAAGCATGGCGCTTCGGTCGCCGAGCCCTTGAACTGGTTGACCATCTGGCACTCGGTGAGTTCGATCGATCCGAGCGGCACCGCGAAACCGGCGTCCTCCGCGACGAACTCGACCTCGACCTCGCCGAAACGGATCTCGCCGGCGAACGGGTGATTGCGGCCATAGCCACGCTGGGTGGAATAGCCCATCGCCAGCAGGAAGCCCTCGTCGCCGCGCGCCAGATTCTGCAGACGCAGGTCGCGATCCGCCGGGAAATTCAATGGCTCGCGGGTGAGGTCACCGACGGTGGCACCCTCTTCGGCCGGCGGCGAGGGCTCGATCAGCCCGTCGCGACCCAGGATGTCGGTGACGCGCGGCGTCGGCGCGGTGGTGGCTTCGGCCATGGCCGGCGCGTCCGGAACGAAGCCCTCCGCCAGCGAGGGATCGAGCAGGCGATGCGTGTAGTCGAAGGTCGGCCCGAGGATCTGGCCGCCGGGGATGTCCTTGAAGGTCGATGACACCCGCCGCTGCACCCGCATCGCCCCGGTGTCGACCGGCTCGCTGGCGCCGAAGCGCGGTAGCGTGGCGCGGAAGGCACGGACCAGGAAGATCGCCTCGATCAGATCGCCGCGCGCCTGCTTGATCGCGAGCGCCGCCAGCTCGCGATCATAGAGCGAGCCCTCGCTCATGACGCGGTCGACGGCGAGGCCGAGCTGCTCCGAGATCTGGGCGAGGCCGAGTTCGGGGACGCTCCGATCGCCGCGCCGCGCATCGGCAAGCAGGCGATGGGCGTTCTCGATGGCGCGCTCGCCGCCTTTGACTGCAACATACATGGGGCTAGGCTCTCTCGTTCACGACGCGCGTGGTGCGCGGAATCGCGACCACCGCATCGTCGGCAACCAGCACGACATCGACCCCGCGGGGAAACAGCGTCTCGTTGATGCGCAGCCGCTCGAACAGATCGAACGGCTTGAACGAGGCCTGCAACGTGGCGGCGCCGTCGATGCCGGGGCCGCGCAGCTCGAAGCTGCGTCCGGCATCGAGACGCTCGACCTGGAGAATCAGGGTGGTCGACCGGTCGGGATATTCGCTGGTGCCGAGCGCGAAACGGTCGAGCGGCGGCAGCGTCGCGGCATCGCCGACCAGCGCAAAGCTCGCGATCGACGAATCCTGCACCACCGGCGCGCCGGTATGGAATTTCAGCCATTTCAACACATCGCTGCTTTCCGACATCCGCGCATCGAGCCAGAGCGGCGTGTCGTGATCGAACAGCGTCAGTGCGATCGCCGCGGTGCCGCGCATCATCGGGCCGGGCGCACCGGCCATCGGCACGATGCGCTGCACCGATCCGGGACGCGCCATCGCGTCCATGACCGAGCGAAAGGTCGATTGCGCCGACAGCACCTTGTCGGCGAAACCGGGCGGCAGTTCCGCGATCGTCGTCATGGCCTCACCCCTCACCACGCACCATGGTGTAGAAATCAACCTTCGTCGCGGCGGTCTCGGCCGCCGCCTGCTTGCGCCGAATCATGAGTTGCTCGCGCAACGGGGCGATCACGTCCCGCTCCACGCTTGCGCCGAAATCCCGCGATTGCACCAGCGCGTCGCAGAGCGCGATCAGCCGCGCCTTCTCGCCGTCGCGCCCCAGCGTGTAGCCGAAGCCGACCTCGCCGCTCGCCAGCCGCACCGCCGCGCGCGACACCGTCGCTTCGCCGAGATTGAACGGAGCGCCGTCGCCGCCGACCCGGCCGCGCAGCATGACGAGGCCGTTTTCCGGCGCGCGCAGGTCCTCATGTGCAGGGAGGGCGAAGTCGCGGAGGCGGGCGGCGATCTCGCCCGCCTCCACGTGCGCCAGCACGGCCATCGCGGCCTTGCGCTGGGCGGTCTGCCTGTCTTGCTGCGTCACCTGTTCCACCGGACTTGCTGCGCTGAAGTTGTCTATGATAATAGACAACTTCATACGCAAGCGCCATGACTGTTTCGTGACAAACGCGTGATTTCCGGGCTAGGCTTTCCCGCACCATGAGCATTCAGGACACCGCCTCCTCCGGCGTGGCGCTGTGGCGCCTCGTCGCCGACGGCATCGAACGCGGCATCGCGGATGGCCGCTTCGCGGCCGGCGACAGGCTGCCGGGCGAGATGGAAATCGCCGAAACCTACCGGGTGAACCGCCATACGGTGCGGCGCGCGCTGGCCGCGCTCGCCGAACGCGGCCTGGTGCGCGCAGAGCGCGGCAGCGGAACCTATGTCGAGGCGCAGCGCCTCGCCTATCCGCTGCGCTCGCGCACGCGTTTCTCCGAGATCGTCGGCGCCGGCGGCCGCGAGCCGCACGGCCGCCTGATCGAGGCCACCGACGATGTCGCGACGCGGGAGCTGGGGCGCGAGCTCGGTTTGAAGACCGGCGCGCCGCTGATCCGGATCGAGGCGATCCGCCTTGCCGACCGCACGCCGATCTGCGTCTCCACCACCTGGCTGTCGGCGGAATCGTTTCCGGATGCCGGCAGCGTGTTCGCCGCATCGGGCTCGATGACCAAGCTGCTGGCGCACTACGGAATCCGCGATTATCGCCGTGGTGCGACGCGAATCACCGCAGGTATCGTCGACGCCACCGACGCCGCGCGGCTCGACTTGCCGCTGGGACGCCCGATCCTGGTGGTCGACGCCACCGATCACGATCTGGACGGCAAGCCGCTGGTGACCAAGCATTCGCGCTTCGCGGCCGAGCGCGTGGAGTTCGTGGTGGAGCCGTAGGCGGCCGGCTTTTCTCCTAGGCCACCGCCCGCTTTCCGATGATCGCGAACCGCAGCTTCCCGGAGATGAAGTCGATCGCGGCGACCGCGACCAGGATCATCAGGATCAGGAACGAGACCTTCTGCCATTCCAGCACGCGGATCTGTTCGGCGAGCTGGAGGCCGATGCCGCCGGCGCCGACGATGCCGATGATGGTGGCCGAGCGCGTATTGGATTCGATGAAGTAGAGCACCTGGCCCGCGATCACGGGCAGCACCTGCGGCAGAAGGCCGAAGCGGATTTCATGCAGGGAACTGCCGCCCGAGGCGCGGATGCCCTCGACCTGTTTCTGGTCGGCGCCCTCGATCGCCTCGGAGAACAGCTTGCCGAAGGCGCCGAAATCAGACACCGCGATGGCGAGTACGCCGGCGAACGGGCCGAGCCCGACCACGTTGATCCACACCAGCGCCCAGATCAGCGTATCGACGCCGCGGATGGAATCGAGGACGCGCCGGACCGGAAAGCGCAGGATGTTCGACGGCACGATGTTGCGCGCGGCGAGCAGGCTCACCGGCAGCGCGAACACCGCCGCCAGGGTGGTGCCGAGCAGCGCGATCGACAGCGTCTCGCCGAGCGCCTTCAGATAGACCGGCAGCGACGAGCCGGGATCCGGCGGGATCATCATCAGGCTGATCCAGCCGAGCTGGCTGAGACCGGCGAGGAAGCGAGAGGGAGAAAAATCGAGGTCGACCAGGCCATAGACCAGGATGGCGAAGGCCAGAACGATCATCGCCGGCGTCGCGAGCCTTGCCGAGGCGGGCCGGTCGAAGATGTCGGGATAGCGGGCGCGCATCTGCGCGGCGTCGACCTGCGGCGACGATGTCATGTCCGCGCCTCCTTGCCGAACAGAAGACCGCGCAGCCAGCCGGTCGCGATATCGATGACGAACACCGTGACGATGATGGTGACCAGGATCGCGCTGACGTCCGAATAATAGAACTTGCGGATCGCGACGACGAGTTCCTGGCCGATGCCGCCGGCCCCGACGAAGCCCATCACCGAGGCTTCACGCACGTTGATCTCGAACCGCAGCAGCGCATAGCTGGCATAGCCGGCGGTGACCTGCGGCACGATCGCGAAGCGCATGCAGGCCAGCCAGCTCGCCCCGGTCGAACGGATGCCTTCGACCGGCTTCATGTCGGCGTTCTCGACGATCTCGGCGAACAGCTTGCCGAGCGCGCCGGTGGAATGGATCGCGATCGCCAGCACGCCGGCCATCGGTCCGAGACCGAACGCGATCACGAACACCAGCGCGAAGACGATGCCGGGCACGGTGCGCGCGAATTCGAGCAGGCGGCGCACGACGAAACGCAGCCAGGGCGCCGGCGAGGTGTTCGCCGCCGCGAAGAAGTTCAGGGCGAACGCGAAGGTCGCGCCGATCAGCGTGCCGACATAGGAGATCAGCAGCGTCTCGCCGAGCATCTTCAGCCATTTGCGCCAGCCCCAGAACCATTCGCCGACATCGGTCCAGACGCGCTGGCCGTTCTCGAGCGTGAAGATGCGGTCGAAATAGCTGAGGAAATTGCCGAAATAGGTGAACAACGTGCGGAGGTTCACCTCGGCGCCGATCGCGGCGAGCACCAGCGCCGCAGCGAACACCGCAAATCCCAGCAACAGACGCAGTCGCCTGCGGCCCACCGCCTGACGATAGGCGGCATTCAGCGCGGCAAGTTGCTGCTCGGGCAGGATGGAGATCGCGACGGTCATCTGGTCGGGCGGCCTGGCCGGTCAAAAGAGAAGAGCCGGGTCCGTCGACCCGGCTCCAGTACGTCGTCCCGAGAGATCAGGACGCCTTCTTCTTGCGCAGCGCATCGACGAACTTGATCAGCTCGATCGTGCCATCCCAGTCCTTGGTGGTGGCGGGATGAAAACCCTTCTTCTGGCCGTCGGACAGACGATCGAAGGCGGCCTTGTCCTTGGTCGGCGCGTCGAAGAACGCCTTGGCGATGGCGGCCTTGGCCTCTTCCGGCAGGTCGGAATTGTAGGCATAGGGGCCGTTGATGATCGGCGCCGATTTGTGGATGATGCGGAAGTCGTCCTTCTTCATCGCCGAGCCGTCGGCGTTCTTCAGCATGCCCTTGGTCAGCATCTGCGCCAGCGTCGAATCAGTGTCGCTGGTCCACTGGTTGGCGGCGACGTCGACCGTGCCCTGCGCCAGCGCCAGCATCGCGTTCTCGTGGCTGCCGGTGAAGACCACCTTGCCGAAATAGCCATCGGCATCGGTGATGCCCAGCTTGTCGAGCTCGAAGCGCGGCACGTTGTTGCCGGAGGTCGAGTTCGGATCGACGAGGCCGAGGTTCTTGCCCTTGAGCTGATCGATGGTCTTGTAGGGGCTCGAGGCCTTGACGAAGAACACGGAGTAGTAGCCGGTCGAGCCGTCGGCGTTGATATCGTTGGCGAAGGCATCGGTCTTGACGCCGGTGAGGCGGGCGCGGGCGAACGAGGCGGAGCCGTAGCTGGCAATGTGGATGTTGCCGGCGCGCTGACCTTCGATCACGGCCGCATAGTCGTTCGCGATGCGGAGGGTGACCTTCACGCCGAGCTGCTTGGAGAGGTAGTCCACGAAGGGCGTCCAGCGCTCGGTGACTCCGGAGGCGTTTTCGGCCGGAACGACCGCGAAGGTCAGCTCGGGATACTTGGTCTTCCAGTCGTCGGCGAACGCCGACGAGGCAAAGGCAAGCGCGGCAGCGCCGGCGAGAATAAGTCTGCGAGTGATCATGATACCCTCATCATCGGTTGGGTTCGGTTGACGCAAAAACTGGAAGGCGCCGAGGCGACGCGCCTCAGGCGGCCGCTGCGGTGCCGAGCGCGGGAACACCCGCGGGTGCCGGCGCCGCTTCGCCGCCCATCACATCGGCGGCTTCGAGATCGTAGAGCTCCCGCGCCACGTGATCGGTCAGCGCCGCCGGCGCGCCGTCGAACACCACCCGGCCCTGCGCCATGCCGATCAGCCGGTCGCAATAGCTGCGAGCGAGATCGAGCGAATGCAGGTTGCAGAGCACGGTGATGCCGAAATGCTTGTTGATGCGCAGCAGCGCATCCATCACGATCCGCGTGTTGCGCGGATCGAGCGAGGCGATCGGCTCGTCGGCGAGAATGATGTCGGGCTGCTGCACCATCGCGCGGGCGATGGCGACGCGCTGCTGCTGACCGCCGGACAGCTGGTCGGCACGCTGGGCGGCGAGCGATGCGATGTCGAACTGCTCCAGCGCGGACATGGCCAGGGCCTTGTCCTGCTCGGGCCAGGCCTGCGTCAGGGATCGCCACGCCGGCATCGCCGCCAGACGTCCCATCAGCACATTGGTCAGGACATCGAGCCGGCCGACCAGATTGAACTGCTGGAAGATCATCGCCGACCGCGCCCGCCACTGCCGCAGTTCGCGGCCGCGCAACGCGGTGACGTCGAGGCCGTCGAACAGAATACGGCCCTGCGAGGGGGTCGCGAGGCGATTGATGGTGCGCAGCAAGGTCGACTTGCCGGCCCCGGAGCGGCCGATCACCCCGACAAAGCTGCCTGGCGAGACTTGAAACGAGGCGCCGTCCACCGCGGCTTTGGCACCGAAGCGGCATGTCAGACCTTCAACCACCAGCATGAAGAGCTCCAGAGTAGCCGGAGATCACCGCTAACGCCGTCGGTTGACAGTTGTGTGACACTGACCTTGCGGTGCGGCGACGCTACACAGCATTCCATGTCATGCCTTCGTCATGACATTGTCATCAAGGCACTCGAAGAGGGAGCGCTTCCCCCTCCAGCCGACGGACACGACATGGTCGCCAAGACGCTTTCCATCCAGCCGACCATCGACCCCTCGGCCAAGCTGCACGAGACGCGGCTCGGCGCCTATACCGAGGTCGGCGCCCGCACGATCCTGCACGAGGTCGCGATGGGCGATTATTCCTATGTCGTGAACGACGCGCAGATCACCTACACGACGATCGGCAAGTTCTGCTCGATCGCGGCGATGACGCGGATCAACCCCGGCAATCATCCGATGCATCGCGCCACACAGGCGCATTTCACCTACCGCTCCAGCGCCTATTTCCCCGGCGAGAGCGACGACACCGAGTTCTTCGACTGGCGACGTCAGCATCACATCCATATCGGCCACGACGTCTGGATCGGCCATGGCGCGATCGTGCTGCCGGGCCGCAATATCGGCACCGGGGCCGTGATCGCCGCGGGCGCCATCGTCACCAAGGACGTGCCGGCCTACACCATCGTCGCCGGCAACCCGGCGAGGATCGTGCGCCGCCGCTTTTCGGAGGAGATCGCGGACCGGCTGGCGCGGCTGGCCTGGTGGGACTGGGATCACGACAAATTGCGTGCGGCCCTGCCCGATTTCCGCAAACTCGGGATTGAAGACTTCCTCGCAACATACGAGGCAGGGGCAAAATCCTCGTCAGGCAAACGAAGCGCGGTCGCGTGACAGACATTCTCCTCGAAGGCGGACGGACCCTGATCGGCGGCGAATTCGTCGAGACGAGCCTGGGCGTCTCCGCTACGGACATCGCCCGGCTCGATGCCACGCGTGGCCGTGCGCGGCTGGTGCTCGATGCACGGGGCCTCCTGGTGCTGCCCGGCATCGTCGACCTGCACGGCGATGCCTTCGAGCGACAGATGATGCCGCGCGCCGGCGTGGACTTCCCGATCGACGTCGCGCTGGCCGATAGCGATCGCCAGGCCATCAGCAACGGCATGACCACGGTGTTTCACGCCACGACCTGTTCGTGGGAGCCGGGGCTTCGCAGTGCCGCCAATGCGAACGGCCTGATGGAAGCGATCGAGCGGCAACGTCCGCAATTCGCCGCCGACACCCGCTTCCATCTCCGGCACGAGACCTACAATCTCGATGCCGAGGAGGAGATCTCCCGGTGGCTCGCCGAGGGGCGCGTCGACCTGTTCGCGTTCAACGACCACATGGACGGCACCGTCGCCGACATGGCCAAGCCGCGCAAGCGCAACCGGATGGTCGAGCGCACGGGCCTGTCGAGCGAGGATTTCGATCTCCTCGTTGCGCGCGTGAGCGCCCGCGCCGCAGAGGTGCCCGCCTCGGTCTCCCGACTGGCTGCTGCGGCCCGCAATGCCGGTGTGAGAATGCTGTCGCACGACGATGCGACGCCGGCGATGCGTCAGGGCTTTCGTGCCATGGGCGTCGCGATCGCCGAGTTTCCAATCAACGAGGAGACGGCGCGCGAAGCCGCCGCGGCCGGTGACGCCATCGTCTACGGCGCGCCCAACGTCGTGCGTGGCGGCAGCCATACCGGCTGGACCAGGGCATCGGACATGATCGCCAAGGGTCTGTGCTCGGTGCTGGCCTCGGACTATTACTATCCGGCGCAGTTGCTGGCGGCCTTCCGCCTCGCTGCCGACGGCGTGTTGCCGCTGGCGAAGGCCTGGGATCTCGTCTCGGCCGCACCTGCGCGCGCCACAGGCCTGTCCGATCGCGGCGAGCTCGCGGAAGGACACCGGGCCGACATACTGCTGGTGGATGACGAGATACCGCTGCGGCCGCGGCTGGTCGCCGTGATCGCAGGCGGAAAGCTGGTGCATCTCACCGATGCGACGCGGCTGCTGGTCGCGGCTGCGGCACCGCGCGATGCTGTCGCCGCAGCATAAATTGGTTATGCTCGAACGATGACAGGCTTTCCCCGCTACGCGATCTATTTTGCGGCTGACCGCGACAGCGCCCTCACCGGGTTCGGCGCCGGGTTGCTCGGCTACGACGCCCATACCGGCAGCGACGTACCGTTTCCCGCCGATGCCGAACGCATCGCTCCGGACTGGCGGGACATCACCAGCGATCCCCGCAAATACGGTTTTCACGCCACACTGAAAGCGCCGATGGCGCTGGCGCCCGGCAGGACCGAGGCCGATCTCATGGCGGCCTGCGAGATCTTCGCACGCAAGCCGAGATCGATCCCGACGATCCGGCCGGTCGTCGATGCCATCAGCGGGTTCATTGCCGTTGTTCCAGCAGAGCAGGTCGATGCGCTTCAACAGCTCGCCGCCGATTGCGTTCGCGATTTCGATCCCTTCCGCGCCGCATTGACCGCATCGGACCGCGCGCGGCGAAAGCCGGAGAAGCTCAGCGAACGTCAGCGTGACTATCTCGATCGCTGGGGATATCCCTACGTCTTCGAGGAGTTCCGTTTCCACATGACGCTGACGGGGCGCCTCGATACGGAGCGGCGTGGGCCGATCCTGGAGATGCTGCGGACGCGGTTTGCGGCGTTGAAGCTCGACACGCTGGCGATCGACCGCATCGCGCTGTTCAAGCAGGATGAGGCGAAGGCGCGATTTCGCATTGCCGGCGAGTGGGAACTGGTCGGGTAGCGCAATCTCGCGCGTCACATGCAGTGTCGTCCCGGCGAAGGCCGGGACCCAAAATCCCGACGGCTTATTGTGGCGCGTGCACGTCACTCCGAGTCGTTGCCCAACTCATGCTGCGGCGTATGGGTCCCGGCCTTCGCCGGGACGACGGTGGAGGTCTTGGCTTGCAGCGAGCCCTACTTCCCCCACCGCAGCGCCAGCGCATCGCGCTCCTTCGCCAGTTCCAGCAGGCCCGCGCGCGTCGCCGGGTGCAGAGGCTGGAGCGGATGGCGCACCGTCTCGGACTTGATGATGCCGCCGGCCTGCATCATGGCCTTGCAGGCGATCAGGCCGCATTGGCGATTCTCGTAATTGATCAGCGGCAGCCAGCGTTCATAGGCGGCCTTGGCGGCCTCGCGACGGCCCTCGAAATAGGGGTCGATGATCTGGCGGATGCCGTCGGGATAGCCGCCGCCCGTCATTGCGCCGGTGGCCCCGGCATCGAGATCGGCCAGCAGCGTGATCGCCTCCTCGCCGTCCCACGGTCCCTCGATGGCCGCACCGCCTGCCTCGATCAGGCTTCGCAGCTTCGAGGCCGCGCCCGGCACCTCGATCTTGAAGTAGCGGATGTTGGGGAGGTCGCGCGCCAGCCGCGCCAAAAGGTCGACCGACAGCGGCGTGCCGGCCACCGGCGCGTCCTGGATCATGACCGGGATGCCGATCGCGCCGGACAGCACCTGGAAGAATTCGACGATGCCCTTCTCGGGCACGCGGAAGGTCGCGCCATGATAGGGCGGCATCACCATGACCATGGCGGCGCCCGCGGCCTCGGCCTGCCGGCTGCGCGCGGCGCACACGGCCGAGCTGAAATGGGTGGTGGTGACGATGACGGGAACGCGACCGGCGACGTGCTCGAGCACCGCATGCATCACCGTCTCGCGCTCGGCATCGGTCAGCACGAACTGCTCGGAAAAATTGGCGAGGATGCAGAGGCCATGCGAGCCGGCATCGATCATGAAGTCGACGCAGCGGCGCTGGCCTTCGAGATCGAGCTCGCCGCGCGCGTCGAAAATCGTGGGCACGACAGGGAATACGCCGCGATAGGGGCGCTGGGCCTTGTGCTGTGGCGTGACCGGCATCGAACTCTCCATCCCCTCTGTTTTTCGTGGTCGTCGAGCCCGCAAGGCCGGGCCGGACGCAACCGAGGTTTAGCCGCCGTTCCAAGCGGCGGCAATGCCGGCAGCCCGGGATCGGGGATGGAGACGTTTCGGAACCCTAGGCGCTCTTCACCGCGCCCAGGAAGCCTTCGACCGCGACACGGAGACGGTCCGCGTCGGCCGACATCTTCTTCACGGAGTCCGACAGCACCGTGCCGGCATTGCCGGTCTGCTGGTTGAGCCTGGCGACACTGCCGATGGTGTCGGTGACTTCGCGGGTGCCCTGGGCGGCCTGCTGAAAGTTCCGCGAGATCTCGGTCGTGGCCGCGCGCTGCTGCTCGACGGCCGCGGCAATGGCCGTCATCTTCTCGTCGATGCCGCCGATGGAGCCGCCGATCGACCGGATGGCCGCCACCGCCTGTCCCGTCGCCCCCTGGATCTCCTCGACCTGGCGCGAAATCTCCTCGGTGGCGGTCGCGGTCTGCGCCGCCAGGCTCTTGACCTCGCCGGCGACCACCGCGAAGCCGCGACCGGCCTCGCCCGCACGGGCGGCCTCGATCGTGGCGTTCAAGGCCAGGAGATTGGTCTGCGCGGCGATCGCATTGATCATCTTCACGACCTCGCCGATCCGGCTCGCGGTCTGGTCAAGAATCTCGACGGTCGCGTTGGTCTGCGCAGCCTGCGCCACCGCATCGCGCGCCTCGCGCGCGCTCGACTGGACCTGCGCCGAGATCTCCCCGACGGACGCGGACAGTTCCTCGGTCGCGGCGGCAATCGTCTCGAGATTGTTGGTGGCCTGCTCCGCGGCGGAGGAGACCGCCGACGTCTGGGTGCTGGATTCCGTCACCAGCGAGCGGACATTCGTCGCGGTGTCGTCGAGCTCGCGCGCCGAGGCCGCAACGCTCTGGATCACCGCCTGGACGGTGTCGTCGAAGCGACGGCAGGCGTCGTCCACGCTGCCGGAACGGGCAAGCTGAAGCGCCTGCTGCGATTCCCGCTCCTGGCCGAGACGTTCCGCCGTCGCAGCGCTTTCGCGGAGGCTTTCGAGCGCCGTCGCCATGGTGCCGAACTCGTCGGGATAGCGCGGCTGCGGGACCGGCGTTGCGTAGTCGCGGGCACTGATGCGTGCGATGGCTCCGAGGATCGAGCGCACCGGGCGCATCAGGCGAACGCGCACGACATACACGCCGGCCATGGTCACCGCGAGCGCCGCCAGAAACGCGAGCGCCTGCACGACGAGGTTGGTCAGCGCCCTCGCCTGCACGGTCTCGGCGCGCACGATCGACTGGTCCAGCGCCTTGGTCGCGATCGCCACGATGAGCGGGAACGGCGACTGGCAGAGGCTGTTCCACTCCGAGGGAGCCAGCGCGGGCTTGCCACTGCCGTCGAAATTTTTGGTGAGATCGCCGATCTGCTTGAGCACACCCTCGGTCTTGAGCCGCGCGTCCTTCGCGGCATTGACCATATCGGCGCCGACATCGGGGGCCGCCAGCAATTCATCCATGCCGGCCCATCCAGACGCGATCGAGCCGTTCCAGCTCGCCACCGTCTGCTTCTGACTCTCGTCGAGCGGCTTGCTCGCATTGATGTTCGAACGGAGACTCGAGCACTGGACGCCATAGCGATCACGGACCTGCCAGGCGAGACGGCGGACCTGGATCATGCGGGCGATGAAGGGATCGTCCATCCAGGCGCGGTTCGAGACCGCTGTTGAGGCCTGATTGGCCGTCTCGATCACCTTGGTCACGGCATCGTACCAGGGATTGGTGCGTTCCAGCTTGCGTTCGGCGCGCGGCAGCTTCGTCTCGTCGTAGAACAGCTGGAACTTCGGCGCGGCCTCGTCCCAGCGCTGCTTCAGCGCGCCGGCGAGTTCGGCGCGGCGCGGAAAATCGACGGTGGCAAGCGCTGCGCCGATCGCTTCATAGCCGGCCTGCTCGGCTTTCTCCGCCGCTTCCAGTTTGGCGCGGGCATTGTCCTCGCTGAGCAGCGCGCTTTGCGCATCGCCGCGATTGTTGCGCAAGGACAGAACGCCCTGGAAGATCGCCTTGTCGGCTGCGGCGAGACGCGCTGTCTCGACACTGTCCTTGTAGCTGCCGAATGCTCCGATCATCTGGATCGACGTTCCGGCCAGCGCGCCGATCGCGAGCAATGCCATCAGGGTCAGGAGCAGCGAGCTTACCGATTTCTTAAACATTGCCATGGCGATCAGGGAGGACCAGCTGTGCGGAGAGCCTCACCTTGCGATGCAACCTGCCAATGTTCCGTTAAGGTTTTTATCGCGTTGCCGACAACCCGTGATTTCACGGGGTTTGGTCCATGCCCGCCCTCATGCCACCTTTGTGAAATCGGGCGGACGGCGCTCGGCGAACGCGGTGAAGGCTTCGCGCGCTTCCGCGGTCCGCAAGCGCTTGGCAAACTGCTCGCCTTCGGCATTCATCTGAGCAACCAGTGCCTCGCCATCGCGCATCAGCTTCTTGGTCGCGGTCAGCGCGCCCGCCGGCTGGCGGGCGAGCCGCTGCGCCAGCGCGAGCGCCTCGGCATCCAGCCTGTCGAGCGGCACCACCTGGTTGGCGAGGCCCCACTGCAGCGCCGATGTCGCCGGCACGGTCTCGCCCAGCGCGAACATCTCGTAGGCGCGCGCATAGCCGATACGCGCCGGCATCAGCAGGCTGGAGGCCGCTTCGGGTACCAGCGCGAGGCTGACGAACGGCGTCGATAGCTGTGCATTGTCGGCGAGGATGACGAGGTCGCAGTGCAGCAGCATCGTGGTGCCGACGCCGACGGCGCGGCCCTGCACGGCCGCGACCAGCGGCTTGGTGCAGCGGGCGAGCGACTGGATGAAGCGGATCACGTTGCGGCTGCCGTCCGACTTGCCGGCAGCAACGGCCGCGAACTCCCCGACGTCGTTGCCGGCCGTAAACATGTCGCCTTCACCGCGCATCAGGATCACGCGGGCGGACGGATCGAATTCAGCGGATTCGATGGTGTCGGCGAGCTTGCCGTACATCGCATCCGTCAGCGCGTTCTTCTTGTCGGGACGCGCCAGCGTCAGCGTCAGGACGTCGGTATTGTTCTCGATGCGGACGTGCTCGGTCATGGCTCTCTCCTTCTAGTCCTTTGAATCTCGCGCGGAACTTCTTGGAAACTTGTCCTGAAAGCTCGTCAGCCAGCGCGCGACGATCTCGATCTCCGCGCTGGAAAATCCGTCCGTCAGGGCCGCATTGATCTCCGCCGCCTCTGTCTTCGCTCGAGCCGCCACCGCGCGGCCCTTCGACGTCAGAAAAACGCGCCAGGCCCGGCCATCCTCGCGATCCGCGCGGCGTTCGACCAGCCCGGCCGCAACACATCGATCGACGAGACCGGAAATGCCGGCCGGCCCGAGATCGAGCGTGGCGCCGGCCTCGCCCATGAGGACGCCGTCCTGCCGGCCGAGGATGAACAACAATCCCGCCTGCGCCGGCGTGACATCACCGCGCGGCTGCGACGCCATCCAGCGCTGCAGGCGACGCTGCGCGACGTTCAGCAGGTAGATCAGCCGATGACGGTCCCTCACCGCGCCATTATTATTTCGCATGCGAAGCATTTATCCGGACCACTGAACGTTGTCAAATGTCCGGCGGCGGCGCGACAGCAGATGTCCGGCTTGACGGCAGGCTGCT
>CAYREH010000007.1:0-163158 GCA_964423245.1 uncultured Bradyrhizobium sp. | reverse complement strand
GTCAAATGTCCGGCGGCGGCGCGACAGCAGATGTCCGGCTTGACGGCAGGCTGCTCGCAATTGCTTGGCGGTGCGCAGGCCATGGCAGCGGGGTAGCCAGTGCGTGTCTGCCTCGCGCCACGAGCGGCGCGAGGCGCGACCTCACGGGGCGCAGGTGAAGCTCGACGCCTCCTTCACCGGACCGCTCTTGTAGTGCGGCCAGGCCGGCCAGCGGCACAGCGGCAGCGCGCGCAAGGTCGCGAACGCCGGCGCATCGACCTTCTGCTCGGTGACTTCGAGATCGCCCGGCGCCTTGCCCTGTTCCACCCAGTCGGTCAGCACGCTCAGCATGTCGACATTGGCCGGCGCGCCGGAGCCGACATGGTCGACGCCGGGCGCGGTGTAGAGCCGCGCAAACTCCGCGGTCTCGGCCTTGCCGAGCTTGCGCTCGACGCTCTCGAAATAGCGGATGCCGGCATAGGGGCTCTGGGCGTAATCGGCCATGTGCTCGAGCACGATCAGCCGGCCGCCGCGGGCGCGGAAGCGGCCGAGATCGGGATCGGTCGAATCCATCAGGCTGGAGACCTGCAGCACCCGCGCCTTGTGATCCTCCACCTTGTAGGTGGTGACGTCGAGCTTCGGATCGCGCGCGAACACATATTGGATGCCGCCGGCGCCATAGACCCAGGCAATGCCGTTGTTGGGCGCGGGCGGCTGCGCCGGCGGCGCGGTGCCGAGCCACCAGGCCACCCAGCCGCCGGTCGGGCCGATCGCCGGAATGTCCTCGCCCGACACGCCCCAGCCCGGATAGTCGTCGAGCCCGTTGGCGAGCGGGAACGGGAATTTGTAGGTCGCATGCAGCGTGTTGACGGCCTTGATCTGCGCATCCGTCAGGCAGGAATCGCCGCTCTGACCGGAAGCGCAGCGCAGCGTCTCGACCTTGAACGCCGCCTTGCAGGCGACGGGATCCTGCACCAGCGCATCATCGGAGCCGTCCGCCTTGTCGCACGCCGCGCGTACCGCCTCGGCGACGCGCTTGACCTGCGCCGGATTGATCCAGCCCTCGCCCATGGTCGCGAGCCCCGCGCGCATTCCGGCATGCTGCAGGCCGGCCCAGTTGATGACGGGAACGCGGGCGAAGATGCCGTCGAAATCATCCGGATAGCGCTGGGCTATGGTGAGGCCTTCGCGACCGCCCTCGGACGATCCCATGAAGTACATCTTCTCCGGCTTCCTGCCATAAGCGCGTTCCATCAGCGCAACGGCCGCATCGCGCACTTTCTTGTAGGCGCGATGAGCGAAGTTCTCGAACGCCTCGTCGTTGAGCGCGAATGCTTGCGGCGGCTCGCCCGGCTTCGACTCGTGGCCGGAATCGGTGCCGTAGGTGACGAAGCCGCGCGCCAGCGGCGAGGGCTTGTCGAAGGGGTGGGCCGGCGGCAGCGCAAGGCCCGTGATCAGCACGCCGTTGAAGCCGCCACCGCCATATTGCACCGAACGGCCGTTCCACCGGATCGGCAGGTTGACCTGGAACTTGATCGGCGGCGCGTTGGGATCGACGGGATCGATGTGGCCGAGCACCTTGCAGAAGGCAGGATTGGCGGGCGTGATGCGTCCGGACGGCGTCGGTCCCCGCTCGGCAACAGACAGTGGCGAGGGCCCCTGCAACGTCGCGGTATCGATCTTGACGGCATCCGCGCCGCCGACGAGGCCCCTGCAGCCCGCCTCCGCATCGTCAGTCAGCGTTGCGGCGGACGTCGCGCCTGCCCCCGCCACGGCCGCCACGCCCATCATCACCGCACAGAATCCCGTACGCAACCGCGCCATCGCTTCCACCCTCTGGTCTTGTTGTCGTTCAGCAACGGGCCGCATTGAATGCGGCCCGCCGCCCGCCGTCAAATGCTGCGGATCAGTGCTCGAACACCAGCCGCGCGCCGATGGTCCCTTCGAGACCGCGGATCTGCGCGAGCAGCGCCGCCGAATCCTGGCCGGCGAGATCGGCGTCGAGCACGACATAGCCGAGGTCGCCGGCGGTCTCCAGATATTGCGCGGCGATGTTGATGTCGCGCTGGAGGAAGACCTCGTTCAGGCGGCGCAGCATGCCGGGCACGTTGCGATGGACGTGGCTGAAGCGCGCGCCGGACGGACGCAGATGCAGTTGCACCTCGGGGAAGTTCACCGCACCCATGGTCGAGCCGGTGATGAAATAGTCGACCAGCTTGCGTGCGACCTCGCCGCCGATGCGCTCCTGCGCCTCCTCGGTCGAACCGCCGATATGCGGCGTCAGGATGACGTTGGCGAGACCTTGCAAAGGGCTCTTGAAGCGATCGGAATTCGAGGACGGCTCGACCGGGAACACGTCGACCGCGGCGCCGGCGAGATGACCGTCGCGCAGGGCGCCCGCCAGCGCATCGAGATCGACCACGGTGCCGCGGCTGTTGTTGATCAGGAACGAGCCCGGCTTCATCGTCCGCAGCTCCTTTTCGGCGATCATGCCCGCGGTTTCCGGCGTCTCCGGTACGTGCAGGCTGACGACGTCGCTCTGCGCCAGCAGGTCCTCGAGCCTCTCGACCGGCTCGGTGTTGCCGTGCCGCAGCTTGTCGGTGCGATCATAGTAGATCACGCGCATGCCCATGGCTTCGGCCAGCGTCGAGAGCTGCGAGCCGATATTGCCGTAGCCGATGATGCCGAGGGTGCGGCCGCGCACCTCGCGGCTGCCGGTGGCCGACTTGTCCCAGCCACCCTCATGCGCCGACACCGAACGGGGGAGGATCCGCCGGAGCAGCATGACGATCTCGCCGATCACGAGCTCGGCGACGCTGCGGGTATTGGAGAACGGCGCGTTGAACACGGGAATGCCGCGCTTGCGCGCCGCGGCCAGATCGACCTGGTTGGTGCCGACGCTGAAGCAGCCGACCGCCAGCAGCTGGTCGGCCGCCGCGAGCACGTCGTCGGTGATCTGGGTGCGCGAGCGGATGCCGAGCAGCGAGACGCCCTTGAGTGCACGCCGGAGGTCCTCGCCGTCCAGCGCCTTGGTCAGTCGCTCGACATTGGTGAAACCCGCGCTCCGGAACAGGTCCAGCGCGCTGTCGTTGACGCCTTCGAGCAGCAGCGCCTTTGCGGTCCGCTCGGGGCTTTGGCCTGGGGCTGACATCGAATCTCCTGGAGTAGCCGCTTGGTCCGCAGCTCATAGACCGCGGAGGAGAGCCGGCACAATAGGCCCGGGATACGGAGACAAGAAGGCCGGCCCCGGGTCAGATCACGTAAAATCCATGTGTGCCGTCACGGCGGAGCTGCTCGACGAGGCCGTATTCCCAGTCGAGATAGGCCTGCATGGCCTGCTCGGCGACGTCGGTGCCTTCATAGGGGCGGCGGTAGTGATGGGCCGGATCCGGCTTCGGCAGGACGCGAGGCGGCCCCACCTCGAGCGTCCCGTCATATCCGCCTTCGAGGACATAGACCTCCCAGCCCATCTGCGCGAGCCAGGATGCCGTCATGTCGGCGCGGACGCCACGGTCGTCGGTCAGGACGATGCGTGCGCCGCGCACCGGCGCGGCCATATCGGTCTCCTGGACCAGCTGACCGCCGGGATAATGCCGGAAGCCCGGAAGATGGCCGGCGGCGTAGTCATCGGCATCGCGGACGTCGAAGCGATACAGCGTGCGATCGGTCTGCGCGATCAGCGCGGCCATGTCGTGCGGGCCGATATGCCGGACCCCGGCGCGGTAGGCGACGTCGCGGGCCTTGGCCGGGCCGCCCTCGAAAGGTCCGATCGCGCCGCGCCGGTCGGCGCCGTGGCTGAGCTCATGGCGCGCCAGCGTCCAGCCAATGGTGCCGTTGCGCAGCGCGCGCACCTTGTTGGGCACACCGGCATTGATCAGCGATTGCGTGCCGATGATGGAACGGGTGCGGCCGGCGCAGTTGACGATGATGGTGGTGTCGGGATCGGGCGCGGCCTGCCCTGCCCGCAGCACCAGCTCGGCGCCCGGCACGCTGACCGAGCCGGGAATGTTCATGGTGGCGTATTCGTCGAAGCGGCGGACGTCGAGGATGGCGATGTTGGCCTTGTCGGCAATGAGCTTGGCGACCTCGTCGGCACTGAGCGAAGGCGTATGGCGGCGCGCCTCGACCAGTTCGCCGAACGCCTTGGAATAGGAATTGACGTCCGCGAACAGTTCATAGCCCGCCTCGCGCCAGGCCTGGAGGTCGCCATCGAGCGCGCGGACATTCGAGTAGCCGAGGGTTGCAAGGCGCTCCGCGCCCGCGGCGACCAGCCCCTCGCCGTCGTCATAGAGCACGACCGGCACGTCCCTGCGCGGCAGCCTGATTTCGGCCTCGATGGCGATCCGGTCCAGCGCCATGTTCGCGGCGAACAACGGATGGCCCGTGGCGAAAGCGGCCTCGTGGCGGAGATCGAGCAGCGCGATCTCCTCACGCAGCAGCAGCGCGCGGCGGATATCGGCGGGGGACATGGTCGGGAGCGTCATGGTGTGAACCCTGAGGGAAGAAACCATGGGCTTTTGAACGATCGCGGCGGCGTTGGCTAGACTCGATGGCGCAGTTCACCCGCCCGGCACAAGGCTTCCAAGCCTCTGCTTCGCGCGCAGCCTGCGGCGCGACAGGTACAGGAGGACGCCCGTGACCGCGAACAGCGGCATCAGGGCGGCGGCGACCATGAAGGCGAGTTGGCCCGGCCAGCCGAAAATGGCGCCGCGATGGATGTCGAGGATGTTTGCGATGATCTTCTCGCCGGGCGTCTTGTCGGCGTAGCGGTCCGCGGCGAGCAGGTGGCCGGTCATTGCATCGATGCGGAACTCGTCGCGGGTGGTCTCGATCTGCGCGTCCGGCTGCCAGGACCTGATTCGGATGACGGTGCCCTGTTGCAACGTCAGGAGGGCGCGGGAGAACCGGCCCCCCTCTGCGTGCAGAAAGGCAGACCAGGCGCGATCGAAGCCGATCTGGGGTGGCTGATCCGCTGACGCGGCGCGCGGCATCTTCGGCCCCGTCCCGGCGACCATCGCCGGCGGCCGGGCGAGCAACCAGGTGACGCCATCCCTGTACCAGTCGAACGAGTACCACAGGCCGGTCAGCGTCATCACGAGATAGATGGGAAGCACCCAGGTGCCGATCACGGCATGGAGCGAGCGATGCAGCGCGCGACCGCCGGACGCGAGATTGGGCTTCAGCCAGATCTTCACGCTGCCGCCGCGCCGCGGCCAGCGCAGCACGAGACCCGAGAACAGCATCACCATCAGGCCGAGTGCGATGACACCTGTTGCCTGTCGGCCCCAGCCCTTGGCATCGCCGGGGATGAGCAGCCAGCGATGCAGCTGGCGTACCGTGGCGAAGAACGCCTCGCCGCGCGGTGATCCCACCACATGCGCGTCGTAGGGATCGACATAGAGCGAATTCGGCCGGCCGCCCTGCCCCTCGCGCGCGAACCGAACATACACCGCAGCGGAGGGATCGCGCGACAGTTTCAGCGCTGTGACCTTGCCGGCGGCTCCGCCGGACGCCAGCCGTGCGATCAATTCGTCCGGCATCAGCGCCGGTGCGTTGCGCGGCAGAACGTGCATGAGCCCGGCATTGAGATGGTCGAGGATCTCGTCCTCGAAGCTCATGATCGCGCCGCTCAGCGCGATCACCATCAGCAGCAAGGCCAGTACCAGCCCCGCGACGGAATGGACCTGATGCAGGCCGGCATTGATCGCGCGCGCCAGGGTCTGCCGTGACGCAGCCATGGCTAGAACTTCACGGTGGCCGCAAGCGAGAACCGACGGGCGTCGCCGACGGCGACGTTCAGGTTGCTCACGGCGGAGGGATAGTAGACGGTATCGAAGAGGTTCTTGACGTTGAACTGATAGATGACCGGCGTGTTCTGGTACTTCGTCTCATAGGTCGCGAAGATATCGGCGACGACATAGGACGGCAGCCTGAACGTGTTGAGCGCATCGCCTGGACGATCGCCGACATAGCGCGGACCGCCGCCTATCCGAAGCTGTCCGGGCAGCGCCGTGCCGAAATCATAGGTCAGGAACAGCGAGGCGGTGTTCATCGCGACGTTCTGCAGCTGCTTGCCGGCATAGGTCGGGTCTTCGACGACCCGCGCATCGGTGTAGCCGTAGCTGCCGATCATGCTCCAATGCTCGGACAGGCGGCCGGTGACGTCGAGTTCGACGCCGCGCGAACGCACCTTGCCAGCCGCCGTGTAGACATTGAGGCCGGTCGCGACGTTCAGCTGGCTCACCAGCACGTTCTGCTTTTCGATGTCGTAGACGGCGAGCGTGCCGGAGAGGCGCTTGTCGAGGTCGAACTTCAGCCCGGCCTCATATTGCGTGCCTTCTTCCGGGGCGATGTTCGAGCCGAGCACGACGCCGCCGCCATTGCTCAGCGGCGCGATGGTCGAGTTCGGTTTCAGCGATTGCGTGTAGCTGGCATAGAGCGACAACTGGTCGGTCAACTTGAAGACAGCGCCGCCGAGCGGAAGCACCTTGTCCGCGGCGACGTTGGTGTTGGTGACGAACGGCTTGCCGCGGCCGGCGATCTGCTCGTAATCCATGTAGCGCACGCCGCCGATCAGCGCGAGGCGGTCAGTCAGGTGCAGCGTGTCCTGGAAGAACAGCGACCATTGGCCGAGCTTGTCGGTCTGTGCGCTGTCGCTGTTCGACACCGTCGTGCCCGGCCCGATCAGACCGTAGACGGGATTGTAGACGTTGAACGAGGGTGTGGTCTGCCGGATCAGATTGTCACGGTAGATGGTGCGATACTGCGCATCGCCGCCGAACAGCACGTCGTTGCGCATGTTGCCGAGCCAGAAGCCGCCGGAAATGTAGGACGTGCCGTAGCTGGAATTGCTGAGCGAGCCCTGCGTGCCGTCGTTGCTGCGCGTCTCGACGCCGGTGTTGAAGTTGATGGCGGTGACGCGGAGCTGATTGGCGCTGAAGGTCTCGGTGTTGTAGCTGTAGGCCGCAGTGAGCTTCCAGTCCTGATTGAGGCGATGCTCGACGGAGGCCTGGATCAGGTCGGACGTGCCCCAGACATTGTTGAACGGCTCGTCGAGCCGGCGCGTCGCCGGCACCGCCAGCGGCGCACCGGTCGCCGTGTTGAATGCCGTGCCGCGATCGAACGGATAGATGAATTCGCGATGCTCGTAGTTGAGCTGGACCGTGGTATCCTGGCCGTACCAGGCCAGCGACGGGGCCACCAGCATCTCGCGATGGCGGCCGAAATTGCGCCAGTAATCCTCGCTGACGCCGTAGCCGATGAAGCGATAGGCAAGCCCCTGGTCACCGATCGGACCAGTGATATCGAAGGTGCCGTCGACGCCGTTGCGGTTGTTCGCATAGGTCGAGCCGAGCAGCGTGACCGAGCCGTGCTTATACAGTTCCGGCCGCTTGCTGATCGTGTTGACGATGCCGCCGGGGTCCATGATGCCGTAGAGCATCGTGGCCGGTCCCTTGAGCACCTCGACGCTCTCGACCGCGGCGTTGAGGCTGCGGCCCTGCACCAGCGGCATGCCGTTGCGCATGATCGAGCCGTCGCGATTGTCGCCGAAGCCGCGGCGGATGACGGCGTCCTGGCTGCCGGCGAGCGTGTTGGTCTGCGTGATGCCAGAGACGTTGCCGAGCGCATCGTCGATGTTGCGCGGCAATTGATCCCTGATCACCTGCTCGGGCACGACGTTGACCGCCTGCGAGGTCTCGAGCGGCGAGGCGCCGCTGCGCAATGTGGTTGCACTGGGCTTGGCACGGTAGCCGAGTTTTGCAGCCTGCTGCGCGACAGCCTCGGCGGCGGCGCGCTCCGACGGCGTCGGTGCCGCGGGTGGCGCGTTGGTGCGGCTACGTTGCCGGGCCGCGACTTGCGCGCGGCGGGACGATTGCTCCACGGCGCGGGCCGGCTTCGGCCGCTGCGCCGGGGCATCGACCGTCACCGGCGGCAGCGCGGTCTGCGCCTGCGCGGGTAATGTTCCGGCGGGCGTCTCTGCGAGCAAGACCGCGGCACCGACGAGAAAGCTTGCGCGGCTCGCGCCGGCACGAAGACGATGGCCGCCGACAGACAGGCCATCCCGGGAGATACGCACGTTCGATTCGCCTTCAGGTCAGACACGGCAATGCAGCGCGCGTCTAACAGCCGCGGCGCGGGAACAGAACCGCAGGCGGCGTTGAATCGCTCTAGTGTTGAAGCGTTCTAAACAAACGACGGACCTTGCAGCAATCAAGGATTGCCGCAGCGCCGATCGCAACACGCTGTACGCGAAATCGTACGGCGCTCAGGCCTCTGCGACTGCGGCGAGTTCGTCGAGCTTGCGCTTGAACGCGCTGCCGTCGGACAAGGCGCGGAGCGGCGGACGCACGCGGAGCCAGCCCGGATCGCCGGTCTGCGCCGCTAGGATCGCCTTCAGCGTCGTCAGGAACGAAGGCGTCTTCAGCACGACGTCGATCGCCGCCTGCATGCGTGTCTCGACGTCCTTGCCCTCGACCATGGCCTTGACCAGTTCGGGGACGACATTGGCCATGCCGCAGATCGTGCCGGCACCACCGGCCGCGATCGCCCGGGCGATGTCGGCTTCGTTGCCGACGGTGATGGCGAGGTCCGGCGCGGCGGCGCGAAACGCCTGGAACTGCCTGAAGTCACCACTGGAGTCCTTCAGACCCGCAACCACCTTGCCGTAGCGCTTGCGAAGGCTCGCGGCGACGCCGGTCGGGATCGCGATGCCGGAGACCTGCGGGATGTGGTAGAGCGAGGCGCGCAGGCGGTCGTCGGCGACGGCATCGATAATTGCGGCGAAGGCATCCTCAAGGCCCTCGGCCGAGGCGCTGCGGTCGAAATAGGGCGGCAGCAGCAGCACGTGGCGCAGGCCGAGGCCGAGCACCGCGCGGGTCAGCGCGATGCTGTCGCTGATGGCCGGAAAGCCGCCGCCGATGCCGATCCGTTCGGCCGGGATGCCCGCCTTCAGCACCGCTTCGACGGTCGCGACGCGCTCTCCGACATTGAACGAAGTGCCCTCGCCGGTGGTGCCGAACAGCACGACGCCATCGACGCCCCTGGCAAACAGAGACCTCGCATGCGCGGCGAGCCTGGTCGTCTCCACACTGCCGTCCGCTGCCAGCGGCGTCGCCGACGCCACCCAGAATCCGCTGATCGCCTCGGCCATGCTCCGTCCCCTGCTTCAGTCTCGCAGCAGCTCCCCGGATGAACCTCGATCATCGGGGCCCGTGCGACGCCTTGTTCTTGCTTGCGGACCATCCCCTACCGCACATGGCTCCGGCAGGCAAATCCGCGCGCGGCTGCCATGCGGCCGCGCCGTCGCGGCGCTCAATGCCTCGCCATCAGGCCGGCCAGCTGCACGGGCGCGATGTGAGTGCTTGTCACCGAGACCGAGAAGACGGCCAGCAGCATGCAGAGCATGCCGAGCCTCATGCGCACCGTCCGGCGATCGGTGATCGGCAGGACCAGGAAGAACAGCATCGCGAGGACGAGGAGTGCATCGAGCAGGATCATGGGTCTCTCCGTGAAAACTGGGGAGATGATGGGCGCGAGGCGACGGAGGGTCTGTGGACGCGGTCACACAGGGACGGCGGCACTGGCCCCGCGGGGCGGGCGTGATACGGTCGTTCAAAACGACAGCGCGGGAGGCAAGGCATGAAAAAAGTCTGGATCGAAGCGGCATTGAACGGGCCATGGAGCCGCGCGCGCCAGCCGGGCATTCCCGATACGGTGGAGACGATCATCGCCGAGGGCATTGCCTGCGCCCGCGCGGGCGCCGCGATCATCCACACCCACGCCTATGACGGCGGCGGGCCGCAGACCTTCGACTGGCAGGTCTATGCGCGCATCATCGAGGGCATCCGCGCCGCAATCGACGTGCCGGTCTATCCCTCGATCCCCGGCCTCGATGCGCGCGGCAATGTCACCGACGCGATCGCGCGCTTCGCCCATATCGAGGCCCTGGCCGCGCGCGGGCTGCTCGAATTCGCGGTGGTCGATCCCGGCAGCGTCAATTTCACGCTGACCGCAACGACGGCGGAGGCAAGGCCTGCCGAGACCTATCTCAATCCGGAGAGCCATGTCCGCCGCGGGCTGGCGGTCGCCCGGCAGCACGGCATTCATCCCGCCTATGCGATCTACGAGCCCGGCTTCATCCGCGCCGGGGCGGCGCTGGCGCGGGCGAGCGGGGTGAAGACGCCGGTCTATCGCTTCATGTTCTCCGAACAGTTCGCGTTCTGCTTTCCGCCGAAGCCCTACGGGCTGGACGCACTGGTCAGGCTCACCCGGGACGAGGCCCCCGGCGCGCCCTGGATGATTTCCGGGCTCGGCGTCGACGTCGCGCCGCTGATCGGCGAGGCCGTGGCGCGCGGCGGGCATGTGCGGGTCGGGCTGGAGGACGCGCTGCTGGGGTCGACGGCGACCAATCTCGCGCTGGTCGAAGACGCCGTGCGGCTGGTGCGCGCCCAGGGCGGCGAGCCGGCCACCGCGGCCGAGGTGCGACAGGCGCTCCGCGGCGGCTGAGGCGCGGGGGGGACCTGCGGAACCGCCATCTTTCACGCGTCCGTCGGTTGTATTCGCCGGCGTGGGGTCTTATCCAAAGCCCCATGACCCCTTCGCAAATCACTGCCGAACAGCCCCTGATGGCCCGGGCGCGCCCGCGCCAGCCGGCGCCGTTCCTGCCGATGAGCCGCGCCGAGATGGATGCGCTCGGCTGGGACGCCTGCGACATCGTGCTGGTGACCGGCGATGCCTATGTCGACCATCCGAGCTTCGGCATGGCCATCATCGGCCGGCTGCTGGAGGCGCAGGGCTTCCGCGTCGGCATCATCTCGCAGCCGGACTGGCATTCGGCGGAGCCGTTCAAGGCGCTCGGCAAGCCGAAAGTGTTCTTCGGCGTGACCGGCGGCAACATGGATTCCATGGTGAACCGCTACACCGCCGACCGCCGCATCCGCAGCGACGATGCCTATACGCCGGGCGGCGAAGGCGGAAGGCGGCCGGACCGCTGCACGCTGGTCTATGCGCAGCGCTGCCGCGAGGCGTTCAAGGACGTGCCGATCATCCTGGGCGGCATCGAGGCCTCGCTGCGCCGGATCGCGCATTACGATTACTGGTCCGACAAGGTGCGCCGCTCGGTGCTGGCCGACGCCAAGGCGGACCTGTTGCTCTATGGCAATGCCGAGCGCGCCGTCGTCGAAGTGGCGCAGCGGATCGCCGCAGGCGAAGCGCCGCGTGCACTCGACGACATCCGGGGCGTGGCGCTGTTCCGCAAGGTGCCGGAGGATTACACCGAGCTGCACGCCGACGATCTCGAGTCCGCCGACGAGGGCGCGGCGCGCCAGCCGGGCAAGATCGTGATCCGCCTGCCGTCCTGCGAGCAGGTCGAGCAGGACAAGGAAGCCTATGCGCGCGCCTCGCGCGTGCTGCACCGGGAGAGCAATCCCGGCAATGCGCGGCCGCTGGTGCAGCGCCATGGCGACCGCGACCTCTGGCTCAACCCGCCGCCGATCCCGCTCACCACCGAGGAGATGGACGCGGTCTACGACCTGCCCTACGCACGCGCGCCGCATCCGTCCTATGGCGATGCCAAGATCCCGGCGTGGGACATGATCCGCTTCTCGGTGACGATCATGCGCGGCTGCTTCGGCGGCTGCACCTTCTGCTCCATCACCGAGCACGAGGGCCGCATCATCCAGAACCGCTCGGAAGGCTCGATCCTGCGCGAGATCGAACTGATCCGCGACAAGACGCCGGGCTTCACCGGCGTGATCTCCGACATCGGCGGCCCCACTGCCAACATGTACCGGATGGCGTGCAAGGACCCGAAGGTCGAGGCGGCCTGCCGCAGGCCGTCCTGCGTATTCCCCGAGATCTGCCCGAACCTCAACACCTCGCATGACGACCTGATCCGCCTCTATCGCAAGGTGCGCGAGACCAAGGGCATCAAGAAGGTGATGGTCGCCTCCGGCGTGCGCTACGACCTCGCGGTCGAGAGCCCCGAATACATCAAGGAGCTCGTGACGCATCATGTCGGCGGCTATCTGAAGATCGCGCCGGAACATACCGAGCGCGGCCCGCTCGACAAGATGATGAAGCCGGGCATCGGCGCCTATGACAAGTTCAAGCGGATGTTCGATGCGGCCGCCGAACAGGCCGGCAAGAAATATTACCTGATCCCCTATTTCATCGCGGCGCATCCCGGCACGACCGACGAGGACATGATGAACCTCGCGCTGTGGCTGAAGAAGAACCGCTACCGCGCCGACCAGGTACAGACCTTCCTGCCCTCACCGATGGCGACCGCGACCGCGATGTACCACACCGGCGTCAATCCCCTGCGCGGCGTGCGCCATGGCGGCAGCGACAAGGTCGAGGCGATCAAGGGCCTGCGCCAGCGCCGCCTGCACAAGGCCTTCCTGCGCTACCACGACCCCGACAACTGGCCGGTGCTGCGCGAGGCGCTGAAGGCGATGGGCCGCGCCGATCTGATCGGCTCCCGCCCCGACCAGCTGGTCCCCGCGCACCAGCCCCCCGGCACCGGCAAGGCCGCCGGCACACGGCGGCCCGTGCGCCCGGGCGACAAGACGCAGCGGTTCACGACCAAGGGCCTGCGGGTGATGAAGTAGCGGGCGGACGGGCCGCGACTTGCCTGACGCTTTGGTGCCTTCGAAGCAAAACGCGAAAACAACCCCATGCAAAGTAACCGGGGCAGCGAAATCAACGGCTTGCCGCGCAGGGGGACCGGGACGACCCCGTCACCGCGACCGGGCAGGTGCCGATTCTGAAAAACAGCAAATTGAGCTTGTGGCGTCGGGCAAAACAGGGGCATGATGGCATCGTGGGGCGCAAGGGCGAGCAGGCTGCCGGCGCGGCTTTCTCATCGAACGCCTCGAGCATCGCACGCCAGCCGTCGGCGCGATGGAGCGTGGTTCGATATCCGTAATGGCGCGGCTTGAGAAGCAGGCGACCCGTCACGAGCCAATGAACTGGACACCGCCGGCCTTCGCGGCGTCAACGGCTGCAAGCAGCATTGGGACCAACGGCCTCAGATCAGCGAGCCGATTGGTTTTCGCGCGCAATACCAGGATCGGGATTGAATGCACATGCAGATTTTGCTGGAAGGCCAAATTGCGGTCCACGGTGACGAAGACGTCGAAGTGCTGAGCCGCCAGCATCAACAGTTCGCCATTCTTGATCGAAACCCAGCCCATTTGCCGCGCGGTCCTGACATCATGACCAACGATGTCACGTGCCAGTCGACGATCGACGCATTCGTCGAGAAACACCTTCACGAGGCAGCTTCGACCATTCGCGTCTTGGCTTCTTCCAGGAATGCAATCACCTGCCGGCGCGTCACCGACGGAAAGCCTTCCAGGAAGTCGTCGATCGTCTCGCCGGCTTCGAGATAGTCCAGAAACGTATCGATAGGAACGCGCGTGCCGTGAAAGACGGCAACGCCCCCCATGACCTCGGAACTTCGCGAGACGATCGGCTGTGTCATCGGTCGAACCTCTGGCCGCAGAGTACCGCGAAGCGCGGGTATCAGCCAGCCACAAATGGAAGGGGCACCCCGCAGGGTGCCCCATTTTGTGCTTAAGCTTGTTAACGGGAGGCCCTCAATCACCAGTCCGCTAAAACTGACGAAGCTTGCGATAACGGCTATTGCACGCATGGATTGTGCAATGTTGATATAAGTCCGTCAAGGATCAAATGATCCCGGGGGATGGATGACCACGCCAGCAAATCTGCGACCCTATCGCTTGGGCCTTGATCTCGGCTCCAATTCTCTCGGCTGGTTCGTCACCTATCTCGACAAGCGCGGCGACCGCCGTGAGCCGGTTGCGCTCGGCCCGGGCGGCGTGCGGATATTTCCCGACGGCCGCGATCCCCAGAGCAAGATGTCGAATGCGGTGGATCGCCGCATGGCGCGCGGCGCGCGCAAGCGGCGGGACCGCTTCGTCCAGCGGCGCAAGGACCTGATCGCGGTCCTGATCCGGCACGGTCTGATGCCCGACGACGAGACAGCCCGCAGACAGCTCGAAGCGCTCGACCCCTACGGCCTTCGCAAGGCGGCACTGAACGAGACGCTGCCCGCGCATCATGTCGGCCGCGCGCTGTTTCACCTCAACCAGCGCCGCGGCTTCCAGTCGAACCGGAAGACCGACGCGAAAGACAGCGAGGGCGGAGCGATCAAGCAGGCCGCGTCGAAACTTGCGGCGGCGATCGAGGACAGCGGCGCATGCACGCTCGGAGCGTTTCTTGCGGACCGGCATTTGTCGGCAGGCTACGAGGAACGTCAGGCCGCCATCCGCGCCGAACTGACCCGGCTCGGCAAGGACCATCTCACCGGCAACGCCAGGAAGAAGGCCTGGGCCAAGGCTCGCAAGCGCCTGTTTGGCGACGAGGTCCTGCCGCCCGGTGCTGCGCCGGAAGGCGTGCGCGCCCGCGCCACCATCACAGGCACGAAAGCCAGCTACGATTTCTATCCGACGCGCGCGATGCTGCAGGCCGAGTTCGAGGCGATCTGGGCCGCACAGGCGGCGCATCATCCGACGATGACGGAGGCCGCGAAGAAAGAGATTTCCGACCTGATCTTCTTCCAGCGGCCGCTGAAACCCGCGATCGTCGGCAAGTGCACGCTCGATCCGGCAACACGCCCCTTCAAGGAGGACCCGGAGGGCTATCGCGCGCCGTGGTGGCATCCCCTCGCCCAGCGTTTCCGCATCGTGCAGGAGGCGCGCAACCTCGAGATCCGCGAGACCGGCAAGGGATCGCGCAAGCTCACCAAGGACCAGGGCGACCGCGTCATCGCTGCACTGCTGTCGAACAAGGAGGTCTCCTTCGACAAGATGCGTGCGCTGCTGCACTTGCCGGACGAGGCGAAGTTCAACCTGGAATCCGACCGGCGCGACCGGCTCGACGGCGACGAGACCGCGGCGCGGCTGTCCGACAAGAAGGGCTTCAACAAGGCGTGGCGCGGCTTCAGTGTGGAGCGGCAGATCGAGATCGTCACGCGGCTGGCCGAAGCCGAGAACGAGGACGAGCTGATGGCCTGGCTGGAACGGGAGTGCGGGCTGGACGGCGCGGCCGCCGCGCGCGTCGCCAACACGGTGCTGCCGGACGGATACGCGCGGCTCGGCCTGCGCGCCATCGGCAAGATATTGCCGGTCATGCAGAACGAGTTCGACGAAGACGGCTCCTCGGGCGCCGGCTACCACATTGCCGCCAAGCGCGCGGGCTACGACCACGCCCGACTTCCGACCGGGGAGCAGCTCGATTCATTGCCCTATTATGGCAAATGGCTGTCAGACGCGGTGGTCGGCAGCGGTGACGCCCGCGACGACAACGAAAAGCAGTTCGGCCATTTTCCGAACCCGACGGTGCATATCGGACTCAACCAGTTGCGAAGGCTGGTCAACGACCTGATCCACGCCTACGGACCACCGGCCGAAATCAGCATCGAATTCACCCGCGCGCTGAAACTGTCCGAGAAGCAGAAATCCGAGATTCAGCGCGAGCAACGCAAGAACCAGGCGAAGAACAGGGAGCGCGCCGCCAAGCTAGCAGAGCACGGTGTCCCGGCCAATCCGCGCAACCTGCTGAAGATGCGGCTTTGGGAGGAACTGGCCTACGACGTCGTGGACCGCAAATGCGTCTACACGGGCGAGCAGATCGGCATCGAACGGCTGCTGTCGGACGAGGTCGACATCGACCATATCCTTCCCGTCGCCATGACGCTGGACGACAGCCCCGCCAACAAGATCATCTGCATGCGCTACGCCAACCGGCACAAGCGCAAGCAGACGCCGGCCGAAGCCTTCGGGTCAAGCCCGACGATCCAGGGACACCGTTACGACTGGGACGACATCGCCGCGCGGGCGGCGAATCTGCCGCGCAACAAGCGCTGGCGCTTCGACGCCAACGCCCGCGAGGAGTTCGACAAGCGCGGCGGTTTCCTGGCGCGGCAGCTCAACGAAACCGGCTGGCTGGCACGCCTCGCCAAGCAGTATCTCGGCGCCATCACCAATCCCAACGACATCTGGGTCGTGCCCGGCCGCATGACCAGCATGCTGCGCGGCAAATGGGGCCTAAATGCGCTGCTGCCCGACCACAATTATGCCGGCGTTCAGGACAGGTCCGAGGAATTCCTCGCCGCCACCGACGACATGGAATTCACCGGCGTGAAGAACCGCGCCGATCATCGCCATCACGCCATCGACGGCCTCGTGGTCGCACTGACCGACCGTTCGCTGCTGTGGAAGATGGCGAACGCCTATGACGAGGAGCGCGAGAAATTCGTGATCGAGCCGCCCTGGCCGACCATGCGCGACGACCTCAAGGCCGCGCTGGACAGGATGGTGGTGTCACACAGGCCCGACCATGGCATCGAAGGGCAGCTCCACGAGGATACGGCCTATGGCGTTGCCGACGACGAAGACGGCAACCTCGTCTACCGCAAGCCGATCGAAAGCCTCAATGACAACGAGATCGACCGCATCCGCGACCGGACACTGCGAAGCAAGGTCCGGTCGCATGTCGATGCCGAGAAGAAGAATGGCGTCGCGCTGGCGGACGCTCTGCGCAAGCTCAAGGATGCGGGCGGTGACCCGCATTTCAGGCACGGATTGCGCCATGTGCGCATCCTCAAGAAGGAGAACCCGGCCTACCTCGTTCCGATCAGCGATCGTCGCACCGGAGAGCCCTACAAGGCCTACAGCGCGGGCGAGAATTTCTGCGTCGAGGTGTTCGAAACCGCGGACGGCAAATGGGACGGCGAGGCGATCCGCCGCTTCGACGCCAACAAGCGCAATGCCGGCGCCCGAACGCCACATCAGCCGCAATGGCGCGCGGTGCATCCCGGCGCCAGACTGGTGATGCGCATCCACAAGGGCGACCTGATCCGGCTCGACCATGACGGCCGGGCACGCATCATGGTCGTGCACCGCCTCGATGCCGCGGCCGGCCGCTTCAAGCTGGCCGACCACAACGAGACCGGCAATCTCGACAGGCGGCACGCCACCGACAGCGAGATCGACCCGTTTCGCTGGCTGATGGCATCATATGGAACGTTGAAGAAGCTCGGCGCCGTTGCCGTTCGCGTCGACCCGCTGGGCCGGGTTTGGCGCATCAGCCAGGGTTAACCACACATTAATACACGCGTTGCGTGCGCTGGGTGCCCCCCGCATAGTTCGTCCGGTCGCGTCAACACATAGGACCGCGGACGATGGTCGGGCGTGTGGTGGAAATCGCATCGGACGGACGGCACCTCGCCATCGATCGCGGATTCATGACGGTGTCCGACAGGGACAGCGAACTCGGCCGAATTCCGCTCGACGATCTCGCCGCCGTCGTCGCCAACGCCCATGGTCTCACCTATTCCAACAACCTCCTCGTGACGCTGGCGACGCGCGGCGTGCCGATGGTGCTGTGCGGAACCAATCACCGGCCAGTCGCCGTGGTCTGGCCCGTGGACGGCCATCATGCGCAATCCGGCCGCATGAACGATCAGGCCAGCGCATCCGCGCCATTGAAGAAACGGCTATGGCAACAGATCGTGCAGGCCAAGATCCTTGCCCAGGGCGCGACATTGGCGGCGGTGGGCGCGGAATCGGGCGGCTTCCTGCTGCTGTCGCGCAAGGTCCGGGCCGGCGATCCCGGCAACGTCGAGGCGGAAGCCGCGCGTCGCTACTGGCCGTTGCTGTTCGGCGCGGGGTTCCGGCGCGACCAGGATGGCGACGGACTGAACGCACTGCTCAATTACGGATATGCCGTGCTGCGCGCAGCCACCGCGCGGGCGGTCATGGCGGCCGGCCTGCATCCCAGCTTTGGCCTGATGCACTCCAACCGCGGCAACGCCATGGTGCTCGTGGACGACCTGATGGAGCCGTTCCGGCCCATCGTCGATCGCGAGGTCCACCGGCTCCGCGGCGAAAAGATCATCGAGGTCACCAGCGAGGCCAAGACAGCGCTGGCCCGCAGCATGATCGTCGACCTGCCGACGGCCGATGGCGTCAGCCCGCTGATGACCTGCCTGGAACGGCTCAGCAACTCCCTCGCCCGGGCCTATTCCGGCGAGACCGACCGCCTCGTGCTGCCCAAGCCCGGCCTGCCGCTCGGCTTCTGACCATGGCAGCCAGCGACGATCCTCCAGCCCTGTCAGGTTATCGCATCATGTGGCTCGCGGTGTTGTTCGACCTCCCGGTCGGGACCAAGAAGGAGCGCAAGGCGGCCACCCGTTTTCGAAAGAGCCTGCTCGATCTCGGCTTTGAAATGAGCCAGTTCTCGGTGTATTTTCGCTTCTGTGCTGGCAAGGAACAGGCTGAGGCCTATGAGCGCAAGATCGAGCTGGCCATGCCGTCATCCGGCAAGGTCCACATTCTGGCGATCACGGACAAGCAATACGAGAACATCCGCACCTATCGTGGACGAAAACGCGAACAGAGCCCGCAAAACCCGGCCCAGTTCGCGCTTTTCTAGGCCGGCCGCAACGGCGGCAAGCCACCGCCAGCCAAGAAAAAAGCCCCGTTTCCAGGGCTTTAGTTCGAGAAGCAGTTTAGCGGACTGGTGATTGAGGGCCAACCGCAACCGCCTCGATCGGCTCGCGGTGCACCGCGACAGTTTAGCGGACTGGTGATTGAGGGCCAACCGCAACTGGTCGGCGATCACGGCCTGCGCCATGTCGAGTTTAGCGGACTGGTGATTGAGGGCCAACCGCAACACGTCCGAGTGCTGGCCGACATGCTGGAGCAGTTTAGCGGACTGGTGATTGAGGGCCAACCGCAACGGCCACGACCGCATGATCACCCCGCCCACCAGTTTAGCGGACTGGTGATTGAGGGCCAACCGCAACGGGCTGCCCTACAAGCCGATCGAGGAGGTGAGTTTAGCGGACTGGTGATTGAGGGCCAACCGCAACATGCCGGTGGAGATGCGGATGTTGACGCGCAGTTTAGCGGACTGGTGATTGAGGGCCAACCGCAACAGGCGACATGACTTCAGCAAATTGCGACGCAGTTTAGCGGACTGGTGATTGAGGGCCAACCGCAACGTCGCGGTTGCGCTTGCGGTCGCGGCGCTCAGTTTAGCGGACTGGTGATTGAGGGCCAACCGCAACGATCGAGGAGGACGACCGCAAGGAGTTGCGAGTTTAGCGGACTGGTGATTGAGGGCCAACCGCAACGTGATGAACGGCGCCTATCGCACGCTTGAGAGTTTAGCGGACTGGTGATTGAGGGCCAACCGCAACTGCAGATGGGGACCTGACCATCTTCCGCTTAGTTTAGCGGACTGGTGATTGAGGGCCAACCGCAACGGCACGGCGCTTGATCTGCGCCGCACCAGCAGTTTAGCGGACTGGTGATTGAGGGCCAACCGCAACTACATCGGCTACAACCTCGAAATGGCCCGCAGTTTAGCGGACTGGTGATTGAGGGCCAACCGCAACTGCCACCGCGATCGAAAGTTCGTTCCGCTCAGTTTAGCGGACTGGTGATTGAGGGCCAACCGCAACGACCGCCTTACGCTTCATGAAATCGGCGTCAGTTTAGCGGACTGGTGATTGAGGGCCAACCGCAACAATTCCAACATCCCCCACATTCAGGTGCGGAGTTTAGCGGACTGGTGATTGAGGGCCAACCGCAACGACCTGGCGCCGCGACCGTGACTTCCATGCAGTTTAGCGGACTGGTGATTGAGGGCCAACCGCAACGACGCTGGTCTTGCGGGCCTGCGGCAGCGGAGTTTAGCGGACTGGTGATTGAGGGCCAACCGCAACAGGCGGCCAGCGCATGCAGATCCTCCACAAGTTTAGCGGACTGGTGATTGAGGGCCAACCGCAACGGGCGCGGAAAAGATGGCGTCGGCAGCGCGAGTTTAGCGGACTGGTGATTGAGGGCCAACCGCAACAAATTGGTGATGCGGAAGCGCCGGCCGAGAAGTTTAGCGGACTGGTGATTGAGGGCCAACCGCAACAGAGATCAAGCAGGTTTCCATATTCGGAGTAGTTTAGCGGACTGGTGATTGAGGGCCAACCGCAACCGTGGTTGCTCTCGGCAATCACTATTTGGAAGTTTAGCGGACTGGTGATTGAGGGCCAACCGCAACTGATCAGCGTCGGCGGAACGACCTCGACGGAGTTTAGCGGACTGGTGATTGAGGGCCAACCGCAACTGTCGGAGCCAACTCAATCTGATCGCCACTAGTTTAGCGGACTGGTGATTGAGGGCCAACCGCAACCTGGATACCTCGGATGAAGTCCGACGCCGAAGTTTAGCGGACTGGTGATTGAGGGCCAACCGCAACATAGGGTGTGCGGTAGCGCATCTCGCGTTGAGTTTAGCGGACTGGTGATTGAGGGCCAACCGCAACCAAGGCGCCGAGCGCGAGCGAAGCCGTCAAAGTTTAGCGGACTGGTGATTGAGGGCCAACCGCAACGAAGGTCACGGTGGCGCGGCCGGCGCTGGCAGTTTAGCGGACCGGTGATTGAGGGCCAACCGCAACGGCGCCCGAAGCAACCACATAGTCAACCTTAGTTGAGCGGACTGGTGATCGAGGGCCAACCGACGCCGGACGCGAGCCCGGATGCGGAGGCACTGACCGCGGACGTCTCGCACGCCATCCCAGGACATCGGGATATTCCAGCACATCTCGGGATATCCCGGGACACCCCGGGACATCTCGGCAACCGCGACATGACCCGGCATTCGCGCTCGCAGACATTCATCCGTGCGGCATTTGACGATCACCCGAACTTTGCAGAAAAATGCTTCTGTCGAGAGCGTGAAACAAAATAAAACAGTGCCATGCAAATGACCGAAAGTACCGTCGTCGCCTGCGTCGGCAACATCTATCAGGCAGCCTACGATCCGACATCCTGGCCGGAGGCCATCGAAACGCTGCGAGCCTTGTTCAATGGGTCGAAAGCCTGTCTCGTCAGAACGGGACCGAAGCGAGGACCGGGCGATCTGATCGCTCCGAACAATGACCCGGCCTTCCAGGACCGCTACCTCGTCGAATTCGCCGAGGGGCCCAACATCGTCGAAAGCACGATCACGCGCGCGCCGGTCGGAACGGCCTATAGCGATCTTCACGTCATCGGGCGGAACACGCTGCGGGCGAGCCGTCTCTGGAACGAGTGGATGGCGCCACAGGACATGTATGGCGGCTTGACTTGCAAGCTGGTCGCGTCGCCACAGTCGGCCTGGTTCTTCGACGTGCAGCGCGGCCGCAGCCAGGCCGGCTTCGACGCCGCGGAGCTCGAGCTGTTGAACATGATCTCGCCGCATCTCCGCCGCGCCGTCGAGATCGGCCGGCAGACGGGCCTTGCGCGACTGGTCCCCTCCAACCTGTCGCATGTGCCGTTCGCGGTGCTGGCCGTGGACGCCCAGCTCAATGTCCTCGCCCACAACGAGGCAGCGGAGACGCTGCTGTCCGACGGACAATCCGGCCTCGTCCTGAAGCGCGGCGCGCTCGCGATCCTGGACGACGCGCGCAATTCCAGGCTGCGAAGGCTGGTCGCGGAGTGCTGCACGGCTCGATCCGGCGCCCTTCCGCCGCCCGGCGGCGATCTGCTCGTCATGACGGGATCGAAGGTCAACGAACCCGCGACCCTCGCCATCTCGGTGGCACCGCCGATGAGCCGCGACATCTCCGGGCTTCTGGAGCCGTGCGCGATGGTGATCGTGCGCAGGATATCGCAGCCGATGCCCGCCGATTTCGCCGGGACGATCATCCGGCTTTTCGACCTGACGCCGCAGGAGGCCCGCATCGCCACCGGTCTTGCCGAGGGCCGGCCGCTCAAGGAGATCGCCGAACAGGCCCGCATCCGGATGAGCACGGCGCGCACCCATCTGCTCCAGGTGTTCAGCAAGACCGGGACCAGTCAACAGAGCCAGCTCGTCGCCATGCTGAAAAACGTGCAGGTCACCTTGCCCCGGCCATGAGCCTCGCTCGCACCGGGACCGTCACTCGAAATAGATGAACTCGTAATCGCCGGAATAGCCGAGCCTGTCGAACAGCCAGGTCCATTCCGCCTCGTGCAGGAGGGATTCGGCGGTCAGCGCCCAGCATTCGAGATTGTGCAGTTCGGCGACGGTCCGGTAGCTTTCGACCATGACGTATCCGGTCCGGCCGACGCGCTCGATCTCCCTCAGCGCGACCTCGAGTTCGTAGAGGCGGAGATTGTGCAGCGTGGCCAGCGAGATCACGAGATCGAAACTGGCATCGCCATAGGGATAGGCGTCCTGGGCGCGATGATGGACCAGATGGGGCTTCACCGCGTCATGCGCATGCGCAAGAGCGTGCCTCGATATGTCGAATCCCGCGACCTTCAGGCCCGGCAGGATCTTCTGCATCTCGTAGAGCAGGAAGCCCTTGCCGCAGCCGACGTCGAGCACGCTGGAGCCGTCCTTCAGGCCATAGGTCTCGATCAGCGCCTTCGCCACCGGCGCCCAGCGCCCGTCGATGAAGCGGTAGCCGCCATAGCCGTAGCGGCGGTCGCCATCCCAGTAATCGGCCTCGTATTCGCGCGCCTTCAGCGAGCAGCCGATCTTGTCGTCGTTCATGCGGGCCATGTAGTCGCGCCGGGTCGCCCTGTGCAGCGGCGTCACGATATCGAGCAATCGTCCCATCAAATCCCCGGATGCCCCCTCGCGTCGCGACCGGCCGGAGCGATGCGATCGGCATGAACGTCATCTCAAATCGGCCCGCCGGCCGCAGCATGACGTTTCCTGCGGTTTTGTCGAGATCAGGGGCGAGGCGAGGCAATCGCGCGCCGACGCGGCCGGGAACGAGGCCGCCGCACGTTCACCGGTCGACAGGCACGCCCGGCCCGAGGTGATAGCGGCTGGAGAAGAACACCAGTGGCGGCGTGTCCTGGTAGTCGCAGCTCGACACCTCCGCGATGATCAGGGTGTGGTCGCTGACATCGACCTGGCGGATCACCTCGCAGGCGAAGTACGCCATGCAGCCGGCAAGGCGCGGCAGGCCGTCGACCATCTCGACATCCGGCGCCGCGCCGGGACTTGGCTGCCGCGCGAAATGCCGCGAGAGATCGCGGCCATGATCCGGCAGCACATTGACGCAATAGCGCCCCGTGGCGGAAATCGCCCGGTGCATCCGCCCCGGCATCACCGAGACCAGCACGGTGGGCGGTGCCAGGCTGACCGTGACGAAACTGTTCGCGGTCATGCCGCAGACCTCGCCATGCTCGTCCAGCGCCGTCAGTACCGTAACGCCGGTGACGAAACGCGATGCGGCCTCGCGGAACGAGGCCGGATTGGCACGCTGCATCGCTGGAGCCATTTCCGTTCCGATGGAATCGGAACGAGACTCCAGGTTCTTGTTTTGACGCGTTTTCTTCATGCGAACCGGCTTCCACTTCGCTCGAAAACGCTACTGTCTCCGCCGGCGAAATGAAACAGCGTCGCGCCATCGGGCGAATAGTTCGGCACGTCGGCGGCGACCCTTGCGCCGATCGCCGATTGCAGCGCCGCGCCCATCGCCGCGGCATCCGCGAACCAGGCCTGGAAGATGCAGAACGGGGCCGCACCCGGGCCGAGCGGCTCGGGATAGGCGTAGGCGCAGGAGATCAGGCCCGGCAGTTGCTTCGCCAGCGGAACATGGGTCTGTTCGTAATAGGCCTTGAAGCGGGCGGGATCGGACGGCTTCGGATAGAGCACGGTCAGGCAATGCATCGATCGGCCCTCACGCAATGGCCCTGACGGGCTCGGGCGGCGCCGACATGCGGTCGATGAAGGCGGCGATGCGCTCCGGCGTCGAGACGCAGTCCCACTGCCGTTCGGGATAGTTGAAGTTCTCGGTGAACGCGTTGGCCAGGGTTGGATTCTGGCTCATTGCCCCGATCAGCATGCCGAGCGCCTCGCTCGGCGGCTGCAGCATCACATTGGTCCAGCGCGAGGCCGCCAGCACGCGGTCCTGGCGCTTCAGATCGACCTTCTCGCACAGGCGCGCATCGAGCGCCTCGGCGTTCACGATCTCCTCGCCAAGCACGAAGGCGGCATAGGAGGCGACGTTGGCGCCCTGCCCCATCATGGGATCGACCACGGCATGGACGTCGCCGAGCGCGATGGCGCATTTGCCGTCGTCGAATTCAACCATGGTGTTGCGCACGGTCGGCACGACGCCGCCCTGCAGGAGATCCTGCGGCTGGGCGAGATCGAACCGCGCAGTGTCGATCCGGTCATAGGTGGTGGGGTGGTGCTTCTCGAGCTTGCCGAGCAACACCTTCAGGAAGTGCTTCGGGTCGTTTTCGTAGCTGAGCGTCGCCAGTTCCTCCATGTCGCCGCCGGGCACGTTCTCCATCAGCAGCGCATTGGCGATGCCGCCGAAGGTGACGGTGGGGATCACGATCATCTCGCCATGCCCCGGCGACACCGAGAGCGTGACGTTCATCGGATCGGGCTGACGCACCCCCGTATAGAGCCCGACGCAAAGCCGGCGCTGCGGCTGCGAATAGGGCGTGTGCTCGGGACGGTAGCTGAAGAGCTGGCCGAGCGGCCCCTTGCCGGTCGACACCACGAGGAGATCGAAGCGTGCCACCAGCGCGCCGATGTCGCGATCCTCGATGCGGCGATATTCGATCCTGCCGCCGCGGTTGGCGAAGTCCTGCATCAACGTCGGCAGATAGATGCGGTAGTCGACGGCGCGGCTCGGCCTCGAGAAATCGCCGCGGAAGCTCAGCGGCTGCGGAAAATTGAAGACGTGGTCGTGATAGTAATAATGCTGCTTCGGATCGGTCCAGTGGTTGACCCCGAGATAGTTCTCGCGCGCGATCGTCACGTGATGATGGGCGACGGTGTTGATCAGCCGGATGTCGCGATAATCCTCGGGCGGGCGGTCGGTGATGATGGTGGCATCGACGCCATGTTTCTGCAGGTAGAGCGCCAGATGCAGGCCGGCGATTCCGGCGCCGACGATCCCGATGTTGCGTGCCATGTCGTGTCCTCCCTGATGATTTTGCGCTTTGATTATTGGTTTTGACGGAGCCTAGCGGGCGTCCGGCTTGCCCGCCATGGAATAGGTGGGATAAGATTTATTCCGGAAGGGAATGAATCATGGACCGGCTGGACTGCCTGCGCGCGTTCGTCCGCACCCTGGAAGGCGGCAGCTTCTCGGCGGCCGCCCGGGAGCTCGGGATCGGCCAGCCCGCCATCAGCAAGCGCATCGCGCTCTTGGAAAGCGAATTCGGGACGCAGCTGTTCCTGCGCACCACCCGCACGCTGCGGCCGACGGCGGAGGCGCACCGCCTCTACGATCTCGCCCGGCAGATCGTCGGCACCTTCGACATGGCGAAGTCGAGCGTCGAGGAGGTGGCGCCGCGCCCGACCGGCACGCTGCGGATCGGCGTGCCCTCCTCATTCGGACGGCGCTACATGATGCCGCTGATCGCCGATTACGTGCGGGACTATCCGGAGGTGCGGGTCGACATCCGGTTCAGCGAGCGCTTCGTCAATCTGGTGGAGGAAGGCATCGAACTCGCGCTGCGGATCGGCCATCTGGAATCGAGCACGCTGGTGGCGCGCCGGCTCGGCACGGTGCAGCGCTATCTGGTGGCGAGCCCGACCTACCTCCACGGGCGCCCGATGCCGCGGACCCCGGACGACCTGTCCTCGCATCAGTGCATCGTCTATTCGCGCATGTCGCCCGCGCACCAATGGGTTTTCGAGTCCGAGCACGGCCGCCACGTCGCCACCATCAGCGGATCGATCCATGTCGACGATGCCGATGCGATGCAGGAAGCGGCGCTGCATCATCTCGGCCTCGCGATCCTGCCCGACTGGAACGCCGCGGAGGGACTTCGCAGCGGCGAGCTCGAGCACGTGCTGCCCGACTACACCATCGCCGCCCTGCCGCTGCATGCCGTCTATCCCGAGACGCACTGGATGTCGCTGCGCGCGCGGCGTTTCCTCGATCTGCTGGTCGAGCGCGCCGGGCAGTTTTCTCCGGGGCCCGCAGACCGCGGCATCCCTTCCGGAAAGTCGTCTTAATCCAGGAAGATCGCGGGCTGGTCTGCAAAGGCGGAAATGGCGCGCCCGGAACGATTCGAACGTCCGACCCTCAGATTCGTAGTCTGATGCTCTATCCAGCTGAGCTACGGGCGCGTTTTCGCAAACAGCCATTGCGGGACGAACCCACGATGCAGCTCCCGATGGGACGGGAGGGGTGCGAAAGAGCGCTCTGACTAACCGCTCTTGCCGGGATTGGCAAGGTCCGCCCGCAGGGTATTTTGGGCATTTTCGCTTCTCCGGCGCAATTCCGGGGCAACGCCAAGCGGTGAGCCGGACCTCCCTAACCACAAGCCGGGCTTATGGATTCCGGCTCGCGCCTTCGGCGCGCCCGGAATGACGGCGGAAAATCTGGCGGGTCCGATCGCCGGCGGTTGACGGCTCGGCCATTGGCCGAGCCTTACGCCCTGGCGCGCTCGTTGCGGACGGAGAGCAGTTCCACCGGACGGTCGGGGATGACGATCCGGAAGGTGGCGCCGATGGTGCCCTCGACGAGATGGATGTCGCCGCCATGGGCGCGGATCAACTCGGCGGCGATGGCCAGGCCAAGGCCGCTGCCGCCGGGGCGACCGGAGGTCTGGAACGCCTCGAACAGGCGCTCGCGGGTCTTCGGCGGAATGCCGGGGCCGGTGTCGGAGATTTCGAGGATCGCCACGGCGCCCTCGCGCTTGCCCGTGATGCGGATCTGCTGCGCGGCGCCATCGCCGGCGGCGTGACTCTCCAGCGCCTGGGCGGCGTTGCGGACGAGGTTGAGCAGCACCCGGAACAGCTGGTCGGGATCGGCATCGATCGCCAGCCCGCGCTCGATCGCGGCCACCCAGGTGATCGAGGCGTCGGAGGCGAGGCCGGCGGTCTCGCGCACCTCCACCACGACGGGCTCGATCAGGATCATGCGGCGGTCCGGCGCGGCCTCCTGGGCGCGGCCATAGGACAGCGTCGACTGGCAGAAGGCGATGGCGCGCTCCAGCGAGCGCACCAGCTTGGGGGCGAAGCGCTGCACGCGCGGGTCGGGCACGCTGGCGAGCTGGTCCGACAAAAGCTGCGCCGAGGCCAGCAGATTGCGCAGATCGTGATTGATCTTGGAGACGGCCAGACCCAGCGCGGCGAGCCGGCTCTTCTGGTTCAGCATCGACATCAGATCGCGCTGCATGTCGGACAATTCGCGCTCGGCGACCCCGATCTCGTCGCTGCGCCGGCTGGGCACGATGATGCCGGCCGAACTCTCGGGATTTTCGTGGAAGCCGACGAGGCTGGCGGTCAGCCGGCGCATCGGCCGCACGAACAGGTAATGCAGCGCGAGATAGACGAGGAAGGCGGTGAGCACACCGATGATCAGCGCCACCACCACGACGTTGCGGGAGAAGCGGTACATCGACTGCCGCAGCGGCAGTTCGTCGGTGACGATCTCGATGAACTGGGCGTTGCCGACGCCGGGCCCGACGATGCGGATCGGCTGGTTGCCGGTCTCCAGCATCATGCTGAACGAGCCGGTGATCGCCTCCCAGGCAGTCATGTCGCGCAGATCGATGTCGTGCTCGATCGCGGCCGGCAGATTGTCGCTGGCGAGCAGGCGGCGCTGCTGGCCCATCTTGATGGCGACCGCGCGGGCATTGATGCTCTTGAGGATCTGCCGCGACAGCGATTCCGGCACCATGCCGAGCGGCGCGGCGTCCAGCACCAGCGCCGCGGTGTTCGCCGCCGCGACGCGGTCGTTGAGGCGGTTGACCCAGAAGTTGGCGATGGCGGGGACGTAGAGCAGGATTGCCGCGATCATGACCAGCGGGACGGTCAGGAGCAGCAGCTTTCCGGACAGGCCGAGCCCACGCGGGCCGCGAGGCCGCATCGATGGCTGATCCAGATCCTGGATAGGCTCCATCCCTGGCACGAAGGTCGCCCCTGTTCACGTCTGACTGATCGCGGCTGGCGCAGATTGCGACCCGCCCGGGAGCCGGTCAAATTACGGATCGCTCATCTGCCGAGGTGGGATGTAGGCATGGAAGCCGCCATTCGCCAGCATCGGAGTTAAAAACCCCGCCGAAACAGGGATATTCACGGGAACCGCGGCCGCTTGCGACGTTGACGAGACGGGGAGGCTCCCTTATAAGCCGCGCCAACTGTCCGCGATGACCCGGTGCTGCACCGGGAGCGGCTCTCTGGGGGCCGATAAAGGCCCGTTTGGGGCCGCATCTTCCGGACTTTACCATCAATTCTACAGGCAAATTGCCCGGTCAGCGGAGAAAAACCCGTGAAGCGGACTTATCAACCCAGCAAACTGGTGCGCAAGCGCCGTCACGGCTTCCGTGCCCGTCTGGCCACCGCCGGCGGCCGCAAGGTCCTCGCCGCCCGCCGCGCCCGCGGCCGCAAGCGTCTGAGCGCCTGAGCCGGACCCCCTTTTTGGGATTTCATCATGGATCGGCTGAGGCAGCGGGCGGATTTCCTCGCCGTTGCCAATGGCGCGCGGGTGAATAGTCCCGCGTTCGTCCTGCAAAGCCGACGTCGCGACGATTCGGGCCCCGTCCGGATCGGCTTCACCGTTACCAAAAAGAACGGCAACGCCCCCGAGCGCAATCGCATCCGGCGCCGGCTTCGCGAACTGGTGAAGCTGATCGATCCGGCGTCGATGCCGCCCCATCATGATTACGTGCTGGTCGGCCGCAGGGATGCGCTGTCGCGCCCTTTTCCGACCATGCTCGACGATCTGCGCATGGCGTTTGCCAGGCCTGTGCGGCATACGCCCAAGGCGCGTGGCCCGAAATCAGGTCAACGCCCCGCCGAGACCCCGCGCAAGAGCGAGGCCGCGCCGCCGCGAGCCGCCGCAACCCGGATTGATGACGAGACACAGAGATGACCGATAACCGCAATACGATCCTCGCCGTCATTCTGTCGGGCCTCGTCCTGATCGCCTGGCAATATTTCTACAACGTGCCGGCGATGGAGAAGCAGCGCGCCCTGCAGCAGAGCCAGGCCGAGCTGCAGAAGGGCACGCCGCAGCCGACCGCCTCCGCCACGCCGGGGGCGGCAACGCCGCAGGCCGGCGGCACCGCGCAGCCCGCGACGGCGCCGGGGACCAGCCAGGCCCAGGCGGTGGTGCCGCGCGAGACCGCCATCGCCGCCAGCCCGCGCGTCAAGATCGACACGCCGCGCCTCGCCGGCAGCGTCTCGCTGAAGGGCGGCCGCATCGACGACATCGCGCTGGTCCAGTTCCGCGAGACGGTCGACCCGAAATCGCCGCCGATCATCCTGTATTCGCCGTCCGGCACCGCCGAGCCCTATTACGCCGAGTTCGGCTGGGTCGCCGCCACCGGCGTCACCGCGAAGATGCCCGACGCCCAGACCATCTGGCAGCAGGACGGCAGCGGCAGCCTGACCCCGAAGACCCCCGTGGTGCTGAAGTGGGACAATGGCGAGGGCCTCACCTTCCGCCGCACCATCGCCGTCGACGACCACTATTTGTTCACGATCAAGGACGAGGTGAGCAATGTCGGCAATGCGCCGGTCACGCTCTATCCGTTCGCGCTGATCTCGCGGCACGGCGCGCCGCAGGTCTCCGGCTATTACATCCTGCATGAAGGCCTGATCGGCTATCTCGGCGACGAGAAGCTGCAGGAATACGCCTACAAGAAGGTCGACGAAGCCAAGCAGGTGAACTTCAAGAACGTCACCAATGCCTGGCTCGGCATCACCGACAAGTACTGGGCCTCGGCCCTGCTGCCCGACACCGATGCACGGCTGCAGGCGCGGTTCTCGTCGAACCCGTCGGGCAACCTCCACACCTACCAGACCGACTATCTGCTCGACCCCGTCACCGTCGCGATCGGCGGCACCGCGACCGCCAATGCGCGGCTGTTCGCCGGCGCCAAGGAAGCGGGCGTCGTCGGCGTGTTCCCGTTCGCAGGGCTCGGCGGCTACAACAAGGAGCTCGGGCTCAACCATTTCGATCTCTTGATCGACTGGGGCTGGTTCTACTTCCTCACCAAGCCGATGTTCCTCGGCCTCGACTTCTTCTTCCGCTTCTTCGGCAATTTCGGCATCTCGATCCTGCTCGTGACCGTGATCGTGAAGCTCCTGTTCTTCCCGCTGGCGAACAAGTCCTACGCCTCGATGGCGAAGATGAAGTCGATCCAGCCGCAGCTGCTGGCGCTGAAGGAGCGCTATCCCGACGACAAGGTGAAGCAGCAGCAGGAGATGATGGAGATCTACCGCAAGGAGAAGATCAATCCGGTCGCCGGCTGTCTTCCCGTCGTGATCCAGATCCCGGTGTTCTTCTCGCTCTACAAGGTGCTGTTCGTCACCATCGAGATGCGGCACGCGCCGTTCTACGGCTGGATCAAGGACCTCTCCGCGCCGGATCCGACCAATCTGTTCAACCTGTTCGGCCTGATCCCGTTCGATCCGACCACGATCCCGGTATTCGGCCACTATCTCGCGCTCGGCATCTGGCCGATCATCATGGGCATCACGATGTGGTTCCAGATGAAGCTGAACCCGACGCCGCCGGATCCGACGCAGCAGATGATCTTCAACTGGATGCCGCTGATCTTCACCTTCATGCTGGCGGGTTTCCCGGCGGGCCTCGTGATCTACTGGGCCTGGAACAACACGCTGTCGGTGCTGCAGCAGAGCTTCATCATGCGCCGCAACGGCGTGAAGGTGGAGCTGTTCGACAATCTCAAGGCGACGTTCGCGAAGAAGGCGACGTAGCTGCGCACGAAGCGTGTGCCCGTCATTGGGCGCAAATGCCTCCACATCGTCATGCCCGGGCTCGTCCCGGGCATCCACGTTTTGGAGTTCGCCCAGTCGCAAGACGTGGATGGCCGGGACGAGCCCGGCCATGACGAAAGGATAGAGCCTTCGCATGACCGACGACAAAGATGCGAAGCTGATCGAGGCCGGGCGCAAGCTGTTCGCCCGCGACTGGCAGTTCATCTGGGCCTCGCCCTCGATTGCGACGCTGCCGCCGATGGCGGGGCTGGAAATCGCCTTTGCCGGGCGCTCCAATGTCGGCAAGTCGAGCCTGATCAACGCGCTCACGGGACGCAATGCGCTGGCGCGCACCTCGCACACGCCCGGGCGCACCCAGGAGCTGATCTTCTTCGAGGTGCCCGGCAAGACCGATCTGCGCCTCGTCGACATGCCCGGCTACGGCTATGCCAAGGCGCCGAAGAGCCAGGTCGCGTCCTGGACCGAGCTGATCCACACCTTCCTGCTCGGCCGCGCCAGCCTCGCGCGCGTCTACGTGCTGATCGACGCCCGGCACGGGCTGAAGGAGGTCGACGACGAGATCCTGAAGACGCTGGACCGTTCCGCCGTCAGCTACCAGATCGTGCTGACCAAGGCAGACCAGGTGAAGGCCGCCGAATTGCAGTCGCGCATCGCCGAGACCGAGGCCGCGCTGGCCAAGCATGCGGCGGCGTTCCCGCACGTGCTCGCGACCTCCTCGCGCAGCACGACCGGCATGGCCGAACTGCGCGCCGCGATGGCCAAGCTTCTCGAGGAGCGGAGCTCATGATGAGCCGGCTGCTGACCGGACTCGCCGGCCTGATGGGCGCGGCCGGCGTCGCCCTGGGCGCCGCCGCCCATGGCGCCGGCGCCGGTCGGGTGGCGCCGGCCGGCGCCACCATGCTGCTGTTTCATGCCACCGCGATCCTGGCCTGCGTCGCCCTGCTCGGGCGCGGTCTTCTGCACGGCGGAATTGGCCTCGCCGCCGCATCGGGCCTTGCGATCGGCGCCGCGCTGTTCGCGGGCGACCTCACCCTGCGGCACTTTGCCGGCCACGCGCTGTTTCCGATGGCGGCGCCATCAGGCGGAACGATCATGATCGCGAGCTGGCTCACCGTGACGCTGGCGGCGGTGGTCGCGCGAAATTAGGTCTCCCTTCCTTCTCCCCTTGTGGGAGAGGGTGGCGCGAAGTGCCGGATGAGGGGTTTCTCTCAGCAGGCGTGCTCGTGGGGAGAGACCCCTCACCCGTCTCGCCGCTTACGCGGCGACCCACCCTCTCCCACAAGGGGAGAGGGGCCGGTGCGTGCGGTAAGAATCCCGGATTTCGCTTCGCTCCATCCGGGCTACGCAGCGGCATGCCAGTCACGCTTTGCGCGGCGCCCGGCAATCGGATAGAACGCCGCCCGACAGACCCGCCAGCGAGATCCGCGACATGACCGACATCTCCCCGCTCGACCAGGCCCGTATCCTGTCCGAGGCGCTGCCGCACATGCAGCAATATGACGAGGAAACCATCGTCATCAAGTATGGCGGCCATGCCATGGGCGACGAGGAGACCGCGAAGAATTTCGCCCGCGACATCGTGCTGCTGGAGCAGACCGCGATCAATCCGGTTGTGGTGCATGGCGGCGGGCCGCAGATCGCGACCATGCTCAAGCGCCTCGGCATCGTCTCGGAATTCGCCGCCGGCCTGCGCATCACCGACGCCGCGACGATCGAGATCGTCGAGATGGTGCTGGCCGGCTCGATCAACAAATCGCTGGTCGGCTACATCAACGAAGCCGGCGGCAAGGCCGTCGGCCTGTGCGGCAAGGACGGCAACATGGTCACGGCGTCGAAGGCGACGCGCACCATGGTCGATCCGGACTCGCATATCGAGAAGGTGATCGACCTCGGCTTCGTCGGCGAGCCCGAGAAGGTCGACCTCACGCTGCTGAACCAGCTGATCGGCTACGAGCTGATCCCGGTGCTGGCGCCGCTGGCCACCTCCAAGGACGGCCAGACCTTCAACGTCAATGCCGACACCTTTGCCGGCGCGGTCGCCGGCGCGCTGAAGGCCAAGCGCCTGCTGCTGCTCACCGACGTGCCGGGCGTGCTCGACAAGTCGAAGAAGCTGATCCCCGAACTGTCGATCAAGGACGCCCGCAAGCTGATCGCCGACGGCACCATCTCCGGCGGCATGATCCCGAAGGTCGAGACCTGCATCTACGCGCTCGAACAGGGCGTGCAGGGCGTCGTCATCATCGACGGCAAGATGCAGCATGCCGTGCTGCTCGAGCTGTTCACCAACCAGGGCACGGGAACGCTGATCCATAAGTGATGGGCGGGAACACGAGAGACGCCGTCATGGCCGGGCCTGTCCCGGCCATCCGCGCTCTTTCGCGCGGCACCGGAAACGTGGTTGCCCGGGACAAGCCGCGGCATAACGAGCGGAGAAATCCGCAGCACCGCCGCTCGCCCTTCACGCGCTTCCTGATGACGCTGCCGGCCGCGATCGTCTCGCTGTTCGTCTCCGCCGCGCCGGCCCTTGCCGACCTCAAGATCTGCAACCGCATGTCCTACGTCGTCGAGGCCGCGATCGGCATCGACGACAAGGCAGCGACGGCAACGCGCGGCTGGTTCCGGATCGATCCCGCCACCTGCCGCGTCGTGGTGCAGGGCACGCTGACCGCCGACCGCATCCTGCTCAACGCGCGCGCGCTCGGCGTCTACGGCGCCTCGCCGATCCCGCAGAGCGGCAACGACATGCTGTGCGTGGCGCAGGACAATTTCGTCATCGCGGCGGCGCGCCAGTGCCGCAGCGGCCAGACCCAGGTCGCGTTCACGCAGGTGACGCCGACGCAAGGGGCCGACGGCAATCTCGTCACCTATCTCGCCGAGGATTCCGAATATGACGACGAGCAGGCGCGCCTCGCCGGCATCCAGCGGCTCCTGGTGATCGCCGGCTACGACGCCGCGCCGATCGACGGCGTCGACGGGCCGAAGACGCAAGGCGCGCTGGCCGCGTTCCTGAAGAGCCGCGGGTTGTCGTCCGACATCCTGACGTCCCCGAACTTCTTCAAGACCATGGTGGACGCGGTGCAGACGCCCTCCGCCGCCGGGCTGACCTGGTGCAACGACACCCCGCACAAGGTGATGGCGGCGGTCGCCACCGACGACGGCAAGGCGGTGACGAGCCGCGGCTGGTACCGGATCGAGCCGAAAACGTGCCTGCATCCCGACGTCACGGGCTCGCCGAAGCAGATCTACAGCTTCGCGGAGGCGGTCGATGCCGACAACCGCACCGTGAAGCTGAAGGACAGGCCGCTGAACTGGGGCGGCGACAGGCAGCTGTGCACCCGCGAGACCAAGTTCGAGACCAGCGAGCAGACCGATTGCGCCAGCCGCGGCTTCACCGCGACCGGGTTCGGCGTCGTGGACATGTCGAGCGGCGGCAAGACGCTGCGGTTTGGCGTGCCGTGATGGGTGCCGCCAAGAATCCCAGTGTCGTCCCGGCGAAGGCCGGGACCCATTACCCCAGGATTAGGTTTGGCGAAGAACGACGATCAGGGTGCCCCATGATGGGCCGCGGAGTATGGGTCCTGGCCTTCGCCAGGACGACGATTGAGGGCGGGGCTGTAGCCACGCTCAACGGATAGAGAGTCTCGATGAGCCAGCCCCGCGCCTTCACCCATGTCGACACCTGGGTGTTCGATCTCGACAACACGCTGTATCCGCATCACGTCAATCTGTGGCAGCAGGTGGATGCGCGGATCGGGGAGTTCGTGTGCAACTGGCTGAACGTGACGCGCGAGGAGGCGCGCAGGATCCAGAAGGATTACTACCTGCGCTTCGGCACCACGATGCGCGGCATGATGACCCTGCACGGCGTCTCCGCCGACGATTATCTCGCCTACGTCCACAAGATCGATCATTCGCCGCTGGAACCGAACCCGGCGCTGGGCGCGGCGATCACCAAGCTGCCGGGGCGCAAGCTGATCCTCACCAACGGCTCGGTCGATCACGTCGACGCCGTGCTGGCGCGGCTCGGGCTCGATTCGCACTTCGACGGCGTGTTCGACATCATGGCAGCCGGGTTCGAACCGAAGCCCGCCGAACAGACCTATCGCAAATTCCTCACTGACCATGCCGTCGACCCGACCCGGGCGGCGATGTTCGAGGACCTTTCGCGCAACCTCACCGTTCCGCATGCGCTCGGCATGACCACCGTGCTGGTGGTGCCGGACGGCACCAAGGAGGTGGTCCGCGAGGACTGGGAGCTGGAGGGGCGCGATGCGGCCCATGTCGATCATGTCACGGATGATCTGGCGGGGTTCCTGGCGGGGCTGTCGCGGTGAAGCCGTAGCCCGGGACGATGGCGGAGTATGCCTTGACTCCGCCCCCCAAATCCCGAAAAAGCGCTCCAATTTCCACGAAACTCCGCCCTCCCGAGAGGAATCCCCGATGTCGCTCCAGGCCCTCGAATCAACCATCAACGGCGCTTTCGATGCGCGCGATACCGTCTCGACCTCGACCAAGGGCGAGGTGCGCGAGGCCGTGGACCAGGCGCTCGACATCCTGGACAAGGGCGCGGCGCGCGTCGCCGAGCGTGGCGCCGACGGCAAGTGGAAGGTCAATCAGTGGCTGAAGAAGGCGGTGCTGCTCTCCTTCCGCCTCAACGACATGGGCGTCATTCCTGGCGGCCCGGGCCAGGCAACCTGGTGGGACAAGGTGCCCTCGAAGTTCGAGGGCTGGGGCGAGAACCGGTTTCGCGACGCCGGCTTCCGCGCGGTGCCCGGCTCGGTGGTGCGCCGCTCGGCCTTCATCGCACGGAACGTCGTCCTGATGCCGTCCTTCGTCAATCTCGGCGCCTATGTCGATGAGAGCACCATGGTCGACACCTGGGCCACCGTCGGCTCCTGCGCGCAGATCGGCAAGCGCGTGCATATTTCCGGCGGCGCCGGTATCGGCGGCGTGCTCGAGCCGCTGCAGGCCGAACCCGTGATCATCGAGAACGATTGCTTCATCGGCGCGCGCTCGGAGGTCGCCGAGGGCGTGATCGTGCGCAAGGGCGCGGTGCTGGCGATGGGCGTGTTCCTCGGCGCTTCGACCAAGATCGTCGACCGCGAGACCGGCGAGGTCTTCATGGGTGAAGTGCCGGAATATTCGGTGGTGGTGCCCGGCGCGCTGCCCGGCAAGCCCATGAAGAACGGCCAGATCGGCCCGAGCACCGCCTGTGCCGTCATCGTCAAGCGCGTCGACGAGCGCACGCGGTCGAAGACCAGCATCAACGAGCTGCTGCGGGATTGAGTTGGGGCGCATGACCGACGCTCTCTCGATTGCCCGCGATCTGATCCGCTGCCCCTCGGTGACACCGGCTGACGCCGGCGCGCTGGGGGTGCTCGAGACGGCGCTCAGCGCGGCCGGCTTCACCTGCCACCGCGTGACGTTCAGCGAGCCGGGGACCGCCGACGTCGAGAATCTCTACGCGCGGCTCGGCACCGACGGCCCGCACATCACTTTCGCCGGCCACACCGACGTGGTGCCGCCCGGCGACGAGAGTGCCTGGAGCGTCGGCGCGTTCTCGGGCGAGGTGAAGGACGGCGTGCTGCATGGCCGCGGCGCGGTCGACATGAAGGGCGGCATCGCCTGCTCGGTCGCGGCCGTGCTTGAGCACCTCACCGCCAATGGCGGAAGGCCGCGCGGCGACGGCAAGGGCTCGATCTCGTTCCTGATCACCGGCGACGAGGAAGACGTTTCGGTCAACGGCACCATCAAGCTGCTGCAATGGGCTGCCGAACGCGGCGAAAAATTCGATCATTGCGTGCTGGGCGAGCCCTCCAATGTCGAGACGCTGGGCGACACCATCAAGGTCGGCCGGCGCGGCTCGCAATCCGGCACGCTCTATGTCGACGGCGTGCAGGGCCACGTCGCCTATCCCCACCGCGCCTCGAACCCGGTCCCCGATATCTCCAGGCTGATCGTGGCGATCTCCGACGAGCCGCTGGATCACGGCAGCGCCCAGTTCCAGCCGTCCAACCTCGAATTCGTCTCGGTCGATGTCGGCAACAAGGCCTTCAACGTCATTCCCGGCGAAGCCCGCGCCCGCTTCAACATCCGCTACAACGACAACCACACCCAGGCATCCTTGCGCGAACTGGTCGAGGCGCGCCTGGCAAAAGCCTGCGGCAACCGCATCAAGGCGCGCATCGTCTGGGAGCCGTCGAACTCCAACGTGTTCGTGACGAAGCCCGGCCCGTTCACCGATCTCGCGGTGGCCGCGATCGAGGACGTGACCGGCCGCAAGCCGGACCTGTCGACCTCCGGCGGAACGTCGGACGCGCGCTTCATCGCCAGCTATTGCCCGGTGATCGAGTTCGGCCTGGTCGGCCAGACCATGCACCAGATCGACGAGCGCGTGCCGGTCGCGGATCTGGAGACGCTGACCAAGGTGTATCGGGGGATCCTGACGCGGTATTTCGGGTAGGGCACCCTGATCGCCAAGCCCTCCACTGTCATCGCCCGGCTTGACCGGGCGATCCAGTACTCGGAGACACTCGTGATTGAGCCTAGAAGCCGCGGCCTACTGGATGCCCCGCCTTCGCGGGGCATGACATCACTCGTTTTGGCTGAGCGTGTGCCTCCTGCATCCCTCAATAATCCACCTTCATCAGATACAGGCCCTCGGGCGGGGCGACGATGCCGCAGGCGGCGCGGTTGCGGGCCGCCAGCGCGGCGGAGAGATCGTCGGCGGTCCAGCGGCCTTCGCCGACCCAGACCAGCGAGCCCACCATCGAGCGCACCTGGCTGTGCAGGAACGAGCGCGCCGAGGTGAGGACGTTGATCTCGCGGCCGTCGCGGATCACGTCGAGCTGGTCGAGCGTCTTCTCCGGTGATTTGGCCTGGCACTCGGTGTCGCGAAACGTCGTGAAATCGTGCTTGCCGAGCAGGCGCCTGGCGGCTTCATGCATCGCCTCGGCATCGAGCCGGCGCGGCACGCGCCAGGCGTGGCCGGCGTCGAGCGCCAGATTGGCGCGGGTGTTGACGATGCGGTAGCGATAGTGGCGCTTCACCGCCGAGAACCGCGCCTCGAAATCGTCGGGCACGATGTCGGCTTCGAGCACCGCGATCGGATGCGGGCGCAGATGTGCATTGAGCCCGTCGCGAAAGCGGCCCGGCGGAAACTGCTTGTCGACATCGACATGCGCGACCTGCCCGCGCGCGTGGACGCCGGCATCGGTCCGGCCGGCACCGTGCACGCGCACCTCCGTGCCGATCATCGCCTTCACCGCGGCCTCGAGCGCGCCCTGCACCGAGGGCAGCGCCTCCTGCACCTGCCAGCCATAGAACGGCGCGCCGTCATATTCGATGGTGAGCTTGTAGCGGGGCATCGTGTCCAGTTTGATCCGGCGTCATTGCCGGGCTTGACCCGGCGATCCATCGTCAAGAAGAGTTTTGTTGGAAGATGGATAGGCGGGTCAAGCCCGCGTATGACGAGCTGACTAATTGAAACGCGATCCCGGCTCGACCTTCACGCCGCGCAGGAACTCCGACGCCTGCATTCGCGCCTTGCCTTCGCGCTGGAGCTCGAGGATTCGGATCGCGCCGTCGCCGCAGGCGATGGTGAGATGGTCGTCGAGCACCTCGCCGGGGGCGCCTGATCCTTTCGCCAATTCGCAGCGCAGGATCTTCACACGCGCATTGTCCAGCTCGGCCCAGGCGCCGGGAAACGGCGACAGGCCGTGGATGTGACGCAGCACGGCGTGCGCGGGCCTGCTCCAGTCGATCCGCGCCTCGGCCTTGTCGATCTTGGCGGCATAGGTGATGCCGTCCTCGCCCTGCGCCTTGAGCTGAAGCCCGCCGCGGTCGAGCGCGCCCATCGCGCGCACCATCAGGTCGGCGCCGAGACGGGACAGCCGGTCGTGCAGGTCGCGCGCCGTCATCGTGTCCGAGATCGCAAGCCGCTCGGCCATCGCGACGTCGCCGGTATCGAGACCGACATCCATCTTCATCACCATGACGCCGCTTTCTGCATCGCCCGCCATGATGGCGCGGTTGATCGGCGCCGCGCCGCGCCAGCGCGGCAGCAGCGAGGCGTGCAGATTGTAGCAGCCGAGTTTCGGCGCATCGAGGATCGCCTGCGGCAGGATCATGCCATAGGCGACGACGACCGCGGCATCGGCGTCGAAGGCGCGGAATTCAGTCAGCGCCTCATCGGTCTTCAGCGTCTTCGGCGTCAGCACGGGAATGCCGAGTTTTCGCGCGGCTTCCTCCACCGGCGTCGGCTGGAGCTGCAGCCCACGCCGCCCGCCCGGCTTCGGCGCACGCGTATAGACCGCCACGATCTCGTGGCCGTGCGCGACGAGTTCGAGCAGCGTCGGCACCGAGAAATCGGGGGTGCCCATGAAGATGAGGCGGAGGGGCATGCGCGAGACAATCCTCGGAAACGAGCAAGGTACTCGTCATGGCCGGGCTTGTCCCGGCCATCCACGTTCTTCCTGCTCACGGCGGCAAAGAACGTGGATGCCCGGCACAAGGCCGGGCATGACGGCGGAGAACGTGACCTACTCCGCGCGCTTGGCGGCCTTCTCGAACTTCTTGATCACGCGGTCGCGCTTGAGCTTGGAGAGATAGTCGACGAACAGCACGCCGTTGAGGTGGTCGATCTCGTGCTGGATGCAGGTGGCGTAGAGCCCTTCGGCATCCTCCTCGTGCAGCTTGCCATCGAGATCGGTGAAGCGCACGCGCACCTTCGCGGGCCGCTCGACCTCCTCGTAATATTCGGGGATCGACAGGCAGCCCTCCTCGTAGACCGACAGCTCCTCGGAGGAGGCCACGATCTCCGGATTGATGAAGACGCGCGGCTCACGCTTCGTCTCGCCGTTCTGATCGGGCTTGGCGAGGTCCATGGTGATGAGTCGCAGCGGCTGCGCGATCTGGATCGCGGCAAGGCCGATGCCGGGCGCATCGTACATGGTCTCGAACATGTCGTCGGCGAGCTTGCGGATCTCCGAAGTGACCTTCTCGATCGGCTTGGAGACCAGACGCAGCTGCTTGTCGGGCAGGATGATGATTTCTCTGAGGGCCATGGCGGGCGATTTAAGCCCGGCGCCGGGTGCGGTCAATGCGGGCGGGAACTGGTTAAGGATTCGCTAACCATGTTTGGCAAGGTTTCGTTAACCATAAGAATTAAGCCGCCATTAACCATAAATGTTCGCTCTTCGTTCGCGCGGGAGCTCGAATCGCGCTAGAACGGCGGTATGAACGAGATCATTTTTACAGCTGGCGACTGGCCGGTTCGCACCGTGGACGTGCTGATCGGCTTCGGCGCCCTCTTTCTCCTGCTGCTCGTGGTCATCGCGGTGGTGATCGCGCGGTCGGGGCGGCGCGGCGCGGAACTCGCCATGGCCAACGCCATCCGGGCCGACGAGCTCGAGGAGCGGCTCAGCCAGGTGCTCCATGCCCAGAGCGAGGCCAATGGCCGGGTCGATGCCATGGCCCAGGCGCTGGCGGGACGGCAGGCCGACATGGCGCGTTCCGTCAACGAGCGGCTGGATTCGGTCACGCATCGCGTCGGCCAGTCGATGGAACACACCACCCGCAACACCATGGAGAGCCTGCGCGCGCTGCACGAGCGGCTCGGCATCATCGACAACGCCCACAAGAATCTCACCGACCTCACCACGCAGGTGACGACCCTGCGCGACGTGCTCGCCAACAAGCAGTCGCGCGGCGCCTTCGGCCAGGCGCGGATGGAGGCGATCGTCCAGGACGGACTGCCCAAGGGCGCCTACGAGTTCCAGTTCACGCTCTCGACCGGCAAGCGGCCGGACTGCGTCGTGTTCCTGCCGGATCAGCGCCCGCTCTGCATCGACGCCAAATTCCCGCTGGAGGCGATGACCGCGCTGCATGATGCCCGCAGCGACGAGGAGCGGCGCATCGCCACGCAGCGGCTGCGCGGCGACGTGATGAAGCATGTCAGCGACATCGCCGAGAAATATCTGATCGCCGGCGAGACCCAGGAGATGGCGCTGATGTTCGTGCCGTCGGAATCGGTCTATGCCGAGATCCATGACGGCTTCGACGACGTGATCCAGAAGGCCTATCGCGCCCGCGTCGTGCTGGTGTCGCCTTCCCTCCTGATGCTGGCGATCCAGGTGATGCAGCAGATCATGAAGGACGCGCGCATGCGCGATGCCGCCGACCAGATCCGCACCGAAGTGATCAAGCTCGGCGACGATCTCGGCCGCCTGCGCGACCGCGTGCTCAAGCTGCAGAAGCACTTTTCCGACGTCAATGAGGACGTGCGCCAGGTGCTGATCTCCGCCGACAAGATCGAAAAGCGCGCCGGGCGAATCGAGGAGCTCGATTTCAGCAAGACCGACGCGCCGGAAACCCCGCATCTGGTGGCGGCGGGCGCCGCCGAGCTGTTTCCGCGCAAGCTGCAGGCGGGGGAGTGAGATTGAGCACACCGTCATGCCCCGCGCAGGCGGGGCATCCAGTACGCCGCGGCGGTCGTGATTGAGCCGAGATATTGGTGCGTACTGGATCGTCCGCCTTCGCGGACGATGACGGCGAGAGTGCGTTGAGAGTTTCCGTCTCCCTGACGGGGACAAAGGCTTTCCGGACCAGAATCTGCTAACACCCCTCCATGACCGCACCCGACGCGACCACTTCCGCTGCGACATCCCCGCCCGCAACCTCCTGGCGCGACAGCCTTGCAGTTTACCTGCAGCCGCGGGTGCTGATCGTGCTTTTCCTCGGCTTCTCGTCGGGCCTGCCGCTGGCACTGTCGGGATCGACGCTGCTGGTCTGGATGGCCGAGGCGGGCGTTGATCTCGGAACCATCGGACTGTTTGCGCTGGTCGGAACGCCCTACACCTTGAAATTCCTATGGGCACCGCTGGTCGATGCGCTGCACGTGCCGTTCTTCACGCGCACCTTCGGACGCCGCCGTGGCTGGCTGGTGTTTTCGCAGCTGCTGCTGATCGGCGCGATCCTGCTGTTGGCGCTCACCGATCCGGCGCGCTCGCCGCTGCTGGTCGCGCTGGGTGCGCTGCTGGTGGCGACGATGTCCTCGACGCAGGATATCGTGGTCGATGCCTTCCGCGTCGAGAGCCTGCCCGAAAGCGAGCAGGCCGCCGGAATGGCCGCCTATGTCGCCGCCTATCGCATCGGCATGCTGGTCTCGACCGCAGGCGCCCTGTTCATCGTCACCGGCTTCGAGGCGATCGTCCCACGTGGAGCCGCCTGGATGTGGGGCTATGCGGTGATGGCGGCTCTGGTGCTGATCGGCACGGTGACCGCGCTGGCCGCCACCGAGCCCGCACAATCCCAGCGGGCGGAGGCCGCCACGCAGGACGATGGCGCGCTCATGCGGGTGTTCCATGCCGCGCTGGGAGCATTCTCGGAGTTTCTGGGGCGGAAGGAGGCATGGGTCGTGCTTGCCTTCGTCGTGCTGTTCAAGTTCACCGACGCATTCTCCGGCAACATGACCGTGCCTTTCGTCATCGACATCGGTTTCACGCGGAACGACTATGCCGTGATCGTCAAGGGCGTCGGGATCGTGGCGACGCTCGCCGGAGGTTTTGCCGGCGGTTTCGTGGCCCGGCGATATTCGCTCGCCACCAGTCTGTGGATCGGCGGCATCGTCCAGGCGATGTCCAACCTGTCTTTCTCTTGGCTTGCACTCGTCGGCGTCAACGAATGGGCCCTGACCCTCGCGATCACCTCCGACAATTTCTGCAACGCCATCGGCACCGTGATCTTCGTCGCGTATCTGTCGGCGCTGTGTCAGAACCCGCTGCATACCGCGACCCAATATGCACTGCTGACGGCGCTCGCTGCCGTCGGACGCACCTACCTGTCATCGGGCGCGGGCTACCTTGCGAAAGCGACGGGCTGGCCGATGTTCTTCGCGATCTCGGTCCTGGTCGCCATCCCGAGCCTGGTGCTGCTCGCCTGGCTGCAGAAGCGCAGACATTTCGACGCGCTGGGGCCGGTGAGGGTTTAGGCACCGCTCTCTCCACCGTCATTGCGAGCGAAGCGAAGCAATCCAGCAATCAGTCCGCGGAAGTCGTCTGGATTGCTTCGTCGCAAGGGCTCCTCGCAATGCCCCTGGAGAGAGCGACGTCGCCTATCCGCGTCTCCCCTACTTCCCGACCAGACTCCACTTCGTGATCACGGCCTCGCTCATCTGGCCGGGATCGCTGGCACAGGCGACCTCGTCGACCTTGACCGAGATCGCCTTGCCGACGAAGGATTTCAGCTGCGCGGCCTGGGCGTCGCTGGAGGTGACGAGCTGGAAGGTTTCCGGGCCGGTTTCCAGATTGCACAGGCCGCCCGGCGGCGGCAGGCGGCGCGGCTCGGTCGTGATCTGGTAGGTTGCGATCTTCTTGCCGCCCTTTTTCACGTCGCGCACCTTCATCGCGTTCAGCTCGCCGGAGAGCACATCGCCGGTGTTGATCGGCTTGCCGGGCTTGGACGGCGGCGGCACCGGATCGTCCTGCTGGGCCGCAAGGACGGGCGCCGCAAGCAGCAGCAGCGTCGCGGCCAAAGCAGATCGTGTGGCGAATCGTATCGTCATGTCGTTCGTTCCGTCAGTCTGGATGGCTAGAACAAGGTACGCTGGCGCATCGCGGCCGAGAGCGTCCCTTCGTCGAGATAATCGAGCTCACCGCCGACGGGCACACCATGGGCGAGGCGGGTTACTTTTACGTTGGCGTCCTGCAGCAGGTCGGTGATGTAGTGCGCGGTGGTCTGCCCGTCCACCGTGGCGTTGAGCGCCAGGATGATCTCCTGCACCTGCGGATCATGCGCGCGGGCCACCAGCGCATCGATGGTGAGATCCTGCGGGCCGACGCCGTCGAGCGGCGACAGGGTCGCGCCCAGCACGTGGTAGCGCCCCTGGGTGGCATTGGCGCGCTCCAGCGCCCAGAGATCGGCGACGTCGGCGACCACGACGATGATGGCGGGGTCGCGCTTCGGATCGGTGCAGACCGTGCAGGGATTCTGCGTGTCGATGTTGCCGCAGGTCTTGCAGACCTGGACCTTGTCGAGCGCGACCTGCAGCGCGGAGGTGAGCGGCATCATCAGCGCTTCGCGCTTCTTGATCAGATGCAGTGCCGCGCGCCGCGCGGAGCGCGGACCGAGGCCCGGCAGCCGCGCGAGAAGCTGGACCAGCCGCTCGATCTCGGGACCTGCAACCGCAGCCATGCTATTGGCCGAACAGCCCCGGCGGCAGGCCGAGCCCGCCGGTGAGCGACTGCATCTTCTCCTGCACGGCCGTCTCGGCCTTGCGGCGCGCATCGCCGAGCGCGGTGACCAGCAAATCCTCCAGAACCTCGCGCTCCTCCGCCTTCATCAGCGAGGGATCGATCCTGATGCCCTTGACGTCCATCTTCGCGGTCATGCGCACCGCGACGAGACCGCCGCCGGAGATGCCCTCGACCTCGACATTGGCGAGTTCGTCCTGCATCGCCTGCATCTTGGATTGCAGCTGCGCCGCCTGCTTCATCATGCCGAGAAAATCAGCCATGGGTGCTTGTCCTTGAATGTGGCTCAGAGATCGTCGCCGTCGGAACCGTCGGGCGGATCGTCGCTGCCATAGTCGGCGTTAATATTGGATTCCGGCGTCTCGGGGGCAAGCTTGCGCACCTCGACGACTTTCGTGCCGGGGAAGCGCGACAGCACCTCCTGCACGCGCGGATCGGCCTCGGCGGTCCGCGCATGTTCCTGTTTGGCGGCCTGGTTCACCGAGCGCAGCGTCGGCTGACCCTGCTCGTTGGAGACGATGATGGTCCAGCGCCGGCCGGTCCAGTGCTCGAACTTGCGCGCGAGCTCGGAGATCATGGTCTTGGACGCATTCGGCTCCAGCGCCACTTCGAGCCGGCCTTCCTCGAAGCGGACGAGGCGCATGTCGCCTTCGAGCGCGGCCTTGGTGATGAGATCGCGCTTCTGGCCGGCCAGCGCGACGAGCTGGGTGAAGCTGGTGATGCGCAGCTGCGGCGCCGCGGCTTGCGGATCGGGCGCCGGTGCCGCCATTTGCGGCCGGGCCGCGCCGCCGCCGAAGGGCGACGAACTCGGCGCCCGCATGGGCGTCGCAGCCGGAGCCGCAGGCGCCGCGGAGGCGACCGGTGCGGCCGGCGCGCCGCGCGCCGCGCTGCCGCCGTTCACCACCGCCGAGCCGCCGCCGTTCTGCTCGAGCATCTTGAGCGCTTCGTCGGGCGTCGGCAGGTCGGCGACATAGGCGATGCGCACCAGGACCATTTCGGCCGCCGCGGCCGGACGCGTCGCGGCCTGCACTTCGGTGATGCCCTTGAGCAGCATCTGCCACATCCGCGACAGCACGCGCATGGAGATCTTGGAAGCGAAGTCCCGCGCCCGCACGCGCTCGGTCTCGCCATAGGCGACGTTGTCGGCGGTGGCCGGCACGATCTTCACGCGGGTGACGAAATTGACGAATTCGGCGAGGTCGGACAGCACGACGATGGGATCGGCACCGACGTCGTACTGGTCGCGGAACTCCCGGAAGGCGCTGGCGATGTCGCCCCGCGCCAGCGAATCGAACAGGTCGATGACGCGGGTGCGGTCGGCGAGACCCAGCATCTGCCTGACGGCGTCGGCCTTCACCGTGCCGGCCGCATGCGCGATGGCCTGATCGAGCAGCGACAGCGAATCGCGCACCGAGCCCTCGGCGGCCCGCGCGATGATGCCGAGCGCCTCCGGCTCGATTTCGACGTTCTCCTTCGCCGCGATGCCGGCGAGATGCTTCATCAGCACGTCGGCCTCGACGCGGCGCAGGTCGAAGCGCTGGCAGCGCGACAGCACGGTGACCGGCACTTTCCGGATCTCCGTGGTCGCGAACACGAATTTGGCGTGCTCCGGCGGCTCCTCCAGCGTCTTCAGGAAGGCGTTGAACGCCGCCGTCGACAGCATGTGGACTTCGTCGATGATGTAGACCTTGTAGCGGGCGCTGGCCGGCGCGTAGCGCACGCTGTCATTGATCTGGCGGACGTCGTCGACGCCGGTATGCGAGGCGGCGTCCATCTCCAGCACGTCCATGTGCCGGCTTTCCATGATCGCCTGGCAGTGCACGCCGAGCGTCGGCATGTGGATGGTCGGCCCCTTCACCGAACCATCCGGCATCTCGTAGTTGAGCGCCCGGGCGAGAATGCGCGCGGTGGTGGTCTTGCCGACGCCGCGAACGCCGGTGAGGATCCAGGCCTGCGGAATCCGGCCGGTCTCGAACGCATTGGAGACGGTGCGGACCACGGCCTCCTGGCCGATCAGGTCGTCGAACGAGGATGGGCGGTATTTGCGCGCCAGCACCCGGTAGGGCGTGTTGCCGGCCGGGCCGGCGCTGTCGGATGAGGGGGGTGCGCCAGCGTCGCTCATCGGTCGATCCGCAATGAAATGTCTCTCGCCGGCATCTTGCGGAAAGGAGCGCGCTGGCGGGGGACCCGCCGGCGCAATTCGCTCGAAAAAACAGGTAGGAGACTGACGAGCGACCCGATCCGGACCTCGTTAGGGCTGCTTCCTTCCGGACCTGACCCGGTTGGCGAGTGGCTCGTCCACCGCCAATCTCCCGCTGCCTATTTGGGGCCAAAGGACGAGGAAAGCAAGCGGGGAAGCGGGAGGTTTGACCAGGTGCTGGGACCCACATGGGACCTGTCTTCGGACCGGTCCTGGACCGGTCTTGCCCAGCATCCGGGCAATTCCCGAGCTGCCCAGCCAATAGGCTGTGCTTTCACCCGGAGGTCCGCCTTGGTAAGAACGCCGCCGGAACTCCATCCAACCAGAAAAGCGATTGATCCCCATGGTTACACGTCGTGATGTTGCATCGATTGTCGGACTCGGCGCCATCGGCGCGGTCACCGCGAGCGCGCTGGCGTCCCCCGCCGTGGCGCAGGCCGCCGATCCCAACGAATCGACCTTCGCCCGCATCCGCCGCACCAAGAAGATGCGGATCGGCGCGGTCGGCGGCGGCGCACCCTATTACATGAAGGATCTCACCAGCGGACAGTGGAAGGGCTTCTACATCGACATCGCGAAGGGCCTCGCCGACGACATGGAGGCCGAGCTCGAAATCACCGAGACCACCTGGGGCAATTCGGTGCTCGACCTGCAATCCAACAAGATCGACATCTTCTTCGGCCTGAACCCGACCCCGAAACGCGCGTTGGTGGTCGATTTCTCGGTGCCCGTCTTCAACAACGCCTTCGGCATCCTCTGCAAGAAGGACTTCAAGCCGAAGAGCTGGGCCGAGCTGAACTCCCCCGACATCAAGATCGCGGTCGACCAGGGCTCCTCGCACGACCAGGTCGTCAGCCGCCTGACGCCGAAGGCGCAGATCACCCGCCTCAAGACCGCCGACGACGCCACCGCCGCGCTGCAGACCGGCCGTGTCGACGCGCAGTGCCTGATCACCATGCTGTCGCTGACCGTCCTGAAGAAGAACCCCTCGCTCGGCCAGTTCGTGCTGCCGACGCCGATCTTCGCCACCACTTCGAACGCCGGCTTCCGCCGCGAGACCGACAAGACCTGGCGCGACTACGTCAACACCTGGATCGACTTCAACAAGGGCCTCGGCTTCATCCGCAACGCCATCATCACCAACATGGAACTGGTGGGCGTGACGGAGGCGGACATTCCGCCGGGCGTGTCGCTGTAAGGTATCTCAAACTTGGGGCTGCCTCGATCCGCGCACGACGCTCTACTCCCTCTCCCGCTTGCGGGAGAGGGGCGGGGTGAGGGTGTCTCCTCCAGGGAGACTCCCCAAGAGGAGCGAGCCCTCACCCGGCGCTTCGCACCGACCTCTCCCGCAAGCGGGAGAGGTGCAGCGAGACCGCCGCTCTGCCAAACCAGACTTCTTCGCGACTGAGGTCCGACAGAATATGTATCAGTGGGACTTCGGCATCCTCTGGAGCTATCGCTGGCTCTTTCTCAACGGGCTCGGCGTCACCGTGGGCTTCACGATCGTCATCGTCGTCTGCGGGCTGATGTTCGGCCTGCTCGGCGCGTTCGGCAGCCTGTCGCGGTTCAAGCCGGTGCGGCTGCTCGCGCTCGCCTTCATCGAGGCGTTCCGCTGCACGCCGATCCTGGTGCAGCTGATCTGGTTCTACTACGCGCTGCCGATCCTCGCCGGCGTCGAGATGACGCCGATCACGGCCTCGGCGCTGGCACTCTCGCTCTATGGCGGCTCGTTCTATTCGGAGATCATCCGCGGCGGCATCGTCTCGATCGACAAGGGCCAGTCGGAGGCCGGCGCCGCCCTCGGAATGACGCCCGGCCAGGCCATGCGCCGCATCGTGCTGCCGCAGGCGATCAAGCGCATGATCCCGGCGCTGATGAATCAGTCGATCATCCAGTTCAAGAACACCTCGCTGGTCTCGGTGCTGGCGGTGCCTGATCTCGTCTACCAGAGCCAGGTCGCCGCCCATGACAGCTACCGGCCGCTGGAGACCTACACAGCGGTCGCGGTCGCCTATGCGGCCATCCTGATTCCGCTCACCATCCTCGTCCGCCGCGGCGAGAAGCGACTGGCGGTGAGCGAATGAGCGAGACGCCGAAGATCGAGATCCGGTCCTTGCGCAAGAGCTTCGGCAGCAACGAGGTCCTGAAGAACATCAATCTCGCCGTCCCCAAGGGCGGCGTCGTGGCGCTGATCGGCCCGTCAGGCTCAGGCAAGTCGACGCTGCTCCGCTGCATCAATCTGCTGGTCGTGCCCGACGGTGGCAGCGTCCGCGTCGGCGACACCAGCTTTTCGTTCGGCGACGGCTCGAAGCTCCCCGACGTGAGGACGCTGGCCAGATTCCGCGCCACCACGGGCATGGTGTTCCAGCACTTCAACCTGTTCCCGCACATGACGGCGCTGCAGAACGTGATGGAAGGGCCCGTCACGGTGCGGCGCATGGCCAAGGCCGACGCTGAAAAACTCGCGCGCGCGCAGCTCGCCAAGGTGGGCCTCGCCGAGAAGGCCGACCAATATCCGGCGACGCTCTCCGGCGGCCAGAAGCAGCGCGTCGCGATCGCGCGCGCGCTCGCCATGGAGCCCGACGTGATGCTGTTCGACGAGGCCACCTCGGCGCTCGACCCCGAGCTCGTCGGCGAGGTGCTGGCCGTGATCCAGCAACTGGCGGCCGAGGGCATGACCATGGTGATCGTGACCCACGAGATCGCCTTCGCCCGCGAGGTCGCCGATCGCCTCATCTTCATGCGCGACGGTGTCGTGGTCGAGGAAGGCCCGGCGCGGCAGGTGATCGACAATCCGCAGGAGGCCGCGACGCGCGCCTTCCTCAGCCATTTCCACCGCACCGGCGCGCTGCCGCCGGCCACACCAGCATCCTGATGCCCCAGATCGAACGCGCCTATCTCGTCACCGGTGCCGCCAGCGGCATCGGCCGTGCCACCGCAAGGCTGCTCGCTGCGCCCGGCACCGCTCTGCTGCTGCACACACGCGCCAACGCCGAAGGTCTCGATGCCACCGGCGGGGAGGCCAACGCAAGGGGCGCGGTCGTCGCCAAATGCCTTGGCGATCTCGCCGATCCGGGCGCCGTCACCGATGCCATCGCCGCCACGAAAGCCGCCTTTGGCCGGCTCGACGGATTGATCCTGGTCGGCGGCCATGCCCGCCGCGGCAGCGCGATCGGCACGCCGGCGGATGAGTTCCGGAAGGCGATGGATGAATCGGCGCTGGCTTTCACGCGCATGGTGGAGGCCGCGCTGCCCCTGCTGCGCGCCGGGCAGGACGCACGGATCGTTGCGGTATCATCGTTCGTGGCCCATGCGATCCGTCCCGAATTCGCGCCCTTCGCAGCGACGGCTGCCAGCCGCTCCGCGCTCGAAGCGCTGGTACGGCTGACCGCGGTCGAGCTTGCGAAGGACGGCATCACCGTCAACGCGGTGTCGCCCGGCCTGATCGTCAAGGACAGACCGGGCGAGAGCCGCCTGTCGCCCGAGCAGATCGCCGCGACGGAAGCGCTGATCCCGATGCGCCGCCGCGGCCGTCCGGAGGAAGTCGCCGAGATCATCGCCTTCCTGGCCTCGCCGAGAGCATCCTACGTCACCGGCCAGGTCTGGCACGTCAATGGAGGCCTGACATGAGCGAAGCGACGATTGAACGTCTCAGGCTGTTCCTGATCGAAAGCCCGATCAGGATGGCGCGGCTGCAGGGCGTCGGCAACGTCAAGGGCACGGTGAAGCGCGTTCTGCTCGAACTGACGTCGAGCGAGGGCATCGTCGGCTGGGGCGAGGCGGCGCCGTGGGAGGTGTTCACGGGAACGCCGGAAGCCGCATTCTCCGCGCTCGACATCTATCTGCGGCCGATCCTGCTGGGCAAGCCGGTGCGCCGCATCCGCGCGCTGATGGCCGAACTCGATCGCGCTCTGGTGGGGCACGCCGAGGCCAAGGTCGCCATCGAGATGGCGCTGCTCGACATCGTCGGCAAGTCGTCGGGACTGTCGGTGGCCGACCTGCTCGGCGGCCGCGTCCGCGACACGATCCCGCTCTCCTTCTCGATCGCCGACCCCGATTTCGCGGCCGACCTCGAGCGCATGCGCAAGATGGTTCCGGACGGCAATGTCATCTACAAGGTCAAGACCGGCGTGAAGCCGCATCGCGAGGATCTCGATCATCTCGCAGCGATCCGGAAGGAATTCGGCGACACCGTCGATTTGCGCGTCGACTACAACCAGGCGCTGGCGCCGTTCGGCGCCATCAAGATCCTGCGCGACGTCGAGGAATTTGCACCGACCTTCATCGAGCAGCCGGTGCCGCGCAAATTTCTCGACGTGATGGCGCAGCTGACCGCGGCGCTGGAAACGCCCGTGCTCGCCGACGAGAGCTGCTTCGACCGCCGCGACATGATGGAGGTGGTGCGCCGCGAGGCGGCCGACGCCGTCTCGATCAAGCTGATGAAGGCCGGCGGCCTGTTCGAGGCCCAGGCCATCATGGCGATCGCCGACGTGGCCGGCCTGCCCGGTTATGGCGGCACGCTGTGGGAAGGCGGCATCGGCCTCGCCGCCGGGACGCAGCTGATCGCGGCGACACCTGGGATCTCGCTGGGCTGCGAATTCTACATGCCGCATCACGTGCTGACCGAGGACGTGCTGGAGGAACGAGTCGCCAACCGCGGCGGCCATGTCGTCGTGCCCGACGGCCCCGGCCTCGGCATCCGCGTCAGCGAGGCCTCGGTCCGCGGCAATGCGCGGGTGCTGGCGGAGGCATAGGTCACAGCCTTGCTGTCGTCCCGGCGAAGGCCGGGCCCCATAACCACAGGGCTTGATTTGGCGATAACCGCCAACTCCGATTTCGCGCTACAATTTCCGCTGCGGAGTATGGGTCCCGGCCTGCGCCGGGACGACGATAGAGCATGCGGCCTCTGCGGAGCCCCAACCTTCCCCTATCGGACTCCCTATCGTATGGTCCAGCCAATCAAGCTCTGCCGGAAACGCTCATGCCCGAACCCGCCTGGTCGCTGCACTCCCGCCTGAAAGAGGACACCATCGATATCGGCGACCTGCCGCTGTCGAAGGTGCTGGTCATCAAGGACGCGCATTATCCCTGGCTGCTCCTGGTGCCGCGGCGGCCCGATGCGGTCGAGATCATCGATCTCGACGAAGTCCAGCAGGCGCAGCTCATGACCGAGATCTCCCGCGTCTCGCGCGCGCTGAAGGAGATCACCAAATGCGACAAGCTCAACATCGCCGCGCTGGGCAATCTCGTGCCGCAACTGCACGTCCACATCATCGCGCGCCGGACCGGTGACGCGGCCTGGCCGCGGCCGGTATGGGGCGTGATGCCGCCGCTCGCGCATGATGCGGCGGAGGTGCAGACCTTCATCAGCACATTGCGCCGCAAGATCTGGCTGGGTTGAAAGAACGCTTGGGTTGAAAGAACGATCATGTCAGCATTCGATTCGTTTCCGCTGGGACAGCCGGCTTTCGTCACCAACATCCTCGACCGCGCCGCGCATCTGCGCCGCGACGACGAGAAGCTGTTCGCACTGGAGCAGAAATCGTCCTCACGGGCCTATGTCGTCTACCGCGACTCGCTGCTGGTGAAGCGAGAGGGCGAGACGGTGCGCGCGCTGCTCGGGCTCGACGAAGCGCTGAAATGCGGCGCCAATCCCGGCACCATCTTCCTTGGCTTGCGCGACGGCGCGGCGATCTTCGGCATGGGCATCTCGCAGGCCGCGGCGGAGAAGCTGATCGGCCGCGAGGACTATGCGCTCACCGAACTGCGCGGCATGGCGATGCAGGGCGCGATCCCGCCCGACCAGCTTTCGGCCATCGCGATGGCCAAGTCCATGGTGGGCTGGCACCAACGCCACGGCTATTGCGCCAATTGCGGCACGCGCAGCGCGATGAAGGAAGGCGGCTGGAAGCGCGACTGCCCGTCCTGCAAGGCCGAGCACTTTCCGCGCACCGATCCCGTCGTGATCATGCTGGTGGCGTCCGGCGAGAAGTGCCTGCTCGGCCGGCAGAAGCAATTCCCGCCCGGCATGTATTCCTGCCTCGCCGGCTTCGTCGAGGCCGCCGAGACGATCGAGGATGCCGTGCGCCGCGAAATCCTCGAGGAATCCGGCATCAGCTGCACCGACGTGCAATACTACATGACGCAGCCCTGGCCCTATCCGTCATCGCTGATGATCGGCTGCAGTGCTCGGGCCCTGAACGAGGACGTCGTCGTCGACCATTCCGAGCTCGAGGATGCGCGCTGGTTCACGCGCGAGGAAGCCCGGCTCATGCTGTCGCGGACGCATCCGGATGGGCTTGCCGGCCCGCACCCGTTCGCGATCGCCCATCACCTGCTCGGCCGCTGGGTGCACGACAAGCCCGGAACCTGAGCGGCCACCGCCGATGGCCGCGCCGCGCATCCTCTGCATCGGCATGCCGGTGCGCGATCTCATCTTCCGCGTCGCGACCCTGCCGGACCGCGGCAGGAAGGCCGATGCCACGCAGTTCGCGGAGATCTGTGGCGGCAACGCGCTCAATGCCGCGATCGCCATCGCACGGCTTGGCGGCCGCGTGTCCTTCGCCGGACCGATGGGCGATGCCGGCGAGACGGCGAGCGGCTTCATCCTCGATCGGATGCACGCCGAGGGCATCGACACCCGTCACATCGTGCGCATGCCGGGCCTGACCACGCCGGTCTCGGCGATCATGATCGAACCATCAGGCGAACGGACGCTGACCATCCATCGCGATCCCGGGCTGTGGAACGTGACACTGCCGGACGCGGAGCGGCTGCTCGCCGATTGCGCGGCGGTGCTGGTCGAGAGCCGCTGCGCGTCGTTCAGCGGCGGTCTCTGCACCGAAGCACGACGGCGCGGCCTTCCCGTGATCGCCGGCGTTGATCGCGCAATGTCCTTGCAGGACGATCTGCTCACGGCCGCTTCGCATCTGCTGTTCGCCAGCGACCAGATGCAGGCGACCGCCGGCATCGCCGACGACATCGCGGCCCTGCAGCGTCTCGCTGTCCTGACCCCCGCCTTCCTCGCCGCCACGCGCGGCCCACGCGGCACGATCTGGCTGACCGACAGGGGGGAACTTGAGGAGACGCCAGTCTTTCCGGTCGCGGCGGTCGACACGCTCGGCGCGGGCGACGTCTTTCACGGCGCGTTCACGCTACGCCTCGCCGAAGGCGGCACCGCCCGCGAGGCCCTGCGATTCGCAGCTGCCGCCGCTGCGCTGAAATGCAGCCGCCAGGGCGGCGGCCTTGCTGCCCCGCAACGCATTGAGGTTGAAGCACTTTTAGACGGACACCCGACGTTCACCCTAACCCAGGGGGCGCCATTATAGGCTTGCGATAGAAGATTTTTCTATATATGAGGGAAAGAACTCCTCATCTTGGAACAAAGTTCTTCAAATGACCGACGTCGCCGTCCAACTCCCCGAGACCAGCCGCCGCCTTGATGCCATCGACCGCAAGATCCTGATGGTTCTGCAGGACGATGCCTCCCTGTCCGTCGCCGAGATCGGCGACCGGGTCGGACTGTCCTCCACCCCCTGCTGGAAGCGCATCCAGCGGCTCGAGGCCGATGGCGTGATCACCAAGCGGGTGGCCCTGGTCGACCAGAACAAGATCGGCCTCGGCATCTCCGTCTTCGTCTCGGTCGAGAGCGCCGATCATTCCGACGCATGGCTGAAGAAATTCGCGGACGCCGTCAGCGCCATGCCGGAGGTGATGGAGTTCTACCGCATGGCCGGCGACGTGGATTACATGCTGCGCGTCGTGGTCGCCGACATGCAGGCCTACGACATCTTCTACAAGAAGCTGATCAGCGCCGTGCCGCTGAAGAACGTCACCTCGCGCTTCGCGATGGAGAAGATCAAGTCGGTCACCGCGCTGCCGATCCCGGCGGTGGTGGCGGCCTGAGGGTTCAGCCGGGTTGAAAGACCGGCAGGGTAACAGCGACCCGCGTGCCCCCGCCTGGGGCTCCGCTAATCTCGATCGTTCCGCCGTGAGCCTCGACCAGATTGCGGACCACGGCGAGGCCTAGGCCGGCGCCACCGGTGGCGCGATTGCGCGACTTCTCAAGCCGGTGGAACGGCTCCAGCACGGTCTGGCGCTGATCGACCGGGATGCCGGGTCCCTCGTCGTCGATCGACACAATGACGGAACCGTCCTTCAGGGCCGCCTGCACCTTCGCGGCCTGACCGTAAGCCAATGCATTGTCGATGATGTTGGCGAAGACCCGCCGCAGGGCGAGCCGGTCGCCGAGGACGACGGCATTACGCGCATGCTCGTCCGCGACCAGATCGACCGCCGCGCCCTGGACGCGCCGGTCGTGCACATCGACGGCGACCAGGGCAACAAGTTCGACCATTTCCTGCGACAGCCCGCCGGCGCCGGCCCGCGTCGACAAGAGCGCGTCGTCGAGCAGCCGGATCATGTCCTCGATATCGGCGACAGCCCGCTGCCGCTCGACATCGTCGGGAATGTGCTCGACACGCAACCGCAGCCGTGTCGCGAAGGTCCGCACGTCATGCGCGATGCCGCCGACCAACGTCATGCGGGCACGCAACATCTCGGCGAGCCTTCCCTGCAGCCTGTTGAAGGCGGCGATGAGAGCCCTGATTTCCGGCGCGCTACGCCGCGCATCGGGCAGCCGCGGCGGATCGGTCGAGAGATCGACGCGATCGACGGCGGCGGCGAGTTGAGCAAGCGGTCGCGTCTCGCGCTGCATGACGAGCAGCGCGAGCAGCGCAACAATGGAGCCGAACACGCCGGCCCCGAAGCCCACAGGCAAGCCGAGCGGCGTGACCGGCAGGCGGGTATAGGCGTCGATGATCAGCATCTCGCCGCTACGCAGGCCAATGCGGAACTCGATCGCATTGGCCATCAGCCGCGCGATGCGCGGAAACCACCGGCTGCCCCGGTGATCGGGCGGCGACACGATCTCCACCGGGCGGCCCGCAAGGCCGGCCGCGTAGGTCTCGCGCAATCGCTGCTGCTGTGGCGGCGTCTCGCCGCTCACCGGCGCGCCATCCTTCGAAATCCGCACCTTGAATTGCGGCGACGACACCGCGTCGAGCACCAACGGCCGCGCTTCCGAGGCGGTTCGTTCCAGCAATGCCGCGAGCGCATCGAGACGTTCCGGCGAAGGTCTCGTCAGGTCGTTTTCGCGCACCATGGTTCGGTAGAACACCGCCACGACGACGGTGACCACCACACTGAATCCGATCAATCCGATCAAGGCCAGCCGAACCGCCAGCGTCGCGCGCGACATCACGACACCTGCTTGACGGCTGCGGTGAAGAGATAGCCGCCGTTGCGGACCGTCGTGATCAGGTTCGAGCCGGGGCTCGCGCCATCGAGCTTCTTGCGCAGGCGCGAGATCAGCATGTCAACGGTGCGGTCGAACGGCTCGGCCGAGCGCCCGCGGGTCCAGTCGAGGATCTGATCGCGGGTCAGCACCCGGCGGGGCCGCTGCACGAAGCAGGCAAGCAGGTCAAACTCCGAGCTGGTCAGTTGCAGCGCGATCTCGGCCTCGACGGTCTCAACGCTGCGCGCATCGAGATCGATGACGAAGCGGTCGAACGAGAAGCGCCGGACCTGCGGCCTCGCCTGCGTCCCGCTGGCACGGCGCAGGATGGCGCGGACGCGCGCTAGAAGTTCGCGCGGCCCGAACGGCTTCGTCAGATAGTCGTCGGCGCCCATTTCGAGCCCGACAACCCGATCGATCTCGTCGCTCTTGGCGGTCAGCATCAGGATCGGAAGGGAATCGTCGGCCCGCAGCCGACGGCAGATCGACAGCCCGTCTTCACCCGGCAACATCAGGTCGAGGATCACGAGGTCGGGTCGCACTCGCTGGAGCATCGAATCCATTGCCTTGCCGTCGGCGACACAGGTGATCTCGAACCCCTCGCGCCGCATGAAGTCGGCGACGAGACGGCTGATTTCGGGATCGTCCTCCACCATGAGAATCGTGGCCGAATGCGCGTTCATCACCGCATTTTGGCCGACCATGCGCACGACGCAAGGGCAGCAGGGGCGTTGTTACATAGTGTTACACGCATCCGACAAAGCCATAACAATCGTTTCGTCCCCGCAATGCGGCGCAGACGCGGCCTGTCCAATTTCCCCTGCATGGCTTCCGCTCACGGGAGCCCTATCAGGAGACGACGATCATGAAAAAGTTCTTCCTCACCTCCTTTGTCATCGGCGGCCTTTCGCTAGCGGCCGCTGCGGACGCCAATGCCTGGACGCGGTCGGCAACCAGCTCCGGCCCGCGCGGCACCTCGAACGTCACCGCGTCGGGCGGCTGCGCCAACGGAAGCTGCACGCGCAACGTCACCCGCTCCGGTCCGGCCGGCAACACCTACACCCGCTCCGGAACCGTCTCGCGCTGAGCCGCAGCCGGGCCGTCGCCGCGTCGGCCCGAAGCGGCGGCGGCCCGTCTCCCGAATTCAGGAAGGATCAACACCATGCCATCGACGTTCCGCTTCCTTTCATTCCCTCAGGCTGCGATCACGGTCGCGCTCGGTATCTCCGCCTCGGCACCCGCATTCGCCCAGAGCCCGCTGCAAACCCAGATCACGCCGCAAATGCGCAGCGAAGCAAGGGCTGTCATGCAGGCTTGCCGTTCTGATTATGACCGCCTCTGCAGCGACGTCGCGCCAGGCGGCGGTCGCATCCTCGCCTGCCTGCAATCCCATGCCGGCCAACTCACGTCGCCTTGCGCACAAACACTGCCCCGCGCGCAGGCGTTGAGGGACAGCGCGACCAGCGCCGGCATCGCACCCAAATAGGAGGCCACCATGGGCTATGCGTCACTCCTGCTCGACCCGACGCTCAGGCGCGTGATCCTGGCAACCGCGATCGGCCTGATGCTGCTCGAATACGGCATCGCGCGGCTTGCCCATCGCGAGACCCATGACTGGCGGGAAAGCGTCGCTTCCTTCGGCGTCGCTCTGGGGCAGAATTTGCTGCGCGCGGTCGAAGCCGGAATTCTCGCCGTTCCGTTCGCCTTCCTGTACGAACACCGCCTGTTCGACTTCGCGCAAGGCGGCCCGCTCGCGCTCGCCGGATTGTTCCTGGGCAGTGAATTCCTCTACTATTGGCAGCATCGTGCCTCGCATCGCATTCGATGGATGTGGGCGACGCATGCGGTCCATCACTCGACGACGCGGCTGAACCTGACGGCGGCGATCCGCCTCGGCTGGACCGGCAACATCTCCGGTAATTTTCTCTTCTTCCTGCCGCTGGCGATGCTCGGCTTCCACCCTCTCGCGATCGTGGCGATGCTCGGGATCAACCTGTTCTACCAGTTCTTCATCCACAGCGGCTTTGCGCCGAAACTCGGCGCGCTCGAATGGGTGCTCAACACGCCGAGCCACCATCGCGTGCATCATGCCTGCAACGAGCCGTGCCTCGACAGGAACTACGGTGGCATCCTGATCGTGTTCGATCGCCTGTTCGGCACCTTTGCCGAGCGGCCCTCCGACCAGCCGCTCCGTTTCGGTCTCGTCGGCGGCACGCCCTCCTTCAACCCGGTCCGGATCGCGCTCGGCGAATGGATCGCGATGCTGGGGGACGCACGGAGGGCCCGCGGCGCAAGCGCAAAACTCCGCGCCCTGTTCGGACCACCGGAAGGCTGAGCGCGCGCTGGCGCTCAGATCGTCTGATTATAGGCGCCGACTTCGGGATGCGTGCGCAGCACGCTGTTCACCATCTCGAACATGTCGTGCATGCGCTGCTCGGAGACCGGGCTTTCGACCACGACGACGAGCTCCGGCTTGTTGGAGGAGGCGCGCACCAGGCCCCAGCTGCCGTCCTCCACCGTGACGCGGACGCCGTTGACGGTAACGAGGTCGCGGATCGCCTGGCCACCGATCCTGGCGCCGTTCGCTTGCAGGTCCTCGAAGTGCTTCACGACCTGGTCGATGACGCCGTATTTGACCTCGTCGGCGCAATGCGGCGACATGGTCGGCGACGACCAGGTCTTGGGCAGGGCGTTCTTCAGGTCGGCCATCGACTTGCCGGGCGCGCGGTCGAGCATGTCGCAGATCGCGAGCGCCGAAACGAGGCCATCGTCATAGCCGCGGCCATAGGGCTTGTTGAAGAAGAAATGGCCGGATTTCTCGAAGCCGGCGAGCGCGCCGGTCTCGTTGGTGCGGCGCTTCATGTAGGAATGGCCGGTCTTCCAGTAGGCGGTTTTGGCGCCCTGCTTCTGCAGCACCGGATCGGTGATGAACAAGCCGGTCGATTTCACGTCGACGATGAAATGGGCGTCCTTGTGGATCGCCGACATGTCGCGGGCCAGCATCACGCCGACCTTGTCGGCGAAGATCTCCTCGCCGGTGTTGTCGACGACGCCGCAGCGATCGCCGTCGCCGTCGAAGCCGAGACCGACATCGGCCTTGTGATGCAGCACCGCGTCGCGGATCGCGTGCAGCATCTCCATGTCTTCGGGATTCGGATTGTATTTCGGGAAGGTATGGTCGAGCTCGGTATCGAGCGGGATCACCTCGCAGCCGATCGCCTCCAGCACCTGCGGCGCGAACGCACCCGCGGTGCCGTTGCCGCAGGCCGCGACGACCTTGAGCTTGCGCGTCAGCTTCGGACGGTTGGTGAGATCGGCGATGTAGCGCGCCGGATAATTCTCGTGGAACTGGTAGGCGCCGCCGGCCTTGTTGCTGAACTCGGCGCCCAGCACAATCTCCTTCAGCCGGGTCATCTCGTCAGGGCCGAAGGTCAGCGGGCGGTTGGCGCCCATCTTCACGCCGGTCCAGCCGTTGTCGTTGTGCGAGGCGGTGACCATCGCGACGCAGGGCACGTCGAGGTCGAACTGCGCAAAATAGGCCATCGGCGTCACCGCGAGCCCGATGTCGTGCACCTTGCAGCCGGCGGCCATCAGGCCGGAAATCAGCGCGTATTTGATCGAGGCGGAATAGCCGCGGAAGTCGTGGCCGGTGACGATCTCCTGCTTGACGCCGAGTTCGGCGATCAGCGCACCCAGCCCCATGCCGAGCGCCTGCACCCCCATCAGGTTGATCTCCTTCTGGAACAGCCAGCGGGCATCGTATTCTCGAAAGCCGGTCGGCTTCACCATCGGCTCGGATTCGAACGCATAGGTGTTTGGCAGCAATACGGATTTCGGCTTGGGAAACATGCAGACAATCTCGTGAAAAGAAGCGGGATCGATGCAGCCATAGCGAATGCCGGGCCGCAGCGGAAGGCGGGAACGAGCGCTTATGGCCGATAATTACGGCAGTTTGGTAACGGGGAAACGTGACCCGACGCGGTCGTGATGACGACGAGACTGTAGCGCATCCAGCGCGGTTCGTCCGGTCTTACTGCTCCAGGACCATCTGGCCGTTGGCGTAGGCGAAGCGCTTCAGGCGGGAGAGGAAGGACAGGCCGAGCAGGTTCTCCGACAGCGCCTCGTCCGGCAGCACCATGGCGTCGACATCGCGCACGATGAGGCCGCCGACGTCGAGCATGGCGATCCGCGCACGCGCCGCCTTGATGGTGCCATTGGCGGTGCTGACGGTGGCGTTGTATTCGCTGCGCGACGGGCGCAAACCGAAGCGCGCCGCCGAGGTCTCGTTCAGGGCAACCACCGAGGCTCCGGTGTCGACCATGAAGCCGATGCGCTGGCCGTCGATGCGGCCCTCGGTCTGGAAATGACCGCGGCCGTCGCGGGGAATGTTGAGGCTGCGGCCGCCGGCCGGCTCCGCGGCGGCAACCGCGACCGTCGTACGCGCCGCCGACGTGGCGGACGCGGCGCTCATCTTGTCCGCCATCTGCGCCATGAAGGTGCCGAGCCCGATCATGACGGCCGCGAAGATCAGAATGTTACGCATCACACCACTTCCGAGCCGGAATGCCCGATTTCACCATGCGGCACGTCCGTCCGCGAGCGAGGCGGCGACCGGACCGATGCCATTTTGACGAAAAGGATGAGCGAACGGTTAACCGGCCCGTGGATTTACGTGCCGCGCGGCTTCGCGCGCCTTGTCGGCGCGGCGCTGGCGGGATCGTCCGGCCAGGGATGGCGCGGGTAGCGGCCGCGCAGGTCGGTGCGGACGTCGCCATAGCTGCCGCGCCAGAAGCCCGGCAGGTCGCGCGTCACCTGCACCGGGCGTTGCGCCGGCGAAAGCAGTTCCAGCACCAGCGGCACCTTGCCGGCCGCGATCGCGGGATGGGTGTTGAGGCCGAACAGTTCCTGCAGCCGCACCGCGATGGTCGGCCCCTGCTCGGCCTCGTAGTCGATCGCCAGCATGGAGCCCGTCGGGGCTTCGAAATGGGTCGGCGCCTCGCGCTCGAGCCGCGCGCGCATCTCCCAGGGCAAGAGATTCATAAGCGCATCGGAGAGATCCCCGGGCGAGACGTCCTTCAGCGCAATCTTGTCGTACAGGGCCGGCACCAGCCAATCCTCGCGCCGCGCGACCAGACCCTCATCCGACAGGTCGGGCCAGCTGTCGCCTTCCGCCTTGCGCAGGAACATCACGCGATCGCGCCATTGCTTGGCCGCCTTGGACCAGGGCAGCCGGTCGAGCCCGACAGCGATCAGCCCATCTGCCAGGATGCGGGCCGTTTCGTCCGATGGCGAGACGGCGAGCGTCGCCTCGGACAGCGTGATCGCATGCAGCGTGCGCTTGCGCCGCGCGCGCAGCGCCATGGCGCCACGATCGAACACGATCTCATCCACCGTGTCGATATGTTCGGCGAAATGCCCTTCGACCTCGGCCTCGGTGATCTGCGCGGCCAGCAGCACGCGACCGCTCGCCGCGGTTCCCGTCATTTCGCCGATCGCGATATAGGGCGCGCGCGCCAGCGACGAGGTCTGATCGACCGCGGCGCCGCGGCCGTTGGCGAGCACGAAGCTGCCATTGCCGCGGTTGCGCGCGACGCGGTCCGGGAAGGCATAGGCGAGCATCAGGCCTGTCGAGAGTTCGTCGCGCGCGCCGGCCTTCTCCGTGGCGGCCACCTGCGAGGCCCAGCGCCTGGCGAGATCGCGCGCACTGGCGGCGCGCGGCGAGCGATCGCGGCGGAACTGGTCGCGCCGGTGCTCGAGGTCGACACTGTCGCCGCCAAGCCCGCGTTCGGTGATGATGGCCGCGATCTCGGCCGCGGCTTCGCCCTGGCCCGAGCGATGCGAGTCCACGATCATGCGCGCCAGCCGCGGCGGCAGCGCCAGCGCGCGCAGGCTCCTGCCTTCCGCGGTGATGCGGCCGTCGGCATCGAGCGCGTTGAGCTCCGACAGGAGGTTCCTGGCCTCCTTCCAGGCGGGCTGCGGCGGCGGATCGAGGAAAGATAGCGCCGCCGGATCGGCGACGCCCCATTGTGCGAGATCGAGCACAAGCGACGACAGGTCGGCACTGAGGATTTCCGGCTGGGTATAGGGCGGAAGCGACGCCGTCTGCGGCTCGTCCCAGAGCCGGTAGCAGACACCCGGCTCGGTGCGGCCGGCGCGGCCGCGACGCTGGTCGACCGCTGCGCGCGCGGCGCGCACGGTCTCGAGCCGAGTCAAACCGATGTCGGGCTCGTAGCGCGGCACGCGCGCCAGGCCGGAATCGACCACGATGCGAACCCCCTCGATCGTCAGCGACGTCTCCGCGATCGAGGTCGCGAGCACCACCTTGCGCGTACCCTTGGGTGCGGGGGCAATGGCGCGGTCCTGCACGGCGGCATCGAGCGCGCCGAACAGCGGCACGATCTCGACCGAGGCGTCGTGGACGCGCTCGGCGAGGAAATTCTGGGTGCGGCGGATTTCGGCGGCACCCGGCAGGAACGCCAGCACCGAGCCGCTCTCGGCACGCAACGCAGACGCAATCGCATCGGCCATCTGCCGCTCGACCGGCGCATCCGCCTTGCGGCCGAGATAGCGCGTCTCGACCGGATAGGCGCGGCCCTCGCTCTCCACCACGGGCGCCTCACCCAGCAGCCTTGCCACGCGCGCACCGTCGAGCGTCGCCGACATCACCAGAATGCGGAGATCCTCGCGCAGGCCTGTCTGCGCATCGCGCGCCAGCGCGAGGCCGAGATCGGCGTCGAGCGAGCGCTCGTGGAATTCGTCGAACAGGATCGCGGCGATGCCCGCCAGTTCGGGATCATCGAGGATCTGGCGCGTGAAGATGCCTTCGGTCACCACCTCGATGCGCGTCGCGCGCGAGATCTTCGAGCCGAACCGGACGCGATAGCCGACCGTCTCGCCGGCGCGTTCGCCGAGCGATTTGGCCATGCGGTCGGCGCTGGCCCGCGCCGCGATACGGCGCGGCTCCAGCACGACGATCTTCTTGCCCGCGGCCCAGGGCGCGTCGAGCAGGGCCAGCGGCACCCGCGTGGTCTTGCCCGCGCCCGGCGGCGCCACCAGGACGGCCGCGTTGTGCGCCTCCAGCGTGCGCGAGAGGTCGTCGAGCACGGCGTCGATCGGCAGGGGCGTGTCGAAATTGCGGGGCAAGGCTGATCCGGTCGTCATGGCCGGGCAAAGAAAGCGCGAAGCGCGTCTTCGCACAGAACTCGCCGGGCATCCACGTTCTTTCATCTTGCAGTGAACAAGACGTGGATGGCCGGGACAAGCCCGGCCATGACGGATTCCGGTCGACAACAGGATGTGAGGATCAGCCGTTGCGAGGATCAGCCCTTGTGAGGATCAGCCCTGCACCGGCGGCCGGCCGACGCTCTCATAGGTGAAGCCGGCGGCCGCCATGTCTTCGGGACGGTAGATGTTGCGCAGGTCGACGACAACAGGCTGGGCCATGGCCGCCTTGAGGCGGTCGAGGTCGAGCGCACGGAACTGCACCCATTCGGTGACGATGACCAGCGCATCGGCGCCCTGCGCGCAGGCATAGGCGTCCTCGCAATAGGTGATGCTGGGCAGTTCGCCCTTGGCCTGCTCCATGCCGACCGGATCAAAGGCCTTCACCTTCGCACCCATGTCGATCAGACCGGTGACCAGCGGGATCGACGGTGCATCGCGCATGTCGTCGGTGTCGGGCTTGAAGGTGAGGCCGAGCACGGCGATGGTCTTGCCCCGCAAGCTGCCGCCGAGCGCCTGGCTCACCTTCCGCGCCATCGCCCGCTTGCGGTTCTCGTTGACGGCCAGCACCGATTCGACGATGCGCAGGGAGACGTCGTAGTCCTGCGCGATCTTGATCAGCGCCTTGGTGTCCTTCGGGAAGCAGGAGCCGCCGAAGCCCGGGCCGGCATGCAGGAACTTGGTGCCGATGCGGTTGTCGAGGCCGATGCCGCGCGCCACTTCCTGCACGTTGGCGCCGACCTTCTCGGACAGGTCCGCGATTTCGTTGATGAAGGTGATCTTGGTGGCGAGGAACGCATTCGCCGCGTATTTGATCATCTCGGCGGTGCGGCGCTCCGTGAACATCAGCGGCGCCTGGTTCAAGGACAGCGGGCGATAGATGTCGCCCATCACCTTGCGGCCGCGCTCGTCGGAGGTGCCGACCACGATGCGGTCGGGGAACTTGAAGTCGCGGATCGCGGCGCCCTCGCGCAGGAATTCGGGATTGGAGGCGACGACGACGTCGGCCTTCGGATTGGCCTCGCGAATGATGCGCTCGACCTCGTCGCCGGTGCCGACGGGAACGGTCGACTTCGTCACCACGACGGTGAAGCCGGAAAGCGCGTGCGCGATCTCCTTAGCGGCCGCGTAGACATAGGAGAGATCGGCATGGCCGTCGCCGCGGCGAGAGGGCGTGCCGACCGCGATGAACACCGCGTCGGCCTCGGCCACGGGCTTCGAGAGATCGGTGGTGAAGTCGAGTCGCTTGGCCTTGACGTTGGTGGCGACCAGTTCGTCTAGACCGGGCTCGTAGATCGGAATCTCGCCGCGATGCAGCGCCGCGATCTTCCTCTCGTCCTTGTCGACGCAGGTGACGTCGTGACCGAAATCCGCAAAGCAGGCGCCGGACACCAGTCCCACATAGCCCGTGCCGATCATCGCGATTCGCATGAAAAACCCTGTCTGGCTTGGTTAACGAAACCCCAACGCGGGGCGGTTTAGCATTTTTCGTGCCTGAAGGAACAGTCCGCAGGCAAAATCCGGCACGCGAATTGAACCGGTAAAGAAGTCCGAAACCGCAAGGCTCCAAACTGCCTCAACTCCGTGCAGGGCGCGCGAGACGCGCCCCGAAAAGAGACACTATGGCACGATCAGGCACATCTTCCGCGAGCGGCGAGTTCTCCGAAGCGCCATCCGCCGCAGCGCGAATCGACTGGGTCGATTATGCCAAGGGCATCTGCATCATCATGGTCGTGATGATGCATTCGGTGCTGGGGACCGAACTTGCCGCAGGCGAGACCGGGTTCATGCATGTGCTGGTCGCCTTCGCAAAGCCGTTCCGGATGCCCGATTTCTTCCTGATCTCCGGCCTGTTCCTGCCGCTCGTGATCGACCGCGACTGGCGCACCTATCTCGACCGCAAGGTGGTGCATTTCGCCTATTTCTATGTCGTCTGGGTGACAATCCAGTTCGCCTTCAAGGCCCCCGCCTTCGCGGCGGAAACGGGATGGCGCGAGGTCGGACTGCTGTACCTGGAATCCTTCATCGAACCGTTCGGCACGCTGTGGTTCATCTATCTGCTGCCGATCTTCTTCGTCGTCACAAAACTGACACGGCGAATCCCGCCGGCCGCGATCTGGATCGTCGCGGCCGCGCTGGAGACGGCACGCATCTCGACCGGCTGGACCGTGATCGACGAGTTCTGCGCGCGCTTCGTCTATTTCTACTCAGGCTATCTGTTCGCGCCCTACGTGTTCGCGCTGTCGGATCGCGCGCGCGGCCGCCCTGCGCTGGCGCTGGCGGCGCTCGCGACCTGGATGCTGGTCAATGCCGGTCTCGTCGTGGCCGGCGCCAGCGAGTGGAGGATCATCTCACTCCTGCTCGGCTTCGCCGGCGCCGGCGCCATCATCACGATGGGCACGCTGCTGGCGCGCGCGCAATGGCTGAATGGCTTGCGCTTCTGCGGCGAGCATTCGATCGTGATCTATCTGGCCTTCTTCCTGCCGATGGCCGCGACCCGCACGCTGCTGCTGCGCACCGGCATCATCCCGGACATCGGCGTCGTGTCGCTGATCGTCACGATCGCCGGCGTGATCGGTGCGCTCGCGATCTGGCGGGTCGCGCTGCGGTTCAATGCGCGGCTCCTGTTCGAGCGGCCCGCGGCGTTCTGGATCGCGCCGAAGAAGGCCGGGCCGGTATTGCAGGCGGCGGAGTAGAGCCATCCTCGGTGTCGTCGCCCGCTCGACCGGGCGACCCAGTATTCCAGAGACGATCATTGTTGATCGATGGGCCGCGGCGTACCGGATTCCCCGCCTTCGCGGCGAATGACAGTGGGGATAGCTGCGACAGCAGGCTAAAAATCCCCTCCCGAGGCTGTCAAACGCCGGCAAGAATTCATACATTGCGGTCATGTCCAAGACATCTCCGAAGACCGCCGCCAAAGCCGATTCCACGCCTGATGCCGCGACCGCGGCTGCCAAACCGGTCGCGGCCAAGCCCGCCGGCAAGGGCGATCACGTCTTCCTGGTCGACGGTTCCTCCTACATTTTCCGCGCCTATCACGCGCTGCCGCCGCTGAACCGCAAGTCGGACGGCTTGCAGGTCAACGCGGTGCTCGGCTTCTGCAACATGCTGTGGAAGCTTTTGCGCGACATGCCGCCGGACAACCGGCCGACGCATCTGGCGATCGTGTTCGACAAGTCCGAGGTGACGTTCCGCAACAAGATCTATCCCGAATACAAGGCGCACCGGCCGCCGGCACCGGACGATCTGATCCCGCAATTTTCGCTGATCCGGGAGGCGGTGCGCGCCTTCGACCTGCCTTGCCTGGAACAGGGCGGCTTCGAGGCGGACGACCTGATCGCGACCTATGCGCGGCAGGCCGCCGCGCGCGGCGCCACCGCGACGATCGTGTCCTCCGACAAGGATCTGATGCAGCTCGTCGACGACAGGATCACGATGTACGACACCATGAAGGACCGCCGCATCGGCGTCGCCGAGGTGATCGAGAAGTTCGGCGTGCCACCGGAAAAGGTGGTGGAGGTCCAGGCTCTGGCCGGCGACTCCACCGACAACGTCCCCGGCGTCCCCGGCATCGGCATCAAGACCGCGGCGCAGCTGATCACCGAATATGGCGATCTCGAGCAGCTGCTGTTCCGTGCCAGCGAGATCAAGCAGCCGAAGCGGCGCGAGGCGCTGATCGAGAATGCCGAGAAGGCCCGGATCTCGCGCAAGCTGGTTCTGCTCGACGACAAGGTCGATCTCGACGTGCCGCTCGACGACCTCGCGGTGCACGAACCGGACGCACGCAAGCTGATCGCCTTCCTCAAGGCGATGGAGTTTTCCACGCTGACGCGGCGCGTCGCCGACTATGCGCAGATCGACCCTGCCAATGTCGACGCCGATGCGAGCAACAGCAGCGCGGCCCGGGCTGCCGAAGGCACCACGGCAGCGCGATCGTCGGAAGGCTCGGGCGATCTCTTTGCGTCCGCCGTGTCCGCGACGGGCGGCGACAAGGCCGACAAGGCGGCGAGCCTGAAAGGCACACCGATCTCGCTGGCAGCGGCCCGCGAGGAGGCCCTGCGCAAGCTCCCGGTCGATCGCGGCAAATACCAGACGATCAGGACGGCGAAGGAGCTCGATGCCTTCATCGCGCGGATCCACGAGGCCGGCCAGGTCACGATCGAGACGCGTGCGAATTCGATCGACCCGATGCAGGCCGATCTCTGCGGCCTCGCGCTGGCGCTGGCGCCGAACGAGGCCTGTTATGTGCCGCTGGCGCACAAGCAATCCGGCGGCGGCGCCGGCCTGTTCGACGCGGGCCTCGCGCCCGACCAGGTCAAGCATGCCGATGCGATCGAGGCGCTGCGCGGCGTGCTGGAATCGCCGGGCATCCTCAAGATCGGTTTCGACATCAAGTTCACCGCCGTCATGCTGGCGCAGCACGGCATCACGCTGCGCAACACCGACGATGCGCAGCTGATCTCCTACGTGCTCGACGCCGGCCGCGGCTCGCACGGGCTGGAAGCGCTGGCGGAGCGCTGGTTCGGCCACGCCATGATGAAGGAGAGCGAGCTGCTCGGCAGCGGCAAGGGGAAGATCAGCTTCGACCAGGTGCCGATCGACAAGGCGACGGCGCTGGCGGCCGAGGGCGCCGACATGGCGCTGCGGGTCTGGCGCGTCTTGAAGCCGCGGCTCGTCGCCGAGCACATGACCGCCGTTTACGAGACCCTCGAGCGTCCGCTCGTCTCCGTGCTCGCGCGCATGGAGCGGCGCGGCATCTCGATCGACCGCCAGGTTCTGTCGCGGCTATCGGGCGACTTCGCCCAGACCGCAGCGCGCGTCGAGGCCGAGATTCAGGAGATCGCGGGCGAGCCAGTCAATGTCGGCAGCCCCAAGCAGATCGGCGACATCCTGTTCGGCAAGATGGGATTGCCCGGCGGCACCAAGACCAAGACCGGCGCGTGGTCGACAACCGCACAGGTGCTCGACGATCTCGCCGAGCAGGGCTACGATTTCCCGAGGAAGATCCTGGAGTGGCGGCAGGTCTCGAAACTGAAATCGACCTACACCGACGCGCTGCCGACCTATGTCAATCCGCAGACCCATCGCGTGCACACCACCTACGCGCTGGCCGCGACAACGACCGGCCGGCTGTCGTCGAACGAGCCGAACCTGCAGAACATCCCGGTTCGTACCGAGGACGGCCGGAAGATCCGCCGCGCTTTCATCGCCACGCCCGGTCACAAGCTTGTCTCGGCGGATTATTCCCAGATCGAACTCCGCTTGCTGGCGGAGATCGCCGACATCCCGGTGCTGAAGCAGGCGTTCCGCGACGGCCTCGACATTCACGCGATGACGGCCTCCGAGATGTTCGGCGTGCCGATCGAGGGCATGCCGAGCGAGGTGCGCCGCCGCGCCAAGGCGATCAATTTCGGCATCATCTACGGCATCTCGGCCTTCGGCCTCGCCAACCAGCTCGGCATCGCGCGCGAAGAGGCGTCCGCCTACATCAAGAAGTATTTCGAGCGCTTCCCCGGCATCCGCGCCTACATGGACGAGACGCGCGATTTCTGCCGGCAACACGGCTACGTCACCACGCTGTTTGGCCGGAAGATGCACTATCCCGACATCAAGGCGTCCAACGCATCGGTGCGGGCGTTCAACGAACGCGCAGCGATCAATGCCCGGCTGCAGGGCACGGCCGCCGACATCATCCGGCGCGCAATGATTCGGGTGGAGGATGCGCTGGCGGCCAGGAAGCTATCGGCGCAGATGCTGCTGCAGGTGCATGACGAACTGATCTTCGAGGTGCCCGACGACGAGGTCGAGGCCACGCTTCCGGTCGTCCAGCACGTGATGCAGGACGCCCCGTTCCCCGCCGTTCTGCTGTCGGTGCCTCTGCAGGTCGATGCCCGCGCGGCAAACAACTGGGACGAGGCGCATTGATTCCTCACCTCGCCCCGCTTGCGGGGAGAGGTCGGAATTCGCGGTGAAAGCGCGGATTCCGGGTGAGGGGGTACAGGTCTCACGCCGATCTCTCCCGGGGAGAGAGGCCCCTCACCCCGCCCCTCTCCCCGCAAGAGTTCAGAGCGGGGCGAGGGAGCGCAGCGCATTCGCCGGACTATTTCGAATTGTCCTCCGTGCAATTGCGCGATGGCGACGCGATCCCGCGCATTTTAGAACCGTGCCGTCTCGCGCCGGTTCAGCCATGCCCCACACCTCCGCCCTGCTCGGCTTCGCCCTCGTCTCGCTTGGCCTGGTGCTGACGCCGGGGCCGAACATGATCTACCTGATCTCGCGCTCGATCACGCAGGGGCCCACGGCGGGCCTCATCTCGCTCGGCGGAGTCGCGCTGGGCTTCGTGGTCTACATGCTGTGCGCGGCGTTCGGCATCACGGCATTGCTGCTGGCGATCCCCTTCGCCTATGACGCGCTACGCTTTGCGGGCGCCGGCTATCTTCTGTGGCTTGCTTGGCAGGCGTTAAGGCCGGGCGGGCGCTCGCCGTTCCAGGTCAGGCAGCTCGCGATCGACAGCCCGCGCAAATTGTTCGCGATGGGCCTCGTCACCAACCTGCTCAACCCGAAGATCGCGATGCTCTATCTCGCGCTGCTGCCGCAGTTCATCGATCCCCAGGCCGGCAGCGTGCTGGCGCAATCCCTCGTGCTCGGCACGATCCAGATCGCCATCAGCGTCAGCGTCAATGCCGTGATCGCGCTCGGCGCAGGCGCGATCGCGCTGTTTCTCGCGCAGCGGCCCGGCTGGCTGCTGCTGCAGCGCTGGCTGATGGGAACCGTGCTGGCCGGGCTTGCGGTGCGGATGGCGGTGGAGGCACGGAAGGTTTGAGGCGACGCTGTCATGCCCCGGATCGACCGGGGCATCCAGAACGCCGAGACCTCTCGGCTCAAGCGCTGCGGTCTCTGGACTACAGGGTCGCCCGGTCAAGCCGGGCGACGACGGCATCCACTCAATCCAGCTTCGCCTCCATGCCACGCTTCACCGCCGGACGCGCCATCAGGGCCTCGTACCAGCGCTTGACGTTGGGGAAGTCGGCCAGATCGACCTTGTGCCGGGGGTGGCGCCAGGCCCAGCCCAGGATGGCGAAATCGGCGATCGAGAGCTCGCCGGCGACGAACTCCTGGGTCGCCAGCCGCTGGTCCAGCACGCCGTAGAGCCGGCGGGTCTCGGCCATGTAGCGCTTCAGGCCATAGGCGCGGTCCTGCTCGTTCTCCAGCGCGATGAAATGGTGCACCTGGCCCGGCATCGGGCCGAACCCGCCCATCTGCCACATCAGCCATTCATAGACCGGCACGCGCTCCGCGAGCGATTTGGGCAGGAATTTGCCGATCTTCTCGCCGAGATACAGCAGGATCGCGCCGGATTCGAACACGCTGACCGGCTTGCCGTCGGGCCCGTCGGGGTCGAGGATCGCCGGAATCTTGTTGTTCGGGGAGAGCTTGAGGAAGGCGGGGGCCATCTGCTCGCCCTTGGTGATGTTCACCGGGATCACCTTGTAGGGCAGTCCCATTTCCTCCAGCGCGACCGAGATCTTGCGGCCGTTCGGCGTGTTCCAGGTGTGCAGCTCGATGGTCATTGTCGCGTTCCTTCCCCGAATAGGCGGCCCTCCACCTACTCCAGAAGGTCGCAGCTCCACAACCGGCTGCCGGGGATGTACGATCCACCCGGCCGATGCCTGTTGACGAGCGAGGCCCGCTCTGGAATGTCGGGGGCGCCGCGGATAGATTCCGCCCCCACAAAAACGCTGTTCGAGGGACCGCCGTGTCGAAATCAGCCTCCCGCGCCCGACTGTTCGAGATCATCCGCCGCCGTTCCTTCGGCCGCGGCGAGGTGACGCTCGCGTCGGGCCGCAAGAGCGATTTCTACTTCAACCTCAAGCCGACCATGCTCGACCCGGAGGGCGCGACCCTGCTGGCAGAGCTCACCTACGAGGCGCTGAAGGACGACAAGCTCGATTTCATCGGCGGGCTCGAGATGGGCGCCGTGCCGCTGGCCGGCGCGCTGGCGCAGATCTCCTGGATCAAGGGCCATCCGATCGCGGCCTTCTTCGTCCGCAAGAAGCCGAAGGAGCATGGCGCGAGGCTTGCGATCGAAGGCCTGCCAAAGGGCGAGACGCTGGAAGGCAAGCGCGTGGTGATCGTCGAGGACGTCACCACCACCGGCGGCTCGGCGATGAAGGCGGTGGAATCGGTGCGCGAGACCGGCGCCCATGTGGTGCTGGTGCTGACCATGGTCGACCGCGAGGAAGGCGCCACCGACACGTTCGGCGCCGCCGGCCTGCCGTTCCGCTCGCTCTACAAGGCCTCGGAATTCCTGAAGGCGTGAGGCGCCGGAAGCGCCGCAGTCACGCCATGACCTGACGCAGGTCGGCCTCCCTCAACCGCTCATTTACCATCCCGCGGTATGGTGAATCATGTGCTGAGACCTCCGCGGGTCCCGGCCGGTTCAGTAGCGTCGGTGGAGTGAGCGTTGCGTACAGTCGTGTCCCATGCGCGCCGGCGGCGTCGCGCGATGCTCAAGGCCGCCATCATCGCCAGCCCACTGCTCGTGGCGCCGGCTCCGGTCTCAGCGGAAGGCCTGTTCGATTTCTTCTTCGGCGGCGCGGCGCAACAGCGTCCGCAGCGCGAGGTGCCGCAGGCGAGCTCCTACGCCGATCCCTTCAGCGGCCAGCAGAATGCACCCGGTTCGTCGCCATACGTTCCGCCGACGCGCACCGCCGCGGGCGGCGGCTCCGGCCCGGCCTACTGCGTGCGCAGCTGCGACGGCAAGTATTTTCCGCTGATGCGCGGTCTCGCCTCCCCCGTGCAGATGTGTCAGGCCTTCTGTCCTGCCAGCGCGACCAAGGTCTATTTCGGTTCGTCGATCGACGGCGCCACCGCGCAGAACGGCGAGCGCTATGCCGACAGCGAAAACGCCTTCGCCTACCGCAAGGCGCTGCGCGCGGATTGCACCTGCAACGGCCGCGAGCCGGTCGGCCTCGCACCGATCGATCTTGCGCTCGACAGTTCGCTGAAGGCGGGCGACGTCATCGCCACCACCGATGGCCTCGTCGCCTATACCGGCATCCGCCTCGGCAATGACCAGACCGCGGAGTTCACCCCGGTCGCCTCCTATCCCGGCCTCACCGCGCAGGTCCGCGCGCGGCTCGGCGAAATGAAGGTCGCGCCGGTGCGCGCCGAGACGGTGTCGGCGGAAACGCCGGAGATCGTGCGCGGCACGCTGCCCGACGTGACGGTGCCGAAGTCGCCTGCGAAGTCGGCGAAGCGGGCGGGGCTGGATTAGCCGAACGCTCTCAGGCCTGTCATTGCGAGGAGCGCAGCGACGAAGCAATCCAGATCCCCCGCGGAGAGGGGCTGGCTTGCTTTGCTTCGCTCGCAATGACGACGGAATCGGGTCACCGCCCGATGATCACGCCGATCACGTTCGGCGCCGCCAGATATTTCTCCTCGATCGCCGCCCGCGCGGCGGCGCGATTCTCCGGCGTCAGCAGGCCGCGCTTCTCGGCCAGGATCATCCAGCAGAAGCCCCACCAATCGGTCGGCATGCCGTGCTCGTCGACGAGGTCGTAGCCCTGCTCGGCCGCGAAGATGCGCGCCTGCGCTTCGTCGAGCGTGTCGAGGAACTGGTGGTCCTCCCCGGAGAACAGATCGTCGCTGATGTCGTCGATCGTGTAGCCCCAGATCGACTGGCACACCGCATTGAACTCACGGTCGAACTGGTCGTCATCGACGGCATGTCGCCGCGCCGCCTGATGCAGCCGCGACAGCGAGCGCGCGAAGTCGGCGATCCGGGTGAGAGCGAATTGATCGAAGGCAATGGTGGACATGTAGTCCTCGCGATGTCTGGCTGACCCTAGATATTGTGGCGACAACGCGCCGAATCATAATGATATATCAGATACTTGCTAAAGTGTTCTTAATTTGTTCCGATGGTGTTACTGGTCGTCCCGGCGAAGGCCGGGACCCATAACCACGACTGTCAAGGTTCTGGACGGCAGGACGCCAAGTCATGGACGCCAAGTCATGGCCGCCAAGTCATGGACACCAAGGCTGCGTATTACGTCTACATTCTCGCCAGCCGACGCTACGGCACGCTGTACATCGGCATCTGCCGCGACCTCAGCAGCCGGCTCTCGTTGCACCGTTCTGGCCGTGGTTCGAAGTTCGTCGCCAAGTACGGCGTGACCAAACTTGTCTACGTCGAAACCTACGATTCGCCAGCGGAAGCGATCGCGCGCGAGAAGGCACTGAAAGAATGGCGGCGCGATTGGAAAATCCGGTTGATCGAGCAGGAGAATCCCGATTGGCGTGACCTCTCTCATCTGATCTGACCACCGGGAGTATGGGTCCCGGCCTTCGCCGGGACGACATGGCGGTAACTGTTCGCCTCGAAGATTGAAAATCTCGGCTTCTTCTCAGAGCATCGTCTTGCTGCAGTGATACGCGGTTCCTCGCGCCTCCGCCCGCGTTTCTCCCACCGAAATCCTCCCCTCCCCGTGCGGCACCGGGTTCCAAAATCGGCCCATTCCTTGCATAATTTTATGCCAGCGCAGTGCATGGCCGCGCCAGGGAAGGTTTCGGGGCGGGGGCAAGATGCGTAGAGTGATTTGTGTTCTCGCGACCAGGAAGTGACGGCCTTGCAAGATTCATCGTTCCAGCCAAATTTCCCCGCGCCCGGCCAGCCGATCGACGAACTGGCGCTCTCCGAGATCAAGGGCGCGATCCTGGCGAAGCTGCGCCTTGCCATCGGCAAGGATGCGGGCATGGCGACCAAACACGACTGGTACCAGGCCGCGGCGCTCGCGCTGCGCGACCGCATCGTGCATCGCTGGCTCTCCGCCGAGAAGCGCAGCTACGACGCCGGGCGCAAGCGGGTCTACTATCTATCGCTCGAATTCCTGATCGGCCGCCTCTTCACCGACGCGCTCAACAACATGGGGCTGCTCAAGATCTTCGAGGTCGCGCTCGGCGACCTCGGCGTCTCGCTGTCCGAATTGCGCAAATGCGAACCGGATGCGGCGCTCGGCAATGGCGGCCTCGGCCGGCTCGCGGCCTGCTTCATGGAGAGCATGGCCACGCTGTCGATCCCCGCCATCGGCTACGGCATCCGCTACGATTACGGCCTGTTCCGCCAGATCATCAATCAGGGCTGGCAGCAGGAATATCCGGACGAATGGCTCGGCTTCGGCAATCCCTGGGAATTGCAGCGGCCGGAAGTCATCTATGACATCAATTTCGGCGGCGGCGTCGAGCATGTCGACGACAAGGGCCGCGACCGCGCGATCTGGCATCCCGCCGAGACCGTGCAGGCGATCGCCTATGACACGCCGATCGTCGGCTGGCGCGGCCAGCACGTCAATGCGCTCAGGTTGTGGTCGGCGCGCTCGCCCGATCCGCTCAAGCTCGATGCCTTCAACCGCGGCGACTATGTCAGCGCCAGCGCCGAACAGGCGCGCGCGGAAGCGATCTGCAAGTTCCTCTATCCGAACGACGAGAGCCCGGCGGGCCGCGAACTGCGCCTGCGCCAAGAGTATTTCTTCGTCTCTGCCTCGCTGCAGGATCTGGTGAAGCGCCACCTGTCGTCCGACGGCCAGCTGCGCAATCTGTCGTCGAAGGTCGCGGTGCAGCTGAACGACACCCATCCGAGCCTCGCCGTCACCGAACTGATGCGCATCCTCGTCGACCTGCACAATTTCCGCTGGGACGAGGCCTGGAAGATCACCGTCGCGACGCTGTCCTACACCAATCACACGCTGCTGCCCGAGGCGCTCGAGACCTGGCCGGTCGAACTGTTCGAGCGGCTGCTGCCGCGGCATCTCGAGATCATCTACCGGATCAACGTGCAGCATCTGGCGCTGGCCGAGGCCCGTTGCCCCGGCGACATCGACTTCCGCGCCTCGGTCTCGCTGATCGACGAGAAGAGCGGCCGGCGCGTGCGCATGGGCCAGCTCGCCTTCGTCGGCTCGCATCGCATCAACGGCGTCTCGGCGATGCATTCGGACCTGATGCGCGAGACCGTGTTCCACGACCTCAACCATCTCTATCCCGGGCGCATCACCAACAAGACCAACGGCATCACCTTTCGCCGCTGGCTGATGCTGGCGAACCCGAAGCTCACCGACCTGTTGCGCGAGGGCTGCGGCGACGCCGTGCTCGACGATCCGACCCAGCTCTCGCTGATCGAGGCGCACGCCAGCGACGTCGAATTCCAGAAGCGCTTCCGCACCGTCAAGCTGCACAACAAGACCGCGCTGGCGCGCCTGATCGGCGAACGGCTCGGTATCAAGGTGGATCCGACCGCGCTGTTCGACGTGCAGATCAAGCGCATCCACGAATACAAGCGCCAGCTGCTCAACATCATCGAGACGGTCGCGCTCTACCAGGCGATCAAGGACGACCCGAACGGCAACTGGGTGCCGCGCGTGAAGATCTTCGCCGGCAAGGCCGCGGCGAGCTACCGCTACGCCAAGCTGATCATCAAGCTGATCAACGACGTCGCCGAAATCGTCAACAACGATCCCGCGATCGGCGGCAGGCTGAAGGTCGTGTTCCTGCCGGACTACAATGTCAGCCTCGCGGAGGTGATCATTCCCGCGGCCGACCTGTCCGAGCAGATTTCGACCGCCGGCATGGAAGCCTCCGGCACCGGCAACATGAAGCTGGCGCTGAACGGCGCCATCACGATCGGCACGCTCGATGGCGCCAATATCGAGATCCGCGACCATGTCGGCGCGGAGAACATCGCGATCTTCGGCATGGAGGCCGGCGACGTGATGATCCGCCGCAAGCAGGGGCTGGATGCCTCCGACGTGATCCGTAATTCTCCGAAGCTCTCGCGGGCGATCAACGCGATCGGCGCCGGCGAATTCTCGCCCGGCGACCCCGGCCGCTTCGAATCCATCGCGCACGCGCTGCGCTATCTCGACCATTACATGGTCAGCGCCGACTTCGATTCCTATTACGAGGCGCAGCGCGCGGTCGATGCGCGGTGGCTGGTGACGCCGGCCTGGACCCGCGCCTCCATTCTCAACGTCGCGCGCATGGCCTGGTTCTCCTCCGACCGCACCATTCGCGAGTACGCCGAGGAGATCTGGGACGTGCCGGTCAATCCGGCCAAGCCGCTGCTGCCCAATCTGCGCGACGCCACGGGCTGATTTTTCCGCGGCGTGGAAGCGGCTTGACGCGCGAGGTTATTGCTCCCTTTGCCAGGGATGATGATATGATCGTCGTCATCTCGAAAGCGGCTTCGACGACGTGACGCCGCAACCTCAACCGCCGTCATTCCGAGCGCAGCGAAGCAATCCAGAATCTTTCCCGGGAGACGGTCGGGATTGCGTCGCTGCGCTCGCAATGACGATCAGAGAGGGATCAAGGAAACACGATGCACGCCAAGCTCCCGCATCCGTTCGACGACGCCACCCGCATCAGCGCCGGCGATTCCAGCTGGCAGGGGCACACCAGCGACGACTACTGGGCCTTCGTCGGCCCGTTCGGCGGAGTCACCGCCGCGACCATCCTGCGCGCGCTGATCGAGCATCCGCAAGCCGCCGGCGATCCGCTGGCGCTGACCGTCAATTACTGCGCCCCGATCGCCAGGGGCCCGTTCGATCTCGACGTGCGGCTGGTGAAGGCGAACCGCTCCAGCCAGCATTGGAGCGTCGAGCTCAGCCAGGGCGGCGGCGACGTCGCGACGCTCGCCACCGCGGTGTTCGCCGAGCGCCGGCCGTCCTGGGAGCACCGTGTGGCGAAATATCCCGAGACGAAGCCGTTCGAGGAGACGCTTCCGTTCCCGAAGATCAAGGCGTCCTGGGCCAATCAATACGAGTTCCGCTTCGTCGAGGGCGAGATGCGCATCGGCCCGCCGCAGGCCGAACCCGCCAGCACCTTTTCGAAGATCTGGATCAGCGACCGCACACCGCGCAAGCTCGACATGCTGTCGCTGATGTCGATGTCGGACGCCTTCTTCGGCCGCATCTTCCACGCGCGCCGCGAACTGGTGCCGTTCGGCACGGTGTCGCTGACGACCTATTTCCACACCGACAGCGATGCGCTCGCCGCCGAGGACATCACCCGCGTGCTGGCGACGGCGGATTCGAAGATCATGCACAAGAGCTACGCCGACCAGAATGCCGAGCTGTGGTCGCCGAATGGAAGGCTGCTCGCGACCACGACACAGATCGCGTATTTCAAGGCGTGATTCGTCGTCCCGGCGAAGGCCGGGACCCATAACCACAGGGAGTGGTTTGGCGAAGATTCGGCGTGACCATCTTCGCTGGTACTTGCACCGCACTCCCTCGATGAATCACGCGGTATGGGTCCCGGCCTTCGCCGGGACGACACTGAGGGTGTGTGGTGCGCGCTTGCACGCAAACAAAAAGGGCAGCCCTGCAGCCGCCCTTTCTCATTTCGATCAGAGTGGAGACTACTCCGCGGCGAGCTTCACGTCCGGTGCGGCGGCCCGGACTTCGGCGTCGACCTGGGCCTCGAACTTGGCGAAGTTCTTCTGGAACATGCCGACCAGCGCGCGTGCCGTCTTGTCGAACTCGTCCTTGTCCTTCCAGGTGTTGACCGGGTTGAGGATCTCGGCCGGCACGCCCGGCAGGGCGGTCGGCACCGCGAAACCGAAATATTTGTCGGTGCGGAATTCGACGTTGCGGAGCGAACCGTCGAGCGCGGCGGTGAGCAGCGCGCGCGTCACCTTGATCGGCATGCGCGAGCCTGTGCCGTACTTGCCGCCGGTCCAGCCGGTATTGACCAGCCAGCAATCGACATTGTGCTGGGCGATCAGGTCACGCAGCATGTTGCCGTAGACGCTCGGATCGAGCGGCAGGAAGGGCGAGCCGAAACAGGTCGAGAATTCCGGCTGCGGCTCGGAGCCCAAGCCGCGCTCGGTGCCTGCGACCTTGGCGGTGTAGCCGGACAGGAAGTGATACATCGCCTGCGCCGGCGAGAGCTTGGCGATCGGCGGCAGCACGCCGAAGGCGTCTGCTGCGAGCATCACCACGTTCTTCGGCTGCGGCGCGCGGCCGGTGCGCGAGGCATTCGGGATGAAGTCGAGCGGGTAGGCCGAACGCGTGTTCTCGGTCTTGGAGCCGTCGTCGAAATCCACCACGCGAGTGTCCTCGTCGAGGACGCAGTTTTCGAGCACCGCGCCGAAGCGGGTCGAGGCGGCGTAGATCTCGGGTTCGGCGTCCTTCGACAGCTTGATGCACTTGGCGTAGCAGCCGCCTTCGAAGTTGAACACGCCGTTCGGACCCCAGCCATGCTCGTCGTCACCGATCAGCGTGCGGTTCGGGTCGGCCGACAGCGTCGTCTTGCCGGTGCCCGACAGGCCGAAGAAGATCGCGGTGTCGCCGGCCGCACCGACATTGGCCGAGCAGTGCATCGGCATCACGCCGCGCTCCGGCAGATAGTAGTTCAGCGTGGTGAACACCGACTTCTTCATCTCGCCGGCATAGTAGGAGCCGCCGATCAGAACGATCTTGCGGGCGAAATCGATCGCGACGACGTTCTCCGACTTGCAGCCGTGGCGCTTCGGATCGGCGCGGAAGCTCGGCATGTCGATGATGGTGAGTTCGGGCGTGAAGGTCGACAGCTCGATCGCCTCGGGGCGGATCAGCAGCGTTCGGATGAACAGCGAGTGCCAGGCGAGCTCGGTGAAGACCCGGGTCTTGATCCGGTAGGCCGGATCGGCGCCGCCATAGAGATCCTGCGCGAACAGGCTCTTGCCCTCGGCGTGCTTCAGGAAATCCTGATACAGCGTCTCGAACTGCTCGGCGGTGATCGACTGATTGCCCGCCCACCACATCTTCTTGTCGGTGGTGGCGTCACGCACCGTGAACTTGTCCTTGGGGCTGCGGCCGGTGAACTCACCGGTATCGGCGCAGAGCGCGCCGTCGGCGGACAGCACCGCCTCGCCCGCGGAGAGCGCGTACTGATAGAGCTGTGGCGCGCCGAGGTTCCAGTGAACCTGCTTGAGATTCTTTAAGCCGAATTTGTCGGCGCCGAAGGCACCGTTGCGCACGCCCGTCTCTTTCACGAAAAATCCTCCTAGAACCCGCGACACTCAACACGACCAGTTTCTGGCGCCGTCGCAGTCACCGTGAACAATGGGCCGTCCGGCCTCGGTTGGGACGACGTAATACTGATGAACGCTGGCGTTGCCAAGCTGATCCCGCTGGATTTGGTTTATTCGAGGACCGCGCCAAACGTCGCGGACTCCTTGCACCGCAGAACCGCAATGAAGTCGCCATGATCGCGCAACCAAAGCGATTCACTTGTCCTGCTGCGATGCACAATGCAAGCCGGATTACCGCTGGAAACCTTCTCCGATGAGTGCAAACGGCGCCCACATCGCCGGATACGCGTTGCGTGGGGACGAGGTGTCGTCAACATAAGTTAACATCGCGCGGCGCAAGGCCTCGGCGCGACCGAGCGCTGGTTCGTTCCTGAGCAGTTCGAATGTCGACGTGGTCAAGCGGGTGGCGGCGGCCGAATCGACCGCCCAGTGCGAAACCAGGAGGGCGCGAGCGCCCGCGTAGAAGAACGCGCGTGCCAATCCGGACAAGGCTTCCGCGCCGGGCTTGTCGCCGGCAATGGTGTTGCACGCCGAGAGCACGACCCAATCCGCATTGAGCTTGAGCTGGGCGACTTCGCTCGCCGTCAGAAGACCATCGTCCAGTTCGGTCGGCTGACTGGGAATGGACAGCGCCAGCGAAGGCTCGCCGACGCCCTTGATGTCGCCGGCGACGAGGCCGTGGGTGGCGAAATAGACGATGCCGTATTGAGCGAGCGGCGCACGCTTGAGCGTCGTTTCGCTGGCATCGCGGCCGAGATGGATGTCGGCATAGGCTGCGCCGACATCGCGGGCGACGGCGTTCAACTCGTCGGCGGTATCGGGAAGCTGCGGCAATGCCTGCGCCAGCCGCGCCCGATCGACGCCCGCACCACGCCAGAACTCGCTATAGGCCGACGTCGCGATGCTGCGCGCCGCAACCTTGCCGCCGGTACCGCGTCGCTCGGCGGGCGCTTCCAGCGCCGGATTGAACACGGGATCGCCGAAGCCGGTCATCGGCTTGACGCTCTGCTCCTTGCGGACAAAGGCGCGCAGCGATTTCAGGCTGACCACCGACGGCAGCACCGACACGGCGTGTCGCCGCAGCAGCCAGGCCGCACGCCGATAGCCGTCGAGCGTGTCGGGGATCGCGGCTTGCGGCCGTTCGGTCACCAGCAGGTGGAACGGCAGCGCGGTCAGCGCGCCCGAAGGCACCACCAGCAGACTGCGCTTGTCCCGTGTCAGCGCCTCGACGGGACCGAGCAGCGCGCCATGGAGTTCATGGGCGAGCGCAAGATCGAACAGGCCGGACTTGCCGGACGCATCGCTGGCCTTGCCGACGTCGAGTCCCCTGCGGAAGGCCGACACTTTCTGCGCCAGCGCATCCGCCCCGAGCGGGATCTGCTGCCAGTCGACACCCTCGCGCGTGATCGCAACGACATGGCTCTGCCTGTCGACGACCGCATAGACCACCATCGCCTCGTCCGCCGACAACAGCGACTGGATGTCCCTCACCGTCAGCGGCAGCGGGTTCGAGAGCGAGGCATAATCGGGGAACTCGACGGCGAGTGTCTTCTGCAACACCGCGCGCTCGCTCGTGATCGCGGCGAGCCGGCCACGGCTGCGCTGCTCGGCCGCCACATCGCGCTGTGCCGGCGGCTTCGATACGGCGGTGACGATCGCCTTGTCGAGCGCGTCGGCTTCGGCTCCGAGATCCTGATCGCGGCGCACCAGTTCAGCGAGCCGGTCGCTGCCGGCGGCCATCCGGACCGCAAGCTTGTTCACCGCCGCTGCGGCCGAGGATTGCGTGCCGCGCTGGATCGCCGCGAGCGCTTCATCAAATGCTTTCTCGTCGGGCAGCAGATATTGCTGGCGCGCGGTGAACAGCACGGGCAGCACCACGCGCAACGGAGCGCGATCGCTCCGCAGCGTCCGCTCGGCCAGAGGCAGCGCCTCCGCATTGCGTCCGGCAACGTGGAGGAAATAGGCGAGGTTGCCGATCGATATGACGACATCGGGATGATCGGGCCCGAGCGCCTTCTCGCGGATCGACAGGGCGCGGCGATACAGCGGTTCGGCGTCGGCATAGCGCTGCTGGTGCTGATACAGCCCGGCGAGATTGTTCAGCGAGCGCGCGACATCGGGATGGTCGGGGCCCAGCACCTTTTCGCGGATCGCGAGCGAGCGCTTGATGGGGGCTTCGGCCTCGGCATCGCGATCGAGGTCGCGGTCGACCTGACCGATATTGTTGAGGATGGTGGCCACGGCCGGATGCTCGGGGCCGGCAGCCTTCTGGTAGATCGCCAGCGCCCGCTGCAGCAGCGGCTCGGCTTCGGCCTGGCGCTCCTGCTTCACGTAGAGCGTCGCCAGATTGTTGAGGGCCTGACCGACATCGGGATGCTCGCGCGACAGGTTCTTCTCGCGAACATGGAGCGCGCGCTTGAACAGCGGCTCGGCCTCGGCGAAACGTCCCTGCCGCTGATAGAGCGCCGCAAGGTTGTTCAGGACAGGCGCGACGTCGACGCTGTCGAGCCCCTTCCCCTTCTCCATCAGCGCCATGGCGCGCTTGTAGAGCGGCTCTGCCTCCTCGTCGTGCCCCTGGTCGGCGCGGATCTGCGCGAGATTGTTGAGCGCGCCCGCGAGATCGCGATTGTTGGTCGTTTTCTCGAGCGACGCCACCATCGCCTGCGCGAGCGGCAGGGCCTCCGAATATTTGCCGGCGCTCCGCAGCGCATTGATCCTGGCACTTTGCGCGGCGAGATCGCCGTTCTGCGCGTGACAGGGCGCGGCCGGCAGGGCCGCGAGTGCCAAGCCAAGGGCCGTCACCTGAGCCAAACGACGGTAGGTCATGTGTTCACTCGCTGCGGCCTCGGCACCGGGATTGAGCCCATCATGGTGCTGGGTCGCGGCGATCGGCCGCGGCGTTCAAAGCTTTGCGGGTTCGTCCACCTTCGCACGCGCCTCGGTCACCAGGCGCACCAGCATCTTGCGCAACGCGGTCCCGCTGGTCACACGCTCCGGAAAATCCAGCCGCAGCACCGACGGGCCGTCCTGCATGTCGAGCCCTTCGGGATCGCAGCCGGTGCAACGCCAGTCGCCCTCCGCCGCGCCGAGCAGCCGGGTGGCATAGAGATTCATGGCGTCGCGATGATCGTCGTTCATATGCGCAACGGCTCCCTCCTCTGCCGCCAGCAGTTCCTCGGCAGCGGTGAGGTCGGTGAGGAACTGCTCCGGCTTGAGGTCGACGATCCGGCCGAAGCCCGCGACGAGATGGGTCCCGGTGGGCCGGATCCGGAAAAAGGAGAAGTCCTTGAACGACACGAACCCTTCGGCCGAGGGATGGGCACTGAGATACCTGCGCTGGAGCAAGTCCTTCTCGGCCCCGTCCGAGGCCTGCTCGGCGCGGCCCGACAGCATGATCCGGGCGCCCTCCAGTGGATCGCCGGGGGCCCGTTCGTCCAACATCAGGGAGACCCGGTTGTCGGCGAGAATATTCCTGGTGTGGACCGCCAGTCCCGAGATCAGCAGGATCGGGGAGCCGTCCGGATGGCTCGCCAGATTGACCAGGGAGCAGTAGGGATCGCCGCTCCCCACCATCAGCGTCGCCAGGGCTCCCTGCCGGGACCGTCTCAGCAGCGATCTGGCGAGCTTTCCGGGGTCGAAATCGGGGGTCGGTTGCATGGGCTTTCTCGGCTCAGGTGGTTGCAAGGCGGGCCTTTTTTCGGCTAAACGGGGCCCAGGTCATGGGTCGATATGCGGCGAATCTGCCGTGTTTCGTGGAACTCGGTCACACTTCAGCCCAGCTTGCATTGCTCGGTGACAAAGTTCGAACCCCAAGTTCGGGACCCATGTATGCGGCGCATCACTGGATTGCTCGCCGTTTAAGCCACGACCCAAACGGACAGCAGAAAGCAGAGGCTCATGCCCACAATCGCTTTGGTCGACGACGACCGCAACATTCTCACATCCGTCTCGATCGCGCTGGAGGCCGAAGGCTACCGCATCATGACCTATACCGACGGCGCCTCCGCGCTGGACGGTTTCCGCACCACCCAGCCCGACCTCGCCATCCTCGACATCAAGATGCCGCGCATGGACGGCATGGAGACGCTGCGCCGCCTCAGGCAGAAGTCCGACCTGCCGGTGATCTTCCTGACCTCCAAGGACGAGGAGATCGACGAATTGTTCGGCCTCAAGATGGGCGCCGACGATTTCATCCGCAAGCCGTTCTCGCAGCGCCTGCTGGTCGAGCGCGTCAAGGCGGTGCTGCGCCGGGGCCAGCCCAAGGATCCGACCGCGGTACCGAAGGAGCCGGACGCCCGCGCGCTGGACCGCGGCCTGTTGCGGATGGACCCGGAACGTCACACCTGCACCTGGAAGAACGAGCCGGTGACGCTGACCGTCACCGAATTCCTGATCCTGCAGGCGCTGGCGACCCGGCCCGGCGTGGTCAAGAGCCGCAACGCGCTGATGGACGCCGCCTATGACGATCAGGTCTATGTCGACGACCGCACCATCGACAGCCACATCAAGCGGCTGCGCAAGAAGTTCAAGGTGGTCGACAACGAGTTCGAGATGATCGAGACGCTGTACGGCGTCGGCTACCGCTTCAAGGAAGCCTGAGGCGTCGGGCACCATCACGAAGACGGGGCGCGTCGCCGGTTCTCGTTCCATCGGGACCGGGATCGCTCTAGGATGCGGGGACCTGCCGAGACTTGTCCTAACGCGGGCGTAAGCATTGCTTGACCGAACGCAGCCTGACCCGAACCAGCGTGCCGAGGATGCCGCATCCGACGGTGCCTCGGAGCATGTGGCCGAGGACAGGCCGGTCGCGCAGGGCTGGCGGCCGCTGAACTGGCTGAAGCGGGCCGGGCAGTTCTTCTTCGCGCTGTCCTTCTCGAGCCTGACCCGCCGCATCGTCTCGCTCAATCTCGCCGGGCTCGTCGCGCTGGTCGCGAGCATCCTCTACCTGTCGCAGTTCCGTGCCGGCCTGATCGACGCCCGCGCGCAGAGCCTTCTGGTGCAGGCCGAAATCATCGCCGGCGCCATCGCGGCCTCGGCGACCGTGCAGACCAACGCCATCACCATCGATCCCGACCGGCTGCTCGACCTCAAGCCGGGCGAGACCTATGGCGGGCCGGACGATTATTCGCCGCTGGATTTCCCGATCAATCCGGAGCGCGTGGCGCCGGTGCTGCGCACCCTGATCTCGCCGACCAAGACCCGCGCCCGCATCTATGATCCGAATGGCAGCCTGCTGCTCGACAGCCGCAACCTCGAAAACGTGCTGCGCTTCGACCTGCCGCCGCCCTCGTCCGAAAAGCCCGGCTTCGTCGAGCGCGGGATGGTGGCGGTCCGCACCTGGCTCAATCGCGGCGACCTGCCGCTCTACCGCGAACTCGGACCCGAGAACGGCAACGGCTATGCCGAGGTCTCCGACGCGCTGCAGGGCCAGAAGCGATCGATGGTGCGCGTCAATGCGCGCGGCGAGGTGATCGTCTCGGTCGCGGTGCCCGTGCTGCGCTCACGCGCCATCCACGGCGCCCTCATGCTGTCGACGCAGGGCGACGACATCGACCAGATGGTGACGGCCGAGCGCCTCGCGATCCTCAAGGTCGGCGGCGTCGCGGCCGCCGTCATGATCATGCTGTCGCTGCTGCTGGCGAGCACGATCGCCGGTCCCGTCCGCCGGCTCGCCGACAGTGCCGAGCGCGTCCGCCGCCGCATCAAGACCCGCGTCGAGATCCCCGATTTCACCCGCCGCCGCGACGAGATCGGCCATCTCTCCGGCGCGCTGCGCGACATGACCAATGCACTGTACAGCCGCATCGAGGCGATCGAGATGTTCGCCGCCGACGTCGCCCATGAACTGAAGAACCCGCTGACCTCGCTGCGCTCGGCGGTCGAGACCATGCCGCTGGCGCGCAACGATGCCAGCCGCGCGCGGTTGCTCGAGGTCATCGAGCACGACGTCAAGCGGCTCGACCGCCTGATCTCCGACATCTCCGATGCCAGCCGGCTCGACGCCGAATTGCAGCGGCAGGACGCCGTGCCGGTCGACCTGCGGCGCCTGCTCGGCACGCTGGTGTCGGTCGCCAACGAGACCAAGCTCGGCCACGACGTCGCCGTCGAGGCGCGGTTCGAGGGCCGCGGTCCGAACGACACGTTCGCCGTCACCGGCCACGATTCGCGGCTCGGACAGGTGGTCTCCAATCTGCTTTCCAACGCGCAATCGTTCTCGGAAGCCGGCGCCAAGGTCCGCCTTATCTGCCGCCGCGTGCGCGCCGAGATCGAGATCGTGGTCGACGATGACGGCCCCGGGATTCGCGACGATGCGCTCGAGCGCATCTTCGAGCGCTTCTACACCGACCGGCCCCATCAGGGCTTCGGGCAGAACTCCGGCCTCGGCCTGTCGATTTCGAAGCAGATCGTCGACGCCCATGGCGGCCGCATCTGGGCCGAGAATCGCGCGGGTCCCGCCGACGCCGAGGGGATGCCGACGGTGGCGGGTGCGCGCTTCGTGGTGAGGCTGCCGGCGCTATGAGCGACGCTGGCCCCAGCGTTCATGCCTCTGCGGTCAAGGTCGGCCGCCGGGCGGTGCTGATCCGCGGGCCGTCCGGTTCCGGCAAGTCGCGGCTGGCCTTCGAGCTGGTCATGGCGGGGCGTGCGGGCGTGATCGAAACGGCCGTCCTGGTCGGGGACGACCGTGTCTATCTGGCGACAGTCGGACACGAAATTGAGGTTCGCCCGGCCCCGAACCTGGCGGGCCTGATCGAGATCCGGGGCCTCGGGATCCGCAGGTGCGACTTCGTGGAGCCTGCGACCGTCGGTCTCGTGGTCGATCTCGACGCTGGCGACGCTGAGCGCCTGCCCCCGCCGGAGGCGCTCCAAACCCGCATTTTCGGTGTTGAATTACCGCGGATTCCGGTCTCGCGCGGCTTTAGCCCCCTCCCCCTGGTTGTTGCTGCGCTGACCACTACCAAGAGTTCATCTTCGGTTAACCCTTCCGGCAATTGTTTGAAGGGAAATGGTAACCATATGAACCCCACACTCGCGACCGAATAGACCATCGCGGCTCCCCCCTCCATTCGTCGAGATTCAGGGAGATACGCAACATCCCCCCTTGCGCGGGGGCTCTGGATGGTCAAAGTGGCGCGTTCGTGCGGTGCACCAAAAGCGCCCGCGGGAGTTTTCCGATGATTGGTCTAGTACTTGTGACCCACGGGCGCCTTGCCGACGAATTCAAGGCAGCGCTTGAGCATGTCATGGGTCCGCAAAAACAAATTGAAGCGATCACGATCGGGGCCGAAGACGATTCCGATCTCTGCCGAAGCGACATCATCGAGGCGGTTAACCGCGTCGATTCCGGCGATGGCGTTGCGATCCTCACCGACATGTTCGGCGGCACGCCGTCGAACCTGGCAATATCCTGCATGAGCCGGCCGAAGGTCGAAGTCCTCGCAGGCATCAACCTGCCCATGCTGGTGAAGCTCGCCAAGGTGCGCGAAGAGCGCTCGCTCGCGGACGCCATCGCGATGGCCCAGGAAGCGGGCCGCAAATACGTCACCATCGCCAGCCGCGTGCTCGCCGGCAAATGAGCGACGACGCGCCACAAGCCGGGACGGGCGTGCCCGCGGGCGCGATCTCGAAGGACCTGCTGATCATCAACAAGCGCGGCCTGCATGCGCGCGCCTCGGCGAAATTCGTCCAGGCGGTCGAGCGCTTCAATGCGCAGGTCTGGGTAACGCGCGGCGGCGAGACCGTCGGCGGCACCTCGATCATGGGCCTGATGATGCTGGCGGCGGGACCGGGCACGACCATCACCGTCGCCGCCGCGGGACCCGAGGCGGAAGCGGCGCTCGCGGCGATCACCGAACTCGTTGAAAGCAAGTTCAACGAGGAAGGGATCTAAGCCGCGCGCCGGTCACTTCGCCGGCGGGGCGATGTAGATGTTCCAGCTCATCGACGGGCCGGCCCTGCCGTGGGTGAAGCGGCGCGTGGTCATCACCATGCGTTCGGCGTTCGGCGCGACCTCGGACACCCATTTCTCGAATGCCGGGAGGCGGCCGTCGGTGGGATCGAACACGCCGATGAAGCCGTATCTTTTCGCATCCTCGAGCGAGGTCAGGCCGGAGCTCCACGGCTCATTCGGCGTGAACGCGGCGGGATGGTCGGGGCTGTAGAACACCATCGGCTGGATCGACTCCATGGAGCCGGCGACGACCGCCCAGCGCGAGGCGAAGCGCGCGTGCCAGGCCTGCGTCAGTTCGCGCGCGAGATCCGACCGCGCACCATAGGTGGCGGTGTTGCCGACATTGGCCGCGAGCTCGCGCGCGGCGATCCAGGGCGAAGCCGCCAGCGTGGCGGCGCTGAGCACCAGCCAGATCGCGGCGATGTTGAACAGCGCCGCGCCCTGCACGCGCAGCGTCGGAATCGCGACCAGCGCGAGCGGCACCAGGAAGAACAACGAGATGCCCCAGTCGGTCTTCATGTAGATGCTGAAGGCCAGCGCGCCGAGCGGCGGGCCAAATGCGACGATGGCCTGGATCAACCAGACATTCAGCGCCTGCGAACGATCGACGCCGGAATTGGGGCCCCGTGCCCAGGCCCGCGTGACGATGCGCGATGGCGCGCGCAGCAGCAGCCTGCCCCACGGCGGCACCAGCGCCATGGCGAGCGCGGCGAGCGCGACCGGCAGCGCCAGCAGCCCGGCATTGTGCAGGAGATAGCCGAGCACGAGCTGGTGCACCTGGCTCTTGTCGTCGAGGCTGTAGGTGTCGCCGGCATAGGTCAGCGGCACGAAATGCGCATCCGCGAGCCAGACGGCATGCGGGATCATCGCCACCGCCATCGTCGCGATCGCCACCCACGGCGCCGGCGAGGCCAGGAATTTCATCCGCTCCGGATGGATCAGCGCGGCGAGACCGATCGCGCCGATCATCGTCAGCACCCAGTATTTCGTCATCAGCGCCAGCGCGCCGGCGAGCCCTAGCCAGACGCCGGAGAGCCAGTTCCGCTTCCTGAATGCGTCGAGAAAAGCGAGCACGACGAGCGGCAGGGTGACGAGCTGCAGCAGGTCCGGATTGTACTTGAAGCCCTTGAAATTGAAGATCGGGTAGAGCGCGATCATCACCGCGACGAGGAAGGCGCGCCGCGCATCGACGACGCGCAGGGCCACCAGCCAGCAGATCACCATGCCGGTGCTCACCGTCGCCATCGCCAGCGCGTAGGTCGCCCAGTCCGCGGCCGGAAAGATCCTGAACCAGACCCCGGCGACCCAGCCGGACAGCGGCGGGTGCTTGCCGTAGCCCCACAGGAATTGCTGGCCCCAGCCATAGGCTTCCGCGACGTCCATGTGAACGTCCTGAGCCGCCTTGAGATTGACCAGGATGAAGGTCCAGAGCACCGCATGCAGGATGGCGAGTTGGATCACCAGCCACAGCCGCACCCGCGGCCGGATCGCGCAGGCGACCAGAAAGGCCCTGAAACGGTCATAGCTCAGGCGGGTGGTTGCGCGCGCCCTGGCGGTGGGGAGAGAGGTGGTCGACATCGGCCGCTTGCGTAGCGCGTTTCGGCCTCGCGTGGAATCAGCTTGGCGTGAAGAAAGGCCCTGAAATTACAGCAATCCGGTTGCCGCACGGGGATGTGAGTGGTATCCCGCGCCCATGACGACCGTCCCCATTTCCAACATCCGCAATTTCTCCATCGTCGCCCATATCGACCATGGCAAATCGACGCTGGCCGACCGCCTGATCCAGATGACGGGCGGTCTCTCCGACCGCGAGATGGCGGGCAAGGAGCAGGTGCTCGATTCCATGGACATCGAGCGCGAACGCGGCATCACCATCAAGGCGCAGACGGTGCGCCTCGCCTACCGCGCCAAGGACGGCAAGGACTACATCTTCAACCTGATGGACACGCCCGGCCATGTCGACTTCGCCTACGAGGTCTCGCGGTCGCTGGCGGCGTGCGAGGGTTCCCTGCTGGTGGTCGACGCCAGCCAGGGCGTCGAGGCGCAGACGCTCGCCAATGTCTACCAGGCGCTCGACAACAATCACGAGATCGTCCCCGTCCTGAACAAGGTCGACCTGCCGGCCGCCGAGCCGGAGAAGGTCAAGCAGCAGATCGAGGACGTCATCGGCATCGACGCCTCCGACGCCGTGATGATCTCCGCCAAGACCGGCCTCGGGGTGCCCGACGTGCTGGAGGCGATCGTCACCCGCCTGCCGCCGCCGAAGGGCGACCGCGACGCGACCTTGAAGGCGCTCCTGGTCGACAGCTGGTACGACGTCTATCTCGGCGTCGTCGTCCTGATCCGCGTCGTCGACGGCGTCATGAAGAAGGGCAGCCGCGTGCGCATGATGGGCACGGGCGCGGCCTACGACGTCGAGCGCGTCGGCTTCTTCACGCCGAAGATGACGCAGGTCGACGAGCTCGGTCCCGGCGAGATCGGCTTCATCACCGCCGCGATCAAGGAAGTCGCCGACACCCGCGTCGGTGATACCATCACCGACGACAGGAAGCCGGTGGCCGAGATGCTGCCGGGCTTCAAGCCGGCCATCCCCGTGGTGTTCTGCGGCCTGTTCCCGGTCGACGCCGACGATTTCGAGACGCTGCGCGCGGCGATGGGCAAGCTGCGGCTCAACGACGCCAGCTTCTCCTTCGAGATGGAGACCTCCGCCGCGCTCGGCTTCGGCTTCCGCTGCGGCTTCCTCGGCCTGCTTCACCTCGAGATCATCCAGGAGCGGTTGTCGCGCGAATTCGATCTCAACCTGATCGCGACCGCGCCGAGCGTCATCTACAAGATGAAGCTGACCGACGGCACCGAGCTCGAGATCCACAATCCCGTCGACATGCCCGACGTGGTCAAGATCGCGGAGATCGAGGAGCCCTGGATCGAGGCGACGATCCTCACGCCGGACGAATATCTCGGCAGCGTGCTGAAGCTGTGCCAGGACCGCCGCGGCGCGCAGAAGGAGCTCACCTACGTCGGCGCCCGCGCCATGGTGAAATACGATCTGCCGCTCAACGAGGTCGTGTTCGACTTCTACGACCGCCTCAAATCGGTCTCCAAGGGCTACGCCTCGTTCGACTATCATCTGACCGACTACAAGCCGGCGGATCTCGTGAAGATGCAGATCCTGGTCAATGCCGAGCCGGTCGACGCGCTCTCGATGCTGGTCCACCGCACCCGCGCCGAGGGGCGCGGCCGCGCCATGGTCGAGAAGATGAAGGAGCTGATCCCGCCGCACATGTTCCAGATCCCGATCCAGGCGGCGATCGGCGGCAAGGTGATCGCCCGCGAGACCGTGCGCGCGCTGCGCAAGGACGTCACCGCGAAGTGCTATGGCGGCGACATCACGCGTAAACGAAAACTTCTGGAGAAGCAGAAGGAAGGCAAGAAGAAGATGCGGCAGTTCGGCAAGGTCGACATCCCGCAGGAAGCCTTCATCGCCGCGCTGAAGGTGGACAGCTGAGGCGGGTTTGCGGCCGAACGCCAAAAACAACCCCATGCAAAGGAGCGGACCGTTGATGGCATTGGGATTTTCTGTTTTGACGAATCTGGCTTGAAGCGTCGGGCAAAACAGGGGTAGGATGGCATCGTCGAGGTCCGCGTGAGGCAGGCATCCGTCCCCCCCTCAGACCGTTGATCGCTCACGAATTCCGCTGCGCCTCGACGTCGTGTCCTTGCCGGTCGCCGAGGGCCTTGTGCGACCACTGCCGCTTGACGGCGCACCCTTACGCCTCGATCCTCCTTGCCGGACATCCGACATAGTGCCCGGGCTGGACCAGGGACTGGATGACCACGCCTCCTGCGCCGATCGTGATATCGTCGGCAACCGAGATGCCGTCGATCACGGTCGCCCCCGCGCCCAGAAATACGAACTTGCCCAGCCGGCTCCGGCCGGCCAGCACCGCGTTCACGGAGACGTGGCAGAAATCATCGACCACGCACTCATGCTCGACAATTCCGCCCGTGTTCACGATGCATCCGGCCCCGACGCGCGCGCTGGGTCCGACATGAGCATGATGCCCGACGAAGCAGCCCTCGGAAACCACAGCGTCGGGCGCGATCGTCGCCGTGCCGGCAATCACGCTGGCCACTGGCCAGCCGGCCGCTTTCGCCAACGCCAACAGCCGTTGCCTGCCGTGATTGTCGCCGACCGCGGGGATGCAGGCCCAGCCCTCCGGAAGCGCATTCGCATCCAGCGACTTCAGAACAGGAAACCCGAGAAAGGTCTCGTCGGGCCTGGCGTTCTCATCCACGAAGATGAGTGGCCCGATGCCGATCGCGCAGGCGATCGACGCGACGCTTCTGGCATGCCCCCCGAATCCCAGGACAACGAGGCCGGCCCCGCTGCTCATCCGCGTCGTGATGCAAAATAGGACTTCACGGCGCGGCAGACCTTCGTGACGTTCTCTTCACTCAAGTCGGGGAAGCTCGGCAGATTGATGCCCCGGGCACTCAGGGACTCCGCAACGGGGAGGACCTCGTCCGTCTTGAGGTGCGGCAGAACATGGCAGGGATAGAAGAGCGGACGCGTCTCGATGTTCGCCGACTTCAACCAGTCCCTCAATGGCTGCCGGTCGGCGGGATCATCGACAACGATCGAGCACATCCAGAATGAATTCACGGTGTCGGGGTCCTCGAGCAGCATTCGCGCCGGCACGCCATGCAGGGCCTCGCGATACCACGCCGAAATCCGGCGCTTCTTTTCCAGAACGGCGGCTATGTTCTCGAGCTGCGCCAGTCCTATCGCCGCGCAGATGTTGGTCATCCGGTAATTGTACCCGACGGCATCGTGCCAGTATTCGAGGTCGGGCGACACGGCCTGCGTCTTGAGATGATAGGCTCGCTCCATCACCCCACGATCCGCGGTGACCAGCATGCCCCCCTCGCCCGTGGTGATCGTCTTGTTTCCATAGAAACTGAACGTCGCCACGTCTCCGAAATTTCCGACGTGCCTGCCCTTGTAGAAGGTTCCGAAGGCCTCGGCACAGTCCTCCACCATCTTCAGCCGGAATTCGTCGCACAGGCTCCGAAGCTCGTCCATCGGGCATGCATGCCCGTACAAATGGACCACCATGATCGCCCTGGTTCGCGGTCCGATTTTCCGGCGAACGTCCGCAGGATCCATCTGCCACGTGCTTTCGAGCACGTCCACGAAAACGGGCGTCGCTCCCGCCTGGACGATGGCGTTCGCCGACGCGACATAGGTCAAGGATGGAACGATCACTTCGTCCCCGGGCCCCACCCCGAGAGCCAACAGAGCCAAGTGAAGCGCGACGGTGCCGTTGCAGACCGTCGTCGCGTGCGACACACCCAGATATTTTTCGAACGCTCTCTCGAAACGATCAACGAAGGCGCCGCGCGACGAAATCCAGTTCGCGTCCAGGCACTGGTTGACGTATTCTTTTTCTCTTCCGCCAAGGCAGGGCCGATAAAGGGGAATCAGCTCGCCAATTGAACGCTCTTCAAGGAGCGCACCTTGCGTACGACCGCGGTGCTCCGGCATTTCCAAACTCATTCCCATTCCCCAGCGCGCCATAAGCAGGCGGCTGCAACTTGACTGTCTACCTGAGATAGTAACACAGTCGACTATGGATTCAATTGATTGCTGGGTGTTGCAATCGATGGTGTCCTCAGCAAATTGGTCTCTAGAGTATGACAATACACGCGTTGTCACCCGTCGGTGAAAGCAAGCATGGATCTCCCCTCGTCGCCGATTCTCCGCTTGCCGGCTATTTTCTGAGTATCTGGAGAGCTCGGTACTTCTGGACACACCTGACGCTGTCCGATCTTCGATCCAAGTGGAGAAGATCGTACCTGGGCATGCTGTGGACGGTCATTCAACCTCTGGGTCTGACGGCCCTGCTCTCGGTGGTCTTCGGAAGGATTTTCCACACCGACGTCGCCGATTATGCGCCCTACATTCTCTCCGGGCTGATCTTCTGGGAATTTGTGGCAACCTCGACCATCGGAGGCTCGCTCGCCTTCGTGCAGGCTGATGCGTATATCAAGCAATATCCCCACCCCCTCGCGATCTACAGCCTGCGCACCGTCCTGACGAATCTCGCGGTGTTTCTGTGCGCCAGCACGGCCCTGATCGTCTGGGTGCTGCTCTGGAAGCCCCAGAACGTCGGATGGTCCTGGCTGGCCCTCCCAACCGTCCTTCCCCTCCTGGTTCTCATCGCCTGGCCGCTCGTGACGATCCTTGCGTATATCGGCGCACGCTTCAGAGACCTTCCGCCCGCGCTGGGTCTCTTGCTTCAAACGCTCTGGTTCGTCTCGCCGGTCTATTTCGAACCGAAGATCTTCCGCAACGCGGGCCTGGACGCGCTGATCGACGGCAATCCGATCTATCATCTGCTTCAGATCATTCGCGCCCCGATGCTGGAGGGCAACTGGCCGTCGCCAGCCAATTATGCCGTCGCTTGCGCGACAGCTGCGATCCTGTTCCTGCTGGCCGCTGTTGTCGGGTCCCGCGCCGAGAAGAAGGTCATCTACTATCTATGAGCCGGATCTGCGTCAGGGACGTCGACCTTCACTACTATTCCGTCGCCTTCAAGGAGCGCTCCCTCAAGCGCCTGCTGACCACGCTTGTCACACGCAACGCAGCCCGAATCGAGGACGTGCACGCGCTGAAGGGCATTACGGTCGAGGTCAGGCCCGGCGAACGGGTTGCCCTGATTGGATCGAACGGCGCCGGCAAGTCGACGTTCCTGAAGATGATCGCGGGCCTCTATCCCATTTCCGCAGGGCAACGGCAGGTCGAGGGACGGATCCGATCGCTGTTCGATCTGAGCCTGGGATTCGAACCGGACGCGTCGGGCCGGGAGAACATCCTGTATCGCGGCCTGCTCATGGGGATGACGCCTCGCGCGATGCGCGAGATGGAAGACGAGATCGTGGATTTCGCCGACATCGGTCAATTCATCGACTATCCCGTCAAGACCTATTCGGCGGGCATGCAAGTCCGGCTCGCATTCGCCATCGCAACGTCGGTGGCCGGCGACATTCTTCTGGTCGACGAGGTCATCGGTGCGGGTGATGCGGCCTTCATGCGCAAGGCGCAGGCCCGGATTCGCTCACTCATCGACAATTCGGAAATGTTGATCCTCGCCTCACACGACTTCGCGTCGTTGCGCGCCTTGTGCAACCGGGGCCTGGTGCTCGATCGCGGACGCCTCGTGTTCGACGGCGATGTCCACGAGGCCATCGCGCAATACCTCGCCTTGAACAATCTCTCCGAGATCTCGCCGTTGCAGGCGACCTCGAGCTGACCCCACTCCGGAGCCCAAGTTGAAACGCCGCCCGCTTCGCGCCATGTGGTTGCTGAACCACGGCACCGCCCGCAAATTCGAAGTCCCGATGCTCAAGCGCATCGGGGTCGAGGAGGTCTTCCTTCCCAAGACCTACCCGGCGGACCCTTCGTTCCGTTCCGGATCGGTCGACTATTCCGAGGATCAGCACCTCACGATTCCGGCGGCGGATCTGGAGGTCCTGAACCGCGCGGACTGGTACGGGGATCCCGGAGTTGATGCCTGGCGCGTCGCCAACGAGCATTTCGACATTCTGTTCTTCATTCTCGTGGACATTCGCTTCTTCAAGTCGATGACCCGTCACTATCGGGGCGTCAAGGTGTGGCGCACCTACGGACTTTCCGGTTCGGATTCCTATGGCCACATCCTGAGCAACCTGGAGCGGCAGGAGGGGCCGAGCTGGTCGCGTGAGCGCACACGGCATCTCTGGTTTGGACAAGCCTACAATCATCTTGCCGAAGTTGAGCCGCGCTGGCTGGCCGAGCGCGCCGTGCATCTGCCCGCAGGACTGGCTGATGCGGCGGTTCGCGACCAATGGACAGGTGACGACAAGCGACTGATGTTCGTGTGCCCGGACCTCGGTTTCAACGACTACTATCGGGCCATCTACGAGGATTTCCGAAAGGCATTTTCGGGGTTGCCCTACGTCGTGGCCGGAGCACAGCCCGTTCCGGTTCAGGACCCCCATGTGCTCGGCTACGTCCCCGCCGCAGAATACGATGTCATGATGCGCCGGTTGGCCGTCATGTACTATCACAGCAAGGAGCCGCACCACGTCCACTATCATCCCTTCGAAGCCGTCAAGGCAGGGATGCCGCTCGTGTTCATGGCCGGTGGAATACTGGACAGATTCGGTGGTCACTCCCTGCCGGGCAGATGCCGGAGCGTCGGCGAGGCGAGACAGAAGATCGAGCGCATTCTGGGAGGAGATGTCAGGCTCATCGAACAGATCCGAGCGTCGCAGACGAGGCTGCTCGAGCCGATGACCGTCGCGCATTGCGAACCGATCTGGCGCTCCGCACTCCAGAAGATGCTCCAGCAGCTGGCAAGGGATCGCGCAGGCGAACGGCCTGCACGGCTTCGCAAGGGCAGGAAGATCGCGGTGATCCTGCCCGCCGCGTACCGGGGCGGCACGCTGCGGGCGGCAAAACTTCTCGCGCGGGCATTGCTGGAGGGCAGCCGGCAGGATGGTGACGAGGCAACGATCGTCTTCGCCCACCTGGATGACCCCGGCTACCGGACCGACGCGTTCGACGATCTTCCCCCCGGGATCGACCATCGACCCTTCCGGTGGCGTGTCCTGACGATCGACGAGGCAAGGCGCGCGACGGCCTATGCGGGCTTCAGCGGCGTCCTCAAGCATTCCAGGTACATGGTGCCCGACGACGGCATCAATCACCTCATGGATTGCGATGTCTGGGTCGTCGCATCGGACCGCCTCGACCACCCGCTGCTTCCGCTTCGCCCCTGCGTCCTGATGGTCTACGACTATCTGCAGCGCTATATCCCCCTGTTCGATGACACGCGAGGCCGGGACATCATCGACCGCGCCCTCGCGGCGGACGCGGTCATCGTGACGACGCAGTTCACGGCGACCGACGCCGCACAATTCGTCGGCCTGCCGGCGGAGAAGCTGCGAAAGCTCCCGATGATCGCTCCGGACTTCACCGCCGACGACCCGAACACCGAGACGCCCGATCCGTCGCCGTACTTCATCTGGACGACGAATCTCGCCGATCACAAGAACCACGAGAACGCCCTCGAAGCGCTCGACCTGTACTACGAGGAACACGGCGGCACGCTGAAATGCCGCATGACCGGGGTCGACACCGACCGCCTGTTTCGCGACGACCGTCCTCACCTGAAGCGCGCGCAGGGTTTGTATCGCTCGAGCGAGACCATCAAGCGCAACGTCGAGGTTCTGGGCGAACTGGCGGACCGGGCGTTTCGCAGGGTTCTGCGGCGGGCCACGTTTCTCTGGCACCCCGCTCGAATCGACAATGGCACGTTCTCGGTCATCGAAGCGGGCGCGATGGGCGTCCCGTCTCTTTCGAGCGATTACCCCGCGATGCACGAGATCGATTCGCGGTTCGGCCTCAATCTCAGCTGGTTCGACCCGGACGATCCCCGCGACATGGCCATGAAGCTCAAGCTCATGGAGCAGCGCCATGCCGATCTGAGGCGGCATCTTCCGTCGGACCAGCTGCGTCGAGAACTACGTGCGGACCACGTCGCTCGCGCCTATTGGCAGACGGTCAAGGAGTTCGCGTGAAGACGTTCGGCATCTACCTCCTGTATCCGCCAAAGGTCGACCTCCGCGCGCAGGGACTTGGGCGCGTCCTGGCCACGTTCCTGAAGGAGGTCGCGTCCCGCCGCGACGTGAAGTTCGTCATTGCATGTCCGAGCTGGATGCGACCGGCTCTGAAGGAGCTCCTTGATCAGTTCGCGATCTCGCCGTCGGCGTTCGAGATCATTGGTCCGGAAGATCGCCCACTGCTGCTGAGGCTGTTCGGATGGTACGAGGCCTATCGGGCATACAGGCGCCGGTCTCGCGCGTCCTTCTTCCGCAACTCCCTGGAGGCGTTGAAGCGCGCCGCGGTGCGGTTCGGGACCAAAGCAGGCCGCCTCGCGGCGACGACACGCAATCCGCTCGTCCTGGCAGGTCTGGCCATCCTCCTCGCCCCCTTTGCCGCCGCGGCGTTTCTGGTGCGCGGTCTGGGACTGGCGATCCGGTCCGCTTCGCGGAGAAGCCGGCTCCATCGCCTTCTGGCAGGACAGCGCGGGCGCTTCTCCGCGCTCGTCCGGACCACCGCCGCCGCACCGCAGGACAATCGGATCGCGCTGCGCCTCTATCGCTTCATGGAGGACGCGGAGGCACAGGCGCTGAACAGGCAAATCAATCTCCGAAGCGACATCCAGGCCTGGTATGCGCCGACGGCCTTCTGGCCGCAGTTCAACGAGATTTCAGCGCCCCGACTGATCTGCGTACCGGACGTGGTGCTCGCCGAGCTTCCGATCGGCTTTGCGCTGATCAATGGAGAGCGCTTCTTCAACACGTTCGAGGCCGTCGAAGAGACCATCAGGACGGGCACGCATTTCGTCACATACAGCGAGACGATCAAGTACAACGTCCTGGTGGATCGCTATCAGATCACCCCCGACCGCATCACGATCGTGCCACATGGTGCGAGCCGCATGGATGGCTCGATCGCAATCGCGGGAGCTGCGGATCACGAAAGATCCGTCGACGCCTATTGCGCCTTTCTGTTTCGCACCGCCCTGGCGAAAGACATCGGCATACCCGACGCAAGCCGCTTCGAAGGCACAAAATTCATTTTCTATGCAAGTCAGATTCGGCCGAACAAGAACGTCCTGACGCTCATTCGGGCCTACGACTACCTGCTCCGCCGCCGCTACATCTCGCAAAAACTGGTCCTGACGGGAAATCCCCATACGATACCCGAGATAGCGGACTATGTGCGCCGACATGACCTCTGGAACGACGTTCTCTTCCTGCACGAATTGTCCGAACAGGAGCTTGCCGCCTGCTATCGGCTCGCCGATCTCGCCGTCAATCCAAGCCTGAGCGAGGGCGGATGCCCCTTCACCCTGACCGAAGCGCTGTCGGTCGGAACGCCGGTCGTCATGGCGCGCATTGCCGTCGCGGAGGAGGTTGTTACGGATCCGGGCCTGCAGGATCTCATGCTGTTCGATCCGTACAGCTGGATGGACGTGGCGAAGAAGATCGAATGGGCGCTCGCAAACAAGAGCATCCTGCTCGATCGGCAAATGCCGCTGTATCAGGAGCTCGCAAGGCGATCCTGGGCCGATGTGGTCGACGACCACATCGGCCTGCTGGACAAGCTCGCGACGGCGGCCATCGCAGAGCCTGCTGGATCGACACGGCCCCCCGGATAGGCCGCCCGGCCGGGCACTCTATTCCCCGACCGGCTTCCGCGGCATCTGCCTTTCCAGCACGATCCGCTCGTAAAGGCTCAGGTAACGGTCGACCATCTGATCGACCGTGAAATGGCGCCTGAATCGCTCTCCGGCCGCATCCCCCATTGTCCTCGCAAGCTGCGGGCTGTCGAGCAGGGTGGCCATGGCCCGCCGCAATTCACCGGGATCGCTCGGCGGCACGACGATTCCCGTCTCGCCGTGCACGTTGACATAGCTTGTTCCCGTGCCGACCTCGCTGGAAATGAGGGGCTTCGCATACATCGCCGCCTCCAGCAGCGAGATTCCGAAGGCCTCGGCGCGCAGATGCGACGGAAATATCCCCGCATAGCATCGCTTGAGCAGTGCGACCTTTTCGCTGTCGCTCACGGCTCCGAGAAAATGGACCGTGGTCAGTCCGAGATCATGCGCATGTTGACGGAGTTCGGCCTCGATCGGACCCGCGCCAACGATGACGACCTGATAGTCCGTGCCCCGAAGCGCTTCGAGCAGAATATGAAGCCCCTTGTAGTAGCGAAGCACACCCACGAACAGGAAGAAGCGCGTCCCCTTCAGGAACGGCCATTTCTCAAGCAGGGACGGATCGTCCGGGGGGTACGTGGCGCGGTCGAGGCCGATCGGTATGACCTCGGTCTTTCGGGAGAAGCCGGGAAGGACGTCGCTCGTCTGCAGATAATTGGGCGATGTCGCGACGATGCGATCAACCGTCCCCAGGAAGCGACGCATCAGCGGAGCATAAAGTTTCAGGAGATGACGCTGGCGCACGATGTCCGAGTGGTAGGTGAGCACGACCGGCCTGGAGACGTTTGCCAGAAGATGGACCAGATCGGCGAATGGCCACGGGAAGTGCAGGTGCAAGACGTCGGCCTGCTGCGCCAGCTGCCTGAACTTCCGGATCGCGCGAAGCGAGATCCCGGTCGAGGCGATTTCGAGATCGCGTCGGACACGATGAATGGTGTGATTGTCGAACGGCTCGGTTTGATCGCGGACGTCCGGGCTCAGCGAAAGCACGTGGACGTCGAGGCCCCGCCGGCTCGTGCCATGCGCCAGCTGAAAGATGAACTGCTCAATTCCTCCATAGGAGTCCGGCTTGTAGGTCTTAAAGAAGTGCAGAACTCTCAATCGTCATTCCAGGTCTTCAAGGCCCTCTCCTCTCCGGAAGAGGACGGGCCAACCACGCCTCACGTTCGGATGCTTTAGCCGTGTCCGCGGCCCCCATGCAACTTCCACGTGATGCCGGAAAGTGCCTCGATACGACTTTCAACTGTCATATGCGGCAGTTCGGCAAGATCGACATGTCGCGAAAAGCCTTCCTTGCCGCACGGACGATGGACGGGTGCGGCGAGACCTCTCCTCGCCTCGTGAGCCATTCCTGTCCGTCGGGCTGCCCGCCGCGGGACCGTGTCGTCTTCCGATCCTGCGCGCTGCGGACGCCCCATTCCTCGGACGCAGCACGCGGGGCAGCGCGCCGAGGCGACACGCGGCCATGGCCGAGCCGCGGACCGACCGGGATGGGCAGCTGCCGCTCCTTGCCCATCCCCTTCGACGGCTGGTGCCTTCATGCGCTCGCCGCATCGAGTCATGCAAAAGCACGGGACCGGCTGCAGTAACTCACGGAGCCTGCAGCCCCTTATTGTTAAGAATTTGCTGCGATCATTTCCCCAAAACGAGAACCGCCGTTGGAATGCCCGGGGAATTGTGATGCTCAAGCTGAAGTCGATTGCCGCCCGCCTGATTCTCGCCATCGCGCTCACCGTTGGGGTGGCCTGTGCGATCCTGTCCGGCTTCTCGATCACCCAGCAGCGGGCGCTGACGCGGATGGCGCTCGATCAGCAGCTCAAGCTGCAATATGAGAGCGTGACCGCGGCGATCGACTATGAAGGGCGCTCGGCGCTGGCGGTCTCGGCCGCGATCGCGGGCCTGCCGCCGGTCGGCGAGGCCATCGCCAGGGGCGATCGCGACGGCCTCGGCGCGCTGCTCGGCGATGCCAACAAGGCGCTGAAGGCGCAAGGCATCCCGCTGATCACCTTCCAGGTTCCGCCCGCGACCTCGTTCTACCGCGTCCATACCCCGAAGACCTTCGGCGACGACGTCTCGGGACGGCGCGTCACCGTGGTCGAGGCGCTCAAGACCGGCCGCCAGATCGTCGGCGTCGAGCCGGGTCGCGAGGCGCTGGGCATTTTCGGCATGACGCCGATCATGCGCGACGGCAAGGCGATCGCCAATGTCGACGTCGGCGCAGCCTTCGGCAAGGAATTCGTCGAACGCGCCAAGAAGCGGTTCGGCATCGACCTTGCCGTCTATTCGATCGACGGCAAGGCGCTCAACAAGCTGTCCTCGACCTTCGGCGAGAACGCCGTCGCCAAGCCCGAAGAGTTGAAGGCTGTGATCGACGGCCCGCCGCTGCTGCGCGAGGCCGAGCTCGACGGTCATCCGGTCGCGGTCTATGTCGGCGCGATCAAGAACTATGCGGGCGCACCGGTCGGCGTGCTCGAGATCATCAAGGACACCACCGAATACGAAGCGGCCTTCGCGGCCGCCGAGCGCAATCTGATCCTCGGCACGGTCGCGATCCTGGCCGGCGCGATCGTGCTGGCGCTGCTGCTCGGACGCGGCCTGTCCCGCCCGCTCACCGCGATCACGGGCGTCATGAACCGGCTGTCGAGCGGCGATACCAGCGTCACCATTCCCGGCAGCGACCGCGCCGACGAGCTCGGCACCATGGCCAAGGCGGTCGACGTGTTCCGCCGCAACATGCTGGATTCGGCTGCGATGCGCGAGGCGCAGGAGGCCGACAAGGCCCGGGCGGAGCTGGAAAAGCAGGCGCTGCAGCGCCAGATGGCCGACCGCTTCGAGGCCGACGTCAGGGGCGTGGTTGCCGCCGTCGCCCGCGCGTCCGAGGGCATGCAGCAGGTCGCCGGCGAGATCACCACCAGCGTCAACGGCACTTCGGAGCGCGCCTCGGCCGCCGCGGCAGCGTCGGAGGAAGCGTCCACCAGCGTCAACACGGTCGCCGCCGCGACCGAGGAACTCGCCTCCTCGGTGGGCGAGATCGGCCGCCAGGTCACCCATTCCAGCCAGGTCGCGAACGGGGCGGTGACGAAGGCCGCCGAAACCACCGAGATGGTCACCAGCCTTGCCGCCGCCGCCGAGCGGATCGGCGACGTGCTCCGGCTGATCAGCGAGATCGCGAGCCAGACCAATCTGCTCGCGCTGAACGCCACGATCGAGGCGGCACGGGCCGGCGAGGCCGGCCGTGGCTTCGCCGTCGTGGCTTCCGAAGTGAAGGAGCTGGCGAGCCAGACCGCGAAGGCGACCGACGAGATCGCGAGCCAGGTCACCGCGATCCAGGCCGCGACGGGCAATTGCGTCACCGCCATCTCCGGCATCAGCGACACCATCCGCGAGATCAGCGGCATCACCACCACGATCGCCGCCGCCGTCGAGGAGCAGGGATCGGCGACGCGCGAGATCGCCCGCAGCGTGCAGCAGGCGTCCACCGGCACCACCGAAGTCTCCGCCAATGTCGCCGGCGCCAGCCAGGCCGCGGACCAGTCGCGTGCGCTGGCCGGCAACGTCATGGTCGCCTCGGGCGAACTCGGCCAGCACGCCGCGGCGCTCATGAAGAGTGTCGACGAGTTCCTGGCCGGGCTGCGGGCGGCCTGACGCGCGGGGAAAGCCGCATTGGACCGACACTCAAGATTGCGCTGTTCGCTGTTCGCGAAGAAAAAGCCGCCCGAAGGCGGCTTTCATGATCAAAGCTAGTTGTGGGTCAAGCCGCACGAAGCTGGGTGCTATTTTGCTTCCGGCGATATGCCAAGAAGCCGACGCCTGCGAAGCCTAGGATCATCATGGCCCACGTCGAAGGTTCGGGAACGGCTTGCGTGACTTCGAAATTGTAAACCGTTGTGCCGTTCTTCGTCGCAAACGTGACGTCATCGGCGAACGCATGATAGTTGGATGAAAAGCCCGAACCGACGCCTACGCTGATGGCAGAAACATAGGCCGAAGCGCTGTATCGCGATATCCAATCGGCCACGGTCTGGTTGACCTGACTGCCGTTGGACAGGGTGACGCCTGCCCCCGAAACGTTTTGATAGAAGAGATCATTGAAAGTCGTCGAGTACCAGGTATCTCGCTGAGAATTTCCGTAGGTGTTGTTGTAGGCGCCTTCCCAAATCAACTCGCTTCGAACGCCATTGTCGAAAATGTGCAAACGCAAGGCCGGAGTCAAATCGGGGCTATAGCCACCCGAACTGTTCGCCGCAACCCGCCAATCAAACGATAATCCCAACACCGTTGAGAGAAGTCCAAGGTTGCTGGCGGGGTTGTAGTAGTTTCCCATCGAAAACCGTGTCCGATCTCCGAACATCTCCACGGAACCGTTTCCATTCCGGGCCGCTGTGCCCGTTATTGTGGAAGATCCACCTCCAGAGGATTCCCCTGGAATAGTTCCCCATGTCGTATTTGGAAGGACAACTACAGTGCCGGCTTGGGCAGCACCCAACGTCATCACGAGCGGCACTACAAAGATGAGCGTCTTAAACATCGTTTCTCCCGAATTTTTATTTTGATTAATAGCAGGGTTAAAATTGGTAATTGCCGATTTAATCGCTGTCCAGTCCAACTTTGGGACAAGACAGCGAGCGAACGACTTCACCGGTTCCATTCCACTGCAACAGAGTTCGCTGATGCTGAGCACTGTCAGCATGCGCGTTTCTTCAGGATATTTGGAGAACCTGCAAAGTCTCCGCCTCATCGGAAGCGGCAGGACGTCGAGTGCCTCACGCCACCAGCGCGGCGTCCTCGTCGGGGGCATCGATGCCGCGCTGCGCGGCGAGCAGGCTGATGATCTCGGTGTTCGGCCGGGCCTTGCTGAACAGATAGCCCTGTCCCTCGTCGCAGCCTTCGGCGCGCAGGCAGCTCAGCTCGGCCTCGGTCTCCACGCCCTCGGCGGTGATGGTGACTCCCAGGCCCTTGCCGAGGCTGACGATGGAGCGGATGATCGCCTGTGCCTCGCGATTGGCGCCGAGATCGCGCACGAAGGACTGGTCGATCTTGATCTTGTCGAACGGGAAGCTGCGCAGATAGCTCAGGCTGGAATAGCCGGTGCCGAAATCGTCCATCGAGATGCGCACCCCGAGCGCGCGCAGCGCATGCAGCGTCGCCAGCACCTGGGCGCTCTTCTCCAGCAGCAGCGTCTCGGTGATCTCGAGTTCGAGCCGGCGCGGCGCAAGGCCCGAATGCTTGAGGGCGTCGGTGACGACCGAGAGCAGATTGCCGCTGCGGAACTGCAGCGGCGACAGATTGACGGCAATGCGAACGTCGTCCGGCCAGCTCGCCGCATCGAGGCAGGCGCGTCGCAACATCAGGCCGCCGAGCGGGTTGATGAGACCGGTTTCCTCGGCGACCGGAATGAACTCGGCCGGCGAGACCATGCCGCGCTCGGCATGCGGCCAGCGCACCAGCGCCTCGAAGCCGGTGATGCGCCCGCTCGAGAGATCGATCAGCGGCTGGTAATACGGCCGCAGCACGTCGTTCTGGATGGCATCGCGCAGCTCGACCTCGATCTTGCGGCGGCTCTGCGCCCTGGCGTCGAGCGCGGCCTCGAAGAAGGCGAAGCTGCCGCGGGCATCGAGCTTGGCGCGCGACAGCGCCATGTCGGCGCTCTTCAGCAGCTTCTCGGAATCGTCGCCGTCGCCCGGCGCCATGGCGATGCCGATGGAAGCGCCGATCACCACCGAATGGCCGTCGAGCAGATAGGGATCGGCGATCGCCTCAAGCAGCCGCTTGGCCAGCACGACGGCGTCTTCGGGGCGGGTCAGGCCGCTCTGCACGATCGCGAACTCGTCGGAATTGAGCCGCGCCAGCGCGTCCTCCTCGCGCAGGGACGAGCGCAGGCGCTTGGCGACGCCGCGCAGCAGCTTGTCGCCGACGCCATGGCCGAGCGTGTCGTTGACCGCCTTGAAATTGTCGAGGCCGAGCATCAGCAGCGCGACCTTGTCCGAGCTGCGCCGGCCGTGCAGCAGCATGTCGTCGACCTGCTGGCGCAGAAGCGTGCGATTGGGCAGGCCGGTCAGCCCGTCATGCTGCGCCATGAAGGCGAGCCGGGCCTCGGCGCGCTTGCGCTCGGTGATGTCCATCAGCGCCAGCAGCACCGCGGGGCGCTCGGCATAGGTCAGCTCGCGGGAATAGATCGCAAGGTCGATCAGCGCGCCGTCGGCCTTGACGTGCTTCCAGGTGCGCGCGGCCTGCTCCTCGCTGCAGGATCCGCCGGTCCAGGGCGGTTCGTTGTCGAAGGCATGCAGGGCACGGATCGTGAGCTTCTCGAAGTCCTCGCGGCTGTAGCCGTAATGCGCGACCGCGGCGTCGTTGACGGCCAGGATCCGCTCGTCGTCGAGCGCGCAGACGATCATGGGAACGGGATTGCCGTCGAACAGGAGCCGGAACGAGGCCTCGCGCCGCTTGAGTTCGGTGATGTCGACGCGCAGGCCGACGACGCCGCCGTCGTCGGTGCGGCGCTCCTCGATCAGGATGACACGGCCATCCGACAGCGTCTGCTCGTGCCGCTTGCCGGGCTCCTGGAGCTTCCTCAGGCGCTCGGCGATCCACTCCTCCTCGTGACCGGCGGCTTCCGGATAGTCGCCGCGGGCGACGCCGACGCGCAGCGTGTCCTCCAGCCGGGCGCCTTCCTTGAACAGGTCGGCGGTCTTGCTGTAGATCTCCGCATATTGCTTGTTCCACAGGACGTAACGGCCCTCCGGATCGAGGATCACGATACCCTGCGGCAGCAGATCGACGGCCTGACGCAACCGCTCATGCGCCTTGCGCGCCTCGGCGATGGCGGCCCCAGCTTCGGCACGGCGACGCACCAGGTCGTCATGGTCAGCCGGAAGATGAGGCGCGCGCGCAAATCGCGGCTTGCGCGGCCGCTGAACGGCTCCTGCAAGTCGATTGCGCTTTCGCTTTGCTGGCTTCCTGAACCCCGAACTCAACTTCAACGCCCCGATTGCGGCCCTGCCGGGCGCACGTCTTTGGCGGCAGTCTTGGTACAAGTCTCTGAAAAAAAAGTAATCTTGCCGGCCCTCGCGCCCCCGCCGCAGCTCTCGTCGCGCGCGGTGCGACGTGCCGGGCTGCCTGTTTACCGGGCGATCCGGCACGAAAAGGTCGCGAAAGACCCGCTCCCGTGTCGCCATCGGAGCGAGCGCTGCTGCAAAACCGCGCGGTCGCCCTGCATCAATTCCGGACGCGCACCGAATTGCATGCGGCGTGCGTCCGCGATGAAAGAGTCGCACGAATTTTGGCCAATCGGTGACAGGGTTAGCGGCCTCTTAAAAAGCGACTGTCCGCGCAGGGGGGCCTCCGCCGCGATAGGCGATCCTTAACCCTGACCCGACGATGCTGTATAAGGAGCCGGCATGAATCGCCGCCGCATCGCTCCCCTCCTGCTCGCCATGATGCTCCTGAGTGCCGGCGATGCCTCGGCGCAGGACAAGGGAAGCGTCAATCCGAAGCCGCTGCCGCCGCTGGCCAATCCCGACGATCCCTCGGTCGGGGCCAAGGAGCTGTTCGCGCGCAAGGTGCTGCCCTCGCGGGGGGCGGCCCATGTGATCGGCTCCTATGTCCGCGGCTGCATCGGCGGCGCTGAGGCGATGCCGATCAATGGCGAGCACTGGCAGGTGATGCGGCTGTCGCGGAACCGCAATTACGGCCATCCCGACATGATCGCGCTGATCAAGCGGCTGGCGGGACGCGCGCACAAGGACGCCGGCTGGCCCGGCATCCTGGTCGGCGACATCGCGCAGCCGCGCGGCGGGCCCGCATTGTCGGGCCATGCCAGCCACCAGATCGGGCTCGATGCCGACATCTGGCTGACGCCGATGCCGGATCGCCGGCTGTCGCGCGAGGAACGAGAGGAGATGTCGGCGGTGATGATGGTGCGCCAGGACCGGCTCGACACCGATCCCAAGGTGTTCACGCCGTCCCACGTGCTGGTGCTGCGCGCCGCCGCGCAGGAGCCGGCGGTGCAACGCATCTTCGTCAACGCCGCGATCAAGAAGGCGCTCTGCCGCGAGGCCAAGGGCGACAGGTCCTGGCTGTCGAAGATCCGGCCGTGGTGGGGCCACGACTATCATTTCCACATCCGCATGCGCTGCCCTGCGGGCGCGAGTGACTGCGAGGGCCAGCCGTCGCAGACCGAGGACGAAGGCTGCAAGCCGGCCGACCTCGCCTACTGGTTCAGCGACGCCGTGCTGCATCCGAAGCCGCCGCCCGAGCCGCCGAAGCCGAAACCGCCGATGACGCTGGCGCAGATGCCGGCGGCCTGCAAGGCCGTGCTGCACGCGGCGGATGCGAAGCCGTAGCCGACCGGCACGGGCGCGGGGAGCACATATCCCGAGGTCGTCGCGGCCTGCGCCGGGACGACGCGTGGAGAGCGCTTCGCTGCGCGCGCCCCGGGATGACGAACTGGCCCGCCCCTTCCGAATGCGCTAGCATCACTCGGCCGCCGTGCCGTAAGCCCGCGGCCTCCCGGGACGCGCATCCCGTTCTCCAGCACAAACCCGACCGCACGCCCGCCTCCACGGCGTGGCCCATGATGAGACCTGACATGCGCGTCCTCACAGTCCTTGCTGCGCTCTCGCTCGGCATGACCGCCGCTCTTGCCGCCGAAGAACCCAGCGGCTGCGACAAGTTCAAATGGCCAATCGACCGCGAGCGCGCGGCGCTGACAGCGCCGGATCGCGCGAGACTGGCAAGCGGCAGCGAGCAGGCCGCGCTGCCATCATCGGCCTTCACGCTGGGGCTGGTGGCGCCCGCCGATGCAAGATTGCCGGTGCCGCCGGAGCGCGCGCCGAAAGACGGCAGCTTCGCGGGCTTCGTCGGCTTCAAGGCGCCGAAGGCCGGGCTCACCACGATCAGCCTGTCTGCCGCAGCCTGGGTCGACGTGGTCCAGGACGGCCATGTCCTCAAGCCAGAGACCTTCAGCGGCGCCACCGATTGCAACGGCATCCGCAAGATCCTGAAATACCAGCTGTCGGCGCAGCCTCTGGTGATCCAGGTCAGCGGCGCCCGGGACGCGACGCTCACCATGGCGATCCTGCCGTCACAATAGGCAGACCATCGGCTTTGACCTCCGGCGCCGGCCTGCTATCCTCAAGGCTGCGATATCCCTGACGGCCGTAAGCCGCAATTCGGGACCCGTGGAACAGCGCGTCCGCCCGTCGCACCAGACCCAGACAACGCCGACATTGCGCGTGCACTTTGCGCGCGCGAGTTCGCACGGAGCGCAGCCGCCATGATTCGCCTGACCGGACTTCTCACCGCCTTCGTCATCCTCGCCGGCGCGCACCTTTCGCCCGCCGCCGCCGAGGACAAGACCCTCACCATCTTCGCCGCCGCCTCGATGAAGAACGCGCTGGACGAGATCGACGCCGCCTACACCGCCAAGACCGGAATCAAGTTCAGCGTCAGCTACGCCGCGAGTTCGGTGCTGGCCAAGCAGATCGAACAGGGCGCACCGGCCGACGTGTTCGTCTCGGCCGACACCGACTGGATGGACTACGCGGTCGCCAAGAAGACCATCAACGAACCCTCCCGCGTCAATCTGCTCGGCAACAGCATCGTGCTGATCGCGCCGAAGGATTCGAAGATCGACAATGTCGCGATCGCGCAGGGCTTCGACCTCGCCAAGCTCGCCGGCGACGGCCACATCGCGACCGGCGACGTGAAGTCGGTGCCGGTCGGCAAATATGCCAAGGCGGCGCTGGAGAAGCTCGGCGCCTGGCAGGCCGCCGAGCCAAAATTCGCGATGGCCGAGAGCGTTCGGGCGGCGCTGACGCTGGTGGCGCGGGGCGAGGCCAGCCTCGGCATCGTCTATGCGACCGACGCCAAGGTCGAGCCCGGCGTGAAGATCGTCGGCACCTTCCCGGCGGATTCGCATCCCGCGATCATCTATCCCGTCGCGGCGACGGCGACCGCGAAGCCCGAGACCAACGACTATCTCGCCTTCCTGCGCTCCACCGTCGCCAAGACCATTCTTGAAAAATACGGCTTCAAGTTCCTGATCAGCCCGACCACCTGATTCCTGCGACCTGATCGACTTGATGTTCGAGATCTCACCCGCCGAATGGACCGCGATCCTGCTCTCGCTCAGGGTCGCGATCATCGCGACGCTGGTGGCGACGCCGTTCGGCATCGCGCTGGCCTGGCTGCTGGCGCGGCGCGACTTCTGGGGCAAGTCGGTGCTGGATGCGCTGGTGCACCTGCCGCTGGTGCTGCCGCCGGTGGTCACCGGCTATCTGCTGCTGCTGACCTTCGGCAAACGCGGGCTGGTGGGCGGCTTTCTCGCCGACCATCTCGGGATCGTGTTCGCGTTCCGCTGGACCGGGGCGGCGCTCGCCTGCGGCGTGATGTCGTTTCCGCTGCTGGTGCGGCCGATCCGGCTGTCGATCGAGGCGATCGACCGACGGCTGGAGCAGGCCGCCGAGACGCTGGGCGCGCGGCCCTTCAAGGTGTTCGTCACGGTGACGCTGCCGCTGGCGCTGCCGGGCGTGCTCGCCGGCATGGTGCTGGGCTTTGCAAAAGCGATCGGCGAGTTCGGCGCCACCATCACCTTCGTCTCCAACATTCCCGGCGAGACGCAGACGATTTCCTCGGCGATCTATTCGCTGATCCAGACACCGGATGGCGATGCCGCCGCAGCGCGGCTGGTGGCGATTTCGATCGCGCTCGCGATCGGCGCGCTGATCGCAGCCGAATGGTTCGCCCGCCGCGCCACGCAGCGCCTGCACGGAAACTGATCATGCTGCGGGTGGACGTCGACAAGACACTCGGTGACTTCGCGCTCAGCGCCGCGTTCCGCAGCGAAGGCCGCGTCATCGGCCTGTTCGGCGCGTCCGGCGCCGGCAAGAGCTCGCTGGTCAACATGATCGCCGGCCTGCTCCGTCCCGACCGCGGCACCATCGTGATCGCGGGCGAGACCGTCGATGACACCGCGGCCGGACTGCATGTACCCGCATATCGCCGCCGCATCGGCTATGTGTTCCAGGACGCGCGGCTGTTTCCGCATCTCAGCGTGGCGCAGAACCTCGACTATGGGCGGCGGATGAACCGCCTGCCGCCCGATCCGGCGCAGCACAATCGTATCGTCGACCTGCTCGACATCGGCGCCCTGCTCGATCGCCGTCCCGGCAAGCTCTCCGGCGGCGAACGCCAGCGCGTCGCGCTCGGCCGCGCGCTGCTCTCGAAGCCGCGGCTGCTGCTGCTCGACGAGCCGCTCGGCGCGCTCGACGAGGCCCGCAAGCTCGAGATCCTGCCCTATCTGGTCCGGCTGCGGGACGAGGCCAATGTGCCGATGGTCTATGTCAGCCACGACGCCGCCGAACTGCGCCAGCTCGCCACGCAGATCGTGGTGTTGAAGCAGGGCCGGGTGACGTCGCTCGGCGGGGTGAAGGTGCTGGCTTAGGCAAGCATCGAGCGTAAGTGCCTCGATTGCGGCGTGCACTCATAAATACCCCGCGGCCCCGATGTCCGCTCTTGGGCGTGGAGCGAATATGCTGCCTCGAGGTCCTGAGGTCTGTTTATGACCCAAGGCGGACAGTTGGTGTCGGGCCAGATTAGGCATTATAGGGGGCCGCGCTCAACTGGAACTGGACGATGAGGATTTGCTTTTTTGGCGATAGCATTGTGAACGGCACGGGAGACGACGATTGTCTCGGCTGGACAGCCCGCCTCTGCGCCAAAGCGCGCCATGACGGTTACGACGTTACCCACTACAATCTTGGCATCCGACGCGACACCAGCGCTGATGTCCGTGCTCGTTGGCGACTTGAAGCTCAAAGACGTCTACCGCTGACACATGATGGAAGACTCGTCTTTTCGTTTAGTAGCAATGATTGCGTATCGGAAACCGCAGGCAGCGTCCGCGTTCATAGCGACGACACTCTTTTGAATGCCCGGTCCATTTTGTCTGAGGCATCAGCCTGGCTTCCAACACTTATGATTGGTCCGTCACCTCTGAGCTTCGATACTGACGCTGACGAGCGTGTGGCCAAATTATCCAGTGACTTGGGGGACCTTTGCCGAAGCATCAACGTGCCGTATCTACCAGTCTTTCACACACTGAAAGTCAGTGGCATCTGGTCTGAAGAGGCTGCGCGAGGCGAAGGCACTCACCCAAATAGTGGAGGATACTCCAGATTGGCTGAGACGGTGGGCGCTTGGGATGCGTGGAAGCGCTGGTTCTGAGCCATGTAAAGCCAGGTCCGCTTGTGGCCCAGAGCGAACATGCCGTCGTCACCCGGCGATGTCCGCTTTTCCGGGGCAAGCTGACATGGCGGATTTATGAGTACGCGCCTAGTGCTCGGTGACGCCGAGGAACTGCTTGAGCTCCGGCGTCTTGGGATTTGCGAACACGTCTTCCGGCGGACCGATCTCGTGAACGCGGCCCTGATGCATGAAGACGACGCGCGAGCATACCTCGCGCGCGAAGCGCATCTCGTGCGTCACCATCATCAGCGTCATGCCTTCCTTTGCGAGCTCCTTCACCACCGCGAGCACCTCGTTCACCAGTTCGGGATCGAGCGCGGAGGTGATTTCGTCGCACAAAAGCGCGATCGGCTGCATCGCGAGCGCGCGCGCGATCGCGACACGCTGCTGCTGACCGCCGGAGAGCTCTTCCGGAAAGGCGTCGAACTTGTGCCCGAGACCGACCCGGTCCAGCATCCTGCGGGCGGTCGCCTCGGCGTCGGCCTGCGGCACCTTCTTGACCACCATCTGCGACAGCATCACGTTGCGACCGGCGGTCAGGTGCGGAAACAGATTGAATTGCTGGAAGATCATCCCGACCTTCAGGCGCAGCGCCCTGAGATGCAGTTCGTCGGGCAGCAACTGCGCGCCCGCGACCGAGATCGAGCCCTCATCGATCGTCTCGAGCCCATTGATACAGCGCAGAAGCGTGGACTTGCCCGACCCGCTCTTGCCGATGATGGCGATCACTTCGCCTGAATCGACGTCGATGTTGATGCCCTTGAGCACCTCGTTCGAACCGAAGCGTTTCTTGACCTCAGTGATTTCGATGAGCGACATTGAGCTTCCTTTCGAGGACCTGACTGCTCACGGACAGCGGATAGCAGAGCGCGAAATAGATGAGTGCGACGAAGCCGTAGACGGTGAAGGGCTGGAACGTCGCGTTGGTGACGACGGTGCCGGCCTTGGAGAGCTCGACGAAGCCGATGATGGACGTCACCGCCGTGCCCTTGATGACCTGCACCGAAAAGCCCACGGTCGGCGGAATCGCGATTCGGAACGCCTGCGGCAGCACCACCCAGCGCATCTGCTGGAAATAGCTCATGGCGAGGCTCGCCGAGGCCTCCCATTGCCCCTTCGCGATCGCCTCCACGCAGCCGCGCCAGATCTCGGACAGGAACGCCGAGGTCCACAGGGTCAGCGCGAGCCCGGCCGCCAGCCAGGGCGGCACGTTGACGCCGACGAGCGAGAGCCCGAAGAACACGATGAAGAGCTGCATCAGCAGCGGCGTTCCCTGGAACAGCTCGACATAGGCCCAGGCGAAACGCTGTCCGACCTTGTTCCGGCCGGTGCGAAGGAACAGGAGGATCAGTCCGACGATGCTGCCGAACACGAAGGTCGCGATCGACAGCAGGATGGTCCAGCGCGCCGCCAGCAGGAGGTTGCGCAGAATGTCCCAGGTAGAGAATTCGCTCATCGCAACACCTTTCGGGGAAACAGCCACCAGCCGACGCCGCGCAGCAGCTGCCGCAGCAGCACCGCGAGGGCGAGATAGATGGCCGTGGTCAGGAAGTAGATTTCGAAGGCGCGGAAGTTGCGCGACTGGATGAAGTTCGCCGCGAAACTCAGGTCTTCGGCGGCAATCTGCGAGACGACCGCGGATCCGAGCATGACGAGCACGATCTGCGACGAGAGCGCCGGCCAGATGCGCTGGAGCGAGGGGATCAGCACGACATACCAGAAGGTCTGGAAGCGCGACATGGCCAGGCTCGCGCCTGCCTCGAACTGGCCTTTCGCGGTCGCTTGGATGCCGGCGCGCACGATCTCGCAGCTGTAGGCGCCGAGATTGATGACCATCGTGAGCATCGCGCCCTGCATCTCAGAGAGGTGCACGCCGATCGACGGCAATCCGAAGAAGATGAAGAAGAGCTGGATCAGAAACGGCGTGTTGCGGATCAGCTCGACATAGGCCGAGACGACCGGCCGCAGCCATGCCGGACCCAGCGCGCGCACCCACGCGCAGGCGATGCCGAGCGCCACGCCGAAGACCGCTCCGACCGCGATCAGCTCGATTGTGACCAGGATGCCTCTCAGAAGCACCGGCAGATATTGGGTGATCGAGGAGAAATCGAAGGTGTAGGACATGTTCGGCTCTGCGCTTGTCCATCGTTCGCGCATCCCCAAGAGCGGGGCTGCGGCCGCTGGACGTAAGACCGGGTCCCCGCCTCGGCGGGGACGGCGGATTGCGGGAGGTCGCGGCTCAGATGTCCGCAGGCAGATCCTGCCCGAGCCATTTCTGGGCGATGGCGTTCAGCGAGCCGTCCTTGCGCGCGGCCGCGATGATGTCGTTGACCTTGGCCATCAGGGCGGGCTCGCTCTTGTTCATGCCGACATAGCAGGGCGAATTCGCGATCAGGAACTTGATCTCGGGCTTCTTCGGCGGGTTCTTGGCGAGGATCGCGGCAGCGACGACGTTGCCGGTGGCAATGAGCTGGACCTGGCCCGACAGGAACGCCGAAATGGTGCCGTTGTTGTCTTCATAGCGCTTGATCGTCGCATCCTTCGGAGCGACCTCGGTGAGCTTGAGGTCCTCGACGGAGCCGCGCGTCACACCGACGGTCTTGCCGGAGAGATCCTCGGCTTTCTTGACCGCCTGATCGCTCGCACCGAAGACGCCGTTGAAGAAGGGGGCATAGGCATTGGAGAAGTCGATGACCTTCTCGCGATCCGGGTTCTTGCCGAGACTGGAAATGACCAGATCGACCTTCTTGGTCTGCAGATAGGGAATGCGGTTGGCGCTGGTGACCGGCACGAGTTCGACCTTCACGCCCATGGCCTTGCCGATCAGGTTCGCCATGTCGACGTCGTAGCCCTTCGGCGCCATGTCGGCGCCGACCGAACCGAAGGGCGGGAAGTCCTGCGGCACCGCGACCTTGAGCACGCCGGCCTTCTTGATGTCGTCGAGGCTGTCGGCCCGCGCGGCCAGCGGGCTGGCGCAGAGAGCGGCGATCGCCAGCGATGCGAGCAGAGATCTACGGTTCATCGTCGTCTTCCTTTTTTCTTGGGTGATGCGGATCGTTTCGCCGCGCGGGGGCTCTTGCGCGGCGCCAGGGATTGTTGCGGGAGCAGCGCCTCGCGCAATTCCGTGAGCGGGTCGGTCTTCAGCGGCGCCTGCAAACCGGTTTCGACGTGGCCGATGTGGTCGATCATCAGCCGGACGGCGCGGCGCATGTCGCCGGCTTCCAGCGCTGCGACGATCTCGACGTGCTCGTCGCAGGATTCGTGCGCCTTGTGGGTGGTCTGATACATCATCGAAATCAGCGCCGTCCGCACCGTCAGATCGCGCAGGATGTCGGCGAGCAGCCGGCTGCCGAGCGCCTCGGCCATGCAGACGTGGAAGTCGCCGAGCAGGAAGGTGCGCGCCGCCACATCGCCGGAGCGGATCGCCTCCTTCTCCTGCGCGATGTGCGAACGGAGCTGATGCAGCGCCTGCGGTCCGACTGACTTGATACTGTGCAGCAAGCCCACTTCAACGGCGATGCGCGCCTGGAATGCTTCCCGAGCCTCCTCCATCGAAGGCTCGATGATGAACCAGCCGCGGCGCGCACTCGCCTGCACGATGCCGCGCGTCTCGAGCCGGATCAGCGCCTCGCGCACCACCGTGCGCGAGACACCAAACAATTGACCCAACTGCGCTTCTCCGAGCCGGGCGCCGGCCTTCATGCGGCCGGACAGCACCGCATCGACAACGGCGCGGTCGATCGACGAAGCGGATTGGGTGGCGGGGCCGAGGTCCATCAGGTCTGTTGCTCAATCTCGTATACAAGACTGCAATGCAACGGGCGTGCCACGCCGGCCCTCCGGACACGATGCCCGTTCGCTCCCCTGCCCTTGGCGCAAAACCAACTCATCCGAAGACAGACCCGGCCCCGGCCTCGACATGCGCGAGGCTCCAGCCGCGCTTTGAGCGCCGGCGGGAGATCGCGAGATTTCGGATCCGTGCGCGCCGGTCAGGCCGGGCTGCGTCCCCTGCGCCGCCGGGGCCTGATCGCGCCGAACACGGCCGCGAGGTCCTGCGCCGCAGCCCCCGCCTCATCATCGAGATGCAGCCGGCTTTCGACGTGCAGGAAATGCTCGCGCGAGACGGCGATGGCGCGGGCGACGTCGCGGGCCTTGAGCGCGTCGACGATGGCGCCGTGCTCGTCGACGGCACAAATGGAATCGGTGGCGGGCTCGTAGACCGAGACCATCACCGAGGAACGGCTGAGCAGGTCGGCGAGGAAACGCGTGAGTTCGGCATTGCCGAGCGCCTCGACGAGATGGACGTGGAAGGCGCCGGAGAGCCGCACCGAGGCCGCGCGGTCGCCGCGCGTTGCGGCCGCCCGCTCCTCGGCCAGATGCGCCGTCAGCCGCGCGATCAGGGCGTCGTCGACATGGCGGACCAGCTGCGTCAGCACGCCGGCCTCGAGCACGCGATGAGCCTCGTAGACCCTGCGGACGTCGTCGAGCGTCGGTCGCGGCACGCGGGCGCCCCTGTTGGGGATCATCTCCAGGCGCCGTTCGGCGCCGAGCCGGTGCAGCACCTTGCGGATGCGCTCGCGCGAGACCCCGAAGATGTCGGCCAGCGGCGGCTCGGCGAGCTTGGTCCCGGCCTTCAGCTTGCCCTCCAGCAGCGCGTGCAGGATGGCCTGGTAGACCGCCTCGTCCTCGGCCGGATTGGCCTTGCCGCCTGTCTTGCCGTTTTGCCCGCGCTGCGTCGCCATGGCGATAGCTAGGCCCGGAAGATGCGCAGCGTCACCTCCAAAAAATGTGCACATTTGCTGCGCGATCGCGCAGGCCCGAATTTGACCTAAACGTCATCGCATTGAAAATAATGACAATTTTTAAAATGTGCACATTTGGCACGTTGTTTGCTGCGGTGGGTTCCGCAAGGCTTACGCACAACAAACGGGATCATGCCCATGCCCAGACCCTCCCGACGCAGCGTTCTGACATCCGGCGCCGCCCTGGCCGCGCTTCTCGCCGCCCCCGCGCGCCTGCGGGCCGCGCCCAAGGAGATTGTGATCGGCGGCCCCGCGGGTGCCGCGAAATATTTCAACGCCGACCTGTTTCCGGTGCTGGAGAAGAAACTCGACTGCAAGGTGCTGTACGAGGGCACCAACTCGCTGACCAATCTGCAGAAGATGCAGGCCGACAAGGCCGCACCGAAGATCTCCGTCGTCATCATGGACGATCCGGTGATGCTGCCGGCCGCCGCCGAAGGGCTGATCACGAAGATGTCGCCAGCGTCCATCGCCAATCTCGGCAAGCTGGTCGACGGCGCTGTGCATCAGGACGGCCTATGGGCGAACTACCAGCGGCCATGGGCCGGCATCGCCTATTCGACCAAGCGTATGAAGACGGCGCCGACACAATGGGCCGACCTGTGGGACGCGAAATATGCCTCCCGCGTGATCGTGCCGTCACTGTCGAACACCGAAGGGTTCTGGACGCTGCTCGCCGCCGCGCATCTGGAGACCGGCAAGCCCTACAAGGAGGCGCAATACGAGATCGACGCCGCCTTCAAGAAGGTCAAGGCGCTGAAGGCGAACCTGCTCAACGTCTATACCAACGCGCCACAGGCCATCAATCTGATGGAGCAGGGCGAGGCCTGGATGATCGGCGGGCAGTTCTCCGCCTACACCTTGATCCGGAAGGCGGAGGGCTCGCCGGTCGATCTCGCCGTGCCGCAGGATGGCGGCTTCGCAATGCCCTCGGGCATCGCCAAGGTGAGCGGCGCACCGGCCGGCGACCTTGCCGACGCCGTCATCGACTTCTTCCTGAGCCCGGAGGCGCAGACCATCCTCGCCGACAAGGCCTTCGTCGCACCGACCAACAAGGGCACGCCGACGCCCGCGGGCTTCCCCGATCCGACCTCGCTGTTCGCGCCGGACTGGGCCTTCGTCGCCAAGAACCGGGCCTCGTGGGTCGACCGCTGGAGCAAGGACATGACATGAGCGAGAGCAGCCCGCATCTGGTCGTCCGCGGCGTTTCAAAACGTTACGGGCCGACCACGGTTCTCGACCACATCGACCTCACCATCCGCCGCGGCGAGCTGGTGACGCTGCTCGGCCCGTCCGGCTGCGGCAAGACCACGCTGCTGCGCGCCATCGCAGGGCTGGCGCAACCCGATGCCGGCAAGGTCGAACTGGCCGGCCGCGACATCACCCACGTGCCGCCCCACAAGCGCAATGTCGGCGTCGTGTTCCAGAGCTACGCACTGTTTCCGCATCTCACCGTCGCCGGCAACGTCGCCTTCGGGCTCAAGGTGCGCGGCGCGGCGAAAGGCGAGATCGACGCGGCGGTGGACCGCGCGCTGTCGCTGGTCAAGCTCGGCCATCTCGCCGGCCGCCGCATCTCGGCACTGTCGGGCGGCCAGCAGCAGCGCGTGGCATTGGCGCGTGCGATCGCGGTCGAGCCTGACGTGCTGCTGTTCGACGAGGCGCTCTCGGCGCTCGACCGCAAGCTGCGCGAGGAGATGCAGGTCGAGCTGCGCCGCCTGCTGCAGGAGGTGAAGGCGACCGCGATCTTCGTGACCCACGACCAGGACGAGGCGCTGACGATGTCGGACCGCGTCGCCGTCATGAACAGAGGCCGCATCGAGCAGCTGGCGGAACCGCGCGACCTCTATTTGCGGCCCGCGAGCCTGTTCGCGCTCAACTTCGTCGGGCTGTCGACGCGCATCGCGGGAACGGTGCTGTCGTCCGGCGACGGCAAGGTGGAAGTCGAGACCAGGGTCGGCCGGCTGTCGGCACTCGGCAACTTTCAGGCCGGCTCGCCCGTGATCGTCGCGGCGCGCCCGGAGCAGCTTCGGATCGGCGCGCAAAGCGAAGCGAATTCGGCCGCGGGCCGCGTGCGCTCGGTCGTCTTCCAGGGCTCGCGGACGCTGGTCGATGTCGATGCGGGGGCGGGCGAAAGCCTGCTCGCCGAACTGTCCGGGCGCGACGGCACGATTCCGGGCGTGAACGACGAGATTCGCCTGAGCTGGCCGGTGGCCGAGACCTTTGCATTCCCGACGGAGGCGCAGGCATGAGCGAAGCCGCACTTGCCGCGCCCGCCGTCGCAGAGGCCGTCGACCGCGAGCGGCTGACGGCGATCGGCTTCGTGCTGCCGTCGGTCCTCATCATCGCCGGCGTGTTCGCACTGCCACTGGTGCTGCTGCTCGGCGTCAGCTTTCTCGACCCGACCGGGCTGAGCCTCGCCAATTACAGGCGCCTGCTCGGCACGCCCTATTATCTCGGCGTGATCTGGAATTCGGTGCGGCTCGGGCTGCTGACGACCCTCATCGCCTTCCTGATCAGCTACCCCGCCGCCTTCGCGCTGGCGCGCGCCCGTGGGCCCTTGCGCTCGGTGCTGCTGGCGACGCTGTTCCTGCCGCTCGCGGCCAGCGTCATCGTCAAGGCCTTTGCCTGGACCATCCTGTTGCGCAGCGACGGCATCGTCAACGAGACGCTGATGGCACTCGGCATCATCGAGGATCCGATCCGGATGATCTTCACCGAGACCGCCCTGATCGTCGGCGCCGTCAACATCTTCCTGCCCTTCATGATCCTGCCGATCTACGCCATCGTGGCGCAGCTCGATCCGCGCTATGCCGAAGCCGCCGCCACGCTCGGCGCCTCGCCGGTGGTGACGTTCTTCCGCGTGATCCTGCCGTTGACCCTGCCCGGCATCGTCGCCGGCGTGGCGCTGGTGTTCTCGCTCTCCGTCTCGGCCTATGTCGTGCCGACGCTGCTGATCGGCGAGAAATATCCGACGCTCGCGACCACGATCGCGAAGGCCTATCTCCTGGCGCGCGAACCCGGCTTCGGCGCGGCTGCCGGCGTCGTGCTGCTCGCCATCGCGATCGCCGTCGTCGCGCTGAGCGCGCGGCTGTCACGGGAGCCGGCGTGATGACGCGGGCCGCAATCATCGTCTGCTGGGTGATGGCGATCGGTCTCGCCCTGTTCCTGGTCACGCCGCTTCTCGTCATCGCGGCGGCGAGCTTCTCGCCGACGCCGGTGTTCGACCTGCCGCTGACCGGCGCCTCGACGCGCTGGTACGGCCGGATCGGACGGCTCGACGGCTTCTGGCCGTCGCTGCTGCTGTCGCTGCAGATCGCGCTGCTTTCCACCGCGCTCTCGCTGGTGGCGGGCACGCTCGCGGCGATCGCGATCGCCCGCGGCAAGCTGCCGGGCGCCGAGTTCTTCGCCACCGCGCTGGTGTCGCCGCTGATGATGCCGGGCCTCGTGCTCGGCATCGCGCTGCTGCAGGGCTTTCGCGCCGTCGGCTTCACCGCGCCCTGGGCGACGCTGCTGGTCGCGCATCTCGTCATCACGCTGCCCTATGTGGCGCGCACCATGATCGCCGGGCTCGCCCGCTTCGACTTCACGCTGATCGAGGCCGCGCGCACGCTCGGATGTACCTATCCCGGCAGCGTGCTGCGGGTGATGGTGCCGGCCCTGGCGCCCTCGTTCCTGATATCAGGCATCTTCTCGTTCCTCGCCTCGTTCGACAATTATCCGGTGTCGATCTTCCTCGCGGATGTCCGCACCAAGACGCTGCCGATCCGGATGCTGCAATACATCGAGGAGGCGCCCGACCCGACGCTCGCGGCGCTCTCCACCCTCATCCTCGCCGGCACCGTGATCCTGCTGGTCGTCAGCGACCGCGTCGTCGGCCTGCACCGCATGGCTGGAACCTCGGATTGATCCATGAGCGAAGCACCAGAATCTTCCAAGCGCGACTTTGCCGGTTATCGCGGCAAGCCGCCCAATCCGCGCTGGCCGAACGGGGCGCGCGTCGCCGTGTCGCTGGTGGTGAATTTCGAGGAAGGCTCGGAATTCTCGATCAATGACGGCGATGCGGAGAACGAGGCGATCTACGAGGTGGTGCACAAGCTCGACGGCCCGGACTCCTGCATCGACAGCCATTTCGAATACGGCACGCGCGCCGCGTGGTGGCGGATCATGGATCTGTTCGACGCCCACGGCGTCAAGGTCACGGTGAGTTCCTGCGGCCGCGCGATCGAGCGCTCGCCCGAGCTGGCGCGCGATGCCATCGCGCGGGGCCACGAGATCTCCGCGCATGGCTGGCGCTGGCAGAGCCATGCCGGGATGGACGAGGCAACCGAGCGCGCGGTGATCGCGCGGACGGTGGATACGATCACGCGCGTCACCGGACAGCGGCCGGTGGGCTGGCACACGCGCTCGGCGACGTCGCCGAACACGCGACGCCTGCTGGTCGAGGAGGGCGGCTTCCTCTACGACAGCGACGCCTACAACGACGATCTGCCCTATTACAGGACCGTCGCCGGCAAGCCGCATCTGGTGCTGCCCTACGCCTTCGACACCAACGACATGCAATTTTACAACGCCGCGCGCTTTGCCGGCGACGATTTCGCCGATTACGTGATCGGCGCGTTCGACTGGCTGAAGCGCGAGGGCGAGACGTCGCCGAAGATGATGTCGATCGGATTGCATCTGCGCATGATCGGCCGCCCAGGACGGATCGGTGCGCTGGAGCGGATTCTGGCGCACATCACCCGGAGCGGCGTGGTCTGGGTGGCCCCCCGCGCGGCGATCGCGCGGCATTGGAAAGAGACGGTGCCGGCGGGAGTGTGAGTTGCCACCCTCCCCTGGAGGGGGAGGGTCGGCTCACATGGAGCGCAGCAAGATGTGAGACGGGGTGGGTTGACGCTCTCTCCTCGTCCAACAGTGCCCGCGTGGAGAGGTCACCCCACCCCGCTCGCGCTACGCGCGATCGACCCTCCCCCTCCAGGGGAGGGTAAGAAGACTCAAACCCCCGCCACCGAGCTCCAGACCTCCGCGAGCTTCTTGCGCATCGCCTGGCGGCGCGTCAGCGGGGCCGGCGTCTCGTCCTCTTCCGGCAGGCGGAGGCCGACGACACTGACGCGGCCACCGGAGATGCTGCGGGCGACCAGCACGATCGGATCGAGCACGAGTTCGGCCCCCTCCTTCGGTGCATGATCGAGATGGACGTCGAAATAGTCGGCGAGCGTCAGCCGCGCCTCGTCGGCGCCGACGATCACGCCGTAGACTTCGGTGAGTTCGGCGAGGGTATGCTCGCCGGACACCATGAAGTCGCCGAGCAGATGCGGGTCGGGCGCCGAGCTCGGCTGCATGTCGACGAAGAAGCGGTCGAGCGCCTCGGCCTTTTCCGGCGGTGCCAGCAGATAGATGTAGTCGCCGGGCGCGATCGGCTCGGCCTCGGCCGGCGTCAGGATGGCTTCCTTGCGGATCACCAGCGTCGGCTTGGACCAGGACGGGATCAGGCCGCGGCGGAAATAGAGACTCTTCGACCGCACCGGATAGCCGACCAGCTGCTGCTCGAGCTGGCCGGGCAGATCCAGTTCCACGCGCCGCGGGCCGCGCTCGGCGCGCGGCAGCGCCACGTGCAGCTTGCGCGCGGCCGGCGCCAGCGTCCAGCCCTGCAGCAGCAGCGAGATGATGACGACGACGAAGGCGACGTCGAAATAGAGATAGGCCTTGGACAGCCCGACCAGCATCGGGATCGAGGCCAGGAAGATCGCGACGGCGCCGCGCAGGCCGGTCCAGGCGATGAAGACCTTCTCGCGCCAGTTGAACGGAAACGGCGCGAGGCAGAGGAACACCGCGACCGGCCGCGCCACCAGCATCAGCACCAGCGACACCCCGATCGCCGGCAACACGCTGGCGCCGAGCCGGCTCGGCGACACCAGGAGGCCGAGCAGCACGAACATCACGATCTGCGCCAGCCAGGTCGCGGCATCGAGGAAGGCCACCACCGAATTATGCGCACGCGTCGGCCGGTTGCCGATGATGATGCCGGCGAGATAGACCGCGAGGAACCCGGACGCATGCATGATCTGCGAGCCGCCGAAGATCACCAGCGCGCCGGTGGTGACGAAGGGCGCATGCAGACCCTGCGGCAGCGCCACCTGGTTGAGTGCGAGGACGACCAGCCGTCCCCCGACCACGCCGACGATGGCGCCGAGCACCGCCTCCTTGACGAATTCCATCAGCACGTGCCCGGCCGTGCTCGATCCCAGCGAGATGTATTCGACCAGCATCAAGGTGAGGAAGATCGCGAAGGGATCGTTGGTGCCGGACTCCGCCTCCAGCGTCGCCCCGACGCGCGGGCGCAGGCGAAGGCCCTGGGTGTGAACCAGGAGGAACACGGCGGCGGCGTCGGTCGAGGCCACCACGGCGCCGACCAGCAGCGATTCGGTCCAGTTGAGATCGAGCGCGTATTTCGCGAACGGCGCGGTGATCAGCGCCGTCAGCAGCACGCCGACGGTCGCCAGCAGCACCGAGGGTGCGAGCACGGTGCGGATGCTGGCGAAGCGCGTCTTCAGTCCGCCGTCGAACAGGATCAGAGCCAGCGCCACCGAGCCGACCAGATAGGTGGTGCGGACGTCGTCGAATTGAAGCTGGCCGGGGCCGGAATCGCCCGCCAGCATGCCGATCGCAAGGAAGACGAGCAGCAGCGGCGCGCCGAAGCGCAGCGCAAGCAGGCTCGACAGGATGCCGGCCATGACGAGCACGGCACCGAGCAATATGGCTAGGCTGACAGAGTCGAGAGAGGCCATCCACCTTCCGGGACAAATCGCTGGGATTGCATCCTTATCGTCGCCGCCCCCGCGCGCCAACCCATTTCCGCCCGCTCGCGGCAATGTGCCCGGTTTGCGGCCTTAACTCGCATCACATGCCGGTGTATCGGTGGCCCCGCCGATGCCCTTCGGGCATTCTCCGGCGCCTTCGAATCAAATCCTCCGCATCCCGACGAGACCCAAGATGGACATGGACCTCAAAGACCTCCTGGAGTTCGTGCAGACCACCGCACGCAGCGTCGGAGCGGAGCTGTCCTCGCCGTGGTTCTACCTGCAATTCGGCATCATGCTCGCCGCCGGGGGCATCGCCTATGCCGCCGAGGCCGCGATCCGCAGCCGTGTCGACATCACCTCGCTGGCGATGCGCTGGCCGCTGCCGCTGCGCCGCTTCGTCCGGATCATGGCCGCCAGTGCCTCGACCGCCGTGTTCGCGCTGCTGGTCATCGTGTCCCGCATCGTGATGTACCACGTCACCTGGCCGAGCCGGAGCTATCTGCTGATGGTCGCCGCCAAGCTGGCGCTGGCCTGGCTCGCGATTCGGCTGGTCACCTCGGTGCTGCGCAACGCCTTCATCGTCCGCCTGGTCTCGATCACGGCGTGGTGCATCGCGGCGCTGTCGATCCTCGGCCAGTTCGACACCACGGTCGACCTGCTCGACGGCTATGCGATCGTGTTCGGCGGCCTGCGCCTGACGCCGCTGCTGGTGATCAAGGCCGGCGCGCTGCTCCTGATCGCGCTCTGGCTCACCAACATCGCCAGCAATTTCGCCGAGAGCCGGATCAACGCGACCACCGACCTGACGCCTTCGGTGCAGGTGCTGCTGATCAAGATCATCCGGATCGGGCTGTTGACGGTCGCGATCGTGATCGCGCTCGGCGCCGTCGGCATCGATCTCTCCGCGCTCGCCGTGTTCTCCGGCGCGGTCGGCGTCGGTATCGGTATCGGCCTGCAGAAGATCGTCGCCAATTTCATCTCGGGCATCATCCTGCTCGCCGACAAATCGGTGAAGCCGGGCGACCTCGTCACCATCGGCGACAACACCGGGCGGATCAGCGCGATGAAGACGCGCTATATTTCCGTTGCCGCCGGCGACGGCCGCGAATTCCTGGTCCCGAACGAGGACCTGGTGACGCAGAAGGTGGTCAACTGGACCTATACCGACAAGAATACGCTGGTGAAGATCCCCTTCGGCACCAATTACGACGCCGACCCCCGCCTCGTCTGCAAGCTGGCCGCGGAAACCGCCGCCGCGCATCCGCGCGCCCAGAAAGGCAAGCCGCCGAACGCCATCCTGACCGAGTTCACCGAAGCCGGGATGAAGTTCTCGCTGACCTTCTGGATCGCGGACCCCGACGGCATGGACAACGTCAAGAGCGACGTGATGCTGGCGCTGTGGGACGCCTTCAAGCGCGAGGGCATCCGGGTTCCCTATCCGGTCCGCGAAATCCGCATCCGCGGCGGCGCGCTGCCGGTCGAAACCACCGTAGAAGTCCCGAATTAGGCCCGGTTTCGGGCGCAAGAGGCAGGCCCGGCTTGCATGAAGGCCCGCGATCATTAGATTAGGGCCCGAAATCAAGCCTTTCCGCCGCCCTCTGACCGGCCCCAAGCCCGCAAAGACCTCTCCGCATGAGCTACGTCGAAGCCACCGATACGTCCCTGCGCAAGACCGGACAGATCAAACTCCACGGGCCGGCCGCCTTCGCCGGCATGCGCAAGGCAGGCGCCCTGGTCTCGAAGTGCCTCGACGAACTCACCGACATCGTCGGTCCCGGCGTTCCGACCGAGCGCATCGACCAGTTCGTGCGCGATTTCGCGTTCAGCCATGGCGCCTATCCGGCGACGCTGATGTATCGCGGCTACCGCTATTCGACCTGTACCTCGCTCAACCACGTTGTTTGCCACGGCATGCCGGGCGACCGGCCGCTGAAGGAAGGCGACATCGTCAACATCGACGTCACCTTCATCGTCGACGGCTGGTATGGCGATTCCAGCCGGATGTATGCGATCGGCCCGATCGCGCGCAAGGCGGAGCGGCTGATCGAAGTCACCTATGAATCATTGATGCGCGGCATCGCCGCCGTGAAGCCCGGCGCCACCACCGGCGACATCGGCCACGCCATCCAGAGCTTCGTCGAGCCGCAGGGCATGAGCGTGGTGCGCGATTTCTGCGGCCATGGACTCGGCCGCATGTTCCACGACGAGCCGAACATCATCCATGTCGGCCGGCCCGGCGAAGGCGTCCAGCTCAAGCCCGGCATGTTCTTCACCATCGAGCCGATGATCAATCTCGGCAAGCCGCATGTGAAGATCCTCTCCGACGGCTGGACCGCGGTGACCCGCGACCGCTCGCTGTCGGCCCAGTTCGAGCATTCGGTCGGCGTCACAGCGACCGGCGTGGAGATCTTCACGCTCTCGGCGCGCAACGGCGAGAAGCCGTGGGCGGCAGCGTAGGCCGCAAGCCCCCTGTTGCGAGTCGTTCTCAAGACGACGGCCAGCCTGCGTCAAACTGCCGTTCTCGCAATTTCAATCGCCACGGAATAGGCCACGTCGCCCGGTGTCGGAATCGGTGCGGGCGCTTTCAGCCATGAAAGCCCTCTGGGGATCAATCCAAGGGAGCATCACAATGTTCGAGATTTCACGTCGCGATCTGGTCCTCGGGAGCACGGGGGCCGCGCTGGTCTTCGGCCTCAAGGGACCGGTGTCCTTCATCGATGCGGCCTATGCGCAGCGCGCCGCCGACAGCCTGAAATACAAGGTCGGCGACATCGAGGTGTTCAGCCTGCATGAAGGCTCGATCGAGCGCCCGGTGACCGAGGGCATGGTCAAGAATGTCGGACTCGACGACGTCAAGAAGGCGCTGACCGCCTCCGGCATCGGGCCGGACAAGATCGACAATCCCTTCACCGTCACCGCGATCCGGACCGGCGGCAAGGTCATCCTGTTCGACACCGGCTTCGGCGGCAACGGGCCGGCCAGCGTCGGCAAGCTCGCGACCAACATGAAGGCGGCCGGCCTCGATCCGGCGACGGTCTCCACGGTGGTGATCTCGCATTTCCATCCCGACCACATTTCGGGCCTGTGGGTGAAGGAGACCGACGCCCAGGTGTTTCCGAACGCGGAAATCATGATGCCGGAGGTGGAGTACAAGTTCTGGACCGATGCGGCGCTGGTGGAGAAGGTGCCCGAAGCCAACCGCCCCCACGTCAAGCGGATCCAGGCGACCTTCCCGACCTGGAAGAACATCAAGCAATATGCCGACGGCGCCGACCTCGCGCCCGGCGTCAAGGCGATTGCCACGCCGGGTCACACCATCGGCCACATGTCCTTCCTGGTGGCCTCCGGCGGACAGCAGCTCTTCATCCAGAGCGACGTCACCGGCATCTACCAGCTGTTCGTCAAGAACCCCGGCTGGTTCTCCGGCTTCGACAGCGACGGACCGAAGGCGGAAGCCACCCGCCGCGCCTTCTTCGACCGCGTGATCGCCGAAAAGGGCATGATCGCCGGCTATCATTTCGGCTTCCCGAATGTCGGCACGCTGTCCAAGGACGGCAACGGCTACGCCTTCGCCGCCGTGAAGGCCTGATCTCACGGCAAACAGAAATCTTCCGGGGGCGCCGTGTTCGCACGGCGCCCTTTTCTTTGTCGCAATCGTCCCGCGGCCCTGCACTTCAGAGTTGCAAAAGCCGCCCGTCGCGGCATGCTTGGCGCCGATGCCACGCAAGACCGACCAGCCAGACGAGCCACCCGCCGAAACGCCGCACTACCATGGCCATCGCGAGCGGCTGCGCGAACGCTTCTACAAGGCTGGGCCCGATGCGCTCAGCGACTACGAGCTGCTGGAGATGGCGCTGTTTCCGGCGCTCCCGCGCCGCGATACCAAACCTCTGGCGAAGCTGCTGATCAAGACCTTCGGGTCCTTCGCCGAAGTGGTGCATGCGCCGTTGCCGCGGCTGCGCGAGGTCGACGGCGTCGGCGAGGCCACGATCAACCAGCTCAAGCTGATCGCGGCGGCGGCGCACCGCGTCGCCAAGGGCGAGGTGGGCGGCCGCAACGCGCTGTCGTCCTGGAACGAGGTGATCGACTACTGCCGCACCAGCATGGCGTTCGCCGACAAGGAGCAGTTTCGCCTCCTGTTCCTCGACAAGCGCAACCAGCTGATCGCCGACGAGGTGCAGCAGACCGGCACCGTCGACCACACGCCGGTCTATCCGCGCGAGGTGATCAAGCGCGCGTTGGAATTGTCGGCGACCGCACTGATCCTGGTGCACAACCATCCCACTCATTCAAATCGATCACGCTGGATCACGCACAAGCACGCTGAAACACTAGGAAATTCGCGTATTTTCAGCCTTGCGTAGTGGGGGCGGTTTTGGCAAATTGGGGGTGGTTTAAGGGGTAGGAAACGGCTTTCCGCTCCCAGCAAACGATCCCCGTTTCTCCTTGACCGATCCCAGTTGCGGAACAGGAGGAAACGTGATGCCAAGCCTAACCGATACCGCGATCCGACATGCGTTGAAGCGGGTCGAAGCGAGCCAGAAGCAAGAAAACCTCGCCGACGGCGAAGGGCGCGGGACTGGACGGCTCGTCCTCGTCCTGAAGCCCATGCCGAAGCGCGTGACCGCCGACTGGATGGCGCAGCAATGGCGCGACGGCAAGCGCGCCAAAAAGAAGATCGGCGCCTATCCGTCCATGTCCCTCGTCGAAGCGCGCGCGATCTTCAAGCGCGACTATGCCGACGTCATCCAGAAGGGCCGGAGCATCAGGATCGCAACCGACACCCGCCCTGGCACTGTCGCCGACCTGTTCGAAGGCTATGTCGCCTCGCTCAAGAGCGCGGGCAAGCCGTCATGGAAGGAGACGGAAAAGGGACTGAACAAGATCGCCGACACGCTTGGCCGCAACCGCCTCGCTCGTGAGATCGACCCCGAAGAGATCGTGGAAGTCATCCGACCGATCTACGATCGCGGCGCGCGAGCGATGGCGGACCATGTCCGCGGCTATATGCACGCGGCCTATGGTTGGGGCATGAAGTCCGACAACGATTATCGGAACACTTCGCCGCGCCGCTTCCGAATTCCCTTCAATCCGGCCACAGGCATTCCGACCGAACCCAAGGTCCAGGGCACGCGCTGGCTCGACGAGGACGAGTTCGTGCGGCTCTATCGCTGGCTGGAAAGCCCCGACACGCCCATCCACCCGCCCTACACCCGCGCCGTCCGAATTCTCATGCTGACCGGCCAGCGGGTTCAGGAAATCGCTCGGCTCCACATCGACCAGTGGGATGCAAAGGAGCGGATCATCGACTGGTCAAAGACCAAGAACCTTCAGCCGCATGCCGTCCCTGTGCCGTCGCTTGCCGCCGAGTTGCTCGAAGCCATCAACGTGAACGAATATGGCTGGTTCTTCCCATCCGCGACGGACCCGTCGAAGCCGGTCAGCCATGGCACGCTTTACTCGTTCATGTGGCGCCAGCGCGATCGCGGCGTAATCCCCTATGTGACGAACCGCGATCTCCGCCGCACCTTTAAGACCTTGGCGGGCAAGGCGGGCGTGTCCAAGGAAATCCGCGACCGTCTCCAGAACCACGCGCTTCAGGACGTCAGCTCCAAGAACTACGACCGCTGGAACTACATGCCCGAGAAGCGGGCCGGCATGGCGAAGTGGGACAAGTTCGTCCGCGCGATGCTGGCGAAGAAGAAAGGTGCTGGCGCCTTGAAGAAGGCAGCGTGAGCGGTCGGCTTCTCGTGTTGGCCGCCGCGACCGCGACGTTCTGCTACGCCGCGCCCGCCCACGCAGATCCGTGCGAAGGTCCTCTCCCGCCGCGGGCCGGCGTCCATTTTTCGGGCCTCGTCCGATACGTGGGGGACGGCGACGGCCTCTGTGTGGGGCGAACGGCGGACCCCAACGAGTGGATTGAAGTCCGCCTCGCCGATTTCAACGCCCCGGAACTGCACGCTCCCGGCGGCCCCGCGGCGAAGGCGGTGCTCGAACGCCTGGTTCTCCAACGTGAGGTCGTATGCACCTCCGAGCGCGGTCGCGGTGGCCATGTCCGCTCCTTTGATCGCGTTATCGCGCGATGCCGCATCGGTGGAGCCAGTCTTGGCGACCTGCTGCGCCAGGCCGGCGTAGCTGAGGGCGGCAACTGATGCGATCCAACTCACCATTGACTCCACATAGCTTGGAGGCTATATGACTTGGAACGTCAGACTGCATGATGCCTTCGAGGCGGAGTTTCTGGCTTTCGAGCGCGAGGTCCAGACCGAATTGCTGGCGGTCGCGAAGCTGCTAGGCGAATACGGCCCGCAGCTCGGTCGGCCCTATGCCGACACGCTCAAAGGCTCGAAACACGCCAACATGAAGGAGATGCGTTTCTCGGCCGCCGATGGCGAATGGCGTGCCGCCTTCGCCTTCGATCCCGAACGGAAGGCTATCCTTCTCGTCGCGGGCGACAAATCGGGCGGCAGCCAGAAGCGCTTCTACAAGCAGCTTATCGCAAAGGCGGACAGCCGGTTTTCCGCACATCTGGAAAACCTGAAATCCGCAAAGAAGGACTGATCCAATGGGCCGGAGCCTGGACGAAATCATCGCTTCCCTACCCCGCGACCAGCAGGAGCAGATCGAGGCGCGCTACGAAGAGCTGAAGCAGGAGGTCGAGGGCCTCCGCGAGCTGCGGGAGATCGCCGGAAAAGCCCAGGCCGACATCGCGACGGCGCTGAACATCAAGCAGCCCTCGGTCTCGAAGATTGAGAAGCAGGCGGACATGTATCTCTCGACGCTTCGCGGTTATGTCGAGGCGATAGGCGGAAAGCTGGAACTGACCGTGAAGCTGCCGGCTCGTCCGGCATTCACGATCCACCATCTCGGTGATGTCGCCGCGCCGGCCGGCAAGCCTACCGTCGCTCGGCGCAAGGCCGTCGGCTTGCGGTAAGAGCCCCGATGACGCGCTTGTTTGATGTCGATGGAGAGAATCTCGACCGCGGGTTCGTTAATCTCAGAGCGGCGGAATCCCGCCACGAGCAGCAGCTTCACGAGCTGATCGAATCGCTGTGGGCGACCTATGAGCCTTATGCTGATCCGGACTTCCCCCAGGGCTTCGCGCGCGATGTCGATGGCCGGTTCTGGGAAATGTATCTTGGCTGCACGCTGCTCGAAGCGGGCCGTGCGCTGCTGCCTGTCGTCGAGCGTCAGCGGGCCGGCGGTCAACCGGATCTGTGCGTCGTTGAAGAGGGACGGCGCATCTGGATCGAAGCGATCGCGCCCGACGAGGGCGACCCTGGTCCCGATCAGATCGCGCGACCTGTCCCAATGAATGAAGGCGGTGGTCTCTCCGCCGCGCCGATCCGCCAAGCGCAATTGCGCACGACGAGCGCCTTCTGGACGAAAGCGCAGAAGATCGCACGCTATCTTGCCCAGGGTGCTATCGGCCCTGACGACATGCGGATCATCGCCATCAGCGCAAGCCGCTTTGGTGTCTATGTCGCCGAAAGACCGCTGCCACTTATCATGACCTCGTTGTTCCCGATCGGTGATGCGTTCATCACGATTGATCGCGAGACCGGTAATGTCGTCGAGGAAGGATTCCACCCCGCGCCCTTCATCGCTCGCGAACGCGACCCGATCCCGCGCACGGCCTTTCTCGACGAAAGGTTTGCCGACATCTCCGGTGTTCTCTGGTCGCGTGTCGGACTTGGCAACCTCTCGCGCCAAGGCCGACCACTCACCTACGTCCACAATCCCCTCGCGCAGGTTCCGCTTCCGACGAATTGGGGCGTCTGGGATCGGGAGTTCGTCACCACGCCCCGGGGAGAGGCGTGGGAGTCGACGGACATCCTCGCACCCGAGCCCTTGGCGGAAGCGTCGGCCGAGCAATGACGACGCTGATCGACGTCTGGAATCTGGACACCTTCGACGCCGCTTTGATGGAAAGGTTGCGCGATCAGCAGCGGCAGCTCATCGACTATTTCGCGACGGATCGGACGAACTACCTGGAGCGCGAAGCCTCGGACCATAGGGGTCCGATCCCGTCCAACCCCCATGCCGGCGCCTACTACAGCTTCGCCGAGGACTTGATGGCAGTCATGCAAACCCGGACGATCCGGGCTTGGCATCACACGCGCATGACCGACCGCGAGGTGGAGACCGCAAGGAGCAACGGGCTATATCTGGCGACACTCGAAACCTTGCGCGCGCGCCTGGCCGACCGAGTGGCGGACGGTGACTTCAGCGCCGATGAGGCTCGCGTGATCTTCGAGGCCAGCCCCTTTCACAACGACCAACTCGGTTCGCGGGGCGGCAAGTTCTGGATGACATCTCACCCGCACCGCATCGACGATAGCGGCGTGACCTCTCTGCTCGCCCATTGGGGCGGTGAATCCGCCTATTTCAATCACGACGAGGGCGAGATCCTCGACAGGCTCTCGAATCTTGGCGCGCCGCGCGTCCTCGAAATCGCTGTCCCTCTCAGCGTCACGCCCGACGCCTATTCAGCGGCCAAGGCGGTGATCGCGCTCTATGCGCGCTCGCTCGACTGTCACGCTGATTGGGGCGGGTTCGACCTATACGCTTCTTCGCATCTCGGCCCCGAAGCGCTGCTGCGCGTACATAGCGGCGGCGAGCCAGACTTCGCGACCCTCGGGCGGGGCTATCCAGCCGCCTTCCATGACCGGTTCGGTGACGATGCCTAGTTCGGCGCCCCTGTGACTATCTGGATCATGGGAGCGCCCTTATCGAGCAGATCATCGAGGAAATCCTCTCGTGAGGCGATCGGCCCGGCCTGAGTCGCCAGGATGAGCGCTTCGACCACCTGTCGCGCCAGTGAGCGCGCCAGGACACGTTCACTGGTCGAGATCGCCGCCATAGTGCGTCCGTGCAGGAATGCGCTCCTGACATTGAAAAGCGTCTCGTACTGGTCGGCATAGCCGCGATCTCCCAGCAGCCCGGCCACCCGTCCACGCATTCTTCTCGTAGGGCTCATTTTTTTGTGCCGGTCCGGGGCGACGCGAAAGCTCTTCTGATAGTCGGCCTGCAGGCCCAGAGCCGCCTCGATCGTGGTGATATGCGCCAGAAACTCATCGACACCCTCGGCCAGAAATGCGCGCACGAGGAAATGGGCGATCGGCGTTTCGAACAGGACGGTCCGCTTCGCCCGCTCCACGATCGCCCATCGATGTTGATCCCAAACGGCTACCTCTGTCTTGGCTTCGTCGGATAACCGCAATTCCAGGGGCCGCTCTACCTCGACCGTCCCGCCATAGCCGTCGTCATAAACGCGGTCTTCCCAGTTGAGCGTATCGGCCGATGGCGGTGAGCTGGGGCGCACGAAGATGTCGTTGTCCACGGTATAAACCCACGGGACGCGGAAGCCGCGCCAGTCGACCTCCGGCATTGTCGACCAGCCTTCCCAGGGCGCCAGCAGGAAGAAGAACAGCGCGTCCTCGAGTGCACCCGGAAACCGCCCTTTGTGTGGTTCGATCTGGCCGAGATCCTGCCGCAGGTCCATGAACAGCACGGGGACGGCACGCGCCTCCGGCTCCTTGTCGAGCGCCACATCTTCCTCGACCACCAGCCAATGGAATTCCGAAAACCGATCGGCATCGAAATCGACGCCCTGAAACATGCGCTTCAGCCGCGTCGTGTCGACAAGCGCGCGAAGCTCGTCCGCCTTGAACTGGGCAACCCGCGCCGGCCCGAACGCAAGGGACGGAAGCTCCTCTGCCAGATCGAGCGGCGCGAGATGGACACGGCGCGCGTGGGTCGCGCGAAATGCTGTGTCGAGCGCTATCGCCGCCACCTCGACAGGAGACGCGAGATGCGCCGCGTCCGCGCGAAGCTCGCATGGCAGACCGAGCGAGCGCAGCGCCGTCGAGAGTGCGAAGGTCGGCCCCTCCTTCCCGGCATTGGGATAGCCGTCACGGCAGGCTTCACGCAGCCGCACGAACGCCGGTGCGGCGAGGAGATTGTCAGGCCCCGGCAGAGCCAGCCGCCACAGCTCCGCCATTGCGTGCAACATTGCTTCGCTCGGGCCTGGCTGTGCGTCGCTCATCAGGTGATCCGCAGTCGGCGCAAGAGCTTCGCCAGCATCGCTTCATACTCCTCGGGTTTCGAGAAATCGGCGTACATCTTGCCTTTCAGAAACTCTGGCAGCTCGCACGGCTCGTAGAGCAGCGGCAGCACGACAACCTCGCCGCTGGTGATCTCCCGATTCATTGCCACGTCGAGCTCCTTCTTCACCCAAGGGGCGTCGATCGACTTGGTCGAGAGCACGACGGCGATGTAGCGGCTGAGCTTCATGCCCTCGTCGATCTTGGCGATGAGCGAGTCACCAATGTCGATTTCGGCTTCGTCCAGCCAGACTCGCGGCACGCCATGAGCGAGCAGATCGGTTCGCAACCGACGCACGAACGGCTTGTCGACGCCGGTATGGCTCAGAAAAATCCCGTGATATTTCTCGTGGGCCGGGTCGGCCTTCTCCAGCGCCAGGCTATCCCGGACCAGTTGGTTCTCGGCGTCCGGCGACGTCGGCGGCGTCAACAGCCACCCGACCGTCATTCCAAGCGCCACGCGCCCGCCGAGGCTATAGCCCTCCGGCGTCGACGCGATCGAAGCTATCCCCTCGGCCGGGTCCGACAGGCACAAGGTCCAGCCCGTCTTCGACAGGACATCGAAATAGCGCACGAACGGGCTATCGTGATCGATCGCGCCCATCCGCCGCCCCTTCTTCACGAGCAGGTCCGAACGCTTCACAAGCCCGGCGACCTTCGGTGCGGCATAGCCCAGATGGGTTTCGCGATAGCCGAAGAAGTTCATCCGCTTTGGCTCCGACAGGCACCAGACCACGGTGGCGCCGGCCGCGATCGCGGCCTCCATCTCCTTTTCCCGATCGTCAGCCAGGAAGGCGGAATCGATGTCGTAGCTGTCATTCTGGCGCTTCAGCTTCCCCAGCTCATTGGGCTCGTTCGAGAACTCCCCCTCCGCGCCGAACAGGAAATGAGAATAGCTCTGCGGATTGATGATGATCGTGTCGTACTCGTAGAGCGGAAACGCCGCGCGCGCCTTATCAACCCCAGCCTGGCAGAGCCCGAGATTTTCAATCTCGACACCTTCGATCTTCTCGCCGGTATATGTGACCCCGACCGTCAGCACGCGCTTCATCAACTCTCACCCTTCGTTGTCTTCTGTAGTCTCGCCCGACGATGCGCCCAGCCCCACAGTCTCACCCCGCGACCGGGACCGGCCTCACGTCCCTGACCTCGCCGCGACTTCCGACCAGCGCGATCTCGATGCCGGCCAGCGCGCAACGCGGCGCTAGGCGTTCCGCCAGACGCAAGGTGCCTTCCGTGAAAGGCACGACAGCTATCTGACGCCCGGGCGATGGGGTCGCCATCAGCATGCCGACCGTCTCACACAGACCCTTGTAGAGCCGAGACACCTGGCCCGAATGCCTCGTGTTGATGATCCCGCCCTTGCATTCAGCAGAGATGACGTGGTTGCCGACCTCTGCGACCACATCACCCAGTCCCGACTTTGGATTGACGGTGATCTGCTGGCCCGTGGCGTTCCGATACGTGCCGCCATAGCTGGTGGTGCCGACACTGGAGATCTTGATGAAGTCGCGTCGAAGCAGCCAGGCCGCGAAGTCGAATTGCTTGCCGTGCTCTCCATCGGGGTGAACACGGACGTGTTGGGTATCCTGCGTCCGCAACAGGTGCATGGCATAGGCGACCATGACCGCGCCTTCGTAGAGATGGTGTTCGTGTTCGCCGTCGGATTTTCCGACCCGGTTTGGCGGCGGCGCCAGCGCCGTAACGAGATCCTCGAAATCCATGACAATCCTCCCCGGCCGTTAGTTTAGCTGATGGGCCGAGAGTAATCGTCCTTCATCGCGAAATGGCTGAAGCTACTGGTAGCAGATTGAGGCCCCGTTCGTCCGCAGTCTTTCCTTGCGCAGAACACCCGAATCCTTGGGACCACCAGGAGGGGGAAAGCGTTCCCCTGCGTCCGAGCCTTGCGTCTCGGCCGACCCCTTCTGCGGGAGGCCCCGCGACGCCCCTTTTAGAGGAAGAGGACGGACCGGCTTTGCCGTGACGGGTTGAGGGCTGGAGAAGAGGTCTCCAACGCCCGTCATGGAGATTGGTCCCATGACCCAGGTTTCAGTTCTCGAGGCTCGCCGCGACACCAGCGGCGGCTACAAAGTGGATGTCGGCCGCGGCGAGCGCATCGGCCGCGTCTCGTCGGAATGGTTCTCGCGCCCGGCCGATGAGCGATTTCTGTCGCTGTCCGAGCTGGCGCGGTCCGTCCGTGATCGCGCCGATCGCAGCCGGACCCGCATGGTGGAAAGCACGCTGGTCCATGTCGAGGCGAGCCGCAGCGACCCGGAAAGGCTGGGGTTGATCCTGCCAGGCACGGATACGCCCATCGCCCCGACCCATTGGAGCTTCGGCCAGCTCGCGAGCCTGGTCGGCGCGCCGGCAGCCTACCTGCGCCAGCTTCCCGCGCCGCTCGCCGCTATCAATCTGCAATATGGCCTGACGTCTAATCGGGCGGAGCAAATCAAGACGCTGGAAACCGACAACGGCCGTGTCGAACTGCGCGCCGTCACCGGCCCGGACTACGGCCGCATCTACGATCACGAACTGGTCGAAGCCGTGCAGCGCATTGCCGGCAACGGTACGGGCGACACTCGCTGGAAAGTGCCCGGCGTGCTCGACTGGTCGACCGGCATCTACAATCCGCGCGTCGACATCACCAAGGACACCACGACGCTCTATGCTTCAGACCGCGACGTCTTCCTCTTCTTGGTCGACGACCTGAATCCGATTGAGGCCGGCCGACTGCCGGATGGTTCGCCCGACCTCTACTTTCGGGGCTTCTACTGCTGGAACTCCGAGGTCGGCGCCAAGACACTTGGCATGGCGAGCTTCTACCTCCGCGCGGTCTGCCAGAATCGAAACCTCTGGGGCGTGGAGGATTTCGAGGAGATCACCATCCGCCATTCCAAATATGCCGCCAACCGCTTCGCTCATGAGGCGGCGCCAGCGCTGGCGAACTTCGCCAATTCCTCGCCGCTGCCTTTCGTCAACGGCATCAAGGCCGCCCGCGAGCGGATCGTGGCGCGCAGCGACGTGGATCGCACCGACTTCCTGCGTCGACGCGGTTTCTCCAAGGCCGAGACCGGCAAGATCATCGACACGGTGCTGGCGGAAGAAGGCCGCCCGCCGGAGTCCATTTTTGATTTCGTGCAGGGCATCACCGCCGTCGCGCGCGACAAGCCGCATCAGGACGCCCGCCTCGACATGGAGGGCAAGGCCAAGAAGCTGCTCGATCGAGCCGCCTGATTTCCGCGAAGCCGGGGATGCGGTTTTCCGCCTCTCCGGCTTTGCGCTTCCGTGCCTTTCAGGTTCGCTGGTTCGTGGCGCTGCCCCCTTTAGAGGAAGAGGGCGGCGCTTCGCTTCGTGACGGGTTGGAGGTTGAGAGAGAGTCTCTCGGCCGCCCGTCGCGGAGTATACCGACATGGCAACCGCCGTTCAGAAGATCGCGTCCCTTGGCGAGCGTCGCGACATCCCATTCAACAAGCTCATCCTGAGCCAGGCCAACGTCCGAAAGATCAAGCGCGGAATTTCCGTCCCCGAGCTTGCCGAGGACATCGCCCGCCGCGGCCTCCTTAAGAACCTCAATGTTCGGCCTGTCGTCGACGCCGAGGGTCAGGAGACCGGCATGTACGAGGTGCCGGCCGGCGGTCGACGCTACGAGGCGCTGGCGCTGCTTGTCAAAGCGAAGCGTCTGTCCAAGACCGTGGCGGTTCCGTGCAGCGTTCGCGCCGCGGACTCCCCGATCTCGGCTGAGGAGGACAGCCTGGCTGAAAACGCACAGGTCGTGGCGCTGCATCCACTCGACCAGTTCCGCGCCTTCAAGGCTATGGTCGACAACGGAGACGGCGAGGAAGAGATCGCCGCGCGCTTCTTCGTCACCCCGGCCGTGGTCCGTCAGCGCCTGCGCCTGGCCTCCGTCGCCCCGGCACTGCTCGACGTCTATGCCGAGGACGGGATCGCGCTGGACCAGCTCATGGCGTTCACCGTCTCCCATGATCATGCGCGTCAGATGACGGTCTGGGAGACGATCCAGCGATCCTACAGCCGGCAGCCTTACGAGATCCGGCGCATGCTGACCGAAGGCGCCGTGCGCGCTTCCGATCGCCGCGCGCAGTTCGTGGGCATCGACGCCTATGAGGCGGCTGGAGGCGCGACACTGCGCGACCTGTTCCAGGCCGACGACGGCGGTTGGCTGCAGGACCCGGCGCTGCTCGACAGCCTCGCCACGGCGAAGATCGGCGCCGTCGCTGAGGAGATCGCAGCCGAGGGCTGGCGCTGGATCGCCGCAGGCCTCGACTTCCCCTACGGCCACACATCGGGCCTGCGTCGGATCGAGGGCGAACGTCCCGAACTCTCCGCCGACGAACAGGCCGCCTATGAGGCCCTGACCGAGGAGCTGGATCGGCTCTACGCCGAGCATGATGACGGCGAGGACCTACCGAAGGCAGTCGATCTGCGGCTCGAGGAGATCGAGACTGCCATCGCCGCCTTCCAAAATCGGCCGACGGTCTACGACCCTGCGGAGATCGCCCGCGCCGGCGCCTTCGTCAGCATCGACAGCTCGGGCCGACTGAACGTCGAGCGCGGCTATGTACGCCCCGAAGACGAGACCGCGATCGAGCCCACGACCGATGGCGAAAGCGCCGACGACGCCACGGCATCCGATCCACAGCCGATGCGGACAGTCATCACCATCGGCGGCAAGCCTGAAGCGGAGGACGATGAGGACGACAGCATCAAGCCGTTGCCCGAACGCCTCGTCATCGAGCTGACGGCCTACCGCACGCTTGCTCTGCGCAACGCCGTGGCGGAGAACCCGCACATCGCCATGACTTCGCTTCTCCACAAGCTGGTCTCGGACAACTTCATGGCCCGCATGTACACGGGCGCCATGGAGGCGGGAGTGAAGCACATCTTCTTCCCCGTTCAGGACGACGCACTGAAAGACAGCCCCTCCGCCCGCGCCGTGCAGGAACGTCACGACGCCTGGGCCGCCGACATCCCGAAGGACGACGACGCCCTTTGGGATTGGCTCGCCGGCCTCGATGACGCCAGCCGCATGGCACTGCTGGCGCATTGCGTCAGCTATGGCGTGAACGCGCTCTACGAGCGGCCGAACCCGCACAGCGCGGGCGGCGTATCGCAGCACACGCTCGACATTAGGCTCGGGCAAGCCGACCGGCTGACGAGGGCTACGGGGCTCGACATGGTGGAGGCCGGCTGGCGCCCGACCTTCGGCAACTACCTCAGCCGTGTTACCAAGCCGCGCATCCTCGAAGCCGTCCGCGAAGGCGCCGGCGAACGGGCAGCCCAGCTCATCGACCATATGAAAAAGGGCGACATGGCCAAGGAGGCCGAGCGTCTGTTGGCCGATAGTGGCTGGCTGCCCGAGCCGCTTCGGCTGGCCGGCGTTGATGGCGATCCCGCAGCGGGCGCGGACGGTGGCGACGAGACCGAGGGCGCCGAGCTGCCCGACTTCCTCAGCGCCGACGAAGATTCGGAAACGCCATCCGACGGCGAGGACGACGAACGTCACCTCGTCGCCGCCGAATGAGCGGCTCGCGGGGCGGCTTCGGCCGCTCCGCACCTCTCCCCCAATCCAAGGAGCGTTCGCATGGTGCAACTTAGCCAGGCGCCGATCCGGCGCGTCGTCTTCCAGTATTTCGTGCCGGTCCACGTCGAGGTCGAGGATGGCCTTGTTTCCTGCGTGACCGTCATCGACGAGACGTCTGTCCGCGACCCCACCGTGGTCGACGGCGATCCCGAATACCTCGCCCAGGCCGTGGCGGCCGCCGACAACGGCCAACCCTGGCCGTCCTGGCAGTTCGGCTACTAGCCCCTCCCAGCCACGATCCCGATCCACACGAGCCCGGCCAGCGCCGGGCTCTTTCCGTTTCAGGAGCCCGACATGCCCGATTTTCTCACCCGCTTTTCCTGCCTTCTCGACGTCGGCTCGGTCTCCAATGTCGCGCGGGCCTTCGACATCTACACCGCGCTGATGGCCGAGAACGCTCGCGAGGACCCGCCTGCCGAGCCGTTCCTGCTCTCGCTGACGCCCGAGCATGGCGCGACGCGCCTCTGGCTTCGCGACCCCGGCACCGCCGATCCGCAGTTGCTGATCACATTCGTCACGCGCTGCGCCGAGGCGTTCGCGCTCACCGGCACCTGGGGGTTTCAGTGGGCCGGCATCGCGTCGGACCCTGTCGTCGACGGTTTCTCCGGCGGCGCCCATCTGCTCGATCTTTCCACCGGCCGCACGATCGGATGGATGAGCGCCAGCCGCTGGTTGGCCGAAGGAGGTGTGCGATGATTCCCGATCACGCGCGCGCCAACTTCCAGACCCTGCTTCGCGCCGCGGAAAGCGGCGATCTGGCGTTGATGGAATGCGCGGACGCAGCAACCGGCGAACCGCGCTATGTCATCTGTGCGGTCGGCCGTGACGATGGCGACTATATGTTCACGCCGTTCGGCCACTTGGCGGACGGCAATCCCTATGATGCTTATCTTCCGCCGAACACGGGCGGAGAAGCGGCGGCCTGAACTCTACCAGACGGCCACTTCCCACTGACCGTTGACGCGCGCGAAGCCGACCGGACGGTTCTGGGGTGTGGCGTTCGCCCTGGTCGTGTCCATCGTGAGCTGCGTCATGCATGTCACGCCAGGTCCGACACCACCCGGCGAACAATCACCGAGCTTGAGCGTCGCATTGGCGAGCGACGTACCCGTGAAGAGGCGATGGCGGCGGACGGCTGCGATTGCCTCCTCTTCTGTTGGCTGCGCGACGCCCGCAACTGCAGCCGCCGATGCGCCGCCGGGCGCGATCACCGGGCGGAGCGCGAAGCCCGCACCGAAGCCCACAATAAGGCAGCCTCCGGCCACCATCCCGATCACACTTCCCTTCATCACCGTCTCCCTTCGGGACCTCGCTCGGTCGGGCGGACATGAGTCCTCGATCGCCCGGGTCGCCGTCCGCCATGTGCTGGATGAAGGAGTGTAGCGCCGCGCAGCCCACCTCGGAAGTCCGCGCGATCAAACGGTCATGCCGCGCGCCAGAGTGAGAGGACGGCCGGGACGGGTTCGAGCCGGTCCGGTCGAGAGAGAGCGCCGCCGGTTCGTCCCGAGCCGCTCTCCGGAGAAATCCTCATGACCGATACTAACACCAGCACTGACGATTCCCCCGCGCGCGCCGTGGCTCTCGTACCGGAGGCGCGCCGGATGGACTTCCTTCCGCTGCTCTTCGGCCGCCAGCATGTCCTTGTGGGGGAGATGACCGTCTATCACATGATGGAGCGCCTGAGCCCGCTCGATTATCGTGGCGGTCTCTGGGACTTCTATGAGCGCGACGGCAGGCCGCTATACCTCGCGCCGACCTCGAAGCCCCGCTTTCAGATCGTCTGCGACACCAACGGCTATGAGGGCGAGGTCTCGGCCGGCGCCGCCGGCATCATCGCGACGCTGTTCGCCTTCTCCCATCTCTCCTTCAATTACCCGGTCGACGCGATGTCGGAAGGATATGGCCGCCTCTACGACTACGCCGCAGACCATCCGGAATCCGCCGAGATCTTCCAGGCGATCGACTGAAACTTGCCCTCTCCCTCAGCGCCCGGCCTCTCGGTCGGGCGCTTTTTTTATGTCGGCGGACGAGAGGTAGAGGACGGCCGGGACGGGTCGAGTCCGGGCGGTCGAGAGAGAGCGCCACCGGGCTTGTCCTTTCCGCTCTCCCGAGGTTCCTCCCATGAACATTCTGTCTCCCGTGGCCCTTCCGGCCGCGCCCGTCACCCGTGCACCCCCGATCCTCGCGGTGGCGCAACAGCTTCTCGATCATCTCGAACGCGGCCAGCGCATCGACGCCGCGATCCTCCGTGCAGCGATGGAAGCAGCCTTCGACGCATCCGACACCAGCGGCGCCTGGGACTGGAAGGCGGCCTATGAGGCATGCGAGGTCGCGACAGTGCTCTTCCTGCGCAAATACGGAAAGGCGCTTTTCCGTAAGGCCGCGTCTCCGGCTACACGCCTTTCCGCCGTCACGAAAATCGCCGGGCTCCTGCCGACGCATACGCGGCGCTCGGAAGAATCGCAGGCGCTCCAGCAGTTCTCGACGCCGGCGCCGCTCGGCCTCGCCGCTGTGGCTGCCGCCGCCATTGCTGCTGGCGACGTCGTGCTGGAGCCGTCCGCCGGCACCGGCCTGCTCGCCATCCTGGCCGAGATATCAGGCGGAACGCTCCTCCTCAACGAGCTGGCCGAGACCCGCGCCGATCTGCTCGCTGCGCTGTTTCCGGCCGTTGCCGTCACGCGCTTCGACGCCGCCCAGATCGACGATCATCTCGCGCCGGGCGCCATCCCCTCCGTCGTGCTGATGAACCCACCGTTCTCGGCCCTGGCAAACGTCTCCGGCCGTGTGGCCGACGCCGCGTACCGCCATGTCGCCTCGGCACTGGCCCGGCTCGCCGATGGCGGGCGGCTGGTGGCGATCACTGGCGCCAACTTCAGCCCCGACCATCCGGCTTGGGCAGCGGCCTTCGCCCGGCTTCAGGAGCATGGCCGCGTCGTCTTCTCCGCGGCCGTGGATGGCTCGGTCTATGCCAAGCACGGCACGACCATCGACACGCGGCTGACGATCATCGACAAGCTGCCGGCCGACGATCGGGCGGCGTTTCCCCCTTCGCCCGGCACCGCGCCCGACGTCGTCACGCTTCTCGGCTGGATCGAGGCGCAGGTTCCACCGCGCAAGACTGCGGCGCTCCCGCCAGCGGCGGCCTTGGCACCCGCCGCGACGCCCCGGACCGTTCGCGGATACCTTGCGCGCACCGCTGCTGCACGTCCGGCCACGCCCGCGTCCATAGAGCCAGAAGGCGTCGAACTCGCCTATGAGACCGTGGACTGGACGCCCGCCGAAGACGGCCGGATCACCGACGCGATCTATGAAGAATACGGATTGCAGGCCATCCGCATTCCCGGTTCGCAGGCCCATCCGACCAAGCTGGTGCAATCCGTGGCGATGGCCTCGGTCGCGCCGCCCAAGCCGAGTTACCGGCCCCGACTGCCCGCCAACATCGTCACCGATGGACTGCTCTCCGACGCTCAGCTCGAAACCGTCATCTACGCCGGCGAGGCGCATGCCGACTTCCTCGCGGGATCATGGACGCTCGACGAGACCTTCGATGTCGTCTCGGCCGCTCCCGACGATGCGCCGAACGCTGTGCGCTTCCGCCGGGGCTTCATGCTTGGCGACGGCACCGGCGCTGGCAAGGGGCGTCAGTCGGCCGGCATCATCCTCGACAACTGGATGCAGGGCCGCCGCAAGGCGGTGTGGATCTCCAAATCCGACAAGCTGCTGGAGGACGCCCAGCGTGACTGGTCGGCCTTGGGTATGGAGCGGCTGCTGGTCACCCCGTTGTCGCGTTTCCCGCAGGGCAAGGACATCACGCTCTCGGAAGCCGTCCTATTCACCACCTATGCCACGCTACGGTCCGACGATCGCGGCGAGAAGCTTTCCCGCGTCAAGCAGATCGTCGAATGGTTGGGCTCCGACTTCGATGGAGTGATCATTTTCGACGAAAGCCACGCCATGCAGAACGCCGCTGGTGGGAAAGGCGAACGCGGCGACGTCGCCGCCTCGCAGCAGGGGCGTGCGGGCCTCCGGCTCCAGCACGCCCTGCCGAATGCGCGCGTCGTCTATGTCTCGGCGACCGGCGCGACCACCGTCCACAATCTCGCCTACGCCCAGCGCCTCGGCCTCTGGGGCGGCGAGGACTTCCCGTTTTCGACCCGCGCCGAATTCGTCGAAGCGATCGAGGACGGCGGCGTCGCGGCGATGGAGGTGCTGGCCCGCGACCTGCGCTCGCTCGGCCTCTACACGGCCCGCTCACTCTCCTACGACGGCGTCGAATACGAACTGGTCGAGCACCAGCTCACCCCCGAACAGACCGGCATCTACGACGCCTATGCCGGCGCCTTCGCCGTCATCCATAACAATCTCGACGCCGCCATGCAGGCCGCCAACATCACTGGCGATACCGGCACGCTGAACCGTCAGGCGAAGTCGGCCGCCCGCTCGGCCTTCGAATCCGCCAAGCAGCGGTTCTTCGGCCATCTGCTGACCAGCATGAAGACGCCGAGCCTGATCCGCTCGATCGAGCAGGACCTGGTCGACGGCCATGCTGCCGTGATCCAGATCGTGTCGACCGGCGAAGCCCTGATGGAGCGCCGTCTCGCGGAGATCCCGACAGAGGAATGGAACGACGTCCGGGTGGACATCACCCCGCGAGAATACGTTCTGGATTACCTCGCCCATTCCTTTCCGGTCCAGCTCTATGAGCCCTTCACCGACAGCGAGGGCAATCTGTCGTCCCGGCCGGTGTTTCGCGACGGCCAGCCGGTCGAGAGCCGCGACGCCGTTGCCCGTCGTGACCGTTTGATCGAGAGGCTCGCTTCGCTGCCGCCGGTCCCCGGCGCGCTCGACCAGATCGTCCAGCGCTTCGGCACCGATATCGTGGCGGAGGTGACGGGACGTTCTCGCCGCATCGTCCGCAAGTCGGGTGCCGACTCCATGACCAGCCCCGGCGGCATCAACCGCCTCGCCGTGGAGAACCGCGCCGCCTCGGCCAATCTGGCCGAGACGCAAGCCTTCATGGATGATCAGAAGCGCATCCTGATCTTCTCCGATGCCGGGGGCACCGGGCGCAGCTACCACGCCGATCTGTCGGCTCGGAACCAGCGGCTGCGCGTCCACTATCTGCTGGAGCCAGGCTGGAAGGCCGACGCCGCCATTCAGGGCCTGGGCCGCACCAACCGGACCAACCAGGCGCAGCCGCCACTGTTCCGGCCGATCTCGACCGACGTGAAGGCGGAGAAGCGCTTTCTCTCGACCATCGCCCGCCGCCTCGACACCCTGGGCGCGATCACGCGCGGCCAGCGCCAAACGGGCGGCCAGGGCCTGTTCCGGCCCGAAGACAATCTGGAGAGTCACTACGCCCGCGACGCCCTGCGGCAGCTTTACCTGCTGTTGGTGCGTGGCAAGGTCGACGGGTGCTCGCTCCAGATGTTCGAGGACGCCACCGGGCTCTCGCTGATGGATTCCACCGGCATCAAGGACGAACTGCCGCCAATCACCACCTTCCTGAACAGGTTGCTGGCGCTGACCATCGAGCTTCAGGGCGTCCTGTTCACGGCGTTCGAGCGGCTGCTGAACGCCAGGATCGAAGGCGCCATCGCGTCCGGCAGCTACGATGTCGGGCTGGAGACGCTCCAGGCCGAGAGCTTCATCGTCACTGATCGCCGGACGATTCACGTGCATCCCGGCACCGGGGCCGAGGCCCGGCTGCTGACCATCACCCAGCGCCAGCGCAACCGTCCCGTGACACTGGCCGAGGCGTTCGACCATTTCAATGACGCAGGCGCGAGGCTGCTCATCAACGAGCGCTCGGGCCGCGCCGCCGTGCAGATACCGACGACCAGCATCATGCTGGACGATGGCGAGATCGAACGGCGCGTGCGGCTGATCCGACCGATGGAGGCGCACAACCTTCCCATCAGGATGATGGACGAGACCCATTGGGTCGACGCGGACCGAACCGGCTTCACCGCGGCATGGAGCGCCGAGCTGACCGAGGTGCCGGAATATGCCGACAGCACCATCCATATCGTCAGCGGGCTGTTGCTGCCGATCTGGAAGCGCCTGCCGAACGAGTCGACACGGGTCTATCGGCTCCAGACCGACGACGGCGAGCGCATCATCGGCCGCCGCGTCTCCCCAGCATGGGTCGCCGGCGCGCTCGCAACCGGCACATCAGCCCTGTCGCCCGACGATGCCTTCATGGCGCTGATGGACGGCAAGACCATCCTCGATCTGACCGAAGGACTTCAGCTTCGCCGCGTCCCGGTCATGGGCGCTAACCGCATCGAGCTGTCCGGTTTCACCGACGCCATGCGCGATCGCCTGCGGGCCTATGGCCTGTTTCACGAAATTATCTCGTGGAAGCTGCGAATGTTCGTGCCGACCGATGCGACCGGCGCTGCGATCCTCGCTAGGGTGCTGGAGCGCTACCCGGTCGAGCGCATCGGCGAGCGGGAGGCGGCGTGATGGCACGGCAGGACGCCTCCGAGCTGGCGATCCGTCTCGGCCGACAGGCCGAGGCGGTGTGCCGTCATTATCTTTCCGCCGGACATCGCGAAGGCCGCTACTGGCTGGTCGGCGATGTCCGCAATACCCCCGGCCGCTCGATGTTCGTGCGGCTGAAGGGCGGCGAGATCGGCAAGGGTGCGGCCGGCAAATGGACCGACGCCGCCACCGGCGAGCATGGCGATCTGCTCGACGTCATCCGCGAGAGCTGCGGCTTGATCGACTTCAAGGATGTCGCCGATGAGGCGCGCACCTTCCTGTCGATGCCGCATCCCGAACCGGACCGTCCGCATGATGGCGAACGCCAGTCTCCGGCGCCGACCGGCTCACCCGAAGCGGCACGGCGGCTCTTCGCCATGGCGCAGCCGATCTCGGGCACGCTCGTAAAGACGTATCTCCGTACACGCGGCATAACGGATTTGCACGGAACCGGAAGCCTGCGCTTCCATCCCCGCTGCTACTACCGGCCTGACGAGCACTCCCCGACCGAGACCTGGCCAGCAATGATCGCATCCGTCACCGATCTGCACGGTCATCAGACCGGCGCGCATCGCACCTGGCTCGCACCTGACGGCTCGGACAAGGCCCTGATCGACACGCCGAGGCGCGCAATGGGCGACCTCCTTGGTCATGCCGTTCGTTTCGGCGTGGCTGGCGAGGTGATGGCGGCCGGCGAAGGCATCGAAACGATGCTGTCGCTCAGGATGGCATTGCCCACCATGCCGATGGCCGCAGCACTCTCGGCCGCGCACCTGTCTGCCATCCTGTTCCCCGATACGCTGCGCCGACTTTACATCGCCCGCGACAATGATCCGGCAGGCGACGGTGCGATGGCGACGTTGATCGAACGGGCGAACGCGGCCGGGATCGAGGCGGTCGTGGTGTCTCCAAACTTGGGCGACTTCAACGAGGATCTCCGCTTGGCTGGCCTGGACAGCCTTCGGGCAGCCACTCGGACGCAGATCGCGCCGCAGGACGTCGCACGCTTCATGCAGCTTGCGACATAGGGCCGAGAGGAGAAGGCGGGCAGCAGGAGCGCCGTCGTCGGCATCGCTCGATGATCTTGAGGTCGGAGAGAACCGCGCCCCGGCCTTCGAGAGGGCGATCGGCCAGCAAACGGCCCGGACCCGCAATGTCTGCGGCGGACGATTTTCCGGCGCGGCCGAGGGCCGCTTTCCATCGCGAGGCAAAATAGCCCGCCTTCGTCATCCTCCGCTCTGCTCCGGCCCTCCGCTTCGCGGCGGATGCAAGTCCGGCCCGCCCGCCGGCTTTCGTCGCCATGAAGGCCGCGAGGGTCGCGGTCCAACCAACGGAGCATCTCATGAGCGAGCACGACGACGACTACGCTACCCAAGCCTCTTCACCCACCGCCCATATCCTCAGCGAACTCCAGCTTTACGGCTACCGTCCCTTCACGGACGAACCCGATCCCCGACCGCTTCCGGAAGGCGACCATGTCGCCGGCGCCATTGCCGACATCTTCGACGCCCTAATCGTCACCCTGGAGGACACCCGCCTCGAGCCCGACCTCGATGATCTCCTTTGGTCGACCGTCAACCTCTTCCACCGCGCCACTGACAGGATCGAGCGCGAGCTGGACGACAATGAGCAGGCTCAGCGCCGCGGCCAGCGCGAACAGGACGGCAGCGAGGTAAAGGCGGTCGAGCTGGAACGCCTGACAGGCGAGGGCCAGACCCTGATCGAACGCCGCAACGCTTTCGAGCTGATGCGCGACCAGGCCGCAGAACACTACGAGCGCCACACCGGATCGAACTGGCGTCCGCGCAGCGGATCCATGGTCAACCATCGCAACCTGACCTCGGCGATGATCGACAGCCGGGACTTCCTTGCAGCCAAGAAGCGGGCCGACAATCAAGTGCTGCTACCCGCCGGTCCGAAGATCGCCTTCACCGGCGGGCTCGACTTCAACGATCACCGCCTGATCTGGGCCAAGCTCGATCAGGTCCACGCCAAGCACCCCGACATGGTGCTGTTGCACGGCAAGTCGCCGAAGGGCGCCGAGAAGATCGCGGCCAAATGGGCCGACACCCGCAAGGTGCCACAGGTCGGCTTCGCTCCCGACTGGACGAAGCACGCCAAGGCCGCGCCGTTCAAGCGCAACGATCAGATGCTCGACGTCCTGCCGATCGGGGTGATCGTCTTCCCCGGCACCGGCATCCAGGACAATCTCGCCGACAAGGCGAGGAAGCTCGGCATCCCACTGTACGATTTTCGCCCGAAAGGAGGCGGCGCGTGAGCGCCGTCTTGTCATTTGGACCATATCTCGCCACCGAAGACGAGGTCGCCAGCGAATGGCGCCACGCCGTCGAGTTCTCTCCGGTCGTCGACGGAGATGGTCACATGCGGCCGGAAAGCGGGATGTTCCCAGCCAGCACCCGCGATCCTGAACTCACGGTGGCGAGTGGCTATAGTCACGGACCTGAACATCAAGGCGATGATCCCTCCCATACGCGCAATGAGCCGACCAGGTGACGCGGGAACGACCAGCACTGACGCATCCGGGGTCAGGGTAGCGAAATCAACCGCCTCGCATGTTTTCGCGATGGTGACATGCCAGTTGGATGGGACGATGTCGTCGAAGCCTGCTGAGCAAGCTCAATCCGCCACCGCTTCAGCGTTCGCCAAGGGTCTCACCACCGTCAGCATGAGAAATCCTCCAAGTATAGTCGGAAAGTTGCCCGGCAGTTCCGACGATCTGCCTGTTAGCAGCGACGCGCTGATATCTGTTGCACGATAGCCGCCCCGGCCTGCAACGCGCTATTCTTGCGCCCACCCAAGGGGCTGATGCCATCAACCTCGGTCACGACCGGCAGCACGGCGACAATGCTTCGACGGGCAGCATCGAATGGGCGTTTCCATCGCGACCCCGGTCATGGCGGAAAACCATCTCCCGCTTCCATTGCGCTAATCCTTGGTCCAGCCGAGGGCCTGACGCCATCAACCCGTGAAGGGTCGGCTATGCGAGCATGCCGCCGCTGCGGCTTCGCCTTCGCGGTGATTGCGGCCATCGGCCGGACACATCGGGCGCCTGTCGCGCGGGAGATGGCCTCCCGCCTCCAAGACAGGAGCCCGGTCAGATGTCCCTCAATCAAGCTCACGCCTTCGCCTTCAGCCTCGCCACCACCCTCATGGTTTCAATCGTCATCTTCCAGGCCGGCGACGGCACCATGGGCGTCATGCCTGCCGGCGAATATGACGGCGATTTCGCCGCCATTGTTCATGAGGTCGATCCCTTCGCCCGCTAGCCGCGCGGGCAAGGCGCCGCGATCGCCAGCGGGAATCCCGCGGGATTTCCGCTCCCGTTGCGCCGTCTCTTCGGCTATACTGAGGATGCGCCGTGGTGGTGGTGGAGGCGCGACCGTCAGACCTTTATCTCACGGAGACCACCGCCATGATCTTCATCGGCATCATTGCCAGCATCGCCGCGATCGGCGGCCTGTGCTGGATTCTATTTACGCTGGCTATCTTCGCGCTGCCGTTTTTCGCGGGCGTTAGCGCCGGCACATGGGCCTATGGGACCGGCGCTGGCTGGCTCGGCGCGATCCTCGTCGGCCTTACCACCGCCGCGCTGACGCTCGGCCTCGGCCAATTCCTGCTCGCCGTCATTCGCCCGCTCTGGATACGGATCGCAATCGCGCTCGTCTTCGTCGCACCGGCAGCGCTTGCCGGCTACCATGCGACCCATGGCATCGTGAAGCACCTCATGCCGTCCGCCGGCTGGCAGATCGCCTTCTCCGTCATCGGCGCGGTCGCGGTCGGCATCACCGCCTTCGTGCGCGTCGCGGGAATGGCGGCGGCGTCCGGCCCCTCCGGGCCGGGCCTTGCGCGGGCTTGACCTTCGTCATCGCCGTCAGGAGCACCAGTGCTGCAGTGAGCGTGGGGCTCCCCGTCGTCTCATGCTGTTGCGATGGGTGCGTGCGGTGCGGATCGGAGCTCGGCCGGGAGAAGCCGTCGTCCATGGAGCGCTGCACGGGCGGGTCTACGTCCCGGCTGCCGAATTGACACCCGCTGCGGCATCTTCGTGGTGACGGTGGTAGGTCAGGATGCTGCTGGATGTACCTGCCGGGAGCAGACGAAGCCGATGAGCCTTTCCGTCACTCGAGTTTGCCGATGCGGGAAGGCCGCCATCCTCTCCGTTATTCTGACCGTGCCCCGACCGCCCCAAACGGCCTCTCCAATGGGCTGATCTGGCCGAAGGCCGGCTGCGCCTCGATCGCCTATGACGCAACAGCGGCGTCAAACTTTCTTCCCCTGCCGGCTGCGCCGCCATTCCTCGCGAGACAAGAAAGTTCTCCTTGGCTGTCCAGCCCCTTCGGGGTGCGCCGTCGATCGCCTCCGGCCAACCGATCGCCATCGAGGCCGCAATGGTGCGGGCTCGGGAACGGGAAAACGGAGACTTACAATGGCGACCATCGGCACCTTCAAGAAGACCGGCTCGAACGAGTTCACCGGCGAAATCGTCACCCTCAGCGTCCAGGCCAAGAACGTGCGCATCGTCCCCGACCAGCGCGCCACCGGCGAGAACGCCCCCAGCCACCGGGTCCTGGTCGGCCGCGCCGAGATCGGCGCCGCGTGGTCCAAGCGCTCCAACGAAGGCCGCGACTATCTGGGCCTCAAGCTCGACGATCCGAGCTTCAACGCCCCAATCTACGCCAACATGGCCACGATCTGGGACGCCGATGTCCTCATCTGGGCGGCCTCCCAGATCGTCGAAGCGCGCGATATCGGCTTGCGTCCGTCGCGCCTGATGGCGACCACCCCCTATGAGATTCTGAACTTCATCGGCCGCGGTGTGTCGCTTCGCGACTACGACCGGCTGAAGGCCGCGCTCGACCGACTGCAGTCGACCACGGTCGCGACTTCCATCCGCCAGCCGACCGAACGGCGGATGCACCGCTTCTCCTGGATCAACGAATGGAAGGAGCGCGCCGATCATCGCGGCCGTCCGCTCGGCCTCGAACTGATCGTCCCCGACTGGTTCTACGGCGCCGTGCTCGACGACGCGCTCGTGCTGACGATCGACCGCAAATACTTCGACCTCACCGGCGGCCTCGAGCGCTGGCTCTACCGGCTGGTGCGCAAACACGGCGGTAAACAGGAGTTCGGCTGGAGCTTCGACTTCCCCCACCTCCATGCCAAGTCCGGCAGCCTCTCGCCGCTCAAACACTTCGCCTACGACCTGCGCGACATCGTCCGCCGCCAGCCGTTGCCGGGCTATCGCCTGACCATCGAGCAATGCGTCGGCGGCCCCGAAATCCTGTCCTTCGTACCCACCGATCCCGACGCGCTCGGCATTCCGCGCCGCCGTCGGCGCTCGACAACTCGACCTGGGGATAAGCTGTGAATCATCTCGTGCTATCAGGGACCGGCACTATCGTGCCATCGGGGACCGGACTCTCGTGCTATCGGGGACCGAAATCACCGATTCATCGCGCTGAATCAACAGCTTGCGAGCCCTGTAACTTATCTAACCTAGATTCCTACGGATTCTTTCTAACGCAACCCGCTTTTTCCCGCCGTGTGGACGAGTCCCCGATCGCCGGGAGACCGTCATGATCGTCGCGCTCCTCAACCAGAAGGGCGGCGTCGGCAAGACGACGCTCGCCCTCCATCTCGCCGGTGAATGGGCTCGGCATGGGCAGCGCGTCACGCTGATCGACGCCGATCCGCAAGGGTCAGCGCTCGACTGGTCGCAGCAGCGCAGCCGGGAGGGACTGCAGCGGCTGTTCGGTGTCGTCGGCCTGGCGCGCGACACGCTCCATCGTGAGGCGCCGGAGCTGGCGCGCGACGCCGACCATGTCGTCATCGACGGGCCGCCACGCGTCGCCAGCCTGATGCGCTCGGCCCTGCTCGCCGCCGACCTCGTGCTGATCCCGGTGCAGCCGTCGCCGCTTGACGGTTGGGCGTCGGCCGAGATGCTATCGCTGCTCAGCGAAGCGCGCATCTACCGACCGCAGCTTGCCGCCCGCTTCGTGTTGAACCGCTGCGCGGCACGCACGATCCTGGCGCGCGAAACCGCAGAGACGCTCGCCGATCACGACCCACCATTGCTCGCGACGACCATCGGTCAGCGCATCGTCTTCGCCGACGCCGTGCAGACCGGCCGGATCGCCGCCGAGCAGGATGAGCATTGTCCGGGCGCGCGCGAGATCGCCACGCTCGCGGCCGAGATCTTGAGGATCGGTTTATGAGCGAACGATCCACCAAGCGCGGGTTCGCGTCCCGGCCAGGCGATCCGGAGAGCTGGATCAAGGCGCCCGATCGCCAGGCGCAGCGACCGCAGCCCGCCGACGACTTCTCGGCCAGGCTGACGATCGACGTCACCGCCGACATGCGCGGCCGGATCAAGATCGCCGCTTTCCAGCGCGGACAGACCGTCGCCGACATGCTCCGCGCGCTGTTCGAGCGCGAGTTCCCACCATCCCAAGGAGACGCCCAATGACCGGCCTTGCCGCCGTATCCGCGCGCGCCGGCCGCGCCCTTCACGCGCCGCCGGAAGACCTCACCCAGGTCGAACTCGTCTGGATCGAGAAGCAGATCGAGCACTGGATCCGCTTCGGTCGCGAGGTGCGCGAACAGGTCCTCGACCGCCGCCGCCGTATCCTCTTCTTCCCTCCCGGCACGACCTTCGCGCTGGTGCGCTGGGCCGCGAACGAGCACGGCACCGTGCTCTCCCGCCTCAACATCCTGCGCGCGGTCGGCTCCGGCGAACCCTGCCAGACGATCCCGACCGTGACGCCGGGCGGCGACATCCTGCTGCGCGTTGACGGCTGGCCGAAGGTGGAGCGCATGCTCCAGCGCATCGACGCGATCGAGGCGATCGGCATCGATCCCGTAGAGGTCGCGCCCGATCACTGGCGGCACGTTCACAACCGCCTTGCCGTCGGCGAGACGCCACGCGCCTACACGATGCAGCGCCATCGCGCCTACCTCCTGGCGCGGAGGATCGGCGCGTGACCCGGCTCGGCTACGCCATCACCACGACGGCCGCCGTGTCGTTGCTCGGCATCCTGTCGCTCGTGTCCTTCGCGCCGAAGCTGATCTGGAATGCGTCGGCCAGCACGCCGATCGGCCTCTACGCCATCGCGCCAGACCCGTCTCCGGACGTCACCGATCTGGTCGCCGTGCGCCCGCCCGAGCCGCTCGCGAGCTTCCTCGCCGAGGGCGGTTACCTGCCGCGCGGCGTGCCGCTGATCAAGCACGTCGTTGCGCTTCCCGGCCAACGGGTTTGCAGGACCGGCCTCGCCATCACCGTCGACGCCGTGCCGATGGGCGATGCGCTCGATCGCGATCGTCGCGGCAATCCGCTGCCCGTCTGGCAGGGCTGCCGCGTCGTCGCCAAGGGCGAGCTTTTCCTGATGAACTGGAAAGTTCGCGACAGCCTCGACGGCCGCTACTTCGGCCCGCTTCCCGCCTCCGCCGTGATCGGCCGGGCCATCCCCCTCTACACCGACGAGGACGGCGATGGCCGCTTCGTCTGGCGCGCGCCGACGCGGTGACGACGTGCCCATTCCCAACCTCACCGCAATCCCAAGGAGGAAATCATGTCCCTGATCGGTCAATTCACCCGCGACGATGGTGGCTTCATCGGCCACTTGGAGACGCTTCTGCTGCACCAGGACATCATCATCATTCCGGCCGAGCCGTCCGATGCCGAGAATGGGCCGGATTTCCGCGTGCACGTCTTCGACAGTATGAACAACGAACCCCGAGCCGAACTCGGCGCGGGTTGGAAGCGCACCGGGGAGAAGGCCGGAGAGTACGTCGCGCTGCAGCTCGACGATCCATGCTTTCCGCAGCCGATCCGCGCTAACCTGTTTCAGTCGGCCGACGACAAATCGGCGTGGGGCCTGCACTGGAACCGCCCGCCCAAGCGCGGCGAGCGGGACTGAACGATGTCGCCCCGCCGCCATCACGCTGTCGTCGGACGGTTTCCCACCGTCCGGCACACAGCCTTCCTCCTCCTTTCCGGCCTGCTGGTCGCCGCGCCACTTTGCGCCAACGTGAATGCGCAGACAGTATCGGCCGAGCGCCCCTCTCGCGTCGATCCCTACGCCGCCTTCATCGCCGAGGCCGCACGACGGTTCAGCGTTCCCGAGCACTGGATTCGTGCGGTCATGCGCGTCGAAAGCGCCGGCGACATGCGCGCGATCTCCTCGGCCGGCGCGATGGGTCTGATGCAGATCATGCCCGCGACCTGGGCTGAGCTGCGCGGCCGATATGGTCTCGGTAACGATCCCTACGACCCGCGCGACAACGTCCTCGCGGGCGCGGCGTATCTGCGCGAAATGCACGATCGCTACGGCTCGCCGGGTTTTTTGGCGGCCTACAATGCCGGTCCCGGCCGCTACGAGGAATATCGCGCGACTGGGCGCCCATTGCCGGCGGAAACGCGCGCCTATGTCGCCGCTCTCGCGCCAATCATCGGCGGCGGCGATCTCGCTGCCCCCGTCACGGTGGCGACCGCCGATCCGTTCGCCTGGACCCGCGCGCCGCTCTTTATCGTGCAGGCCGATAGCGGGCCTGGTGCAGTCCAGCGGCAGCGGGACGGCGATCCGGCTGCGCCCTCTGCGCAGGAGTCCGCGCGCGATCCGGTACAGCCTGTACCGCGATCGGACGGACTATTCGTGGCGAGAACCGATCCTGCGGGGCCGCGATGAGGGGCTTCGCACTCCCTGCGGCATTGTCGGGCTCTGGCGTGGATTTGGCGTCAGAGGCGGGAAGATCAGGCAGCACAACCGAACGATGGCGAGATAAAAGCGCGCGATGTGCGGCTTGGTGCGGTCGTGTGTTTTCAGAGACTTATGGCGCATTGGCGCGAGGTGCGCCTGATCGGCGCAGCCTGCGCATCCGCCATTTCGCCAAGGATTTCCGCGCGTTTGCACGATGTGCGGGGTCCCGGCGATGAGCGCCGAGGACGATTTCCGCATCCGACCGGGCCGCATCCGATCCACTCGCGCACAACAGGCGCGGCCCTTCATCGCCCAGGCGCTCGCCGCCGCCCAACGCGCCGGCGGCACGGTCTCGCGCTCCGGCAAGATCAGTTCGGGCAACCGCTCGCGGTTCGGCCGCGGTCAGCGCGCGACCGTGCAGGCAAATCGTCCGCTCACCAGCCGGTCGCGCAACACGGTGATCAAGACACGTGTCGTCCGGCACACCGCTCGGGCCGCACCGCTCTCCGCCCACCTCAGCTATCTGCGGCGCGAGGGCGTTACCCGGGATGGGGAGAAGGCCCGGCTGTTTGGACCGGAGACTGAAGACGCCGACCCCAAGGCTTTCGCCGAGCGCACCCAGGACGATCGCCACCACTTCCGCTTCATCGTCTCGCCCGAGGACGCGACCGAGATGTCCGACCTCAAGACCTTCGCCCGCGACCTGATGGGGCAGATGGAGACCGACCTCGGCACGAAGCTCGATTGGGTCGGCGTCGATCACTGGAATACCGACAATCCCCACGTCCATATCATCCTGCGCGGGCGCACCGATGACGGCCAGGACCTCGTCATCTCGCGCGACTACATCAAGGAAGGCATGCGCGCCCGCGCGCAGGATCTCGTCACCCAGGAGCTGGGGCCGCGCACCGATCACGAGATCCGCCGCAATCTCGAACGCCAGATCGAGGCCGAGCGCTGGACCAACCTCGATCGCCAACTTGCCCGAGACAGCTATCGGACCGGCGTCGTCGATCTCGCCCCGCACGCCGATCGGCAACCCGACGAATTCCACGCGATGAAGGTCGGGCGGCTGCGCAAGCTCGAGACGCTCGGCCTCGCGGATCAGATCGGCCCCGGCCAATGGGTCGTGTCCGAGAATGCCGAGGCGACACTGCGCGAGCTGGGCGAGCGTGGCGACATCATCAAGCGCATTCATCGCGGCCTGACCGAACGTGGCATCGAACGGGGCGCCGCCAGCTATGTGCTGGCTGGCGAGAGCATCAACGATCCTGTCGTCGGCCGCCTGGTCGATCGTGGTCTCGACGATGAGCTAAAGGGCACGGCGTATGCCGTGGTCGATGGGACGGACGGACGCACCCATCACATCAAACTGCCCGACCTCGACGCGGCCGGCGACAGCGCGCCGGGCTCGATCGTGGAACTGCGCAAATTCGACGACGCGCAGGGACGCAGGCGGGTCGCACTCGCCGTCCGCTCCGATCTCGACATCTCCGCCCAGGTCAACGCGACCGGCGCCACTTGGCTCGACCGGCAGGCGGTCGCCCGCGATCCCGTCGCCCTCGGCGGTGGCGGCTTCGGCGCGGAGGTTCGCCAAGCGATGGACCGGCGCGCCGAGCATCTCGTCAGCCAGGGTCTCGCCGAGCGGCAAGCGCGCGGCGTCAGCTTCTCCCAGGGCCTGATCGACACGTTGCGGCAGCGTGAGGTGGACGCCCTCGGCGAGAAGCTCGCGGCCGAGACCGGCCGGCAATTCTCCAAGGCCGCATCGGGCGAGTATGTGGCGGGCACCTATCGCCAGCGCTTCGCGCTCGCGTCGGGCCGCTTTGCGATGATCGACGACGGCCTCGGCTTTCAGCTCGTGCCCTGGTCGCCGTCCCTCGAACGTCAGGTCGGTCAGCACGTCTCCGGCGTGTCTCGCGGCGCGGGCGGCGTCGACTGGAGCTTCGGCCGCAACCGCGGCCTCGGCATGTAGCCCAATCAAGAAAGGAGTGCCCGCCATGTCGGCGACCAAGATCCTCTGGGGCCAGATTCTCACCGTCTTCCTGATCGTGCTGATGACAACCTGGGCGGCGACGCAATGGACGGCCTACCGTCTTGGCTTTCAACCACAGCTCGGACTTCCATGGTTCGAACTGGCCGGATGGCCGATCTACTATCCGCCAGCGTTTTTCTGGTGGTGGTATTTCTACGATGCCTATGCCCCGCCGATCTTCATCGAGGGCGCTTATATCGCCGCGTCTGGCGGTTTCATCTCCATCGCCGTGGCGATCGGCATGTCGGTCTGGCGGGCGCGTGAGGCCAAGAATGCCGAGACGTTCGGTTCCGCCCGTTGGGCGGATGATGGCGAAGTGCGCGCCGCCGGCCTTCTCGGCGCGGATGGCGTCGTCCTCGGCAAATTTGATCGCGACTATCTGCGACATGATGGTCCCGAGCATGTGCTGTGCTTCGCGCCCACGCGGTCAGGCAAAGGCGTCGGTCTGGTCGTGCCGTCGCTGCTGACCTGGCCGGGCTCCGCCATCGTCCACGATATCAAGGGAGAGAACTGGACGCTCACCGCCGGCTATCGTGCCCGCCACGGCCGCGTGCTGCTGTTCGATCCGACCAATACGAAATCCGCGGCCTACAATCCGCTGCTCGAGGTGCGGCGCGGCGAGTGGGAGGTCCGCGACGTGCAGAACATCGCCGACATCCTAGTTGACCCGGAGGGGTCGCTGGAGAAACGGAACCACTGGGAAAAAACCAGTCACGCGTTGCTCGTCGGCGCTATCCTGCACGTCCTCTACGCCGAGGCCGACAAGACCCTGGCCGGCGTCGCCGCCTTCCTGTCCGATCCGAAGCGGCCGATCGAGTCGACGCTGGCCGCCATGATGAAGACAGCCCATCTCGGCGAGGCCGGCCCGCATCCGGTGATCGCCAGCGCCGCGCGCGAGTTGCTGAACAAGTCCGACAACGAGCGCTCCGGCGTGCTGTCGACCGCGATGTCCTTCCTCGGCCTCTATCGCGATCCCGTCGTCGCCGAGGTCACACGCCGCTGCGACTGGCGCATCGGCGATATCGTCGGCGGCAAGCATCCCGCGACGCTCTACCTCGTCGTGCCGCCGTCGGACATCAACCGGACCAAGCCGCTGATTCGTCTGATCCTCAATCAGATCGGCCGGCGGCTCACGGAGGATCTGAAGGCGAACGGCAATCGCCATCGCCTTCTCCTGATGCTCGACGAATTCCCGGCCCTCGGCCGCCTCGACTTCTTCGAGAGCGCGCTCGCCTTCATGGCAGGCTACGGCCTCAAAGCCTTCCTCATTGCCCAATCGCTGAACCAGATTGAGAAGGCCTATGGGCCCAACAATTCCATCCTCGACAACTGCCATGTGCGCGTCAGCTTCGCGACCAATGACGAGCGGACCGCCAAGCGTGTGTCGGACGCCCTCGGCACCGCGACCGAGATGCGTGCGATGAAGAACTATGCCGGTCATCGCCTTTCGCCCTGGCTCGGCCACATGATGGTCTCGCGCTCGGAGACTGCCCGGCAGCTGATGACACCCGGCGAGATTATGCAGCTTCCGCCATCCGATGAAATCGTCATGGTCGCCGGCACTCCCCCGATCCGCGCGAAGAAGGCGCGATATTATGAGGATCGCCGGTTTCAAGAGCGCATCTTGCCGCCGCCGAACCTCGTCAAATCGACAACGGTTCGGCCGGATGACTGGAGCACGCTGCCCCCTCCGGTGACGCCAGCGGTGGCGACGGCTAACGGCGGCGGCGGCGGATCGGAAGATGAAGATACGACTGACTCCGAGCGCCGGCACCAGCCGGAATTGAGCCGCTCAAAGCCCGTCGAGCGGAAGGAGCCCATCGAAAACGAATTCGAGATCGATCCCCGCGACAATGCCGATGAGGACGCCGCACGTCTCTCGCGTATGAATCAGACCATGCGCCAGGTCGCGCGCCAAGCGTCGCTCGATCCCGGCGACGGCGTCGAGCTTTAGGAGGCACCATGGCAAAGCCTCCCAAAAAGCAGCGGCTATCCGTGTATCTCGAACCGGACGTCATGAAGGCGCTGGCTGCGCACGCCGCCCGGCGCGATCAATCCCTCTCGTTGATCGCCGAAGCCGGCATCGCCTCTTTCCTGTCGCCTGACGCCGCCGAACGGCAGGAGGCGGCGACGACCAAGCGGCTCGATCAGCTCGATCGCCGTATGGCGCGCATGGAGCGCGACCTTGGAATCGCCGTCGAAACGCTGGCCGTGTTCATCCGCTTCTGGCTAACGACGAACCCACCGCTCCCGGAGCCCGCCCAGGCAGCGGCGCGCGCCAAAGCCGGCGAGCGCTACGAGGCGTTCGTCACCGCGCTCGGCCGGCGACTCGCGCAGGGACCGAAGCTGCGACAAGAGATATCGGAGGACATCGCGCCCGCGCAGGACGCGGAATAATCACGGCCGCGTCCACCGCAAGTATTCCAGCGTTCCGCCGTTTCCCTGTCTTTGTACGCCACAGTACGACGACCACATTATGGTTGTTGTCAGGCCATGATATCTGCCTCTTCTACTCATCCCCGATCCAGGGCCGCATGTCGCGGTCCCGCAAGAGAACGGGGACGACGTGGCGGCCACTCACCAGAAATGGGAGGCGATCCTTCGCGGCGCACGCATGCTGCGCACGGCTCTCGGGCCGGCGATCGCCCGGTTTCTGGAAGACCCCACGATCGTCGAGGTGATGCTCAACCCCGATGGGCGGCTCTGGGTCGACCGGCTTTCAGAAGGGCTTTCCGATACGGGTGAACGATTGTCGCCGTCGGACGGCGAACGGATCATCCGCCTAGTCGCCCATCACGTCGGCGCCGAGGTTCATCCGGGTGCGCCGCGTGTGTCGGCCGAGCTGCCGGAAACAGGGGAGCGGTTCGAGGGGCTGCTGCCTCCTGTGGTGTCGGCGCCGGCCTTCGCGATCCGCAAGCCGGCGGTCGCTGTGTTCACGCTCGACGATTATGTCGCCGCCGGCATCATGGCCGCCGGTCAGGCCGAGACGCTGCGCCAAGCCGTCACCGACCGCCGTAACATCCTCGTTGCTGGCGGCACCTCCACCGGCAAGACGACCCTTACCAACGCGCTGCTCGCCGAGGTCTCCAAGACCTCGGAGCGGGTCGTCCTGATCGAGGACACCCGCGAACTGCAATGCGCCGCGCCCAATCTGGTGGCGATGCGGACGAAAGACGGCGTCGCCTCGCTCTCCGATCTCGTCCGCTCCTCGCTCCGCCTGCGCCCCGACCGCATCCCGATCGGCGAGGTCCGGGGAGCCGAGGCCCTCGATCTTTTGAAGGCCTGGGGCACCGGACACCCCGGCGGTGTCGGAACGATCCACGCAGGCACCGCCGTCGGCGCGCTGCGCCGTATGGAGCAGCTCATCCAGGAAGCCGTCGTCACCGTCCCGCGCGCGCTGATCGCCGAGACGATAGATCTCGTCGCCGTGCTCTCTGGCCGCGGCGCATCGCGCCGCCTCGCCGAACTCGCCCGCATCGAAGGCCTCGGCCCCGACGGCGACTACCGCGTCACCCCCGCAAGCCAACCTCTCACAGGAGATCCGTCATGATCCAGCATGCTTTGCGCATCCGCCGCCACATCGCCACGGCGGTGTCCGTCACCTTCGTGTCGCTAGCGCTCGCGCCGGCCGCCCACGCCTCCGGCTCGTCGATGCCTTGGGAAGCGCCCTTGCAGTCGATCCTCGAATCCATCGAAGGGCCGGTCGCCAAGATCATCGCCGTGATGATCATCATCATCACGGGCCTGACACTCGCCTTCGGCGATACGTCGGGCGGCGCCCGCAAGCTCATCCAGATCGTCTTCGGCCTGTCGATCGCCTTCGCCGCGTCCAGCTTCTTCCTGTCGTTCTTCTCGTTCGGCGGCGGGGCGCTCGTCTGATGGCCGAGGGCGCGGACCACGGCGGCGAGCTGCCGGGCTTCTCGGTTCCGGTCCATCGGGCGCTGACCGAGCAGATCCTGCTCGGCGGCGCTCCGCGCTCGATCGCGATCCTCAACGGCACGCTCGCCGCCGCGCTCGGGCTTGGCCTCCGCCTCTGGCTGGTCGGCCTGGGGCTCTGGGCTGTCGGGCATTTCGCGGCCGTCTGGGCCGCCAAGCGTGATCCGCAGTTCGTCGACGTCGTGCGCAAGCATCTGCGCATCCCCGGCCACCTATCGGTTTGAGGAGCGACGCCGATGATGAACCTCGCTGAATATCGCAATCGCAACACCCGGCTCGCCGACTTCCTGCCCTGGGTCGCGCTGGTTGGCGAAGGCATCGTGCTGAACAAGGACGGCAGCCTGCAGCGCACCGCGCGCTTCCGCGGCCCCGACCTCGACAGCGCCGTGCCGGCCGAGCTGGTCGCGGTCGCCGGCCGGCTCAACAACGCCTTCCGTCGCCTCGGCTCCGGTTGGGCGATCTTTGTCGAAGCGCAACGCCACGGCGCCGCGACCTATCCCGCCAGCATGTTCGCCGACAGCGCCTCCGCCTTGGTCGACGCCGAACGCAAGGCCGACTTCGAGGAGGCCGGCGCGCATTTCGAGTCCAGCTACTTCCTGACTTTCCTCTATCTGCCGCCGGCCGAGGACGCCGCCCGAGCTGAGACCTGGCTCTACGAGGGGCGTGATCACGCCGGCGTCGATGCCCACGATATCCTGCGCGGCTTCGCCGACCGCACCGATCGCATCCTCCAGCTCATCGACGCCTTCATGCCCGAATGCGCCTGGCTCGATGACAGCGAGACGCTGACCTATCTGCATTCGACGGTCTCGACAAAGCGGCATCGCGTCCGCGTTCCCGAAACGCCGATGTATCTTGACGCGCTACTGGCCGATCAGCCGCTGACCGGGGGGCTCGAACCCCGGCTCGGCGATGCGCATGTCCGCATCCTCACCATTGTCGGCTTCCCGACCGCGACCACGCCCGGGATCCTCGACGAGCTGAACCGCTTGGCCTTTCCCTATCGCTGGTCGACGCGCGCCGTGTTGCTCGACAAGACCGACGCCACCAAGCTGCTGACCAAGATCCGCCGGCAATGGTTCGCCAAGCGCAAATCGATCGCCGCCATCCTGAAGGAGGTGATGACGAACGAGGCCTCCGCCCTCGTGGACACCGATGCGTCCAACAAGGCGGCCGACGCCGACATGGCGTTGCAGGAGCTGGGCGCGGACTATGCCGGCCAAGCCTATGTAACGGCGACGATCACTGTCTGGGACCAGGATCCGCGCATCGCCGCCGAGAAGCTCCGGATGGTCGAAAAGGTCATCCAGGGCCGCGACTTCACCGCGATGCCCGAGACGATCAACGCCGTGGACGCCTGGCTGGGCTCGCTGCCCGGTCATGTCTACGCGAATGTCCGCCAGCCCCCGATTAACACATTGAATCTCGCCCACATGATCCCGCTTTCGGCGGTGTGGGCGGGACCGGAACGGGACGAGCATTTTGCAGCGCCCCCACTGCTGTTCGGCAAGACCGAGGGCTCGACCCCGTTCCGGCTTTCCATCCATGTCGGCGACGTCGGCCATACACTGATCGTCGGCCCGACCGGCGCCGGCAAGTCGGTGCTCCTGGCGCTGATGGCGCTGCAGTTCCGGCGCTACCAGCAATCCCAGGTCTTCGCCTTCGACTTTGGCGGCTCGATCCGCGCCGCCGCGCTCGCCATGCGCGGCGACTGGCACGATCTTGGCGGCGGCCTCACGGAGGGGGCAGACGACAGCGTGTCGCTTCAGCCGCTCGCGCGCATCGACGACGTCGCCGAGCGCGCCTGGGCCTCCGATTGGCTGGTCGCGATCCTGATGCGCGAGAGCGTGCCCGTCACGCCCGAGGTGAAGGAGCATCTTTGGTCGGCGCTCTCTTCACTGGCATCCGCACCGCAAAACGAGCGGACCCTGACGGGCCTCTCGGTCCTCCTTCAGTCCCACGACCTGAAACAGGCGCTGCGGCCCTATTGCGTCGGCGGTCCCTATGGACGGCTGCTCGACGCAGAAGCCGAGCATCTGGGTGAAGCCAATGTCCAGGTGTTCGAGACAGAAGGGTTGATCGGCACGGGCGCCGCCGCCGCCGTGCTCGCTTATCTCTTCCACCGCATCGAGGACCGCCTGGACGGTCGCCCGACGCTGCTGATCGTCGATGAGGGCTGGCTGGCGCTGGATGACGAGGGCTTCGCCGGTCAGCTCCGCGAGTGGCTGAAGACACTGCGCAAGAAGAACGCCAGCGTCATCTTCGCGACGCAGTCGCTGTCGGACATCGATGGCTCGGCGATCGCGCCGGCCATCATTGAAAGCTGCCAAACCCGCATCCTGCTGCCCAACGAGCGTGCCATCGAGCCGCAGATCACCGCGATCTATCGCCGCTTCGGCCTCAACGATCGCCAGATCGAGATTCTCGCCCGCGCCATGCCCAAGCGAGATTACTACTGCCAGTCCCGGCGCGGCAACCGGCTGTTCGAGCTGGTCCTGTCGGACGTGGCGCTCGCGCTCTGCGCCGCGTCATCCAAGCAGCACCAGGCGCTGATCGCCGAAGTTCACGCCCGCAGCGGCACTGACGGCTTTCTCGCCGAGTGGCTCGCCGAAAACCGGCTTGCCTGGGCCGCCGACCTCATCGCCGACCTCACCAACGTCAACCCCCAAACCGATCCGGAGGCACGCCCATGACCCGTTCCGTTCGTTCCCGCTCGCGCGCGCTGCGCATGACCGCCGCGCTGCTGACAGCATCCGTTGCCGCGATCCCGTTTATGGCGGCACCCGCCCACGCTCAGTTTAGTGGGATCGTCTACGATCCCACCAACTACGCCCAGAATCTTCTGTCCGCCACAAGGGCGCTCCAGCAGATCAACAACCAGATCACGTCGCTTCAAAACGAGGCGACCGGTCTGATCAATCAGGCCCGCAACCTTACGAGCCTGCCGTTTTCATCTCTCCAGCAGCTCCAGCAGTCCGTCCAGCGGACGCAACAGCTTTTGGGCGAAGCGCAGCGCATCGCTTACAATGTGCAGAACATCGACCAGGCGTTCCGCACGACCTACGGCAACGCTTCGATGTCCGCCTCGGACCAGCAGCTCGTCGCCGGCGCGCGCGAGCGCTGGCAGAATACTGTCGGCGGCCTGCAGGACGCGATGCGCGTCCAGGCCGGCGTCGTCGGCAACATCGACACGAACCGGACCCAGATGTCGGCGCTGGTCGGCCAGAGCCAGGGCGCCACCGGCGCGCTGCAGGCGACACAGGCGGGCAATCAGCTTCTCGCCCTGCAGGCGCAGCAGCTCGCGGACCTGACGGCCGTGGTCGCCGCAAACGGTCGCGCGCAGAGCCTGACCGAGGCCGAGCGCGCGGCCGCGGCCGAGCAAGGTCGCGAGCAGCGCCGTCGCTTCCTGACGCCGGGCACCGGCTATCAGCCGGGCAACGCCCGCATGTTCCCGAACGGCAACTGAGGGCGCGGCCATGGACGGCAAGATGCTCGCCCGGTTCAGCGCCGTCGTGTTCGTCGCGGTCGCGATCACTGCGACCGCGATCGAGATGAGCCGGAAAGAGGAAGCGCCCGAGGCGTGGCCGTCCGGCCGCGCTGCCGTGACTGCGGCCGACCCGCTGCGGGACGCGCTGATCCGCTGCCAGGCGCTCGGCGAAGCCGGTCCCCGCGACCCCGCATGCTTGCGGGCTTGGGCCGAAAACCGCAACCGCTTCCTCGCGCCCGGCGCGCGAGCTGCCGAGCGACTGCCGGACATGCTGTCAGCACCGCGAAACGACGCCACTCCCCAACCGGCCCGCACCGATCAGCCGGCCTTGGAGCCCGCCGCGCCGATCGCGCCGCCGCAGCTCGACGAAGCGAGATAGCATCATGGGCGGCACCGGCGTCATCGATCATTTCCTCGAGGTCTTCACCCGCTACATCGACAGCGGCTTTGGGCTGCTCAGCGGCGAAGTCGCCTTCATCGCCACCACCCTGATCGTCATCGATGTGACGCTCGCGGCGTTGTTCTGGTCCTGGGGCGCCGACGACGACATCTTGGCCCGCCTGGTGAAGAAAACCCTGTTCGTCGGCGTCTTCGCCTACATCATCGGCAACTGGAATAACCTGGCTCGCATCGTCTTCGAGAGCTTCGCCGGCCTCGGCTTGAAAGCCAGCGGCACCAGCTTCACGACAGCCGATCTCTTGCGCCCCGGCAAGGTGGCGCAAACCGGCCTCGACGCCGGCCGACCATTGCTGGAATCGATCTCCGGGCTGATGGGCTATTGGTCGTTCTTCGAGAACTTCATCCAGATCGCCTGCATGTTTTTGGCCTGGGCGCTGGTGTTGCTCGCCTTCTTCATCCTCGCGATCCAGCTCTTCGTCACGCTCATCGAGTTCAAGCTCACGACGCTGGCCGGCTTCG
>CAYREH010000006.1:58036-205262 GCA_964423245.1 uncultured Bradyrhizobium sp. | reverse complement strand
TCACGCGGCAAGGCGAGACCGATCTGATGACGCTGAAGGCGGAGACAGCAGCACCCAGCGAAACGCTGCACGATGAGCTCGCCGCCAGCTTGCGCGCTGTGACGAAGCTGGGCGGCGGCGTCGAATTGGTCAGTCCGGGCGCGCTGCCGAACGACGGCAAAGTTATCGCGGACGAGCGGCAACTCTAGCCAGATTTCGACAAGCGATAATTGCCCAGATACAGCACATCCAGCCCCGAGCAGAAATACGTGTGCAACGCCTCTAACGGCGCGTTCACCGTCGGCTGCTCGTTGATGTTGAGACTGGTGTTGATCAAAACCGGCAGGGAGGTTGCCTTGGCGAACTCGCCGATCAGGCGGCTGTAGAGCGGATTGCTTTCCGCATGAACGCTCTGTATGCGCGCGGTGTTGTCGACATGAACGACCGCCGGCATGGTCTCGGCGACTTTCTGGTTGACCGGAAACGTCACGACCATGAAGGGCGCATCGAACGTGTCCTCGAAAAACTCGCTTTGGCGTTCGTACAGGACCGACGGACAGAACGGCCGGAATTCCTCGCGATATTTGATCGTGAGGTTGATTCGGTCCTTCATGCCCGCCTGGCGCGGATCGGCCAGGATCGAGCGATTACCGAGGGCGCGCGGACCATATTCCATGCGCCCCTGGAACCAACCAACCGTCTTCTGATCCGTCAGGTCGGTGACGCAGCGCGTCACCGGATCATCGAGCAGTTCGAAGCGCGCACCGATCTTGTCCAGCGTCTCGCGGATCGTGTCATTGGAGTACTCCGGTCCCCAATAGGCATGGGTCAATGGCGCGATCGCATGACCCGCCTCCGCGCATTTCATCATGGCCGCGCCCAGCGCCACGCCGGCATCGTGCGGCACCGGCGGAACATAGAGACGCTTGACCGAGGGCTCGGCCGCGATCTCCATGTTCATCTTGCAGTTCAAGCCGACCCCGCCGGCAATACAGACATCGCCGCATCCCGTTTCGGCGATAGCGGAGCGGATCACTTCGGTCGTGACAATTTCGAGCTGCTTCTGGCCGCTCGCGGCGATGTTCGTCATTCGCTGATCGAGCGGCGCGCCACGCAGGCGACGCGGGCCGAGCATCTCCTCCATCTTCTCGGTGAAGATCCGCTCCTGCCGCGTCGAGAAATCGCTGGTGAATATCTCGGCATCGCGACGGCGCTTGTCGAGTTCCGGATCGAGTTCGTAGTTGATACCGTTGGGGCGCAGCAGTTTGGCGAACTTGTCGAGAAATTCGGGAGAACCGTAGGACGAAAGACCCATGACCTTGTACTCGTCATTGGTCATCTGATAGCCGAGATACTGCGTCAGCATCCCGTAATAGAGCCCGAGACTGTTGTGGCGGCCGAACCGTGTCAAGACGCGGAAATCGTTGTCGCGCGCATGCGCGACGAGGCCTGAGCTGGAATCACCCGAGAAATCGAAGCAGGCCACCGTCGCCTCGGAAAAGCCGGAGCCGTAGAAGGAGCTGGCGGCGTGGCAAAGGTGATGGTCGTAGAGCTCGATCTTCGGGCTGTGGCCAAACTGGTACTTGAAGTACTCGGTTAGGCGCTGCACGTAATTCGTGTAGGTCTTCAGCGGCGAGCAGATCCAATCGACGTCTCGCAGGGTGATACCGGCCTGCTTGAGGCAAAAACCGATAGCCCCGCGCGGCAATTCACCCCGCGCGTGCTTGGCCAGCGTAAACCGCTCTTCCTCCGCGGCAGCGATCAGTTCGCCGTCGCGCAGCAGCACCGCTGCACCATCGTGATGGCCGTGCTTGATACCCGAACTGATTCCGATCACATACATGCCGAAAAACCCCTTCGGCGAGCCTTCTATAGAAACCGGGGCCAATGTAAATCGGCCTCGGCAGGACTGGTGCACCCGACGGCCGCGATTCGGCTCTATGCAGCCGGCCCAGGAACCTTGCATCGCCCGGGCTGCTCCCGTAATACCGAACCAGCCACCATGCGGCCTGGAATTGGCCCTTCCTGGACCTTGGAACGTGCTCGAAAAAAGCCTCGTCATCATCTCCGAGACCGAGACCGTCGAGGAAGCCTTCCGGCGCCTCAATGCAAACCGGCTCGGCATCCTGTTCGCGCAGGATGCGAGCGGACGGATCGTGGGTGCGGTCACCGATGGCGACATCCGCCGGCGCATGTTGACTGGCATCACCATTCAGGACCGGGTGGCGAGTTGCGTGAACCGCAACTTCGTGTCTGCGAGGGCCGGCGGGCCGCGTGAGCAGATCCTCAAGCTGCTGGACCAGCGCGTGCACGTCGTGCCTATCCTGGATAGCGATGGCCGGCTGGTGGACGTTTTCAGCCGCGAGTTGTTCAACCTGTCGGAAGAGAGCGAGGTGTTCGCCCGGGCGCGATCCCCGGTGCGGATCAGTTTCTCCGGTGGCGGCACCGATCTGACACATTACTTCGTGGCGAACGACGGCGGCGCCGTGATCAGCGCCACGATCAAGATGTACGCCCATGCCACGCTCCGGCGCCGCAGTGACCCGAGCATTCGGATCTATTCGCACGATTTCCGCCGCACGATCGAGGCAGACAACCTCGCCGATCTCGGGACTGGCGGCGATCTCGCACTCATCAAATCGGTCGTCCGTCTGATCAAACCGACCTATGGGTTCGAGCTGGAGGTGTCCGCTGATTTCCCCGTGGGGTCAGGCCTCGGCGGCTCGGCCGTGGTTTCCTCGGCCATCATCGGCTGTTTCAACGAATTTCGCAGCGACCAGTGGGACCGCCACGAGATTGCGGAGATGGCCTTCCAGGCTGAGCGATTGATGCTCAACATTCCCGGTGGCTGGCAGGACCAGTATGCCACCGTGTTCGGCGGCTTCAACCACATGGAGTTCTTCTCGGACCAGAACACCATCGTGCCGCTTCGCCTCGATCCCAATATCATCGCCGAGCTCGAGGAAAGTCTGGTGCTGTGCTACACCGGGTCGGGTCGTGACTCCGGTGCCATCCACCGCGACCAGAAGGCCCGTCACGAGAGCAGCGATGCGGTCGCTGCAGCCGCTAGGCAGAAGGAGCTGACGCGGGACATGCGCCGACACCTCCTCCGCGGCCAGCTCCTGGAATGCGGCCGCCTGATCGACGAGGCCTGGCATGCCAAGCGGAAGCTGAGCTCGAAGATCTCATCGGACGCGATCGATGCGATCTACGATTTCGCCAAGCAGCACGGTGCGGTCGGGGGCAAGCTGCTGGGCGCCGGGGGCGGCGGGTACTTCCTGTTCTTCGTTCGCCCGTTCGAGCGCTACCAGCTCATCGCGGCACTGGAGCAGCAGGGCCGAAGCTGTTCGCGGATCATGTTCGAAGAGAGCGGACTTCGGACATGGAAGTCGCGTTTAAGGATTGACGCGGGATCACCATGCTAGAAAGCACAGCAGACTCATTCGCTCTCAGGGAGACTTTAGATCCTGGAGTAATATCCCGAGACACCTGTCCGTTGTGCAATTCGGCTGCGCGATCTCGCCATCGAGTCGTCGACCGTGCCGGCGCAGCTCATGAGCTCAAGCGATGCTCGGATTGCGGGTTCGTCTACGCCGCAACTGCTCGCCTCGACACGGCCGATCACGGAGAGTTGTCGAAGCTGCATTGGCGATTCCGCAGCCGCCACTTTCAGATCAGAAGGTTGATTCATCTGCACTTGGCTCCCGGCTCACGGATCGTCGAAATCGGATGCGGTCGCGGAGAACTCGGCTTCATCATCAAGGATGATAACTACGCGTATACTGGCTATGAGCCTGCCAGCGGATTAGCCGAGTTTGGCCGACGGAATGGCATCAATATTGTGCATGATTTCTTCAGGCCCGAAACTGTGGGCGCCGTCGATGCCATCGTGATCGATAATGTTCTAGAGCATGTCCTTAATCCAAGGCAGCTGCTCGCTGACGCAGTGAGCACACTAAACCACGGCGGCATCGCCATCGTCATCGTACCGAACCGCAACGACGTCCGGCAACTTGTGCCGCACTGGCGTAAGGAACGCCACTGGATCCCCCCCGATCACATCAACTACTTTTCTAGTCACGACTTGAGAGGCATGTTCGCTAGTTGCGGTCTCCGGGCCAAACCGTTCGGGTTTCGCGCGCTGACTGCCGGCGACTATCGCTACTTTCCGCGCGCAATCCTAGAAACCGTAAACATCGCGTTGCTGGGGCATAATATCTATGCGATCAAGAATGATCCCAAGGGAGCTACTCTGACAAAATGAGAAGCACCACGACATACCCGAAATACAAGGCCAGGATCGGTAGCCGTGTGATTGGAGACGGTGAATCCTGCTACGTCATCGCGGAGGTCGGTAACAACCACAATGGCGATTTCGACCGAGCCATAGCGCTGGTCGACGCAGCAGTCGCGGCCGGTGCCGACTGCGCCAAATTCCAGATGCGCAAGCTCGATGAGGTCTATCGCGCCTCGAGCCTGTCCGGGAAGGACGACGACCTTGCCGTCGAATATACGCTCGACCTGTTGCGACGCTTCGAGCTCCCCACGGATCAGCAGAAGAAGATCGCCGACTACTGCGCCTCGAAGGACATCGACTATCTCTGCACGCCCTGGGACGCCAAGAGCGTGGCCGTGCTCGAGGGCTTCGGCGTGCAGGCCTACAAGGTTGCATCCGCCGACCTCACGAATCTACCGCTGCTCGCGCGCCTTGCCGCCACCGGCAAGACGCTGATCGTCTCGACCGGCATGAGCACGACGGAAGAAATCAGGACGGCTGCGAGTTTCCTCGACGAGCGCAATGCCGACTATGTGCTGCTGCATTGCCAGAGTACCTATCCGGCAGCGCTCCACAACATCCACCTGCGCTTCATGGAGACGTTGCGGGAAATTCATCCGATCGTCGGATATTCCGGACACGAGCGCGGCATTGCCGTCTCGACGGCGGCTGTGGCGCTAGGCGCGGTCGTGGTCGAGCGGCACATCACACTCGATCGCGAGATGGAGGGCCCGGACCATGCCGCGAGCCTCGAGCCCGGCGAGTTCAAGGCGCTGGTCTCAGGGATTCGTGAGGTCGAGGCCGCGCGTGGCAAGAAGCTTGCCGAACGGGCCTTGAGCCAGGGCGAGCTGATCAACCGCGAAAACCTTGCCAAGAGCCTCGTTGCGGCGCGCGACCTGTCCGTCGGCACGGTGATTTCTGAATCCGACATCGCCGTCAAAAGTCCTGGGCAGGGGCTGTCGCCGCTGAAGATGCCGGCTTTGCTGGGCCGCAAGCTGACCCGGAAGATGGCGGCCGACGACTACTTCTTCCAGAGCGACCTCGACGATGGCGCCGCGAAGGCCCGGCGCTATCGTTTCGATCGGCCGTGGGGTGTCCCCGTGCGCTATCATGACACCGCGCGCTTTCTGGAGATCTGCGAGCCCGACATCATCGAATTCCATCTCAGCTATAGCGACATGGAGCGCGATCCCGCGGCCTATCTCTCCGGCACCTACGATCTCGGCTTCGTCGTTCATGCTCCGGAGCTTTTTGCGGGCTCCAAATTGATGGACCTTGCGACACCGGACGAAGCGCTGCGGCGCTACTCGCTGGAGCAGACGCAGGCCGTGATCGACATCACCCGCGGCCTCAAGAAGTTCTTCCCCAGAACCAAGCGCCCGCCGATCGTCGCCAATATCGGCGGCTTTACCATGGACGCGCCGCTATTGCCGGACGAGAAGGCGGAGCGCTATCGAATCTTCGCCCAAAGCCTGACCGAACTCGACATGGAGGGCGTGGAGCTGACGCCGCAGACGATGGCGCCCTTCCCCTGGCATTTCGGCGGCCAGCGCTACCAGAACATCTTCATCTTCCCCGATGAGTCCGCGGCCTTCTGCGCCGCCCACAGCCTGCGCATGTGTGTGGACATCTCGCACACGAAACTCGCCGCCAATCATTTCGGTTTCGACTTCGCGGAAGGTCTCGCCAAGCTCGGCCCGCACACCGCCCACCTGCATTTCGGTGACGCCAAGGGGCTGGATGGCGAAGGGCTCCAGATCGGCGAAGGAGAGATCGATTTCGACGAGATCGGCCGGGTCTTGCGCCAGCATGCACCGGCGGCCTCCTTCATCCCGGAGATCTGGCAAGGCCACAAGAACATGGGCGAAGGCTTCTGGACCGCGCTCGAGCGTCTCGAGGGACACATCTGATGGCGCGCAAGACGCTGGCCGTGATCGCCGCCCGCGGCGGCTCGAAGGGCATCCCGCACAAGAACCTGCTCGATCTCTGCGGCAAGCCGCTGATCGCCTGGACGGTCGAGCAGGCACGCGCCGCGCGCGGCGTCGACGTTGTCGCCGTATCCTCCGACAGCGACAAGATCCTAGAGGCTGCCGAAGCCGCCGGCGCCGTCGGCGTGCGCCGTCCCGAAGACATCTCCGGAGACCTCGCATCCTCCGAATCCGCCTGGCTTCATGCGCTCGAGGCGATCGATGCGCGACTCGGGCGGTTCGAGCGGATCGTCGCGCTCCAAGCGACGTCGCCGATCCGGGAGGCCGGCGACATTGAGAGCGCTCTCGGAACGTTTGATCGCGACCAGCTCGACAGCCTGCTTTCGGTCTGCGAAGTCGAGGACTATTTCAACTGGCGCATCGGCACCAACGGACCGGAGCCGATCAACTACGACTATCGCAATCGCCGCATGCGGCAGCAGATCGAAAAGCGCTATCTCGAGAACGGCTCGTTCTACGTCCTGATCCCCTCGCTCCTGCGCGAGCAGAACAACCGCCTCGGCGGCAAGATCGGCTTCCACGTGATGGAGCGTCACAAGATGTTCCAAATCGACCGTCCCGAGGACGTCAAGCTGTGCGCCGCCATCATGCGAAGCTACGGCTATGCCTGACCTCAGCGCCTTTTCACTCGCAGGAAAGATCGCCGTTGTGACTGGCGCCTCTCGCGGTATTGGGGCGGCGATTGCCAGCGGCCTCAACGATGCAGGCGCCAACGTGTTCGGTCTCAGCCGGTCGGGCACGGCCCCGCAGGGCATCACCGCGTTGGCCTGCGATCTCTCGGACGATCGGGCAATCAAGCAGGCGTTTCTTCGGATCGCGGCACAAGGCGAACGCATCGATGCACTCGTCAACGCGGCGGGCATCAGCCTGGCGCCCGCGGGCGCCGATAACGAATTGTCGCGCTTCCGCGCCACGGTGGCGACCGATCTCACCGGGGTCTATGCCACGATCCTCGCTGCCTACCCGCTCCTGAAAAATGCCGGCACGGGTGCCATCGTCAACGTGACCAGCATCAATTCGGTGCGCGGCTTTCCCGGCAACCCCGGCTATGTCGCGGCGAAGGCAGGGCTTGCCGGCCTGACCCGCGCGCTCGCGGCCGACTATGCGCCCGACGGCATCCGCGTCAATGCGCTCGCGCCGGGCTATGTCGCGACCGGGATGACCGCGAAGAGTTATGCCGACCCGGCGATGCACGAGGACAGGCGTCGCCACACGATGCTCGGCCGCTGGGCCCAGCCGGCAGACATGGTCGGCGCAGCGGTCTTCCTTGCATCATCCGCCTCCGCGTATGTGACTGGCCAGGAGATCTTCGTCGATGGCGGCTGGACCGCCAAGGGACTCGCCATCAGTCCGGACAGCACATCATGAGCGCAACGCTGCAACGCATCGGCTTCATGCAAGGACGCCTGTCGGCGCTCGTCGACGGAAAGATCCAGGCGTTTCCCTGGGACGAATGGCGGTCGGAATTCCCGCGAGCAAAGGACCTCGGGCTGGCACGCATGGAATGGACGATCGACCAGGAACGCTTGCGCGAGAACCCGCTGACGACCGAGCAGGGCCAACAGGAGATTCTGGCGCTGTCCCGCGAACACGGCGTTCGCATCGCGAGCCTGACGGGCGACTGCTTCATGCAGGCGCCGTTCTGGAAGGTCGACGCCGTGGTCCGCGACGCCCTGCTTGCCGAACTCGACCTGCTGGTCTCCGCCTGCAGCCGCATCGGCATCGAGTTCGTAGTGATTCCGCTGGTCGACAACGGCCGGATCGAGCGCGAGCGCGAGAGCGATACGTTGAAGCGCGAGCTGCTGGCGCGGAGCGGGCAATTGGCGCGGCGCAACGTCAGGATCGTGTTCGAATCCGACCTGCCGCCGCGCGACCTCGCACGCTTCATCGAGGCTTTTCCCGCCGACGTCTTCGGTATCAATTACGACAGCGGCAACAGCGCCGCGCTCGGCTACGACAGCGACGAGGAGATCGCAGCCTACGCCCCGCGTATCCTCAACGTGCACGTGAAAGATCGCATTCGCGGCGGAACAACAGTGCCGCTCGGCACTGGAAACGCCGACCTTTCCAAAACCATTCGGTTGATCGAGCGTTCCGGCTACAGGGGCCAATATATCCTGCAAACCGCCCGCGCGGCCGACGGCGACCATGCTGGCGTTCTGGCCCGGTATCGGGACATGACGGTGCGCTGGATCGAGGATGCCGCGCGATGAAGCTTGAACTCGACGATCGCGTGGCCCTCGTCACGGGCGCCAGCCGCGGGATCGGCCTTGCGATTGCGAAGGCCCTCGCGGCGGAAGGCGCCAAGGTAGCGCTTGCGGCGCGCGGACAGGGCGCGCTGAACGTAGCCCGTGTGGCGGTCGGCGAGGCAAGCTCGATTCATGTCGGGGACGTCACCGATCCCGTAGCGGCGGAGACCCTGGTACAGGATGTCGAGACACGATGGGGCAGCCTCGATATTCTCATCTGCAATGTCGGCAGCGGCGCATCAGTTCCGCCGGGGGCGGAAACAGCCGCGGAATGGTCGCGCGTAATGGATATCAATTTCTACGCGACGACCAACATCATTGAGGCAGCCCGCCCCTTGATGGCACGCGGCAGCGGCGATCGTTCGATCGTCTGCATCTCGTCGATTGCCGGCATGGCCGCGTTGGGCGCCCCCGTCACTTACTACGCGGCCAAATCGGCGCTGAACGCCGCCGTGCGCGGTCTGGCACGACCGCTGGCACGCGACGGCATTCGGATCAACGCGGTCGCTCCCGGCAATATCCTGGCCGAGGAAGGCACCTGGGCGCGCAAGCTCGCCGAGAACCCCGCGGGTGTCGAGGACATGCTTGCGCGCGAAGTGGCATTGCGTCGGCTCGGCCGGCCCGACGAGATCGCCGACCTCGTGACATTTCTTGCATCGCCTCGCGCCTCGTTCATCACCGGCAGCGTGATGGTGGCCGACGGCGGCCAGTTGCGCAGCTGACCAGGAGCCACCGATGGCAAGACCGTCCTCCCGCTACGATCTGACCGGCCACACCGCGCTCGTGACCGGCGCAGGCGGCCTGCTCGGTCGGCAGCACGTCGCGGCGCTGTCCGAAGCCGGCGCGCGCGTCATCGTCACAGATGTGGGGCTGACGCAGGCTGAAGCCGCGATCGACGCCTTGAGGCAGGCCGCTCCGTCAGCCGATCTGTTGGCCCTCGCCATCGACGTCACATCGCAGGACTCTGTTCGCGCGGCCGGTGGGCAACTCGCGGGCATGGGTATCGACATCGATATCCTTGTCAACAATGCCGCCATCGATCCGAAGGTGACGTCCAGCCCCGGCGTGATGCACTCCTCGCGCTTCGAAGCGTTTCCGGTGCCGCAATGGCAGACCGAGATCGCGGTCGGATTGACGGGGGCGATGCTCTGCGCGCAGGAATTCGGTACGCAGATGGCCAAACGCCGCCGTGGCGTGATCCTCAACATCGCCTCAGACCTTGGCGTGATCGCTCCGGACCAGCGGCTGTATCGCCAGCCGCACGTAGCTCGCGAGGAGGAACAGCCCGTCAAGCCGGTGACCTACTCGGTGATCAAGCACGGCCTGATTGGCCTGACCAAGTATCTTGCGACCTACTGGGCCGACCACGGCATCCGCGTCAACGCGATTTCGCCTGGCGGCGTCTTCAACAACCAGGACCCTGCCTTCGTCGAACGGCTGACCCGCTTGATCCCAATGGGACGCATGGCCGAGGTCGACGAGTACCGGTCTGCCGTGCAGTTCCTTTGCTCCGACGCTTCGAGCTACATGACCGGGCAGAACCTCGTGATGGATGGCGGGAGAAGCGTGTGGTAGAATTGTACACGCTTCGCCTTCGAAGAAGGAAGCCTTAGGCTTTCAAATGCAGCGTGAAGAACCATCTTTTTCAGTTGAAGTGGGACTGCAAGGCAATCATGGAACAACTCGCAGATACCACCGCGCCTGACACAAGATCCGTTCTGCGATATGTTGGCGCACGCATCAAGCGGGCGCGGTGGCTGCTGATGATCGCCAGCTTTCTGGCGTTTGGCTTTGCAGCGGTATCCTTTGGGACCAACAGAACGCCCATTTGGACTGGTCGTACAATCATCAAGATTGGCCTTGCCCCATCACAGGACTTTCTAGTCCAAGAAAGCGGGCCGCCGCTCGCTCCAATCGAGACAAGTCGCAATCTTGTCAGTCGAATATCAGATCCGATGTTTCAGACGAAAGTGCTCGATAGAGCGCTGCTCGAACCTGCAACAGCAGAGGATTCTAAACGACTGGTCAAAGCCAGCCTCAGGGCCATTGCGCTGGAGGGCGATCGAAACGTGGCTGTCGAAGTGTCTGCAGCCACAAAGGCCGACATTGACACAGTGCTTCAATCCCTCGCGACCGAAATCGACAAGGTTCATGAAGGGATCGCACAGCGCCGGCTCGAAGCCTTGCGGGCGATCCTCGCAGACCTGCAGAGCAGGTCGGAATTCATCGAAAAGTCCATGACGGAAACTTTGCCGCGCATTCTTGTAGCCCCGCCTGCACAAGCACAAGACATCTACGGCTCGCCTGTTACACCGACTCGTGCGCCAGTCGCCGAATTCTGGAGCAAGCTCAGAGATCGCGTCCAGCGCTACAAGACCCTACTCGAGTTGAACGAAAAGACCGTTACCTATGCTGAGCGAGGTTCCTATCCGAAATCAGAACGTTTGACCGGACCTGGTGCGATCTCGCTCCTCACGGGATTGATCATGCTTGTGGCTATGGGGGGTCTTGCGGTTGTGACCGCCCCGAAAGAACGAAACTCCGCCGAGGAGCAAGACTCTTGAATTGCGCTTGGCTTCGCTCCCAGAGGAGATATCGTTGATAGCGGTAACTGCCGATCAACTAGGAGTAATCGCATTTGGAAGCGCCTTTCTGCTTTGCTGTTTCTATCTGGCCGCCTATCGTCCCGTAATTTTCGTATCGTTCATTTTCATAATCTTCACGCTAATCTGGCGTACCTGCTCGATGATGTATATCGACGTGGCAGGACCGGTCTATTCATCACAGACGTTCTCATTTGTCGGCCCTGGAGCGGTGACGTGCCTGCACGTGCTCGCTTACTTCATAACGATAGTACCATTTTTCATTCTGTTTCGTACGACATCCGTTAGGTATTGGGCTGAGCAATACGACGGACGCACCGCGTTGCATGGCACACTTAGCCTTTCAGACTTGACCTTTCTTCTCTCGACACTTTTTCTGGCCTGGCTGTTTGTCGACCTGGGCCGAAATGGCGCTATCCCATTGCTCAATCACATGGAGCGATTCGTCTACACGGCCGAACATGCCGGCCCAGCGCATCGTTGGCTGATATCCTACGGTAACTTCTTGTCGTTCTGGTGGGGCCTGATGTTCACCGCCGAGAAATTACGCAACCGAAAGTTTGATTTGCGCTATTTCGGCTTGTTTGCGGTCCTCGTCGTTTACATGTTTCTTACCGGCAATAGATTCTCGGCCTTCTATAGTTTTGGCAGCTTCTTCCTAATCCCCGTCTCTGCGTTGCTCGCCTTTGCGCCGAAGGCCAAACAGCAGAGGCCATTTGAATACCTCCGGGGCTTCATCGGACGGCGGGAACTCGCAAGCCTCAGCTTGGTCGCTACCTTATTGATCACGGTGGCAGTACTGGGAATTTACAACAATCTAACAAATGTTCGGGGCTTTAAGGGCGTAGAGGTTGGAGATCAATTCATTGAACGTGCACTAGTGCAACCGGGCGAACTCGGCTGGCTCTCGTACCAGCGGGTATTCGAATTCGGCAGTTGGCAGCCTCTGCGCGTCTTTGATTTCCTGTTCGAGTTCCCGATAGTCCCAAACCGCAACACAACACCTCAATATCTGATGCTTACCACTATCGGGGAGCCCAGAACGTTCGAACATCTCTCCGGTGGCTTTCAATTTGCCGGCGGCTTTCCGGAGATCGTCTTTGAGCTGTTTGGTCCGTTGCTTGCGTGGCCCTTTCTCGCGGCATGCGGGTTCATAACCGCGGGCCTTACAGCCTTGATCGTGAAGGGGACAATCCAAGGACGATACGCGTCCACCTTCTTCGCGCTTTACGTCCTCTATGGATTCTACGTAATGTACATAGGCGGAATGCTGAACTTTGCGTTCGTCTCATCCTATTGGACAAAGGTAGGCACTCTCTTACTGGCGCTAATCGTGGAGTCCAAGCTCGCTAAAGTCAATCTGCCGCTATTGCCGTGGGCCTTGTTTCCTGGCGGCAAAATCTCCGACCTTTTGCGGGTTCCGAAGCATTAGACGCCCGATCGTCGACGCCTGAGCTAAGCTACTTCCGGTAGCGATTCTCGGCGCCGCCGCCTTGCCACCAAGGTTAAGGGCCGGTAATAGACCAACAAAACGGGGGCAGATGGATCGACAGGATGAGCACAATGAACGACGCTGGTGCGGCCGAGGCGGAGGCATCGTACGTACGAAGACTTCGTAGTTTCGTCGGTCTTTTTCTGATTCCGAGATCCCCTGTCCTGCTGTCGCCCTGGCGATACCTGACGCTAAGTCCGCCTATTTTCGCGCTTCGGTTTCACGCCCGACGGCTCTACTGGAGATTGACGGGGCACGGCCTGAAGCAGCTCGTTAAAGGCGAGGACGTCGCAAGCGGTTTCGTCGCCGAGCAGGTGCTTCCTTACAATCTTGGAAACATCAACATCATCAATCGGGGACGAACGGAGCGTGTCATTGCTTTGCTGCGTTCGATCCGAGGTCTGAAGCTGAATGCGCTGAACACCCTCGTGATCGGTCCGCGCAACGAGGCCGAGTTGATGTTGCTGTCGTCCTATGGTTTTGACCCAGCGAAGCTCACGGCGATCGATCTCTTTACCTATGCCCCGTCGGTGCGCCTGATGGATATGCACCAGTTGAACTTTGCCGACGACCAGTTTGATGCCGTCTATAGCGCGTTCGTGATTACGTACAGCGACAACATTCCAAAAGCCGTTGCAGAAACAATTCGCGTCGCCAAGCACGGGGCGGTGGTCATTTTTGCCTTCGAGCACCTCACTCACGGCGCCGGCAACCGATTCGGGAAGAATAATCTCGCCAATGGCCCCGATGATCTGCTTGCAATCTTCGGCGACAAGGCAGGGCATGTCTATTGGAAGGAAGACTTCGAGAACGAAGGTCGATTCACGTCATCCATCGTATTCCGCATGAACAAGCGCGGTAGCATTAGGTAATAGCGAAGAATTCGGCCCGGAGAACAAGAACATGCAATCACTTCGCAAGATCGCTTCGAGGGCGCGCCTGCAAACACGGGTGGCCATGTTCGGCAACAACCATTCGCTCGGTGTGAATCTGAAGTACGCAGCTTACGCAAAAAGCGCGCGGCGAAACTGGCGCCCTCTCACGCAGGCGACACCCGACCAGATTTCGGCGGCAGAGCGGTTCAAGGGAGAGGGCTTCATTGCACTCCCCCCCCCATCCAAGATGACGACAGAGCAACTTCGAGCCATCAAGGAGAAAGTGGACCGCAAGTTCGCAGAGCAGAACAACGGTTTCGTGGTCAATTATGGCATGAACCGCATGGTGGATGGCCTCGAACTAATACCAGAGATCATTGAATTCATCGACGGCGATCTCGAGGCGGCCATTGAGAACTATTATGGCAGCCACTTCAAGATTTTTGCTGTTTCGTTCTATCGAACGATGCCGACGCCCGATAAGCCGGATTCCAGCTTTCTTTGGCACTTGGACAATTGCCCGAGACAAGAAATCAAGCTCATGGTCTATCTCGACGATGTGATCGCCGAAACCGGCGCTCTCAGCGTTAAGAACAAGCCGTTCAGCGATAGACTTCGAATGGAGGGTTTTTTCGACCGCCGCAGAATCAATCAGTTTGTTGAACGGCTCGACGATAATGATTCGACCAAGGTACTCGAAGGTCCCGTCGGCACCCGCCTCCTTTTCGAGAACGGCGGTTGTATCCACAAGGCGACCTCGCCCAAGAGAGACCACCGGGACGTCGTGACGTTCGTCCTAATTCCCTCCGACATCCATTGGCGACCACACTTCGCCCGCAACCGGAATTTGCTGAGTACAAATGCGGGGATTTGCATTGACCCCTTTCGGGATCGCCCCGAGCATGTTGGATACCAGTTCTAGCCAAAGTCCGGTTTCACAGCCCGTGCTCTGCATTGTCGCGAAGCTCAGTGCTCGAAATTAGGCTCCCTCCATGCTGACCCAGGCAGTCATCCTCGTCGGCGGCCTCGGTACCCGCCTTGGTGACCGTACGCGGCTCGTTCCGAAGCCGATGCTGGAAATCGGCGGGCGCCCGTTTCTTGACACGCTCATCGACGAACTGCTGCGCTATGACATCTTCGACGAAATTCTTCTTCTTGCGGGGCACAGGGCCGAGATCGTCGAGACGCACTACGCCTCGGCGGCGCGCGGACGAACCCGGCTCGTCGTGTCGAGCGAGACGGCACCGCTCGGGACCGGCGGCGCGTTAGTCCATGCGCGCGAACTGCTGCATGATCGCTTCCTGCTGCTCAATGGCGACTCGCTGTTCGACATCAACCTTCTCGACCTGGTCATAAACGCGCGAAACAGCCGGGTTCACATGGCGCTGCGCGACGGCGTCGTCGGGGATCGTTACGGCCGTGTCGTACTCGACGGCAACTGCGTGCGCGACTTCATCACGCCCGGCGTCGGGGCAACCGGCCCGGTCAACGCAGGCATCTACGTCGTCGACAGGTCCGTGATCGCCGGTATCGCCACTCTGCCCGCCTCGCTTGAGCAGGACCTGTTCCCGGCGCTGGCCGTGCGTGGCGAATTGCGCGGCACCGCCTATCGCGGCTATTTCATCGACATCGGCGTTCCCGACGATTTCGCCCGGGCCGACCTCGAGTTGCGCGAGAAGCTCCGGCGCCCAGCGGTGTTCTTCGACCGCGACGGCGTCCTCAACCACGACTCGGGTTACACATTCGAGACGGACAAGCTGGAATGGATCGAAGGATCCCGCGAAGCTGTGAAGGCGGTCAACGACGCCGGCTTTTTTGCGTTCGTAATCACCAATCAGTCCGGCGTCGCGCGCGGCTATTACGAGGAGCACCAGGTCGTCACCCTCCACCGCTCGATGGCGAATCAGATGGCGCTGGTCGGCGCGCATATCGACGCCTTCGAATATTGCCCCGACCATCCCGATGGAAGCGTCGCGCGCTATCGCCGCGCCAGCGAACGACGCAAGCCAGGACCGGGCATGATCATCGATCTTGCCCAGCGCTTCCACGTCGACATGAGCCGCAGCATGGTCATCGGAGACAAGGCCAGCGACATGGCCGCGGCTCAGGCGGCCGGCATTGCCGGCCATTTGTTCGAAGGCGGGAATCTGGAGGTCTTCGTGAAACGGCGCCTCCTCCAGGACGGCAGGCCGTAAGGCGGTATCGCCAAAAGCACTGAAACCTCGGGCATTTGGCGGATGGCGCGTGGTGCTTGGTTGCGCCCGACGACCAGTGTGCTATAGCGCCATCTCGTTGCGAATACTGGCTTAATCGCCATTTGGGATCCGGCATGGCAGATCTGAGGGACGCCCGAGTCCTCGTTACCGGCAGCGACGGCTTCGTCGGCTCGCATGTCGTCGAGGAACTGGTGAAGGCCGGCGCCCGGGTCAAGGCGGTCGTCTATTACAACTCCTTCAACTCGTGGGGCTGGCTGGATACTTTGCCGGGCGACGTCATGGAGGCTGTCGAAGTGGTCGCCGGCGACATTCGCGATCCGCATTTCATGATCGCTGCGGCAGCCGGCTGCACCGACGTGCTTCACCTCGCGGCGCTTATCGCGATCCCCTTCTCCTATGCGGCGCCGGAGTCCTACGTCGAGACGAACGTCCGCGGCACGCTGAACGTACTTCAGGCCGCGCGCATGGCCAGCGTCCGCCGCTTCGTACAGACTTCGACCAGCGAGGTCTACGGCACCGCACAGAGCGTTCCGATCAAGGAGAGCCACCCGCTGGTCGGGCAGTCGCCCTACTCGGCCTCCAAGATCGCCTCGGACCAGATGGCACTCTCGTTCCAGGCCTCTTTCGACACACCGGTTGTCGTCATCAGGCCATTTAACACCTATGGACCTCGGCAATCCGCGCGCGCCGTGATCCCGACCATTATCAGTCAGATTGCGACCGGCAAGCGCAGTATCCGCCTCGGCGCCGTCAGCCCAACGCGCGACTTCTCCTTCGTAACCGACACCGCGCGCGGCCTGATCGCGGGCCTCACCGCCCCGGCAGAGCAGACCGTCGGCCAGACCATCAATCTCGGCAGCGGCTTCGAGATCTCGGTCGGCGCAACCGTCGAGATGATCGCCGAGGTGATGGGCGTGAAGGTCTCGATCGAGACCGACGAGGCCCGACTGCGCCCGGCGAACAGCGAGGTCGAGCGGCTCTGGGCTGACAATTCCAAGGCCCGCCGGCTGCTCGGCTGGAGTCCGGAATTCGGGGGCCTGGACGGCCTGCGTCGCGGCATCGAGCAAACGGTGCGCTGGTTCACCAATCCCGCTAATCTCAAGCGTTACAAGGCGGACGTCTACAATGTCTGAGGCGACCGCGAAATCGGCTGAGAGCGGGACCGGTTCGCGAACCTTCGATCCGCATGCCATCGTGGAAGCGGTCAGGCGCGTCGCGGGGACTTCCGACGGAGCCATTGGCCTGCACGAGCCGATCTTCGCCGGCAACGAGATCCGCTATCTCGAGCAATGCATCAGGAGCACGTTCGTCTCTTCGGTCGGCCCCTTCGTCGATCGTTTCGAACGGATGCTCGAGGAAGTGACGGGCGCGAAGCGCGCCATTGCCGTTGTCAACGGCACCGCGGCGTTGCACGCTTGCTTCCGGCTGGCAGGCGTCGGCTCCGGCGACGAAGTGATGTCTCCGGCGCTGACCTTCATCGCGACAACCAATGCCATTGCCTATTGCGGCGCCATCCCGCACTTCATCGACAGTTCGCTCACCACGCTTGGAATGGACCCACGCGCTCTCGCGGGACGCCTAGATGCCGTCGCCGAACGGACCGCCGCAGGCACGATCAATCGTGAGACCGGACGCCGCATCGCCGCGGTCGCGCCGATGCACACCTTCGGCCATCCGGTCGAACTCGACGAGATCGCCGCGATCGCGCGCGAATGGGGAATTGCGCTGGTGGAGGACGCCGCGGAGTCGCTAGGTTCGACCTACAAGGGCGCCCCGGTGGGATCAAAGGCCCGGCTCGCGGCGCTCAGCTTCAACGGCAACAAGATCGTCACCACCGGCGGCGGCGGCGCGATCCTCACCGACGACGAGGATCTGGGACGCCGCGCGAAGCACCTGACCACCACTGCCAAGCTGCCGCACAAATGGGCTTTCATCCACGACGAGGTCGGCTTCAACTACCGCCTACCCAATCTGAATGCCGCACTCGGCTGCGCGCAACTCGAGCAACTCGGCGGCTTCCTCGCCAGCAAGCGCAAACTCGCGGCAGCCTATGATCGCGCCTTTGCCGAGGTGCCGGGCGTGCGCTTCGCGCGCGAACCGAAAGATACCGCCAGTAATTACTGGCTGAACGCAATACTGCTCGACGAGAGCTGTGCCGTCCGGCGCGACGAACTGCTGACGGCTCTCAACGAAGCGGGATTCGGGGCCCGGCCGGCCTGGACGCTCATGCACCGCCTGCCGATGTACGCGCAAAGCCCGCGCGGCCAGCTCGGTCGCGCCGAATCCATCGAGCGCCGGCTTATCAACCTGCCCTCCAGCGCCAGCATCCGAGTCCGCGATGAGTAGTACAGCACGAAAGATCTGCTTCGTGACCGGCAGTCGCGCCGATTTCGGACTCATCATCTGGCCGATGCGCGCGATCCGAGAAACACCCGGGCTAAAGCTTCAGCTCGTCGCCACCGGAATGCATCTTTCGCCTGAGTTCGGCTACACAATCGGCAACATCCGCCAGGAAGGGTTCGACGTCGACGAAAGTGTCGAAACCCTGCTCTCGAGCGACTCCGGCGTCGGCGTCGCGAAGTCCGTCGGGCTAGGCGTGATCGGATTTGCCGATGCCTTCCGCCGGCTCGACCCGGATCTCGTCGTCGTGCTCGGCGACCGTTACGAGACCTTTGCCGCAGCTCAGGCCGCCATGTTCATGCGGCTGCCGATGGCGCATCTGTTCGGCGGGGATGTGACGGAAGGCGCTATCGACGACGCTATCCGCCACGCCATTACCAAGATGTCGCATCTGCATTTTGCGACCAATGCCGATTCGGCCCGGAGACTGGCCCGGCTCGGCGAAGATCCAGCGCGCATCTTCACCGTCGGTTCACCAGGCATCGATTCAATCAAACGCCTCAAGCTGATGGATCGTGAGACCATCGGGCGCGAAGTCGGCATGAAGCTCGGCCAACGGAACGTTCTCGTAACCTTCCATCCCGTCACGGTCGAGATGGATCGCTCCATTGGCGCCCTGGACGAAATGTTTGCTTCGCTCTCGGCGCTTGGTCCGGAGTACAGCCTGTTCTTTACCCTCGCCAATGCCGACGCGGAAGGTCGCGCTCTGAATGAACGCATCAGGTCGTTCGTGGTCAGCCGGCCGAATGCCATCGCCGTCGCCTCGCTCGGCCAGCTCCGCTACATCAGTCTAATGAACCAGGTTGATATCGTCGTCGGCAATTCATCGAGCGGCATCTACGAAGCGCCGTCGCTTCACGTCCCAACGGTCGACATCGGCGACCGGCAAAAGGGGCGCGAGCGCGCCGCCTCCGTGTTCCACGCCTCACCCGATCGCGCCTCGATCTCGGACGCGATCAGTCGTGCGCTCGCCCGCGGTCGGCAGTCGACCATCAGTCCGTATGGAGACGGCGAAACCAGCCGCCGCGTAGCCGACCGCATCGCGGCGATCCCCGACTTCAAGACCCTGCTCAAGAAGGGCTTCTACGATGGCGAGGCTGGAACATGACGCGCACGCTCATTATCGCGGAAGCCGGCGTCAATCACTCTGGAAGCCTCGATACCGCTCTTGCGCTGGTCGATGCCGCAGCCGACGCCGGTGCAGACATCGTCAAATTCCAGACCTTCAATGCGAAGTCGCTCGCAAGCCGCGGCGCCCGCAAAGCCGACTACCAGCAACGCACGACGGATGCCGCTGAAAGTCAGCAGGCGATGCTGACACGCCTTGAACTTCCACATGCGGCACACCCGCCGCTGATAGCCCGCGCCGAGGAGCGCGGAATCGAATTCGTTTCGACGCCGTTCGATCACCGGTCGCTGGACTTCTTGCTGACGCTCGGCCTGCCGCGGATCAAGATCGGGTCGGGCGATCTGACCAACGCGCCGCTGCTGCATGCGATCGCTCGCGCCGACAAGCCCCTGATCCTGTCGACCGGCATGGCCACGCTGATCGAAGTCGAGGAAGCGCTGGGCGTTCTGGCGCACGGTTATGGTCACGGTAATTCGCCACCGGGAATCGCCGCTTTCCGTGGCGCATGGCGTGACGGCGAAGCCCGGGCCCGGCTGTCCGAGCGCGTCAGTCTACTCCACTGCACCACCGAATATCCCTGCCCGCCCGAGGACGTGAACCTTGCGGCGATGCAGACGATGCGAACCGCCTTCCAGCTTCCGGTCGGCTATTCGGACCATACCGACGGCATCGAGATTTCGCTGGCAGCGGTTGCGATGGGGGCAACGATCGTCGAAAAGCACCTCACCCTCGATCGCAATGCCGAGGGCCCCGATCACGCGGCATCGCTGGAACCCGACGATTTCAGGCGGTTGGTGTCCGCAATCCGCCATATCGAGCGAGCGCGTGGCGACGGCATCAAGACACCCAAGGCATCCGAGATCAAGAATATCGATATTGCACGCAAGAGCATCGTGGCCGCCCGGTCCTTGAAGGCCGGCGATGTGCTGAAAGCTGAGGATATAACCTGCAAACGGCCGGGGTCCGGTCGGGCACCAATCGACTACTGGTCTCTGATCGGCACCACCCTCACGCGAGCATATGAGGAGGAAGATCCGCTATGAGGATCGGCTATTTCGGCGACGGCGTATGGGCTCAACGCGCGTTTGCCCGGCTGATCGGCGATTACCGTTACACGATCGCCTTCGTCACCGTACGCGCGTCTCGCCCTGATTTGACGCTGGTGACGCTGGCGGAGTCCAAAGGCATCCCGGTGTTGCGCCCGACTAACGTCAACGCACCGGACAGCCTCGCCGAGATTGCGGGCTATGCCGCCGAACTTCATGTATCGATGTCCTACGACCAGATCCTTCGCGAGAACATCCTGGCGATCCCGCCGCGCGGCACACTCAATTGCCATGCCGGTGCGCTCCCATACTATCGCGGCCGCAATCCCCTGACATGGGCACTGATCAATGGGGAGACCGAGTTTGGCATTACCGTTCACTGGGTCGACCTCGGAATCGATACCGGCGACATTGTGCGACAGATCAAGGTGCCGATCTCTCCGAGCGATACATATGCAACTCTGCTAGAAGCGGCCGAGGGGCTTTGCGCCGATACGCTCGTCGAGGCGGTTGCCGACGTCTACAGCGGCACCGACCAGCGGATTCTGCAATCCTCGATTGACCCGGTCGGCCTTTACTGCTGCCGGCGCCGCGAAGGCGACGAGGAAATCGACTGGGGCTCCAGCAGTGTCGCACTCGATCGGTTCGTCCGTGCGCTGGTCCCGCCCGGTCCCGGGGCCCGCACGATCTGGAAGGATCAACCCTACGCCATCCTGGCCACCGAGTTGATCCCGGGAGCGCGCCCCTATGTTGGTGTACCGGGCGAGGTGATCGGCCGCGACAACGCCGGCATCATGGTCAAGACCGGAGACAGCTTCATCCGGATCAAGAGCTGGACACCGATCGGAAACGACGGCCGCCCCGCCGCAGCCCTCGTTCCAAATGCCACGCGGGGCAGCCGGCTCGGTCGAAATCTGAGGGCTGAACTGACACAGGCCGAGGCGAGATTGGCCTCTTTGGAGACTGGATCAGCCTCTGTCCACAGGGATTGACGTGCCCATGCTCAGCCGCGATATAGCTGCTTTGATCGGGTAGACGTCGCCTGCGAGCCGCCGCCCGGGAGGTCCATCACCATGAAGTCCTGGCAAAAAGCCGTCGTTGGAACGGAAGCAACGGTGAGCGCGGCCATTGCCGCAATCGAGAGCGGCAGCATCCAGATTGCGCTCGTTGTCGACGACGGCAGGCTTTCGGGCATTGTGACGGACGGCGATATCCGCCGCGGTTTGTTGCGCGGGGTTTCTCTCAGCAGTAGCGCAACCGAGGTAATGAACCGAAGTCCGGTCTCGGCACCGGTCACACTGGCGCGCGACGAACGCCTGCGACTGATGCGACAAAAGTCGATCAAGCACCTGCCGCTGGTCGATACCGAAGGCCTCGTCGTCGGCGTCGAAACCTTCGACGAACTGATCGAGGCGCCGCGATACGAGAATCCCGTCCTGATCATGGCCGGCGGACTCGGCGAACGTCTCGGCGCGTTGACGCGCGAAATACCCAAGCCGATGCTCCACGTGGGCGGTCGACCCCTGATTGAAACCATTGTGCGCAATTTCGTGCAGCAGGGGTTTCGCAACATCTACATCTCGGTGAATTACAAAGCCGAGTTGATCCGAAATCACTTTGGCGACGGCACCGCGCATGGCGCGACCATTCAATACATTCACGAGACCGAGCGCCTCGGCACCGCTGGTGCGCTCGGGCTGTTCCCGTCTGCGCCAGAGCTGCCGCTCGTCGTGACCAACGGCGATATTCTCACGACCATCAACTACGGCGCTCTGGTTGACTTCCACAACGCGACGCCCGTGGAGGCCACGATGGCGGTGCGGGAACACAAAGTCCATGTCCCATACGGCGTCGTCACCGCATCGGACGGATATCTCCAGGTGATCCGGGAGAAACCGACCGAAAGCTGGTTTGTGAGCGCGGGAATCTACGTGATAGGTCCCGATGTGTTCGGGCTTGTCGACCGCGGGGTCAGGATCGACATGCCTGCGGTGCTTGAGCGCGTCGTCGCAAGACAGGGCCGCGTCGCGATCTATCCGATCCGAGAGTATTGGCTCGATATCGGCCGCGTCGAGGATTTCGAGCAGGCGCACGCCGAATTTCACGAGGTATTCCAGTGAACGGCAGCACGGCAGTGGTGGCGGGTCTAGGATCAATCGGAACGCGCCACGCCCGCATTCTTGCCGAGCTTGGTCTTACCGTCGCAACTGTCAGCCGCCGCGAAGGTGGGGATCACCGAACGCTTTCTGAAGCACTTGCAGACCGTCAAGTCGACTATGTCGTCATCGCAACCGAGACAGCGCAACATGTGGATGCGCTACGCGAGCTCGCGGCGGCCGGCTTTCGCGGTACGGTCCTCGTGGAAAAGCCACTGCTCGCAAAGAACGAGCCGCTTCCGAACTTTTCATTTGCAAGGCTGCTGGTCGGCTACAACCTGCGCTTTCATCCTGTAATGACGGCACTCGCCGAACACCTCAAGGGCCGCTCCGCGATAACGGTATCGGCCTACGTCGGACAGGACATCAAGGATTGGCGTCCCGGACGCGACCATCGCACCACGGCATCTTCGACGGTCGCCTCCGGCGGGGGGGTCTTGCGCGATCTGAGCCATGAACTCGACTATCTGCTCTGGCTGTTCGGACCATGGCACCGCATTGCGGCACTCGGCGGTGCGTCCGGTGCGCGCGGTCTCGAGGTCGACGATCATTTGGCGCTGCTGATGGAGATGTCGCGCGCGCAAGTCGTGCAGGTTCATCTCGATTATCTCGATCGGCCGGGACTGCGCAGGATTCGTATCAATCTTGCGGAAGAGACGATCGAGGCGGACATCTTCGCCGGTCATCTCATCGTAAACGGAGCGACTGTGCAGTATGCGAGCGAACGCGACGCGAGCTACCGGGCTATGCATACTGCTGTACTTCACGGCAGCGGCCCGGTCTGCTCGCAGGACGAAGGCATGGCGGTGATGGCTCTTATCGACGCAAGCGAACGAGCACTTCATTCAAGCAGCTGGATATTTGCATGAGCCTGATCTGTACCATGTGTGCACGCGGCGGCTCTAAGGGCGTTGCAGGCAAGAACGGCCGCCTCCTGCTCGGCCGTCCCTTGCTCGCATGGAGCATCGAACAGGCGAAACAAACCGGCCTTTTCTCAACAATAGCTTTCAGCAGCGACTGCGATATGCTGATCGAAATAGCCCTACATTTTGGCGCCGATATAGCCGTTAAGCGCCCGGATGAGATGGCAACCGATACTGCAGCCAAACTTCCCGCGATCCGTCACTGTCTCGAGCAAGCGATGCTGCGCACCGGGGAGCATCCCGACATTTTCGTCGATCTTGACGTGACCTCGCCGCTACGACTTGCGTCCGACATTCTCGGCGCCGTCAACCTACTGCGCGACAGTGGCGCCCGCAGCGTCATTACCGGCGCGCCAGCCCGTCGGTCACCCTACTTCAATCTCGTCGAGGAACGGGCCGACGGGACGGTCGGCCTCTCGAAAGTTGCTGATCCGCCGATTGTGCGCCGACAGGACAGCCCGCGGTGCTTCGACATGAACGCGTCGATCTACGTCTGGAACGTTGCGTCCTTTCTTTCAGATCCGCGCGTATTCTACCCGAACACTCGCCTGTTCGAGATGCCGGAAGAACGCTCGATCGACATCGATTCTGAGATCGATTTCACTTTGGTGGAGCTCCTGCTCCGCAAGCAGCGGGAAACATAAGTTATGACGAGCTTCAAGACAATGTTCGACCTCAATGGCCGCACTGCGGTAGTCACAGGCGGCTGCGGTATCCTCGGCCGTCGCTTCGCCGACGGCCTGTCCGAATTCGGCGCCGCCGTCGCTATCCTTGACCTCAATCAGGCCGCAACGGAGCAAGTCGCAACCGACATCGCTGCACGGTACTCGATCCGATCCAAAGGCTATGGCTGCGACATTACGCAACCCGATCAGGTGCGCGCCACCGCCGAGGCGATCGAGGCGGAACTTGGACCGGTTTCGATCCTGCTCAACAACGCTGCGAGTAAGACGCGGGACATCGATGCATTCTTCGCGCCGGTTGAGAGCTTCTCGCAGGAGACGTGGCGGGAGATCATGGCTGTCAATCTCGACGGCATGTTCAACGTCGCTCAGGTGTTCGGCGGACGGATGGCCGAGCGCGGCTATGGCGCGATCGTGCAGACCGCTTCGATCTACGGTTTGATGGCACCGGACCAGCGCATCTACGAGGGATCCGAATATCTGGGACGCGCCATTAACACACCCGCCGTCTACACCGCCTCCAAGGCCGGCGTGATCGGCCTGACCAAACACCTCGCTACCTACTGGGCCGCGAAGGGCGTGCGCGTCAATACCCTGACGCCAGGCGGAGTCGAGAGCGGGCAGAACGAGACCTTCAAGGCGCGCTACGGAGCCCGCATTCCGCTCGGCCGCATGGCGCGCGCGGAGGAGATGGTGGGGACGATGCTGTTTCTGGTCTCCGACGCAGCATCCTATGTTACCGGGCAAAACATTGCGGTCGATGGTGGCTTGAGCGCATGGTAGCCAGCCGTTCATGATTAAACGCTTGATCCAGAACACGATCGTCTCGATCATCGCCTTCGGAGGCGCGGCCCTTCTCGGTTTACTCGTGATCCCCGTCATAATTCGGCACTGGGGTGTCACCGAGTTTGGGTTGATTGTAATCGCCCGTCTGCTGATCCCGACCGGTATGATGGCCGTATTCGATCTAGGCTTGTCGGAGGTCGCGACGCAGGCAGTCGCTCGCGCTCGCGAGCATCGCGACTGGAACCTCGTCGCACGCCAGTTGACGTTCTTGAATATGTTGTCACTGGCTCTTGCAGGAGTCACAAGTTGCGCGATCTGGTTCGGGGCATCGTGGTTTGCCCTATTGATGAAGATTGATGCCATTCATCTCGAACAATTCAGTCGGATATTGCATGTCACCGCACTCGCCAATCTGATACTGGTCCCATCTCTGGTCTTCGAGGGAGTTGTAAAGGGATTTGAACGCTACAATCTGCTACGGCTTACTGAGCTCTCCTCGACAACCGGCTACGTCACGTTGACGATCTGGGCATCGAACATCGGTGCCAGCTTCGAGATTGTGGCCTTCATATATCTCGGTAGCCTCGTATTGCGTGCCTTAGTCATCCTGGTGGCCGCGCTCGTGGCCCTTGGTGTAAAACATGCGCGCCCGACGCCCTGGACTTCTGCCATAAGGCGCGAGCTCTTCTATCGCTGCATGTTGTTGCTCCAAGGCAAGCTGATCGGTGGCATTACCGGCCCTATCCAGCCATTTTTGGTCGGCATAATGTTCGGTCCGAGCAGCGTCGGCATCTATGATGCAGTTGTAAGACTATCACGCGTGTCAAAAGTCGTGGTGGGCCTGCTTACGTCGGCACTTCTGCCGGTCGCTAGCCGACTCGACCAGCGCGGAAACAAGAAGTCCTTTCAACGCCTCGGTGAATTCGGTCTTCTCATGCTTCCGATGTTTACCGTTCCGCCGCTTGCCGCAGCGGCAGTCTTGTCCTACGGCGTCATGGACGTCTGGATCGGCAAGTCGCTGCTCCCTTATGCATTCTGGATGGGCTTGAGCTTCCTGATCCCAATTTGCACCCAATACCTTGCGATTGGAAACCTGCTGTTTCTGACGAAGCCGGACGTACAGGCACGCTTGAATTTTCTGCTTGGAGTGCAACTGGGAGTTTGGATGCTCGTTTCAGCGGCAACTTTGCTCTGGCTGTCCGAACGCGCTCTGATACTCGGCCAGGTCGTTGCGAGCTTGATCGTTCTGCCCTGGCAATTGGAAACGTTGCAAAGCGCGCTGGGGCTGGCTCGTCTTCGCTTCATCCTGGCCCTTGGCAAACAGGCCGCAATCATCTCAGTTTGCAGCGGATTACTCTGGATTTTTACGGGTTACATTCAGGCAGACAGCGTGCTAAGGCTCAGCCTCATCTCGGGTACGTTCTGTCTACTTGCCTGGCTCGCGCAATACTTTCTGGTCCTCGAGAATCGTCATCGCGCCATCTTTCCTGAAGTCATGTCCCTGATGGGTGTCACTTCAAGACGGAACTGAGAGTGCTCTGCGGATCACGAAAATGAAGACCATTGCGGACGATACCATAGCGCTGCCACGCAGAGCATCCTTCGGCGATAGGGCGTTGTCCTATACCCTCGATGGAGCCAAGAGCCTTTACCGCATTGCGCTGCGTCAGATGAAGAGAACGCAAGACAAGGTAAACTCCGAGTATGACGGCTCGCACTGGCAGAAGATATTGATGCGCAAAGCTTGGCGCAACGCCAGGAGCCTGCCCGAATTTCTTGTTTTCCCAGATCAGACTCGCCGCCTCCGCAAGGTAAATGGCGAAATTGTTCGCATTAGCGCCGAACAATACTACCGATACAGATTGAAGGCGTTGGCCGAACTGATCGGACGACATGCCGGAGGCATCGACACATTGGTCGAATTGGGAACAGGCTACGGTTACAACCTGTTCTCGATCCATAGCCACTATCCTGACTGGACGTTAAAGGGCTTCGATATCTCGAAGAACGGCATCCAGATTGGGCGCGAGATTGCCTTGCACTTCGGCATCTCCGACAGAGTCTCTTTCGACTTCATTGATATCACAAACGCCTCTGATCCGAATCGGACTGCAATTTGCAACGAGGTTGTGCTGACCTATTTTTGTATCGAACAGATCCCATACGATGTACGCAGGGTCGTCGAGAACATCATTTTGGGCAAGCCCCGACGCGTCATCAATATCGAGCCGAACGCCGAATTTCTCGACCTCCGTTCACCCCGCGACGTCGTCAGCCGACTCTACATACGTTCGGTCGATTATCAAACAACGCTATTCCGGACACTTGAACAACTCGAGCAAGAACGCAAGATCCGGATCATCGCGCGCGAGCGCATGCCGTTTGCGCCCACCATCAACAACGATGGAATGCTGTATTGCTGGGAGCCTCTATGACAACCATCAACCCTGCCGAATACACAGCAACGGCAAGAAAACCGAAGATCAGCCAGTTTCGTCGTCTACTCTGGCATGTAAACCGTACTGATCTCGGCTGGATTGTAAAGGCGGTGCTGACCAGCCTGCAGTTGCCGGCACGATCCAGACGCGTCGCCTTGCTGAAGCAGCTCCCCACAACGCCGGAATGGTCCGAGGCGAGCCGCAAGCTGGCCGAGGATGGCTACGTGGACGTATCGGGCATCGTCGAACGCAGCCTCGCGGAGGCGGTCGCCGCAGTCGCTGACGGCAAGATGAGCCGACTCAACGAACTCTCCGGAAAGCAGCAGCTGGGGCACAAATCGTTCTGGATCAGCCTGCTGGACGAAGACCTCGTGGATGGGGCTTTTGCGACCGATCATCCGTTTGTTCGCTACGCACTCCAGCCCGCGGCCCTTCGGATCATCGGCGACTTCATGAGCGACCTGCCGCAGCTGTCGGATGTGCTGCTCACCCTGTCCCGGCCGACACCGAACCAGGCGCTTAGCTATTCGCAGTTGTGGCATCTCGATCACGATGACAAGCGCGTCTGCAAGCTGTTCATCTATCTGACGGACGTCAAGGCCCCCGCGGACGGCCCATTCACCTTCATTCCGGCCGGGCCGTCCCGGCCGTTCCGCAACACACTCAAGAGCCACATGAGCGATGCGCAGGTGTTTGCCAAGACCGGTCCCGGCGCCGTCAAGGAGATGATCGCGCCGCGGCTCTCGTCATTCATCGTGAACACGGCGCGATGCCTGCACATGGGAAGCCGGATCCAGTCGGAGCACAGCCGATTGCTCTACACGGCGACCTATATCCAGCAGCCGCGCATCTATCCAGAGCCGCCGTCCCGCTTCCGCGCGACGGGGGCTCTCTCCGAGCTCGAGCGCGCCGTGATGCGGCTCTGAGACGGATCTGTCGGGAGCCGATATCTTGCGCATAGGCCTGGTGGTCGATCACCCCAAGCGTGACCTGCCGGGTGCGGTGATGCTCGGTTACCAACTCGCGCGCCGCGGCGCGGCCGTGGTGCTGATCCCGATGTATGAGCAGGCGGTCGATGTGCCGCGGCTCGGCCTCCATGCGCTGGTCGCCAACTACGCGCGATCAGTGAACCTCGACCTGATGCGCGGCTTCGCTGGCGCGGGCCTTGCGCTCTACGTGCTGGATACCGAAGGCGGGGTGCTCGCCGAGAAGGGTGGCAACTCGCCGCCGGCAATGGCAGCGCATATCAAGGACAGCGGGTACGCGGATATCCTCTCCGGATATTTCTTCTGGGGCCATCGCCTCCACGACGCCTTTGCGGGTGCGGCCACCATGCCGCCCGAGCGGCTTCACCTCACCGGATGTCCACGCTTCGACTTCGCAGCGCCGCGCTGGCGCGCGCTGCTCGACGGCGAGCCGCGCGGCTATCTGCTCGTCAACGCCAACTTTCCGCTCGTCAATTCGCGCTTCGCCGGCACGCCCGGCGGCGAGCGGGAGGCCATGGTCCGTGCCGGCTGGGACGGCGCCTATGTCGATCGCTTCATCTCCGACCTGAAGCAAGTCTTCGCCAATTACCTCGCCGAGATCGACCGTCTTGCAGAGGCGCGGCCGGATCGGCCGATCCTCGTGCGACCGCATCCGTTCGAAAGCGAGCACGTGTATCGCAAGGCCCTGTCCCACCACGCCAACGTCACGATCGACGGGACGGGAAGCGTGCAGGATCGGATCCGCAACGCGGTGGCCGTCATTCACCTGAATTGCGGCACGGCAGTCGAGGCCGTCTTGCTCGGAAAGCTGCCGCTCCAGCTCGAGTATCTGAACACCCCGATCACGGCAGGCCACGCCACGTTACCGGCGCGCGTGAGCCGTACGGTCGGTTCTTTCGCGCAACTGGTGGACGCGATCGACAACATCGAGCGCGAAACGGAGGCGTTCGACTTCGCCGGTGTTCATGCCGCACATATCGAGGCCTTTTTCCATCTCAACGACGGACAGGCCGCCAGCCGCATTGCCGACGTCCTGACACGCACGGCAGGCTCCCGCCGAGCTTACCTTTCGCTGCGCGCGACCGTCACCAGCACGCGCAAGAGTCCGAGCCTTGCTCAGATCGCCAAGGGCATCGCGAGCGCTACCCTCGGCTCGGCCGTGACGGAGCGCTTGCGCAGCCGGGTGAATCCCGCGCGGCGCGACAAGCGGATCGAGCCGGCATTAGTCAAATCCCTGCTCTGCAATATCGCGGTACATGACGGCTTAGATCCAGCGCGATTCACCGCGGGGCGCGCGCGCTGCGCGACGACCGGCCTGCCCCTCGCGAGCATCGCGATCGAGCCTGCTCGATAGATATCCATGGCCACAACCGCAAACACCATTCTCATCACGACGCTCGCCGTATACCAGACGCGATTTTGGATTCCTGTGGCACAGCGGTTACGGGCGGCGGGCCTTGATGTCGAACTGCTCGCGTTCGACGACCGTAGCGCCGAGATGTCGACGACCGAAGGCGTGCCTGTCACCAACATGTACCGCGAGGGCCTCAAGGCCGGAACCTCGCCCCACGACCGGATGGCGTTTGACGCACGTGTCAGCGCCTATGGGCTCGACGGGAGCAACTTCCTGTTCAGCCACGAGCGGTTCACCTTCGGCATTCGCGACAGCGCGGCGCTGCGCCGCCGCTTCATGATCTATTCGAACGCCATGGAAACCCTGCTCGACCGGCTGGAGTCGCAGGGCCGGCAAGCCGAGCTGGTCCAGGAGCTCGGCGGCTTTCTCTCCGTCATTGCGAGCTTCTATGCCGCGAGGCGCCGCGGCATACGCAACTGGTTCATCGAACCCTCCTTCTTTCGCGGCCGGATGTACTTCACGCCGGACAGTCTTGCGGCTCCCGACGTGATGCCCGCGCCGGCAGCAGCGGTGTCGTCCGAAGTCCGCGCCTATCTCGAGGATACGCTGAGCCAGCAGGCGATCGTCATCCCCAGGAAGGATCAGCATCACTATTCCGCGGCGTTCAAGAAAGTCGTGAACCTGCGCAATGCACGCCGCTTCACCGAGAAGCTGTGGGACCAGTTCGCGCTCGGCAAGCATCAGGAGTTCGGACACAATCTGCGCCATGCCCGCGTTCACGCGGCAATGGCGCTGAATGCCGCCCGGCTGCGCAGACTGTACCGGCCGCTGCCGGAGACGCCGTTCGTCTACTATCCCTTCCATGTCCCGGCCGACATGGCCCTGACGCTGCGCTCGCCCGATTATCTCGATCAGGTCGCCACCATCGATTTCCTTGCCCGCACGATCCCGGATTCGCATCTTTTGGTGCTGAAGGAGCACCCGGCCCAGATCGGGGCGATCTCGGCCGCACGGCTGCAAGAATTTCTACGCCGCTTTGACAATGTGGTCCTGCTGCCGCCGCAAACCAACAACTACACGGTGCTGAACCGCGCCGATGCCGTCATCTCGGTCAACAGCAAATCGGGCGCCGAGGCGCTGCTGCTGGGCAAGCCGGTCGTCGTGATGGGCGATGCGTTCTACCGGTCCTGCCCGCTGGTCCACACGGTCGATCGCCTGGCCGATGTGCCCGCGCGGCTGCGCGAGGCACTGCGGGCCGGACCGTTCGACCCGGGCCGCGCCGCCCCCTATTTCGAGGCGGCCTGGCGCAAATCGTTCCCGGGCGAACTCTACGTCGCCGATCCCGTGCTGCTCGACACGTTCGCAGCATCCCTGCGCGACGCGATCGGCGCGCCGGCTCGTTTGGATTGAACGGACCTCTCATGCCGCTCGTTTCGATCATCACCCCCTCCTGGAATGTCGCGGGCCTCATCGAGGAGACGATCCTTTCGGTGCAGGCCCAGACCTTCAGCGACTGGGAGCTGCTGATCGCCGACGACTGCTCGGCCGATCGGACGCCCGAGATCGTTGCGGCCGCCGGCGAGCGCGACCCGCGCGTCAAGCTGATCCGGATGCCCAGGAACGGCGGCCCCGCTTTGGCGCGCCAAGCGGCGATCGACCGGGCGCAGGGACGCTACCTTGCTTTCCTCGACAGCGACGATCTTTGGCTGCCGACGAAGCTGGAGCGGCAGCTGGCCTTTAGCCGCGAGAAGAAAGCCGCGCTCAGCTACACCGCGTTCCGCCGCATCGACGAGGCCCACAGGGTCACCGGCAGGCTGATCGAGGTGCCGGCCTCGCTCACCTATGGCCAGCTCCTGAAGAACACCGCAATCGCGACCCTCACTGCCATGGTGGATCGCGAGATCGCCGGTCCCGTTGCGATGAAGAACGAAGGCTACGACGATTTCTGCCTCTGGTTGTCGATCCTGAAGCCCGGTCATATCGCCTACGGCCTCAACGAGGACCTCGCCCGCTACCGCGTCCGGGGTTCCTCGGTCTCGAGCCGCCCGGTACGGTCAGCCAAATGGGTCTGGCGGATCTATCGGAATGTCGAGCGACTCACCCTGATCCGCTCTGCGTGGTGCTTTGCCCATTGGGGGGCCAGAGCCTGGATGAAGCGGCGGCAGTTCTGATGGCTTGCGCCGAAGCCTGATTGCAAACCTCGAAAAACAACCCCATGCAAAGTAAGGGTATTTAATTACCGCAAACGAAGCGAGCTTTGTCCCGGCGACATGGGGAGCACCTCGGAGAGCGGAGAAGCGCGCCTTGCTGTGCCCGCCGGAGGCGGACTGTGAGAGCCTGGAAATGAGCATTGCGACCCCCGCAGGTTGTCTCTAGTCTGGCACGGATCGGAGGGGGCTTTGCGTGTACAATCAAGGTGTTATTGCAGCGGTAGCGAGTCCCCGCGCCGATCGCCGGGCGTGGCTCGCCTGGACGCTCGCCAGCTTGATTCCAGCCGTTTTGCTGCTGCTGCTGTTCGCGCTAACCTGGTTCAGCGCACCAGAACATGACGACTTCTGCTTTGCGTATCTGCATGCACGTCATGGTTTCATCCATACGGTCTCTCTCTTTTATCACGCGCAATCGGGCCGGGTGCTGGCCCTCTGGTTGACCCAGCTCCCGCCCGCGATCTCTGCCGCGGCGGGCATCAGCTTGCTGTCGGCCTATTCGCTGACGATGGCTGCGAGCTCAGCGCTCTTTCTGGCCGCCACGACGTTCGCGATGGTCCGCGCTTGGCCCCAGACCAGCCGTCCAAGACTAGCTTTCCTCGCACTCTCCTTCGCAGGCGCGATTGCTAGCGCGGCACCGAGCGTCCGGGACCTGCTCTACTGGTTGTCGGCGGTGACCTGTTATGTCCCACCCGCCGCGCTCACCATCCTCATCCTTGGTGAATACGTTCGGGCGCTCGACCGGCAGTCCACCTTCTCGTGGACGCTCTGTCTCGGGATGGCGCTGGGTGGTTTTACCGCGGCTCTATGCAATGAATATACCGGGGCCTGGTTGCTGCTGATGACCTCGGCCTCCCTCGCCGCGCGCCATGTCCTCGGTCAGCAACGTCAAATCGTCGGTCACGTTCTCATCCTCGCCGCCGTTGCCGCCGGCTGGACCATCGTCCTGTCCGCAAAAGGCAACAGCGCGCGAATGGACCAACTCCCGGGCGGCAGGCATGGGATCTCGTCCGTATTCCAGGCGTTGTCCGATTCCCTGATCGGTCTCGGCCACTTCCTGGCGGAGCCCGCGATCATCGTCTGGCTCGCCGCCGTCGGTCTTTTTGCATTGACCGGGCCTGATCGGACGACGCAGGCACCGTCGAGGAGCAAGGACCTGGCGCTGGGCACGATCGCGATCTGCCTTGCCTGCTGCTATTTTGAGTATTTTGCGCACCGTTATGCGACGGGAATGCGCCTCGTCGAACGAGCCCAGAACCAAGCATTGATCCTGCTGCTGTTCGGATCGACGCTGGGTATCAAGCTGCTCGTCGAGGCCTCTCGTCCACAACTGCGCAAACGAATTGCGAGCAGCTCGTTTCGCGGCCTGCTCGATCCGGTCGGAATGCCCGCGAGCTTGTCATTGCTGACGATCGTCTCGCTTTGGCTGAGTTCGACCGGAACGCAGCTGCGCGCCCAATGGCCGGACCTCTATCCGTACTGGCGGGAAAGCGTCGAACGGCATGCTCTCCTGACGACGAGCCCGGACCAGGTGGTCATGGTGTCCCGGCACAAATGGACGCCGTCACTGCTGATGACGTCCGATTTGACGGGCAACGCCGACCGGTTGCCCAACGACTGCATCGCCAGATACTACAATAAGTCCGCCGTCTACGCCGCCGACGCGCCACGATGACAACGGGCCCCTGCCGCAGAGAAGCAAACGTGAAAACAATCAGCGTCATCACGCCCTGCTACAACGAAGAGCTCAATGTCCGCGATTGCCATGAGGCGATCCGTAAAATCTTCGACCAGGAGCTCAACGGCTACCGGCGCGAGCACATCTTCTGCGACAACGCCTCCGACGATCGCACCGTGGACATCCTGCGTGAGATCGCAGCGAAGGACCCGGCGGTGAAGATCATCGTCAACGCACGGAACTTCGGACCACTTCGCAACACATTCAATGGCGTGATGGCATCAAACGGCGATGCCGTGCTGCTGTTCATGCCCGCGGACATGCAGGACCCGCCCGAGCTGCTTCCCGAATTCGTCAAGCTGTGGGAGGCGGGCTACGAGATCGTCTATGGCATCCGCGCGGTCCGCGAGGAAGGCCAGTTGATGCGGAGCATCCGCAATGCCTACTATCGGCTGCTGACCCGCTTTTCCGAGGTCAACGTCCCGCCCGGCGTCGGCGACTTCCAGCTGGTCGACCGCCGCATCGTGGAGTCCATGCGAAAGGTCCGCGACACCTATCCATTCATGCGGATGATGACCTTTGAATGCGGCGGCCGGGCCGTCGGCGTTCCCTATACGTGGCGTCAGCGCAAAAAGGGCTTCTCGAAGAATCGCGCGTCCGCCCTGATCGACCAGGGTATCAACGGGCTCGTGTCCTTCACCACGGCGCCGGTACGATTCGGGTTGTTTGCCGGCTTCCTAATCTCGGCCCTGAGCATCACCTACGCAATCATCAATTTCGTGATCGGTCTGGTCCTGTACAGGCAACTCGCCGAGCCCGGCATCATCACGCTCATCGTCGCGATGTTCTTCTTCGGCGGCGTCCAGCTGTTCTTCATGGGCATGATCGGCGAATACGTGCTCGCGATCTACGGCCAGGTACGAGAGAAACCCGTGGTTTTCGAGCGCGAACGCGTCAATTTCGACCCGCCTCCGCCGTCGGGCAGGTGACCCCGCTCGCTTCAGCGCGTCGCCAGAGACTGCTCGATCCGCGCGACGAGCGCCGGCACCGAGAGACCTGCCGCATCGAGCAATGCCTCGCGCGATCCGGCGAAAGACGTCTTGCCAGACTGCTCGGGAATCCCGATCCCGACGATCCGCGGGTGCTGCGCCGCACCAGCGACTGCGCCGGCCACAAGGCTGAACAAGCCGCCGCGCAGGATATGCTCTTCGATTGTTACGACCAATTCGGCATCGCCGATGGCGCCATGGATCGAAACCTCATCAAGCGGCTTCAGGCAGGTGACGCCGACAACGCGTACGTCCTTGCCCCGCCTGGCTAACTCGTCGGCGGCCTCCAGCGCACGCGAGGCGATCGGGCCGGACACCAGAATAACGATCGTCCGGCCGTGGCGCAGAAGACGCGGCTTGCGAATATCGGTGACGGCGGTGGCGCCCAGACTGGGTTCGCCAGCCCGGCTAAGTCGCAAATAGGAGGGCTTCCCGCTCGTTGCGATCAGACGCGTTGTGGCCCGCACCTCCATGGGATCGCAAGGCACGAAGACCTCGATGCCGGGCAGCATCGACATGATGCCGGCGTCCTCCAGCGCGTGATGGGTATAGCCCTGGCTCCCATAGGCATAACCCGCACCGACCGCCACGACCTTGACGTCGGCGCCATGATAGCAGACGTCGTTCCGGAGTTGCTCCAGGCAGCGCAAGGTCGGGAAATTGCCGATCGAGTAGATGAAGACCGTCTTTCCAGACAATGCGAGGCCGGCAGCGATGCCGGCCATGTTCTGCTCGGCGACGCCGACATTGAGGTAGCGCTCGGGAAATTTCGCGGCAAAGGGCTCGAGCACGGAATAGCCGAGATCGCCGCACAGCAGCCAGATGTCGGGATTCTCGCTCGCAGCCTGGGACAGGGACTCGATGAAGGCAGTCCTCATGCGCCGACCTCGGCCAGCGCCTGCGCCAGCAACTCATCCGATGGGGACCGATAATGCCATTCGAGCTTGTTCTCCATGAAGCTCACGCCCTTGCCCTTGATCGTATGCGCGATCACGACGGTCGGCTGCTCCGAGGCCGCCGGCACTGCGCTTAGCACACGCTCAATTGAGGTGATGTCGTGACCATCGATCTCCTCGACATGCCAGCCGAATGATCGCCACTTGTCGGCGAAAGGGTCGAGGTTCAGAACCTCGGCGACCGAGCCGAAGCTCTGGATCTTGTTGAAATCGACGATGGCGCACAGATTGGAAAGCTTGTGATGCGGCGCGAACAGGATGCCTTCCCAATTCGAGCCCTCATCGCATTCGCCGTCGCTGAGCAGACAGAACACACGGCTGCCTCGTCCTTCAGATCGCGCGGCGAGCGCCATTCCGATCGCGATCGGGAGACCATGGCCCAGCGAGCCGGTCGAGACTTCGACCCCGGGCACCGCGTGACTGACATGTCCGGTCAATACCGATCCGTCGCGGCAATAGTTTGTGAGTTCGTCCGGCGAAAAGAACCCACTCTCGGCGAGCGCAGCATACAGGATCGCCGTGGCATGTCCCTTGCTGAGTACGAAGCGATCGCGATCGGCGGATCGGGGATCAGCCGGATCGACACGCAGTATCCGCGTGTACAAAACGGCGAGAATATCCGCCATCGATAGGCAGCCGCCGATATGCGAGGCCTTGGCCGCGTGTACCATCCGCAGCGCCTGGGCACGAATCCTGCGCGCGAACTCCGTCGGTTCAGGAAGATTTGGTCGCGTCATGCCAGTTTACCGTTTCGCGCAATCCCTGGTCCAACGGCACTTGCGGGTTCCAGCCTAACGCGATCATGCGGGACACGTCCGCAGCAAGCACCATAACCTGATCGGGCCGATACGCCAACTCACCGAAGCGAAGAACGGCGTCGGGATCGACGAGATCTCGGAGTTGCATCACCGTTTCATTGAGTGGTGGCGCTTCCGGACTACCGACGTTGAAGACGCCGCTCGCCGTTTCATGCGTGATCACCGTCCGGAAAGCGCTTGCCGCGTCCCGGGCGTGCAAGAAGCCCCAGCGTTGCTCACAAGCCGTCAACGCCATGGGGTGCCCAGACCGCAGATTTTGGATCAGACTTGGGATCAGCCAGTGGTCAGCATCCTTCGGACCATAGGTCGAGAAGATCCTGAGCCACGCCGCCCGCAGCCCTCGTTGACCGCACAGGCGCAGCGCCATCGATCCGGCCGCGAGCTTGGCCATTCCATACAACGTCGTCGGCTCCGCACGATCGTCCTCGCGGATCGCACGATCATAAGGCCCGTATTCGGCCTGCGACCCTGCGCCGACGAACATCCTGGCGCCGGCCCTTGCGGCGAGTTCAACGAGCGCAACCGTGTCAGTGACGTTGCCGGCCTGAACCGGGCTGTTGCGGTCGGCGCCGGCCACACCGCGCCAGGCCATGTGAACGACCGCATCAGGCGCGAAAGCACGCAATGCCTCGTCCAGCCTGTCGAGATCGTCCAGGGAGCCCGGGATGACCTGAAGGCGTTCACGCACGTCCTTGAGGCGCCAGGCGTCGTTTGCCGGCCGCAACAGGACGCCAATCCCGTGCCCCCGCTCCAGGAGGTCCGCAACGAGGTAGGAGCCCAGGAAGCCGCTCGCACCGGTCATGAAAATACGCATAGTCCCGGGTAGATCAGCTCTTTGTGCCCGTCAATGTCCTGCTTCGGAAGCAAGTTCGGCGGTCGGATCCCCGTCCCCGTCCAGGGATCGCCAGGAAGCGCCCTCAGGCCTTGATTATCCGGCCCACGCGGCTAAACGGAGGGAAGGATCGATCTTCGACGATACCGGGGACAGACGCATGAGCGACTTCAGACTGGCCATGATTTCCGCAGGCTTCGAGCACGGCGGAAATGTCACTCACCGTCACTTCGATGGCCATCCCGACCTCCTCGTGTACCCCTTCGAGTCGCAACTCGGAAACCGAAACTTCAATGACTTCCTCGCTTCGGTCGAGCGTGTTCAGTACCGTTATCCCGAATTCCCGGAAGGACTGACGGCGGTCGAACTCTATGAGCAGATGATCGACGAGGAGTTGAAGACCTTCCTACGCAAGCGCAACGGCTCGAAGTTTCGCGACGCAGACTGCGTGATGGACGAGAAGAAGCGCGTTGCAGAATTTGCCCGCATCGTCGGCGAACCGCCGATCTTCCGCCGCCAGGTGGTCGAGGCCTACTTCCGATCGACCTTCGCGGCTTGGGAGAATTACTACACTAGGCCGCGTCAGGGCATGGTGCATGTTGGTTACTCACCGGCCATTGGCATCGATGCCGACCGCATGGTTCGCGACTTTCCCAACATCCGTATCCTGCACATCGTGCGCAACCCGTTCTCGGCCTATCGCGACACCAAGCGCCGACCCTTCCCGCAGCCGCTGACCAAGTATCTGATCACCTGGAACATCTATCACTCGACCGTCGAGATGTTTGCCAGGATGTATCCGCAGAACGTGCGGATCTTCCGCTACGAGGACCTTGTAGAGGACAAGCTCAAGTTCATGACCGAAGCCGCCGGCTTCATCGGCGTACCGTTTGCCGATTGCATGCTCTACCCGAGCTGGAACGGGGTTGAGATCAAGGATTCCATCGCGCCTTGGGGGACCGTGCTGAAGAGCACCAAGGATTACAACCAGGCCGTAATCCAGGAGCTTTCGGACGACGAACGCCGGCAGATCGCGCAGGGCACCGCCGCGCTCGCCCGCCATTTCAGCTACGACCAGATCGATTATCTGGGTCCGCTGTATCGTGCTGAGTAAGATCGCCTTCTTCGAAACCGATCATCGGCCCGATATCGCGGCCGACCGCGCGCGCGTCCTGCCCGCCCTGCTGCACCACCTGCAGTCCTCCGACCGAAACGCAGGCGCTGCCCCTGCTCCAGGGGGCACGCTCGGACTCTGCTTCGAGGCCGAGATTGCCGGAGCGAAGCGGTTCCTGAAGACCCATCTTCCCGATCAGGCTGCACGCACCCGTCTCGCCAGGGAAGCCGATATCCTCGGACGACTCTACGGCGGCAGGATCCTGCTCGACCGTTTCGAGTTCCGGCTGGACGACGGAACCCACCGGCTCTGCTTGCTCATGCCCACCCTCGCACCGTTACCCGGGGCAATACCGTCCGCGGATAGCCTCGCCATCATGCGCGAGTACAATGAGCGGCTTGGAGATTGGCGGCCGGACAACCTCCCTTCTCTCGAACAATATCTCACCGTCGCCGCGCGCGCGCTACACGCGCTTTCTGACCACCAATTGCTCGATCAGCCGAGCGCCGCCGAAACGCGCCGGCTGGTGCGTCTGCTGGACGAAGGCCGTGCAGATCTTCCCAAAGCGTTCTGTCACGGCGATTTCGGGCCGAAGAACATCATGCTCCACGGCACCGAACGATGTGTCATCGACTGGGAAGATGCATTCCTGGGAATCGCCGGCTACGATTATCTTTATTGGCTGACCTTCATGGAGAATCGTCTGTCCCTGCAAACGGCGGCGTTCGGCTCCACGGGTCTCTCATCCGACATCGAGCGCGCCATCCTCGTGCTCGTCGTGCTGCTCAAATCCTATCTGGCGGCCTGCTCGGGGGCCCATCTCAAACACGCCGTGTCGGCTCAAGGCCGCATCGCGGAAATTCTCGAGCTGCGCTGATCACGCCACCGGCAATGCGCCGACGACCTCTTCGAGCTGACCCCGCGAGATTGCGCGCATGTCATGCCCCTCATGCAGCGCCTTGTACCAGTCAACGGTCAGTCGCAAGCCGTGTCCGAGATCGAGGCGCGGCGTCCACCCAAGTTCACCGCGGGCCTTCGCGCAGTCGAGCCTCAGATAGGCGGCCTCGTGCGGGTGTGGACCGGCATCGACCATCCAGCGCGCCCCCTCGCCCCACATCGCGATCAGATGATCGATCACCGTCCCGACAGGCACCTCGCTCGCGGCATCCGGCCCGAAATTCCACTCACCGATGAAGCGCTGATCACCTGCCAGCCGTTCAACGAGCGTCAGATAGCCGAGAATCGGGTCGAGCGCATGCTGCCAGGGCCGCACCGAATTCGGATTGCGGATGCGCACTGCATCATTTGCAAGGAACGCCTGCATCGCATCGGGCACCAGGCGGTCACGCGCCCAGTCGCCCCCACCGAACACGTTGCCTGCGCGCGCAGTCGCGACGTGTGGGCTGCCCGGGGCTTTGAAGAAGCTGTGGCGATAGGAATGCGTGACGAGTTCGGCGCAGGCCTTGCTGTTGCTGTAGGGATCGTCGCCACCGAGACGATCGCCCTCGCGGAAAGCTGTCCCCGTACCGTTGTTCTCGTAGCACTTGTCGCTGGTCACGTTCAGAATCACGCGCACGCTGGGCAGCCGCCGTGCCGCTTCAAGCACGTTCACAGTGCCCATCACATTGGTCGCGAACGTTTCGGCCGGTTCCTCGTAGGAGGGCCGCACCAGCGCCTGCGCCGCCATGTGGATGACGATGTCGGGCTGCGCCTCCGTCATCGCGACGTGCAAGGTCGGGAGATCACGGATATCGGCGATCCGGTGCGAGATGTCGTCGGAGATCCGCGCGGTCACGAACAGCGATGATTTATGCGTCGGGGGCAGCGCATAGCCGTAGACACGAGCCCCCAGCTGCCGCAACAGCAGCGAGGCCCAAGCGCCCTTGAAGCCGGTATGGCCGGTGAGAAAGACCCGCTTGCCTCGCCAGAATGCCGGATCGATCACCAGATCCTCCACTTCGCGCGATTGGCGGCCCACTCGCCTTCGAGAAAGTTGCGATCACGTAGCGAATCCATCGGATGCCAGAAGCCGGGATGCACATAGGCACGCAGATCATCATCTCGGGCGAGCTGCTCCATCGGCCCGCGCTCCCAAATGGTCATGTCGTCCACGATTAACTCGCCAACCGAAGGCGACAGCAGGAAGAATCCGCCATTGATCCAGCCGCCGTCGTCGTTCGGTTTCTCCTCGAAATTGACGACCCTGTCGCCTTTGATCTCGACTGCGCCGAACCGCTTTGCCGGCCGCACCACCGACACTGTCGCCCTGCGGCCGTGCGCCTTGTGGAAGGTGACCTCGGCACCAATGTCGATGTCCGCGACGCCATCGCCATAGGTCAGAGCGAAGAAGGGCTCGTCCGAGACGTAAGGCAGGACCCGCTTCAGGCGGCCACCGGTCTGGGTCTCCTCGCCGGTGTCGACCAGCGTGACGCGCCAGGGCTCGGCGGTCTCGCGATGCACCTCCATCCGGTTCTCAGCCAGATGGAAAGTGACATCTGACATATGGAGGAAGTAGTTCGCGAAATACTCCTTGATCATGTAGCCCTTGTAGCCAAGGCAGATCACGAAGTCGTTGAAGCCGTAATGGCTGTAGATCTTCATGATGTGCCAGAGGATCGGCCGGCCGCCGATCTCGACCATCGGCTTTGGCCGCGTGCTGGTCTCCTCGGCGATACGGGTGCCCAAACCTCCGGCGAGGATGACGACTTTCATGAGGCTACTCCGGGCGGGGGACAGACTCCCCTTGGCATCGTTCACGGCTTCTATACGAACCGGTTGAACCTGAAAATCTTCCCAAACAGACATGCGTACACAGTAATATAATACCACACCTTGAATCTATTGGCGTTTGCGCTCAATGCCGATACCACTCGGCCACCACACGACCTTGCCGACAATCTGGAACCGATCATGCCGTTTGAGAGCTACAAGAACAGCCGTATCCTGGTCACCGGAGGCGCCGGCTTCATCGGATCACACCTCTGCGAGCGCCTGCTCGGGGCGGGCGCCGAGGTGGTGTCAGCGGATAATTATTTCACCGGGAGCCGGCGCAACATCGCCCATCTGATCGCCAACCCGTTGTTCGAGGCGGTCAGGCACGACGTCACCTTCCCGCTCTACATCGAGGTCGATGCGATCTTCAATCTGGCCTGTCCGGCCTCCCCGATCCACTACCAGCGTGATCCCGTGCAGACCACCAAGACCTCGGTCCATGGCGCCATCAACATGCTCGGGCTCGCCAAGCGGCTGAAGGCACGAATCTTCCAGGCATCGACCAGCGAGGTCTATGGCGACCCCCTGATCCATCCTCAACCTGAAGACTATTGGGGCAACGTCAACCCGATCGGGATCCGCTCCTGCTACGACGAAGGCAAGCGCTGCGCCGAGACTCTGTTCTTCGACTACTGGCGCCAGCACGGCCTGCCGATCAAGGTGGCCCGCATCTTCAACACCTACGGCCCCCGCATGCAGCCCAATGACGGGCGCGTGGTGTCGTCGTTCATCGTCCAGGCGCTCAGGGGCGAACCGATCACCGTGTTCGGCGACGGCGGCCAGACCCGCTCGTTCTGCTATGTCGACGATCTCGTCGAGGCCATCATGCGGCTGATGGCAACGGCAGAAGACATCACCGGCCCGATCAATCTCGGCAACAACTCCGAATTCACGATCCGCGAGCTCGCCGAAAAGGTCATCCAGCTGACCGGGTCGCGCTCCAAACTGGTGTTCAAGCCCTTGCCCCAGGACGACCCCCGCCAGCGTCAGCCGGACCTTGCAAAGGCAAAGGCGGTGCTGAACTGGGAGCCGAAGGTCGCGCTTGAGGATGGCCTCAAGGAGACGATCGGCTATTTCAAGCACTCGCTCGAGATCGCCTGATCCAGCGCGCCCTCCGTTTCTCGCCGAGCGAATCTGACTCATGAGCGCGCAGTCCGGTATCCTTGAGCACTATCGGTCGCGGCTTGACTCCAGGGCCGCGCTCACCTGCCTCGTACTGCTGCAAAGTGCGCTAACCTGCCTGTCGCTGATCAAGGTCGCGGATTTCCAATACTACATCCACTTCTACGACGAGCGGGCAGGGCTGGCGATCGCGATCGCGGCCGCCTTCTCCACCGTGGCCCTGCTCTTCGTCGTTGCGCGCTTTAGCTTCGGCTACTTCGTCGGATTCTACTTCTACATTTTGATTCTGGGTTATCTGTGGATCGACTCGTTCTCCGTATACGACTATCCGCACCTGCTCGCCGGCATTTCGGCCGCCGCCTCGCTGGTGCTGTTGCTGTTGCCGCTGCTGTTCGTGCAGGCGCCGCTGCGACCGGTGGTCATGCTGACGCATGCCGGTTTCGACCATCTGCTCTCTCTGCTTCTCGCGATCTCGGTCGGGGTGGTCGCCGTCGCCGCCAGCTATAACTTTCGGCTGGTGCCGATCGCCCGCATCTACGACTATAGGGACTCGCTCGAATTCCCCGGCGCGGTACGCTATCTCATGGGCTGGCTTTCCAGCACGATGCTGCCCTTCGTCTTCGCGTCCTGCTGGCTGCTCGGCCATCGCTGGCGGGCTGGTCTCGCGCTGATCCTGCTGCTGTTCTTCTATCCAATCATGCTGACGAAGTTCGCCTTCTTCACGCCAGCCTGGCTGATCGTGCTGGCAATGCTGTCCTCCCTTCTGCGCGCGCGAACGGCGGTTATCGCCTCGATATTCCTGCCAATGCTCATCTGCCTCGTCGCGGTTGTCGTGACGGGGTCGGACGTCCACGGCGCTACAGGCCGTCTTTTCGACACCGTCAACATCCGCATGGTGGCGACGCCCTCAAGCGCGCTGGACATCTACAATCATTTCTTCGCCCGGAACCCACTGACTTGGTTCTGTCAGATCTCGTTCCTCAAGCCGTTCCTGCAGTGTCCCTACAAGGAGCCGTTGTCGGTGGTGATGCAGAACACCTACGACCTGGGAAACCTTAACGCCTCGCTTTTCGCCACCGAGGGGCTAGCCTCAGTCGGCCACTTTCTGGCGCCTCTCACCGCGCTCGCTTCGGGATTCGTGCTGGCCCTTGGCAATCGTAGCTCCGCAGGCCTCCCACCCCGCCTCGTCCTGATGTCGGCGGGCGTGCTGCCACACATCTTGCTCAACGTGCCGCTCTCGGTCACCATGCTCACCCACGGTACGGCGCTTCTGTTCCTGCTCTGGTACATCACGCCACGCACACTGTTCGCACGTGAGCCTTGAGCATGCGCGTCCTGATCCTGAATGCCGACTATCCGCGCTTCCTGACCTGGCTGTACCGGCACCGGCCCGGCCTCGAGCGCGCGACCTACGCAACCCAGATGGCCGCCCGCAATGCTAGCCTGTTCGGCGTCGCCGACTTCTATTCGCGAAACTTCGCCGCGCTGGGCCATGTCGCTGCCGACATCCACGTCAACAATCCCTGGATGCAGGCCGCCTGGGCGCGGGAGCGCGGGCTTGCCGTCGCCGATCCGCCGCCGCCCGGCAATGCGACGGCGCGTGATGCGATACCGGGTTGGTTGCAACGCGCAACAGCTCCGTTCAAACCCGTGCTGCGGCCGCTCGCGCGCAAGATCGGTCTCAGTCCGAGCCTCGATGCCGAGGCTGAAAAGATCCTGCTGGCCCAGATCGAGGACTTCAGGCCGGATCTCGTGCTCAACCAGGATCTGTTCCATGTCGACACGAGGCTGGCGCGCCGGATCAAGCAAATCGGCCATCCAATCCTGATCGGACAGATCGGCATTGCGCCTTCGCGCGGCCAGGACTGGTCTGCCTACGACCTCATGATCTCGCAGATGGCCGCGGTCGCGGATTTCTTCCGGCGGCATGGCGCCCGCGCCGCTGTCGTTCATCTGGCGTTCGATCCGATGGTGCTCGACACGCTTCCGCCGCCGCCCGCGCAGACCTTGGACGTCACGTTCGTGGGAGCCGTCTCGGCCGATCACCAGCTCCGCGTCGCGCAGCTCGAGGCCGTGGCACAGCGCTACGACCTCAAGCTGTTCGGCAGCGGCCTGCAGAGCCTTCCCACCTCCTCGCCGCTGCACCGCTGCTACCAGGGCGAGGTGTGGGGCGTCGAGATGTACCAGGCCCTCCGCGCCTCGCGCATCACGCTGAATTCGCACATCGACGCCGCTGGCGACGAAGCCGGAAACATGCGCCTGTTCGAAGCAACCGGGGTCGGCTGTTGTCTGCTGACGGATGCCAAGGACAACCTCCCCACCTTGTTCGCGCCAGACCGGGAAGTTGCCGTCTGGCAGTCGGTGGACGACTGCCTTTCCAAGATCGAACACTATCTGCAGAATGATCAGAACCGCGCCGCAGTCGCGCGACAGGGTCAGGCGGCAACATTGGAGCGGCACACCTACCGTGACCGTGCCGCGCAGATATTGGGGTTGATCGGTCGAGCCTGACGCGCAATGATACCGACTGTCATCCTTGGCGCGGCTTGCGCTCGAGTACGGCCGTCAGAGACGCGTGAGCTTGGACCAATCCGGTCCGGTTCAATACGGCTTGCCAGGCCTCGCCAGGCCATCAAAATCGCATGATGCCTCCCGAATGAAACTTCCTCCGACCGCGCGCAAGATCGCCTCCCGCATCATTCGCTCCATTCCGGTGTTGAGGCGCCAGATTCTCGTGTCGACGGACTATCGCGAACTGCGCGGAGTCCGGGAGGCGCGGGACCTCATGGGGGCCGGATCGGGATGGTTCAGCGGTCGGACAGTGAGGCGGCAAGAACGAGCCTATCGCGGGCTCATCGACGCGATGAAAGACGGGGACGTACGGCTCGACCTTAGGATTGCCGCAGACGCTGTCGCTGAAACGGGTCTCGTGCAGCCCCGGCTGATCGAAATCGGTTGCGGCAGCGGCTATTACTCGGAAGTGTTTGCCCACCTCCTGCCCCGAGGCATTCACTACACAGGTATCGATTATTCTGCCGCAATGGTCGCGCAGGCAAGCGAGCAATATCCGGCAGCTCAATTCGCTGTGGCCGACGCAACGGCCCTTCCCTATGCCGATCGCAGCTTCGACATCGTCTTCAATGGCGTATCACTGATGCACATCATCGACTACGAGAATGCCATTCGCGAGGCTGCCCGTGTGGCTGCCAGCCATTGCATCCTTCACAGCGTACCGGTCTTCGACGAGCAGCGGCCTACGGTTTTTCTTCAGAAATATGCCTACGGCGCACCTGTCGTCGAGCTGGTGTTCGATCGGCAGGAATTGATGGCCGTGTGCGAAAGCGCCGGCCTGCGGCTGCAGAGGGTTTGGCAGAGCATTCCGTACGACGTCGCCTCGGTCATCGGGCACAAGTCGCACAGCGAGACCTATCTGTTCTCAGTGACCTAAAGCGGGATGAGAACCTTGGCCACTGCTCTTCGAAACTCGAAGCAGGTCAATAAGGCTTCTTCCCGATGACGATGAAGGCGCGGCCGGTGAGGATGTCGAGGAGATGGATCGTGAACATGACCAGGATCCGCAGCTTGGCTCTCGCATGCTCCTTGAGGTCCGGAATGGCGAAGCGCTTGTGCGGCACGGCGGCACGCAGCGGCAAGATCGGCTCGACATTGGCTTCGATTGTCAGCAGCTCTCGAACATAGGGCAAGTAAATGTGCTGCCGCGTCACTGATCCAAAGGGTGTCCGATAATAGCGATGGCTATTGAAGATGAACCACCGGAGCCCCTTTCGAAGCCCCTGGAAATGAAAGAAGATCAACGGCGCGGTGTCGTCGAGGACGACCTCGCCAGCCCTTTCACCGATCGTATAGTTGCCGATGTTCCATGGCGCCAGATTGGCACCGACATTGGCGATGACTCTGACCCTGCTGGAAAGACGCGGAAACGAATCGAGATAGCGCTGATCGGCGAACCGGTCCCCGTCGACGTAGTCATGACACCACTCGATGCATCGTTCGCGCCACCAGGCAGCCACGGCACGGCCGGCGTCGTCGCGCCGGATGCCGACCCAGCCGACATTGTAGACGCCGAACTTCATCAGCCGCTTCTCGAGACGCTGCGGATAGCGGTGCGGAATAATGGCCACCGAGGCGTCATTCAACTCACCGTAGATGTCTTCCGGCGACCTGAAGAAATACAGATCACCATCGAGATAGGTGATCCACTCAGCCTCCATTTCGCGATCAAGGACGAAGAGCAACCACGCCGGAGTGCAGGTGAAGTAATATTCGACCAGGCTTCGGGTCGCCCGTGTCGCGGCCACCTCGGGCTCGGCTGCTTCGAACTCCTCCATTCGGACTGGCACGACGTCCGGAAGGCCAAGGGCCACAAGCACGTCGTGAGCCTCCCTGCTGAGGCAGAGCACCCACAGGCGCGAACCGGGGGCATGGCGGGAGAGCGACTGATACAGGGCCAATCCGCGCGAGAGATAGTTGTGATCAAAGTAGGTGCAGTAGACCCGCGCAGCCATCGATCGTCCCTAGCGGTTTCCAGCCTGGGCGGCGGTCTGGAACGCGTCATAATCGCGGATATACTCGCTGGCGTCGTAGGGCTCGGATGCGAACACGAGCAGCGCGGCCCCACCACTGTAGCTGTGTTGCGTGCCCCAGATCAGCGGCGGCACGTACAGACCTATGCTCGGATCGTCCAGGACGAATTCTCGTCGCGTAGTCCCATCGTCCACCATTGCGACGCAGCGACCGTGCACGCAGATCAGCAATTGCTGACAACGCCGGTGCGCATGTTCGCCACGCGAGACGTTCGGAGGAACCCCGAAGACGACGAAGTGACGCTGCGGCTGGAACGGAAAGGTTCCGTCCCCGAACTCTCCCACGGTCAACTCACCGCGCACGTCGCTCATGCGAGGAAACCGGATGATCTTCACCCCTCGCACCTCCGTCGCAGCAACCTGCGGAGGGCTGCCGCCGGCAAGCGGCTCAATCGAGATCGGATTTTTGGTGATGTCGATCGCCATGCCTCTACCAGCCGTTGACCGCCGTGATGACACGGCGAATCTCGGCTTCCCTCATGCCGTTGAAACAGGGAATGGTCACGATCTCCGAAGCGAGTCGCTCTGTTTCCGGGAGGCTGACCTGCCTCCGATTGGTCGGCTGCTGATGATCGGGTATCGGAAAATGGATGTCGGTGGCAATTCCCTGAGCATCCATGTGACGACGGAAGCGATCCCGATCCTCGCAACGCAACACGCAGAGATGGGCAACGTGATCCGCACCGAACGGTTGCAGGCGCCTGATACCCGGATGGCTGATTTCTTCGACATAGCGCCGCGCGATGCTGCGTCGCTCTTCATTCCAGTCGTCGAGGTGGCGCAGTTTTGCCGACAGCAAGGCCGCCTGCATCTCATCGAGGCGGCTGTTGCGGCCTCCGATGCGGCCAACCTGATATTTCTGCTCCCAGCCATACTGCCGCAACGCGCGCAGCCGTGCCGCAAACGCGGGATCATTGGTCGTCACGGCGCCGGCGTCCCCGAGCGCGCCAAGGTTCTTGGTCGGATAAAAACTGAAGCAGCCCGCCGTACCGAAACTCCCCGCGATCCTGCCGTTGCGGCGTGCGCCATGCGCCTGGGCACAATCCTCGATCAGGGCAACGTCTTTCGCCAGACAGAGAGGCGCAATGGCCTCCATATCGGCCAGCTGACCGTAGAGGTGAGTCACCACCACGGCAGCCACTCGTTGTCGCTCGAGCACCCCACGCAGCGATGCAATATCCATCAACTGGCTCTCAGCATCGACGTCGACGTAGAGCGGCTCGGCGCCGATGGCAAGGATCGCCATGGTGCTGTAGAAGCCGGCATTCGCGACCGTCGCAACCGCGTCACCGGCATTTACGCCCGCCGCACGCAGCGCGAGTTCGATGGCGTCGGTCCCGTTGGCGACCCCGACGCAATGCTGCACCGAACAATAGGCCGCAAAAGCCGCTTCAAACGATAGGCCCTCCTTGCCCTGGATAAACCAGCCGCTATCGATCACCCTGGCGGCTGAGGCCATGAGTTCATCGCGCAACATGCTGTTTTGTCGAGAAAGGTCGTTGAGCGGAACGCGATCCATGAGGGCTTCGTAGCGGTAGCAAGGCAGCAGAGACAGCCCAGCAATGCCACTCAATCGCCCCGGAGGCAAGGCTTGCCGGACAGCTGGACGAGCCTGCAGCTCCCGGGCGAGGCATCCTCCGCTCCGTCTAGTTTGGGATCATCTCCACAATTCGCCTTCGGTAGCGCTCGATCAGCAAGGGAGACGCGAGGCAGACAGCGACAACCAGCCAGATCGCGCTCCGAGCGATGAAGCGCCCGGTGCCGCTACCGGGCACGAGAGCCGCGATGGCAAGTCCTGCCAGCCAGCCCGAACAAACGATCGCCGAGGCCATCAGCGCCAGGAAGGCAATATGCCTGAACGGATGCCGCAGCGTCTGGCGCATGATGACGAGGCCCAGCAGGCCGAACTGGATCAGTATGTCGCTCGCGACCAGGGCGATCGCAGCACCGAGCGGGCCGAGAAGCGGGATGAGCAGGAACGACAGAGCCAGGAAAGCCACGAGTTGCAGTCCCTTGGTGCGGATCAGGAGGTCCCCGCGATTGCTGTAATTGGCAAACCCCAGGGCCAGCAGCGACGGCGCCACGGCCGCCGATCCGAGCAGCAGCGTCACGGCGAGTGGCCCGTCATAGGGGATGCTGCCATGGGTCCAGAGCGCGAAGAAATCCGGCCAGAACGGCAGCAGGCCCGCGACGATCAGGCTGGCGAGACTCGTGACCAGCGCGGAGCCGTAGGCGTAGAGCCGGCGCAGCCTGTCCCTGTCGCCGACGGCATGGTCGTGACCGAGCTCCGAGGCGAGCGGCAAAGTGAGCTGGACACACAGGCTGCGCACCAGGCTCGCAATCACACGCGTCAGGCCCCATTGGGCGACCGCAAGGCGGTTCGTGACGAGCGCCGAGACCAGCAGCACCGGCAGATTCACCAGCATGAGCTCGGTCATGTTGGCGACCGCGAAGGGAAGCGCGCGAGCGAACTGACCGATGCTCCAGCGCAGGGACCGCCTCGTCCCGCCGGCCCGGCGCAGAAACGGAAACAGGCGCGGCGCGTCGAGGGCAACGACGATCACCGTGAGCGCGAACTGGGTGGAGACGAAGGCGAGCGCCACCGCCAGCAGGCTGCCGTACAGCACCAACGCCGCCAGTTGGGCGATCTGTCCCACGAGCAGCGCGATATTCTGCTGCCACACCGTGCGGCCGTAACGCCCCCGAACCCGGTACAGTCCCGAGGCGGGATTGGCGGGCAAGGTCATGAGCATGCCGAGCGTCATCACCAGCAGCGCGGCATCGAAGGTGGGGATTTCGCGAAAACCGAGCACCGCCGAAGGCGGCATGAGGAGCGTGACGGCGCACCACAGGGTGCCGAGCACCGCGACGATGGCGAGATAGATCCGCAGCACGGCGCGGTAGAAACTGGCCGTCCGTCCGTCGCAGTCGACGCAGGCCTTGAACGCGAGAAAGCGGTTGATCGCGCGAAGCTGCAACCCGGCATCGGCCATCGCGACGAGGCCACCCGCCGCATAGATCGCCAGCCAGGCCGCCAGCGTCTCGCCGCTCCAGACCTGCAGGAAGAGCGGAATCAGCAGCAATTGCTGCGTCAGCCCGAGCATCATCTGGACGAGGTTTGCCGACCAGCCGTAAACGAGGCGGCGGGCGCGGCTATGCTGGGGGGCCGGGTCGGCTTCTGAGGGCCTGTCGATTTGCGTGTCGGTCAAGCGCATCCTTCCCGACAAGCCGCTTTCTCGATCCACCGATACGCGTGCTCGGCCGGCAATAGCAACGCCCAGCTAGCTCTGTCTAGACGTCATCGAGGCCAAGCCTCGCCCTAGGTCTTCCGAATAGATGGTTGCTCACGGCTTACCGGACTTGTCGCAGTAGGTCTAGATGCCCGGTCGAGCACGTCGCATTCCGGTTGGGCTTTGCCTGCAATGGCTAGAATGCTCTACCACCATCGCAGCGAGCTAGATCACTCGGTATGCATGCGAAGCGGCGGGTGCCGGTTGCGAACCACTTTCTCTTCCGGTACGGACCGCATTCCACCAAGCGGTCAAAACGGGGATGGGAGCGCTTTGGCATGGCTTGTGCGAGAACGGAAAGTTGTCCCTCGGATCACACGCGCTCAACACGTCCCCCCGCTTGGCAGGCAAACTACTGCCGCCCTCAACTTGCTCGGCTACGCTCGCGCTAGGAAAGCGGCCAGTGACCGGACAAAATAGCCTCAAGCTGTGCGCTCGTCAGCGCTAATTCATGGCTGGCAGTGGATTTAGCTGATAGGTTCGCCGAAATGGAAGAGGGCGCAAGCCCAATCTGGCCATCGCCATTTATATCCTGATGGAAGCTGGGCTCCAACGACTTCAGCACTGTGCTTGAGCCCGACACAACAACGCCACCGGTACCGTTCGAGACGAAATTGCCACTATTGTCCGTATTCCAGACTGTGTACTGGTCGGTGCCGACTACGTGCAGTGCGACCTCATAGCCAACCGCGGTCTTCTCTACGCCGACAAAGCTCCAGGAGTCGAGCTGCCCGGCGACAACCGCGACGCCCTTGTATTGGAATTGCGGCCCGCTGTTTTCCCCTGTCGCAAAGAAGTAGAAGTTGCTACCGATCTGCGTGAGGCTCGTAGAGCCAAAAGACTCGATGACCGTCCCGCTCGGCATGGTGCTGACGGCACCTATCGAACTGTCGCCATTGAGGTCCTGATGGAAGCTGGGCTCAAGCGATTGGAGAACGCTACTCGAAGCAGAAACGACAACTCCTCCCGTGCCATTGGAGACGAAATTGCCGCCGTTGTCGGTGTTCCACACCGTATACTGATCAGTCCCAGAGACGTGTAGGGCCACTTCGTATCCGCTAGCCGTCTTCTCAGCCCCAATGAAGCTCCACGAGTCGAGCTGCCCAGCGATCACTGGCACGCCCTTATACTGGAATAGCGGTCCACTGCCCCCACCGACCGGATAGAAGTAGAAGTTGCTGCCAACCTGCACGAGGCTCGTGGCCCCGAACGCCTCGATCACGGTTCCGCTTGGAGCGGCGCTGACCACACCTATCGTACCGTCGCCGTTGATATCCTGATGGAAGCTAGCCTCTAGCGATTGGAGAACGCTGCTTGCCCCGGAAACGATAACCCCTCCAGTGCCGTTGGAGACGAAATTTCCATTATTGTCAGTATTCCAGACTGTGTACTGATCCGTTCCCGGAACGTGCAGGGCCACTTCATATCCGCCGCTGGTCTTCTCAGCCCCAATGAAGCTCCAGGAGTCAAGCTGGCCGGCAACCACCGCTACGCCTTTGTACTGGAATTGCGGTCCGCTGGTTCCCCCCGTTGGATAAAAATAGAAATTGCTGCCGACCTGCACCAGACTCGTCGCACCCAGTGCCTCGATGACGACGGGCGGCACCAACGTCGCGCCAGTCACCGTCCCATCCGCAAACTGGAAATACTCGACACCGCTCACGGTGTCCGTTCCGTCAGGTGAATTCGTCCGCTGATCGGTAACGGTGAATGTCAACGAGCTGCTATTGTAAGCGATCGTATAATTGGCCCTGTTCCCCGAATACACCGTCGTATCCGTCCCCGCGCCGCCGACGATCGTGTCGTTGCCGCCGCCACCGGTGATCGTGTCGTTCCCCGAGCCACCGTTCAGCACGTTGGCGATGGCATTGCCGATGATGGTGTCGTTGCCGGAGCCGCCGGTGGCATTGTCGATGTAGGAGCGCGTATCGCCATTGTAGAGATAGGCGTTGTAGACGTTGCCCGAGGCATAGTGACCGTTGCCGAGATTGGCGAGCTGTACGGTGGAAAACACCGACGATGCGCCGGGGTTGAGGTTGATGCTCAGATTCGTCGTGTAGTTCGACAGGTCGTAGGTATCGACGCCGCCACCGTCCCAGATCGTCTCGTAGATGCGGTTGGCCGAACCGCCGGCGCCGCCGCCATCGGCGAGCTGCCCGACGCCATTGATGAACTCCTGCCCCGTGGTCGGGCTCCACGTGTAGACGGTGTTGCTGCTCTGTGTCGTGTAGTCCGCGCCGTACATGGTCTGCAGCGCGAGGATGTCATTGGCCATGTAGGTCTGCGAATAACCGTAGGCCTCGTTGGTGTAGCCGGTGGTCGTCGAAGCGCCGACATAGCTGCGATAGCTCATGACGGTGTATTCGCTGTCGTCATGCGCGGTGGGCACCGCGACGTTGGCGGGTCCGCCGGTCTCCTGGCTGTGCTTGAGACCTAGGGCGTGACCGAGTTCGTGCAGCGCGGTCGCAAAATAGTAGTTGCCGAGCGAGGCCAGCGAATAATTGTAGGAGGTCCCGAACCAGATGTCGCCGCCGGAGGCGTAGTTGCCGGGATAATAGGCGTAGGACGTCGGATTGGCCGCCGGGGACTGCGCGATCATGATGTCCGCGCCGTTGGTCCCCGCATAGGTGATGTTGGCGTTGGTGTAGCTGAGGATCAGTCCGATTGCGTAATTGATCGCGGACTGCATCTGCGTCGGAGCCGACGCAAATCCCGAGGTCGTGGGTTCACTGCTGCCGCCGCTGTAGGGATAAGCGTAGTCGCTTGCAGCATCGGGAAAGCTGTAGGTGATCGCGCCGGACCATTTGACACCGGACAGAAGGCCGTCAATCTCGGCATTGTTGGTCGCGCTGACGCTGACTGCGGTGGCCAAGGGAACCTCCGGGCACGAAAACAGGGCTTGCGATTCGCAAGCATCGACTCGCTGATTCTAGCCTGAGACTTGAACGTTTGGTTTAACTCGGGCGCGGCGCGGGGAGCTGATTCATAACCGCCCGTTAGCCATCCGCCCCCCGTAGTGATACGGAGAGGAGCCGGGACGCGAGTTCCTCGGTCCGGTATGTTCGATCGGAAGCCATGAAACTGGTCCCATTTTCACTCGGGCTGATCGGCCTTCTGGCGGGGCTCGGCGGGCCCGATCGGCTGCTCCTCGGAGACCATGCGGCGATGCCGGAGAAAGCCACAGAGAGCGACGCCGGGACGGCCGGCGGCACCGAGAGCGCCGAGCGTACCCGGACCGGGCGGGCGCCCTCCATGCCCGCGGCACGCGATCCCTCGGCCGCAGTGGCGGAGGAGTACGAGGCCGCCCGCCGCAGCGGGACGCGCGAGGCCTGGCAGCTCTTCCTGGCGCGCCACGGCGATGACCCGCTCGCCGAGCAGGCGCGGGCCCAACTGGGACGCCTGCCACGCTAATCCCTTTCGCAGCGCAGCAGCTGCCGCACTCCGCGGACCGGTGGGCGTTGCATTTGGGCAGGCTGCGTCCGCGTCGTCTCCGGCTTGTCGCAGGAGGTTTCGGCACTATGGTAACGCCCGCCCTATCCTCCCGGAGCCTGATCTCGATGCCCTTCCCGCATGCCTCAGAAGCCCTGTCGCGCTTCACCGTGCTCGACCTGACCCGGGTCCGGTCCGGGCCGACCTGCGTGCGGCAGCTCGCCGACTGGGGCGCGAACGTCGTCAAGATCGATGCATTGACCGAGGATGCCGGCGGCGAGCAGCCGGGCGGTCCCCGGCAGGGCTCCGACTTCCAGAATTTACACCGCAACAAGCGCGCCATGACGCTCAACCTGAAGGACGAGCGGGGCCTTGCGGTGTTCAAGCGTCTTGCGGCCAGGGCGGACGTGGTGGTCGAGAACTTCCGGCCCGACGTGAAGAAGAAGCTCGGCATCGACTATGACAGCCTCGCGGCGATCAATCCGCGCATCGTCTATGGCAGCATCTCCGGCTTCGGCCAGGACGGCCCCTACCACAAGCGGCCCGGCTTCGATCAGATCGCACAGGGCATGGGCGGACTGATGTCGATCACCGGTGCGCCGGGCCAGGGCCCGATGCGGGTCGGCATTCCCGTGGCCGACCTCACGGCGGGCCTGTTCTGCGCCATGGGCATCCTCACCGCGCTGCTGGAACGCGAGGTCTCCGGCAAGGGGCAGTGGGTGCAGACCTCGCTGCTCCAGGCCCAGATCTTCATGCTCGACTTCCAGGCCGCACGCTGGCTGATGGAGAAGGAAGTCGCCAGTCAGGCCGGCAACAACCACCCGACCAGCATCCCGACCGGCGTGTTCAGGACCTCCGACGGCTACATCAACATCGCCACCACGGGCGGGCGGATCTGGGAGCGTTGTGCGCAGGCGATCGGCGCCCCGGAGCTCTACAGCCATCCCGACTATGCGACGGCCCCCGCCCGCTCCAAGAACCGCGATGCGCTCAACGCCGAGATCGAGAGGCGCACAATGACGAAGTCGACGGAGACCTGGGTCAAGGAGCTGAACGAAGCCGGCGTGCCCTGCGGCCCCATCTATGCGATCGACCAGATGTTCGAGGATGCGCAGGTCAAGCACCTCGGCATCGCCCAGGACGTGCCGAACGCGGAGAACCGCCACATCCGCCTGGTCGGCCAGCCCGTCACGCTGTCGCGCACCTCGAGCCGGATGGTGGCGCGCCCGCCGGAATTCGGCGAGCAGACCGACGAGGTGCTGAAGGAGTTCGGCTTCGGAGCCGACGAGATCGCCGGCCTGCGCGCCGCCAGGGTGGTCTGAGCGCCACTGCGGAGGCCCACAACGACAAAGCCCGGCGCGAGCCGGGCTTTGCTTCTTGTTGACGCCTTTGTTGATCTCAGTACTTCGCGACGACCGGTCCGGCGAACTGATAGTTGAAGCCGGCACGCAGGATGTGATCGGTGAAATGCGACGAAGCGTTAGCCCCGATGGTCGAACCCGGCGCGAGCGTGAACGGACCGGACCCAAAGCGGCCGAGATCCATGTAGAGATATTCGAGCTTGGCGCTCCACTCGCGGGTGATCTTGCCTTCGACGCCAACGCCAACGGTCCAACCGGCGCGCGTCGTCGAGCTCGATCCGATCGAAGCGACAGCCACGCCCGCGGGTGTGAACCCGGTCAGAGTGCCCGTGGTCTTGATCTCGCCGAAAGCCAGACCGCCGGTGCCGTAGAACAGCACCTTCGGGGTCGCCAGGATACCGACGCGGCCGCGAAGCGTGCCGAACCACTGAAGATGCTGATCAATCGTCAGGGTGGTGCCGCCGGCAGCAGCTACGGGAAGGAATGTCAGGCCCGGAAGACAAGCACCCGCGACAATCGCCACCGCAGCGCAGCTATAACCAGCGCTCCCCCTTTCGCCCGACCATTGCAGGTCGCCCTCGAGGCCGTACACCCAATTGGCGCTCTGCCAATTGTAGCCGGCCTGGCCACCTGCGATGCCGCCGTTCATGTCGAACGATGCATTGGTGATGGAACCGGCGGGAGGCGCGATCGCAGCACCCGTTGCCGTGTTGTAGTAGGAGACGTCGGTCCGCGAGCGGCCCCAGCTGTAGCCGCCATTGGCGCCGACATAGAAGCCGGTCCAGCTCCAGACCGGATCGACCATGATCGGAGCCTTGACGTAGGGTCTCGCCGCTAGATCCGCGGCCATTGCGCCCGTCGCGAACAGCGACAACGCCGCTGCCATTCCAATCACAATCCGCTTCATGGAGGTCCGCCTTCTGCACAATTGCGTGAGCCAACCATACACCTGCAGACGCCCTTAAGTTGTGCCCGGATAGCAACAACGAGAAACAATCGAGGCAGCTTCAGGCGCCATACCAGGACACCCGCGACAGGCTCAGCCCTTTGATATGACTATGCATCCTGGCGTTGTGCGGCCTTGCCCGCCTGCGTCCATCCGACGCGGGTGATCAGGCGATCGATCATGGGCCAGAACAGCAGCACGATCGCCAGCGTCGTGATCGAGCCGACCAGCCCGTTCGACCAGAACACCCCGAGGTTGCCGCCGGAGCCGATCATCGACAGGCGGAAGGCGTCTTCCGCACGGTTGCCGAGCACAAGCGCCAACGTGAACGGTGCCAGTGGGATGCCGATTTTCTTGAAGACATATCCGACCACGCCGAAGCCCAGCATCAGCCAGATGTCGAACATGGCGTTCTGGATCGCATAGGCGCCGATCGCGCAGGACACCACGATCATCGGCGCGACCGCCGCAAACGGCACGCGCAGGATCGAGGCGAAGATCGGCACGGTCGTCAGCACGAGGACCAGCCCGACGACGTTGCCGAGATACATCGAAGCGATCAGGCCCCAGACGAAATCCTTGTGCTCGACGAACAGCAGCGGGCCGGGATTGAGGCCCCACACCATCAGGCCGCCAAGCAGGATCGCCGCAGTGCCGGAGCCGGGAATGCCAAGCGCCAGCATCGGCAGCAGCGCGGAGGTGCCCGAGGCATGCGCCGCGGTCTCCGGCGCGAACACGCCCTCGATCCGCCCCTTGCCGAAGCTCTCGGGATCCTTGGAGAAACGCTTTGCCAGATTATAGCCCATGAAGGACGCCGCGATCGCGCCGCCGGGCGTGATGCCGAGCCAGCAGCCGATGAAGGAGGAGCGCAGCAACGTGACCCAGTATTTCGGCAGATCCTTCCAGACGCCGAGAACGACACGCAGCGAGATGCTCGCCGCGTGGCCGCGCAGCGCCAGCCGCTCCTCCATCGTCAGCAGGATCTCGCTGATCCCGAACAGGCCTATCACCGCGACCAGGAAGTTGACGCCGCGAAGCAGATCAGCCGAGCCGAACGTCATGCGCAGCTGGCCCGACACGGTGTCCATCCCGACGCCGGCGAGCAGCAGACCCAGCGACATCGAAATGACCGTCTTGTGCTTCGCCTCGCGCCCGAGGCCGACGAAGGAGCAGAAGGTCAGCAGATACACCGCGAAGAACTCGGGCGGGCCGAACTTCAGCGCAAAGGAGGAGATCATCGGCGCGAGGAAGGTGATCAGCAACACCGCCACCAGCGAGCCGATGAAGGACGAGGTGAAGGCGGCCGTCAGCGCCTCCGCTGCCCTGCCCTGCTGCGCCATCGGATAGCCGTCGAAAGTGGTGGCGACCGACCAGGCTTCGCCGGGAATGTTGAACAGGATCGAGGTGATCGCGCCGCCGAACAGGGCGCCCCAATAGATGCAGGAGAGCATCACGATCGCGGACGTCGGATCCATCGTGAAGGTCAGCGGCAGGAGGATCGCCACGCCGTTGGGCCCGCCGAGCCCGGGCAGCACGCCGACGAAGATGCCGAGGACGAGCCCCACCATCATCAGCACGAGTGTCTTCCAGGTGAGCAGGACGGCGAAGCCGTGAAGCAGGAGGCCGAATGCTTCCATCTCGCACCCGCCCTAGCGCCCGAGGGCCGCTTCGAGCGGCCCTTTCGGCATGATGACGTCGAAGGCGATGTCGAATGTGACGAACATGATCGCGGTGAACAGGAAGGCGGTCAGCAGCGACTTCCACAGCGCGATCTTCCCGATCGCGCGCATGAAGCCGGCGATCAGGAGAAAGCTTGCGACGTAGAGGCCGAGAAACTGCGTGACGAGACAGAACAGAAATGTCGGCACGAACACCGCGAGTACCCTCCGGGCCTGCGCACGCGTCACGAAACCCGCAGACGCGGCACCCCCCGCCCGCAATGCGGTGGCGAGGCCATAAAGGCTGCCGCCGCCGAGGATGATCGAGAGGTAGAACGGGAAATAGCCAGGCTCGGGTCCGGTCGAATCCCAGGCCGCGCCGGTGCGCCAATTGTCGTAACCGAGCGTTGCGGCCAGCGCGAGCAGCAGCAGGCAGACGACGATCTCGACCGTCCCGGACGAGACCATGGAGGGCGAGTCGTCCTCGGGAGCGGTCGGATCGTCGACGACGATTTCGAGATCGGTCTGGGACATGTGCTGCTTGCAAAAGCTGGGGGTGATGTCACCTCACCCCGCTTGCGGGGAGAGGTCGGCGCGAAGCGCCGGGTGAGGGGGACTCTCCGCGAGTCCGATTGCCACTGTCTTCGGGGAGGGAGCCCCTCCCCCTGCCCTCTCCCCGCAATCGGGGCGAGGTGAAGAAGATGGCTACTTCGCGACGAAACCTGCTTCCGTCATCAGCGATTTGTTGAGCGCGTCGTCCTCCTCGAGGAACTGCACCATGTCCTTGCCGGTGAGGAAGATCGGCTTCAACGCCTGCTTTTCCATGTAGTCCTTGTACTCGGCGGTCTGCGTCACCTTCTGGAACAGATCAACATAGAACGCCTGCTGCTCCGGCGTCACCTTGCCGGGCAGGAACATCGCGCGCAGCATCAAATACTGGACGTCGACGCCTTCCTCCTTGCAGGTCGGGATGTCGGCCCAGGACTGCGTCTCCGTGACCTTGGTCGTGTAGGAGATGCGCTCCTTGTCGAACACGCAGAGCGGACGCACCTGGCCGGCGCGCCAGACTTCGAGATTTTCGGACGGGTTGTTGACGTTGGATTCGGTGTGGTTGCCGACCAGCTGGGTCGCGGCCTCGCCGCCGGACTTGTAGGGCAGATAGGAGAACTTCGCGCCGGTCTTCTGCTCGAGGAAAACCGTGAGCACGTGATCCTCGCGCTTGGAACCGGTGCCGCCCATCTTGAAGGGCGCGCTCGCAGACTTCGCTGCGGCGATGAACTCCTTGACGGTCTTCGGACCGGCGCTGTTGTCCCACAGCACAAACTGATCGAGCGCGACCACCGAGACCGGCGTCAGCTCGCGCCAGTTGAACGGGATCTTCGCCGACAGCGGCAGCATGTAGATCAGCGAATAGGCGATCAGCACCTTGTTCGGATCGCCCTCGCTCGACTTCATGTACATCAGCGCTTCCGCACCGGAGGCACCGCCCTTGAGCGACACCACGATCGGCTGCTTCATCAGATGGTTCTTCTGGATGGCGGCCTGCATCATCCGCGCCATCTGGTCGGAGGCCCCGCCCGCGCCGGCCGCCACCACGATCTCGACCGGCTTCGCCGGTTCCCAGCCGGCAAAGGCCGGCGTGCTGCACAGCGCCATCGTCAGCGCAACTGCGGCCCTCATTCCCTGTCCCACGCGCATCTTCCCTATGATCTTGTTTGATTTGGCAATTCGCGATGTCTTGCGCAGATTGCATTGTGCGGGCTTACGCCGGCCAGTTCAAGCCGGCTGGCGCAGTCACTTTTATGACTTTGGAATGAGATCGCCGGCAAGCGCCCCCCGCGACACCGATCTCTCGGCGCGGAGGCTGGCCTGCGTCGGCCCGTCGTTGCGCGCTACTTGCCCTTCCAGACCGGCGCGCGCTTGTTGAGGAAGGCATCCATGCCCTCGCGGAAATCTTCGCTCATATAGGCCTTGAGGATCAGGTCCTCGCCCTCTTCCCGCGACAGCGTGCGGCGGATACGGCGCACCGCCTCCTTGGTGGCCTCGAGCGTCAGCGGCGCATGGCTCGCGACCAGTTTCGCGGTCTCGTCCGCACGGCGCTGCAGCGTCTCGACATCGGGCACGATCTCGTTGAGCAGGCCGAGCGACAGCGCTTCCTGCGCCTCGACGAGGCGCGCCTTGAAGATCAGGTCCTTGGTGCGGGCGGGTCCGACCAGCGCGACCACACGGCTGATATTGGACATCGACAGGCAGTTGCCGAGCGTGCGCGCGATCGGAAAACCCATGCGTGTTGTTTCGGTGCCGATCCGCAGATCGCAGCAGGCCGCGATGCCGGCGCCGCCGCCTGTGCAGGCGCCGGCGATCGCCGCAATGACGGGCACGCGGCACTGCTCCAGCGTGCCGAGCACACGATCGATCCGCGCCTCGTAGTCGAGCGCGTCCTGCGCGGTCTTGAAGGCGCGGAACTGGGAGATGTCGGTGCCGGAGGCGAATGCCTTGTCGCCGGCACCGGTCAGGATCAGGGCCTTGATCGAGCGGTCGGCATTGATCTCGGTGCAGATCTCCGCCATGCGGTCATACATGGCGAAGGTCATGGCGTTGCGCGCCTGGGGGCGGTTGAAGGTGATCCGCGCGATGCCGTCCTCGACGGAGTAGAGCAGGTCTTCGTTGGTCGTCGTCGGTGCGTTCATCGCGCGCTCACTTCACTTTCCAGAGTTGGTACAGGCCGCGCCTGCGCGACCTGGCCTTTTTGTCGCTTACGCGACCTGAGCCTTGGTCATCGGCACCACGTCGCGTCCCTTCAGGACGTCCATGGCCGCCAGCACGCCGCCGCTGCGGTGCGGAATCTTCGCGAGATCAAGACCCATCTCGACGCCGGCGAGCGTGCCCATCAGCATCAGATCGTTGAAATGGCCGATATGACCGATGCGGAACACCTTGCCCTTGACCTTGTTGAGGCCCGTCCCAAGCGACATGTCGAAGTTCTCCAGCACCACCTTGCGGAAGGCATCGGCATCGTGCCCGTCAGGCACGCGTACGCCGGTCAGCGCCGGCGAATGCGCGGCGGGATCGGCGCACTGCGTCTCGAGGCCCCAGACCTTGGCGGCGGCGCGCGTCGCCGCGCTGTGGCGCTTGTGGCGGGTCCAGACATTCTCCAGGCCCTCCTCCTCCAGCATCTTCACGGCTTCGCGCAGGCCGTAGAGCAAATTGGTGGCGGGCGTATAGGGGAAGGTACCGAGCTTGTTGAAGGTGATGACCTCCTGCCAGTCCCAGTAGGAGCGCATGCCGGGATTGGCCTTGGCAACGCCGAGCGCCTTTTCCGAGACGGCGTTGAAGCCGAGGCCCGGCGGCAGCATCAGGCCCTTCTGCGAGCCGGCGACCGAGACGTCGATGCCCCAGGCGTCGTGCTCGTACTCCATCGAGCCGAGGCCGGAGATGGTGTCGACCATGAGGAGCGCCGGATGCTTGACGCGATCGAGCAGCTTGCGGACTTCTAGCGGCGGCGTCACGCAGCCGGTCGAAGTCTCGTTATGAACGACGCAGACCGCCTTGATCGCGTGCTGCTTGTCCGCCGACAGGCGCTTCTCGATCTCGGCGAGGTCGGCGCCATGGCGCCAGTCGCCGGCAATGAAGTCGACGTCGAGCTTGAACTTGTCGGCGATGGCTTTCCAGAGCACGGCGAATTGGCCGGTCTCGCACATCAGGACCTTGTCGCCGGGCGAAAACACGTTGACCATCGCCGCTTCCCAGGCGCCGGTGCCGGACGACGGGAAGATGATCACGGGCTGCTTGGTGCGGAACACCCGCTGCATCGAGGCCAGAACGGCGAAACCGAGCTCGGCGAATTCGGGACCGCGATGGTCCAGCGTCGGCATGTCCATCGCCCGCAGCACCCGGTCGGGTACATTGGTCGGTCCTGGAATCTGGAGAAAATGCCTTCCAGTGTGCACGGTCATGGTCGTCCTTCCCGGTCCTAGAGTCTTGCGCCGCTTTGGCGAGCCGCTCGCATATCATTATTCGCTCGCCTTGTCCCTCGCCCCAGGGGGGCCGTCAATGCACGGGGAGCAGGGCTCGCCTTGCCAAGGGCCGCGACGGCAGGCAAGACGGGGGCGATAAACAGGCGAGAGCGGAATATGGCGGCGGAAGTGGCCGGAAACTCACGAGAATCGGCCCCCAGGGACGGCCTGGCCGCGCGTCTGTCCCGGGAGATCACGGGCGACGTTCTGTTCGACCGCTACAGCCGCGGCCGCTATGCCACCGACGCCTCGTTTTACCAGATCATGCCCCATGGCGTCGTTGTGCCCCGCAGCATGGATGAGGCGCTGCGGGCGCTGGCAATCGTCCGCGAGGATGGGCGGAAGGTGACCCCGCGCGGCGGCGGCACCTCGCAATGCGGCCAGACCGTCAATGACGGGATCGTGGTCGATCTCTCGAAACATCTGAACCGCATCCTGTCGCTCGACGTCGAGGGCCGCACCTGCGTGGTCGAGCCCGGCATCGTGCTCGACGATCTCAACCGCCAGCTGAAAAAGCACGGGCTCTGGTTCCCGGTCGATGTCTCCACGGCCTCGCGCGCCACCATCGGTGGCATGGCCGGTAACAATTCCTGCGGCGGCCGCTCGCTCCGCTACGGCACCATGCGCGACAACACGCTGTCGATGGAGGCGGCGCTGGCCGACGGCACGCTGATGCGTTTTGGCGAAGTGTCCCGCGATCTCTCCGACCTCGATGCCGGTGACAAGGCGCGGCCCCTGTTCCGTGACATGCTCGATCTCGGCATGCGCGAAGCCGACGAGATCGCGGCGCGCTTTCCCAAGGTGCAGCGCCGGGTCGGCGGCTACAATCTCGATGCGCTCACGCCGCGCAATGCGCGCAACAACATGGCACATCTCCTGGTCGGCTCCGAAGGCACCCTCGCCTTCACCACCAAGGTCGAGCTGAAGCTGTGGCCCGTGATCCGCAACAAGGCGCTCGGCGTCTGCCATTTCGGCAGCTTCTACGAGGCGATGGACGCGGCCCAGCATCTGGTCAAGCTGAAGCCGATCGCCGTCGAGCTGGTCGACCGCACCATGCTTGCGCTCGGGCGCGACATCGCGATGTTCCGGCCGATCATCGGCGCGGCCATCAAGGGCGATCCGGATGCCGTGCTGGTGGTCGAGTTTGCGGAAGAGGACCAGTCCGACAATCTCGCACGCCTGAAACAGCTCGGCGAGCTGATGGGCGATCTCGGCTTCGGCTGGACCAACGAGACGCGCAAATGGGGCGGCGTGGTCGAGATCACCGAGCCGGCGCAGCAGGCCGGCATCGCAGATTTCCGTGCTGCCGGTCTCAACGTCATGATGTCGATGAAGCAGGAGGGCAAGCCGGTCTCCTTCGTCGAGGACTGCGCGGTGCCGCTGCCGCATCTGGCCGACTACACCCAGCGCCTGAACGAGGTGTTCGCCAGACACGGCACCAGCGGCACGATGTATGCGCATGCCTCCGAAGGCTGCCTGCATGTCCGTCCCGTGCTGAACCTCAAGCTGGAGAAGGACGTCAAGGCGATGCGCGCCATCGCCGAGGAAGCCTTCGCGCTTGTGCGCGAGTACAAGGGCTCGCATTCCGGCGAGCATGGCGACGGCCTGGTGCGATCGGAATTCCATGAGAGCATGTTCGGCGCGCGCCTCGTCGCCGATTTCAGGGAGGTCAAGCAACGCTTCGATCCCGACGGCGTGCTCAATCCCGGCAAGATCGTCGACGCGCCCAGGATGGACGACCGCTCGCTGTTTCGCTTCAAGCCCGACTATCGCGTCGCCGAGTTCAAGACGAAACTCGACTGGTCCGCCTGGCCCGGCGCCGGCGGCGGCTTCCAGGGCGCGGTCGAGATGTGCAACAACAATGGCGCCTGCCGCAAGCTGGAGGGCGGCGTGATGTGCCCGTCCTACCGCGCGACGCGCAACGAACAGGACGTCACCCGCGGCCGCGCCAACACCTTGCGCCTCGCGATCTCCGGCCAGCTCGGCCCCGATGCGCTGTCATCCGACGAGATGATGGAGACGTTGAAACTCTGCGTCTCCTGCAAGGCCTGCCGGCACGAGTGCCCGACCGGCGTCGACATGGCGAAGATGAAGATCGAGGTGCTGGCCGCGCGCGCAGCCTCTCACGGCCTCACCTTGCGCGACCGCCTGGTCGGCTACCTCCCGCGCTATGCCGGCCTCGCCTCGCGCTTTGCGCCGCTCGCCAATCTGCGCAACCGCAGCCCGCTGTTGCGGAAGCTGTTCGAGCGCATTGCGGGCATCAGTGCGCGCCGCGCCCTCCCGGCCTTCCGCAGCGACGTGTTCGTGCCGCCGGCCGCCAGCATCGGGCCGGAGTCCGGTCGCGAAATCGTGCTGTTCGCCGACACGTTCAATCGCATCTATGAGCGCGAGAACCTCGACGCGGCGCTGCGCGTGCTCGCGGCCGCCGGCTATCGCGTATATCTGCCGAAGCCCGTCGGCGGCGACCGCCCGTTGTGCTGCGGCCGCACCTTCCTCTCGGCAGGCCTCGTCGACGAGGCGAGGGTCGAACTCGACCGGCTCGTCGCCGCCTTCGCGCCCTTTGCCGCGCGCGGCGTGCCGATCGTCGGTCTCGAACCGAGCTGCCTGCTGACGCTGCGCGACGAACTGGCTTCGCTGCGCAAGGACGACGACGCACGGGCGGTCGGCGCGCATGCGCTGACCTTCGAGGAGTTCCTGGTGCGCGAGGCCGAGGCCGGACGACTGCAATTGCCGCTCGGCCCCGTCGCCGAGAAGGCCCTCGTGCATGGCCATTGCCACCAGAAATCCTTCGGCGCGTTCAAGCCGGTCGAACAGGTGCTGCGTCTCGTCCCCGGCCTTGAGGTCGAGACCATCGAGTCGAGCTGCTGCGGCATGGCTGGCGCGTTCGGCTATGGCGCGGATACGTATGGCGCCTCGATCGAGATGGCCGAGCTGTCGCTGCTGCCTGCCGTGCGGCGCGCCGATGCCACGACGCTGGTCGTCGCCGACGGCACATCCTGCCGGCACCAGATCCATGACGGTGCGGCGCGCGAGGCACTCCACGTTGCGCGCGTGCTGGCGCTCAGCCTCGATCGCGCCGAACTCGCTTCAACCTCTCCAACCGCAAAGGACTAGACACCATGGCCGACCTCACCCTCGACACCGCCCGCAAGATCCTCGACGCCGCCTTCGCCAAGGCGGCCGAGCTGAAGCTGAAGCCGCTGGTCGTCACCATCCTCGACGCCCGCGGCGCGATCAAGCTCGCCGCCGCACAGGACGGCACCAGCCTGATGCGCGCCGAGATCGCGCACGGCAAGGCCTATGGCGCGATCGCGCTGGGCATGGGGTCTCGCGCCCTGTTCCAGCGCGCCCAGGAACAGGCTTACTTCGTCGATGCCGTGAACACCCTGGCAAAGGGTGCGCTGGTCCCCGTCCCCGGCGGCGTGCTGATCCTGGACGGCACCACGCTGCTCGGCGCCGTCGGTGTCTCCGGCGACACCTCCGACAATGACGAGGCGTGTGCGGTGGCGGGCATCCAGGCTGCGGGCCTGAAGCCCAACGCGGGGTAAGCGCACCGCGGCCGGGATCATCGGGCGACAAGCGGTCGCACCGGCTGACTCCCCGATGCGCCCCTGTTAACAAGAGAGCACGCGGGAAACCTCCCGCGTTGAACGAGAATGTTGACGCCGGGCGCCCATGATCCCTCCAGCGAGGACCACGACTCCTGTCGTCGCAATGCTGTGCACGCACGGCATGGAGAGCTTCCTGTCGAACGCGCTCTCCGGCATTCTGCGGACCGGAATCGCGCCCGGCCAGATCGTCGTCGCCTGCCCGCCGGATGCGGCGGCCTCGATCCGCGACGTGGCGTCCGCCCACGCCTCCGGGATCACCGTCGAGGCCGACACCTCGCTGCCTTCGACGGCGGACGCCCAATATGCCGGCTTCGGTACGCCGCTGTTCAACGATATCTGCTGGGCCAAGATCGGACTGCTGCGCCGCCTGCTCGACCGCCATGAGCATGTCGTCTACGCCGATCTCGACATCGGCTGGCTGCGTGACCCGCTCCCCTACCTCGCAGACGTGGCCGAACATTATCCGCTGGCGTTCCAGACCGAGGGATTGCCGTGCTTTCCGCCGGTCCTGTGCTGCGGGTTCGTCTCGGTTCGCCGGTGCAATCGAGCGATCGCCTTTCTGGAGATCCTGCTCGCCCGGCGCGGCGACCGGCTCGACGATCAGACGGCCTGCAAGGTGGTCCTTGCCGAGGATCCTAGCTGGCTGAAGGACGTCTACCTGCTGCCCGAGACGCTGTTCGTCAACGGTCTCGGCTACCGCATCATGCAGAACGAATGCATACCGCCGGTGGCGATGGAGGACGAACTCCAGCCCTTCCTGTTCCACGCCAATTGGACGCTAGGTCTCGCCAACAAGCGGAAGCTGCTCGCCATGGTCCAAGGTTCACCCGCCGCCGACACTGGCGCCGACGCCGCGACGACCTCGCCGGCGCGGCGGGACGATGGCCCGCTGGTGTCGATTCTCTATCCCGTCTTCGACGTGCGGGGCGACGTCACGGCGCACATCCGCAAATGGATCGAGCATCAGCAGGGCATCGCCGCAGAACAGTTTCAGATTGTCGTCGCCGCCAGCACGGACGCGCCGCTGGACGAGACCGGATTGCAGCAGGTGCTGCGTCCCTTCGACAGGATCGTGCGCGTTCCCCAGGCCACCCAGGACACGCAACTCTGGAACGCGGCGGCAGGTGCGGCCGCGGCCCCCTGGCTGCTCTTCGTCGAGGCGCATGGCTGGCCGGAACGCGATGCGCTGGCGACTCTGGTGGCGTGGATCGAAGCCAATCCGGACAAACGCGCCTGCAATTTCCGGATCGGCAATCCGGACAGCTACCGCGTGGCCCGGCTGATGAAACGATGGTTCGCGCAGATCCAGCAGGATTGGGCGCGGCCCACCACCTGGCAACGCCTGCACCGAACGGCTTTCGCGCTGCGCCGGGACGTCTTCGAGCGGCTCGGACCGATCGCGCCTTTCGGCCAGTTCGGTCCGGCGCTGCTATCGGCCCGCTTGCATCAGCGCAGTGTCGGCATCTCGGCCCTGCCCTCGTCCGGACTTCTGCACGAAGACTCGACCGACATGTCGTGTCACATCGAGGACACCACCGATTACGCCCGCGGCGAGCTGCGAGCCCGCAGCACGGTGCCCGACAGGGAGTTCTTCGAGAGCTACTTCGGTCCCTCGCCATTCCACGGTGTCAAGCCGATCCTGCCGGCTGCGACTGCCTTTAGCCTGCTCAGAAGCTCTGTGACCATGTCCATCCGGCGGCCCGGCGGCGCGGCGCCATTGTGGCGGCAGGCAGCGCGGCTGTTGCCCTCGCTGGTTCCGCTCCGGCTGCGCAGGGCATGGCTGCTTGCACGGATCAAGTTCGACGCCTTTCGCATCATGCGGACGCCGATCTCGAAGGACACCGCCTGGACCTTGTTCGCGACCTCGCATCAGGACATCGTGCGAGCCGAGAAGATGCGGTGGATGATGGACAACCCGCTGCCGCCCGTCACCGCGAGCCTGACGATTCCCGCGGCCGAACTGACGCGGCACGCCATCATCGGGCTTCATGCGCTGGAACATGTCGGCAGCGCGGCCATGCGCTGGAGCCACCCGGCCCTTCTGCTGCGGCTCGCGGCCGGTCGCAAGGTGACGGTCGGGATCGTCACGCGCGGGCTGCGACCGGGACTGGCGGCCCGGCATCTCCAGGCCGTGACGGTCGGCGGCAAGACGGTGGCGATAGACGTTGCCGCATCCGCCGACATCGTGCTTCAAGCCGAACTGCCGGCGACGGCGTCCGGCATCGCCGACCTCGTCCTGATCGCGCAGGAACTTGTCGAGCCCGGCTCGCCGGGCCGGCGACTGGGTCTGCCGATGTTTGCGATCGAGATTGCCTACCCGTGACCCCGTCCCTGCGGCATGGGTCCCGGCCTGCCCCGGAACGAGGCACCGAGCCCCCTCAGCGCCCCGTCCAGACCGGCTTGCGTTTCTCGCTGAAGGCCTTGAGGCCTTCCTTCGCGTCCTCGGTCATGGCGAGCAGCGCGATCTGGCTTTCGGTGTAGGCGATGCTCTCGTCGAACGACATCGAGGCGATCGCGCGCATGGCGTATTTGCCGCGGCGGATCGCGGTCGGCGACTTGTCGACGAGGCGGCCGATCAGCCAGTCGACCTTGGCGTCCAACTCGGCCGCCGGCACCACGTAGTTGAGCAGGCCCGCAGCCTGCGCCGCCCGGGCGTCGAACGGCTCGCCGGTCAGCGCCCATTCGTTGACGAGGCGCGACGGCGCGATCGATTGCAGGAGGCTGAGCACCTGCATCGGGAAGACGCCGACCTTCACCTCGGGCAGTCCGAAGACGACATGGTCGGCCGCGATCGCCATGTCGGTCATGCACAGAAGACCCATGCCACCGGCCATGCAGACGCCGCCGACCCGCGCAATCGAGGGCTTGGTGGCGTTCTGTGACAAACGTAACAGATCGGCATAGTCGACATTTGGTTTGGAATGATCCATCGCGAAAGCGGCGCCGGAATTCTGCAGGTCGGCACCGGCGCAGAACGCCTTGTCGCCCGCGCCCGTCAGCACGATGACGCGGACGTCCTTGTCGTCATGCGCATCGCGATAGGCCTTGCTGATGCCGGCGATCACGTCGCCGTTCAGCGCGTTGCGTTTCTCGGGGCGGTTGATGGTGATCCAGAAGGCCTGCCCGCGCTTTTCGGTGATGACGGGGGTGTCGGTCATGGCTCGCTCGCTTCCTCAGCTTCCGATTTTGTCGCCATTTGCGGCAGGTCGGGCGCGCGGCGCAAGGGCAATTTGCGATGCAGCGTCACCATAGCGTGTGCGCGCAACTCGGCTTCGCCATTGAATTGCGGAGGGCGACCGCTATCGTGGGACGGGAGATCAATCACCGATGAGCAAGCTCATGCGCGCCGCGATCATGGTGGTGCTGGCCGGCCTGGCCCTGCTCGGCGGCGGCGCCGCAAGCCGCGCGGCCGATGTCACCAAGCTCGCGCTCGTGATCGGAAATGCAAGATATCCCGACAACGAATTCGTCCTCAACGAAGTCGCCAACGACATCCAGGACGTCGCCCAGGAGCTGACTCGCAGCGGTTTCACGGTCGATCGCCAGGCCAACCTCACCGGCGACGCGATGCGGCAGGCGCTGGAGCGGTTCTATGCACGGATCGAGCGCGGTGCGGTCGCGCTGATCTTCTTTGACGGCTTCGGCATCCAGTCCAACCGCCAGACCTATCTGTTGCCGGTCGACGCGCAGATCTGGACCGAGCCGGACGTCTCGCGCGACGGCTTCGCGCTCGATGCCATCCTCGCGGAGATGAACACGCGCGGCGCCGCGATCAAGATCGCGCTGATCGATGCCTCGCGTCGCAATCCGTTCGAGCGGCGCTTTCGCCGCTATTCGGCCGGCCTGGCGCCGGTGATCGCCCCCGGCAATTCGCTGGTGCTCTATTCGGCCGCGCTCGGCGCGGTCGCGCCGGCTGGCAAGACCGATCGCAGCCTGTTCGTCACCGAATTGCTGCGCGAGATCCGCGCGCCGAAGATCACGGCCGAGCAGGCCCTGATCAACACCAGGAACGGCGTGCTCACGGCGACCAACCGGGAACAGGTGCCGTGGTTGTCGTCGTCGCTGACCACAGAGTTCGCGTTTGCAGCACCGGTCGCCCAAACTCCGGGCGACAAGGGCGCGGACCAGACGGCGAAAAAGGAGCCGGCCAAGCAGATCTGCGAGGTTCCGCAGCCCGCCCCAGCCCCGAAGACGGAGGATCTCGCCCGGGACGCCGTCATCGCCGATCTCACGCGCAAAATCGCGGCGAACGCGAATGATACTCTCTCGCGCTACAAGCGCGGCCAGGTCTATGCGGTGAAGCGGGCCTATGCGCTGGCGATGCAGGATTTCGACACCGTCATCAGCCGCACGCCGCAGGATGCGGAGGCCCTCAACAATCGCTGCTGGACACGGGCCGCGACAGGCGACCTGCAAGGCGCGCTCGCCGACTGCAACCAGGCGCTGCGGATCGATCCGGGATTGAGCGATGCGCTCGACAGCCGCGGCTTGGTCAACCTCAAGCTCGGCCAACATGCGGAGGCGATCAAGGATTACACCGATGCGATCCAGCGCAACCCGCGCTCCTCGTCCTCGCTGTTCGGCCGCGGCATCGCCACCCGCAGGGGCGGCGGCGACGGCACCACCGACATCGCGCAGGCGAAATCGATGAACCCCGACATCGCCAGGGAATTCGCGGGCTACGGCGTCACGGAGTGCACGCCCTGAGCGGCGGCCTTCCGGATCCAGACCTTGTTGTCGTGAAAGGCCGCACCGCCGATCGGGGCGATGGTGTCCGCGCCGGTCAGCATGTTGATGCCGCGGCCGCCGATGTGATTCTTGTTGGGATGAACGGATTCCGCGATCAGCACGCCGCGCTGTACGCCCTCGAACAGTTTAGCGACCAGCGAGGTCTCTCCGCGCACATTGCCGAGCGTCACCGCATCGCCGTCGGCGATGCCGAGCGCCGCGGCATCGATCGGATGAATCATCACGCTGGGCCTGCCCTCGCGCGCCAGCGACGATGGCGTCTCGTTGAAGGTCGAGTTGAGGAAACTGCGCGAGGGGCTCGTCGCCAGCCGGAACGGATGCGCCGCGTCGGCCTGCTCGATCACGGCCCAATGGTCCGGCAGCGACGGCATGCCGGCGATATCCCCCATGGTCAGACCGAAGGGCGGATGCGCCCAATCCGCCTTGAAATGGAACTTGCCGTCCGCATGGGCGAAGCCGTCGAGATAGTGCGAGGTGCGGAAGTCCGGCTGCAGATCGCGCCAGAGATCGGCTTCGAGCCCGGCGATATCGCCGTGCTTGCTCAGCTTGAGGGTGGCGTCGATCAGTTCGCGCGGCGTCATCTCGAAGCCCGGGTGCTTCGCACCGAGCCGCGGCGCGAGCGCCTGCAACACCTCATGATTGGAGCGGCATTCGCCGGGTGGGTCGATCAGCTTCGCGCCGACCGAAATGTGCTGGTGGCCGCCGCCGTAATAGAGGTCGTCGTGCTCCATGAACATCGTCGCCGGCAGTACGATGTCGGCCATCGCCGCCGTCTCGGTCATGAACTGCTCGTGCACCGCGACGAACAAATCCTCGCGCGCAAAGCCCTGCCGGACCAGCGCCTGCTCCGGTGCCACGGTCATGGGATTGGTGTTCTGGATCAGCATCGCCTTGACCGGCCCCTTGCCGTGCAGGGCCACGGGATCGCCGGTCAGGATGCGGCCGATCTGCGACTGGTCGAGCGCGCGGGTCGTCTTGTCGATCGCGCCGTGGCCCTCGATCAGGGATTCGTCGAAGTGCCATAGCGCGAAATTGTTGAAGAAGGCGCCGCCGCCCTCGTACTGCCAAGCGCCCGTCACGGCGGGAATGCAGAGGGCCGCGTGCATCTGCGTCGCGCCGTTGCGCGAGCGGGTGAAACCGTAACCGAGCCGGACGAAGGTGCGCTTGGTCTCGCCGACCGCCTTGGCGAACGCCTCGATCTCGGACACCGGGACGCCGCAGATGGCGGAGGCCCATTCGGGCGTACGCGTCTTCAGATGCGCCTCGAGTTCGGCCGGACAGTCGGTGTACTTGTCGAGATAGGCGCGGTCGGCATAGCCGTCGCGGAACAGCACGTGCATGACGCCGCAGGCGAAGGCACCGTCGGTGCCCGGCCGCAGGATGATCCTGATATCGGCCTGCTTCATGGTCTCGTTGTCGTAGATGTCGACCGCCGCAATTTTGGCGCCGCGCTCCTTGCGGGCGCGCGCGGCATGCGTCATCACGTTGACCTGGGTGTTGACGGGATTGGTGCCCCAGATCACCACGAGATCGGACAGCGCCATCTCGCGCGGATCGACGCCGGCGATCCTGCCGGTGCCGACGGCGTAGCCGATACGGGCCACGTTCGCGCAGATCGTCGAATAGAAACGGGAATATTTCTTGACGTGCGTGAGGCGGTTGAGGCCGTCGCGCATCACCAGACCCATGGTGCCGGCGTAATAATAGGGCCAGACCGCTTCCGCGCCGAACTCGCGCTCGGCGGCGTTGAAGCGATGCCCGATCTCGTCAAGCGCCTCGTCCCAGGAGATCCGCGCGAACTGCCCTGAGCCCTTCGGACCGGTGCGGCGCATCGGATGCATCAGCCGCTCCGGATGATGAATCCGCTCGGCATAGCGGGCGACCTTGGCGCAGACCACGCCGGCCGTGTAGGTCTGCTTTTTCGAGCCTCGAACCCGCCCGATGGTCCGCCCCTCGATCACCTCGATATCGAGGGCACATGCCGAAGGGCAGTCATGCGGGCAGGTGGAGTGGCGGATATCGATCTTGGCGCGCTCGTTCATGCCAATTTCGTAACACCAAATTACCGGCCAGCCGAGCGCATTTATCCGGCATTTCCCATGCGATTTTGCCCGGATCCCGCGCCGAAGACCAGATTCCGTCGGACGAGGTCGGCCGAACCGGCAGCCTTATTTGTGCAGTTGGGTAAGGCCGGTGGGCGGGCCGTCGACCGCGGTCCAGCCGCCATCGACGAACAGCGTAGAGCCGCTGACATAGCTCGCGGCATCCGAGGCGAGATAAGCCACGGCGGTCGCGACCTCGTCGGAGCTGCTCCAGCGGTTGAACACGGTGTGGCCGGCATAGAGATTGTAGATGTCGGGGCGCTGCTTGAAGGGCCCTGTCAGCGCCGTCTCGGCGATGCTCGGCGCGATCGCGTTGACGCGTACCCCGGCATGGCCGACCTCGGAGGCAAAGCCCTTCACCAGGAGGCCGATCGCCGCCTTGGTCGAGCCGTAAACGCCAAGGCCCGGCTCGATCGTCACCGCGCGCACCGAGGAGCAGGCGATGATGCTGCCGCCCTTCTGTTCGACCATGATGTGGCCGAAGGCCTGGAAGAACCAGACCGTGCCCTTGACATTGAGGGTGAGGACGCGATCGAGGTCCTCGTCGGTATAGTCGAGGATCGTCTTGCGGATGTTGAGACCGGGCGTCGTCACGGCGATGTCCAGCCGCGGAAACTTCGCCATCACGGTCTTTGCCAGCGCATGGACGTCCGCGGCCTTGGCGGCGTCGCATGCCGCCGCCTCGGCCCAGCCGCCCTTCTCACGGATGCCGGCCGCCGTCCCCTCCGCGCCCTCCAGCGCCCGGTCGGCGCAAACGACACGCGCGCCGAGCCCGGCGAGCGCCTCGGCGGAGGATTTGCCGATGCCCGAGGCGGCGCCGAGCACCACCGCCGTCTTGCCGGTGAGATCGAAGAGCTTGCGATAGTCGGTCACGAACGTTGTCTCCCTCTGCTGTTGCTAACCCTTGTAGCCCATCAGCAGGCGGGGCAGCCACAGCGAGAAAGCGGGGACATAGGTCACGAACATCAGGGCTGCGATGAGCGCGGTATAGAACGGCAGGATGGTCCGCATCACCGCGCCGACCGAGATGCCGCCGATGGCGCAGCCCACGAACTGGGTGGTCCCGACCGGCGGGGTATTCAATCCGAGGGCGCAGTTGATCAGCATCAGCATGCCGAACTGAACCGGATCCATGCCGGCCTTCATCGCGATCGGCAGGAAAATCGGCGTGCAGATCAGGATGGTCGCCGCCATGTCCATGAAGGTGCCGAGCAGGAACAGGATGACGTTGATGAGCAGGAAGATCACCCACGGCTGCGATGACACCTTGCTCATCATCGCGCCGGCGAGGTCGGCCACCTCGTACAGGCCCATCAGATACTGGAACATCGTGGAGACGCCGATCAGCAGCAGTACGACGCCCGTCGTCTTCACGGCTTTCGCTGCGGCCCGGAGGAAGTTCGGCAGCGTCATGGTGCGATAGATGAAGAAGGTCAGCAGGATCGTATAGGTGACAGCAACCGCGGCCGACTCCGTTGCCGTGAAGACGCCGGACAGGATGCCGGCCAGGATGATGCCGACGATCAGAAGGCCGGGCAGCGCCGCCGCCAGCGAGCGGAACACCTCGGCCCAGCCGGGGAATTTGCCGGCGGGGTAACCGCGCTTCACGGCCACCGCATAGGCGGCGACCAGCATGCAGGCCATCAGCACGAGCGCGGGCATGATACCGGCGGCAATCAGCGCACCGATCGACACCTTGCCGCCCGCGGCAAGCGCATAGATGATCATGTTGTGGCTGGTCGGCATCAACGCCCCGACCAGCGAGGCGTGGGTGGTGACGTTGACGGCGTAGTCGGTGTCAAACCCTTCCTTCTTCATCATCGGGATCATCACCGCGCCCATCGCCGACACGTCGGCCACGGGCGAGCCGGAGACGCCGCCGAACAGCGTGCAGGCCACCACGTTCGACATGCCGAGCCCGCCGCGGATGTGCCCGACGAGATTCTTGGCGAGCTGGACGATCTTGTCGGCAACGCCGCCATGCAGCATCAATTCGCCGCTGAAGACGAAGAACGGGATGGCGAGGAACGAGAAGATGTTCATTCCCGACATCATCTGCTGGAAGATGACGGCGACCGGCAGGCCCTCGTAGAGGATGGTGCAGATCGCCGAGAGGCCGATCGCAAAGGCGACGGGAACGCCGAGGATGAGGAAGCCGAAGAACGAGAGGCCGAGGATGATCAGTTCCATGACGGGACGACCTCTTCGCCGCGCAGCAGCGCAATGATGTGCTCGATCGAGAAAGAGACGATCAGCACCCCCGAGGCGATCAGCGGCACGTAGCGGATCACTTCGGGAAGGCCGAGATTGGGGATCTTCACCGTGCCGACCGAGGCCCCCAGGATCCAGCCATTGTAGGCCATCGCGATGCCGAACACGGCCACCAGGACGTGGATGACGAGTTCGATCTTCTCCCTGACATGATCGGGAAGCATGACGAGCAGGCTGTCCATGCCGATGTGGCCGGCATCGCGCACGCCGACGGCCGCGCCGATCAGCGTGACATAGAGGATCAGGACCAGCGCGAGATTCTCCGTCCAGGTCGGGCTGGAGTTGAGCACGTAGCGGCCGAACACCTGGTAGAACACGATGGTGACGATGACGAGCAGACCGGTCACCGAGAGATACATGCCTGCGCGCGCGATCGGAGCGTTGATGCGCGAGAGCAGGCCGGTCGACGGGCGTCCGGCGGGCTCCTGCTCGTGGCTTGCGACGTGGGGATCGGTCATGCGGGCACTCCTGGCGCGGGATACGGCCTCACCGATCGGCGAAGCCGGATCCGCACGCCTGCGGTCTTACTTCGTGTCCTGGATCCGCTTGACGAGGCCCTTGAGCTTCTCGTCACCGGCGAACTTGTCATAGACAGGCTTCATCGCATCGACGAATTCCTGCTTGTTGGCGATCGTGATCACCTGCGCACCGGCCGCCTCGACGGTCTTGCGCGAGGCCTGCTCGCGCTCGTCCCAGAGCTTGCGCATGACGGGCACCGATTCCTTGGCGGCCTTGCGGACCATGGCCTGGTCCTCCTTGCTCAGCGTGTCCCAGACCTTCTTGGACATCACCAGCACCTCGGGCGCCAGCGAGTGTTCGGTGATGTTGTAGAACTTGGCGGCCTCGAAATGACGCGAGGATTCGTAGGACGGCCAGTTGTTCTCGGCGGCATCGACGAGGCCGGTCTTCAGGGCGGTGTAGACCTCGCCATACGGCATGGGCGTCGGGTTGGCCCCCAGGCTCTGGATCATGCCGACCCAGAGGTCCGACTGCTGGACGCGGATCTTCAGGCCCTTGAGGTCGGCGAGCGACTTGACCGGCCCCTTGACGGTGTAGATCGAGCGCGCGCCGCTGTCGTAATAGGCAAGGCCGACGAGCCCGGCGGGCTCCATCGCAGCCAGGATTTCGTCACCGATCGGGCCGTCGAGCACGGTGCGCATGTGCTGCGTGTCGCGGAAGACGAAGGGCAGGCACAGGGCGATGGTCTCGGGCACGAAATTGTTCAGGGGCGATGCGTTGATCCGCATCATGTCGAGCGCGCCGATCTTCAGCTGCTCGATGGTGTCCTTCTCTGAGCCGAGCGCGCCGTTGGGAAACACCTTGACGCCGAGCTTGCCGCCGCTCGCCGCCGCGAGCTGCTTGCCCATGAATTTGACGGCCTCGACGGTCGGATAATCGGCGGGATGGATGTCGGCGGAGCGGAAATCGCGGGCGGTCGCCACGGGCGCGGAAACCGCCAGCGCGGCGGCTGCGATGATACCGATCAATGTCTTCATCTGGGCTTCCTCCTGAATTGATTGTGTCGTCGTTAGGCGTTGCCGCCGGCCGTCTTGGGTCGCTCCACTTCGCGCGTGAAGTCAAGCACCATTGTCGTCCCTAGGGCCGCCGGCATTCCCTGTCCAAGCCAAATCCGGCATCGATCAATGCCGGAGTTGCATCGATGACGAACCCGGACCCAACCCGGGGCAGCACGTGGGAGGCGAAGTACCGCGCCGGTCCGTCTCTTGACGCCGCAGATCGAGGTCTTTCAAGATGCCGCCAATCACCTCAAACATGCCGGGAAACGCCCATGCCGCGGAAGCTGATCGACATCTCCGTGCCACTGCGCAACGACGTGATCTCCGACCCGCCCGGCAATCATCCCGCCATCCAGTATATCGATCACCAGCAGGGATTGCCGCGGATGCTGCAATTCTTCGAGGGATTGACGGCGCACGACCTGCCGGACGGACAGGGCTGGGCCGTCGAGCAGGTCTCGCTGTCGACCCACAACGGCACGCATCTCGATGCGCCCTGGCACTTCCACCCGACCATGAATCGCGGCGAGCGGTCGTGGACCATCGACGAGGTCCCGCTGGAATGGTGTTTTCAGCCAGGGGTGAAGCTCGACTTCCGGCATCTGCCGGACGGCCATGTGGCGACGGCCGAGGACGTCGCAAGCGAACTCACGCGCATCGGCCACACGCTGTCTCCGCTCGAGATCGTCGTCGTGAACACGCGCGCCGGAGAACGGTTCGGCCAGCCCGACTATGTCAGCTCAGGCTGCGGCATGGGCTATGAGGCCACCATGTATCTGCTCGAGCGCGGCGTGCGGCTGACCGGCACGGACGGATGGAGCTGGGACGCGCCGTTCGTCTACACCGCCAAGCGATACGCCGAAACGAAAGATGCGCGCCTGATCTGGGAAGGTCACAAGGCCGGACGGCACATCGGCTATTGCCATCTCGAGAAGCTGCACAATCTCGAAAGCCTGCCCTCGACCGGCTTCATGGTGTCGTGCTTTCCGGTGAAGATCGAACGCGCGTCCGCAGGCTGGACCCGCGCGGTCGCCATCATCGACGACTAGGGCGCGCCCCCGAGAGCGGAGTCATGCGCCATCAACACCGGTGTCGACGAGTTCGCGCAACGCATTGCTGTCGAGCACGACGATGGCACCATGCTCGAGGCGAACCCAGTTGCGGCCGGCCCAGGCCCGCAATTGCTTGTTGATGCTCTCGCGCGTCATACCGACCATCTCGCTGATTTCCTGCTGCGTGATGGCGAGCGTGCCGCTGCCGGAGTCGAGCTTGCGCTCCTCGGTGAGACCGAGCAGCGCGCTCGCCAGCCGGCCCGGCAGGTTCTGCAGGATCACCTGCTCGACCTGCTGGCTGGTCCAGCGCAGCCGCGCGCAAAGCAGTTCGATGAACTTCATCGCCAGCGCCGGCTGGCTCTTCACGAAGGGAAGGAAGTCGCGCCGGTCGATGATGTAGAGTTCGCAATTGGTATTGGCGGTCGCGTCAGCCGAGCGCGGTGCTCCGTCGAGCACCGCTATCTCGCCAAAAATTTCTCCCGGGCCGATCAAATTCAGAATGGCATTGCGACCATCTGGCCCCGAAGAGGAAATCTTCACTGTCCCGGTGATGACGGCGAACAGGCTGTTGCCGGGATCGCCCTTGGCCGCGATGGTCGCGCCACGCTTGATTGTGGTGTGCTTGGCATAGCGGCAAAGCTGGTCGAGCGCGTCAGGCTCCAGATCCGCGAAGATCGGATGCTTGCGCAGAACCGAAAGCTTGTTGCCCGCTGATTGTCGGGGGTCGCCGGTCTTGTCCTGTGGCACGCCGCGGCACTCCTGAAACTGCAAGGCAGTGGAGTTCCTGCGTAGTCAACGTTGCCAGGCTTTTCAACCGGAAAGCGCGCGCGCGGCCTTTTAGGCAAATCAAGCCGATTCAACGCACATTCCGCAACGCAGCCGCGGGGGTGAATCCATGCACCCCGCTAATGCAGAGTTGCATGGCCTGCACGCTGGTTGTGCGCAGGCGCTAGGGAGTCATGCCCCTGACGCCAGGGTCAGCGCCTGAGATTGGGACCGAGATGGCGGGTTTGGTGATCGGCCCAGACCAGCGCCGCTGCGAACACGACGAACATGGCCACCACGGCGACACTCACGAGCAAGGCATCCGTCGGCATCGTCATCCCCCTTGGTTTATTTTGGGGCATTATCGACAGGATGGAACCGGCGTCCTTGATCGAGATCAAATCGGGTGATGCTCCAGGCTCAGGCGGCAGCCAGGGCCTCGACCCGGGCGGAATCGATCAGGCTGATGCCGCCATGGATGATCTCGATGGCGCCGTGACGCTCCAGCTTGGTGAAGGTGCGGCTGACGGTTTCGATGGTCAGACCGAGATAGTCCGCGATGTCCTGGCGGCTCATCGGCAAGGGAACCGTGTCCGAGGGGGCCTTGAGCGCGCACAGGCGATCCCGCCAGCCGAGCAGGAAGGTCGCAACCTTCTCGTCCGCCGAGCGGCGCCCGAGCAGGACCATGTGGTCGCGCGCCTGGCTCAGTTCGCGAATGGCCAGTTCGTTGATGCGCCGGAGCAGATGGGGGCGGTCCTCGATGAAGCGCCCGAACGGCGTCTTGGCGAACTGGCACACCGTCACGTGACCGATCGCATCAGCCGAGAAATTGTGACGGCCGGAGACGTTCATGCCGAGGAAATCGCCGGGCAGCGCGAATCCCACGATCTGCCGCCGGCCGTCCGGCAGCAGCTTGTAAAGCCGCATGACGCCCTCGAGCACGTTGTAGAAGGAACTGGTGATGTCCTCTTCGGAGAAGACGGTCTCGCCGGCCGCGAAATGGACGCGGCGGCCGAGATGCTCGAGTTCCCGGAGTTCGGCGGGGTCCAGCGACGAACAGACTGCGAAGTCGCGGACCGCGCAATCGCTACAGTAATGGCCATTCGGCTCGATCATCACCAGGGAAGCCTTCATCCACCGCTCCAGGCGCCGGCGGCCTTCAGGTCAGGCCTGGATGGCCGTTCCGCCGCGCCGCCTGCATTTTACTGCACCGCGCCAATGGCGATTGACGCAGATCAAGCCCGGACCACATCGCCGACCTATTCTGCCTGCGACTTTCGACGGGAATGCCTCCATGCTGCAAAGCGCGCTGCGTCACGGCCTCATCGGGCTGCTGCTGATCACACCTGCGCTTGCCGCGCCGACTGCGGAGCAGCGCGGCCAGGCCTTCGCCAAGGCAAATTGTGGACGCTGCCACGCGATCGACCGGATCTCGGAGAGCCCACTCGGGATCGCGCCGCCGCTGCGGACATTGCACAAGCGCTATCCGATCGAGACGCTGGGCGAGGCGCTGGCCGAAGGCATCACCACCGGCCACGCCGACATGCCCGTCTTCCAGCTCAACCCCGACCAGATCCACGATCTGCTGTCCTACCTGAAGACGCTCGAATAGCGCCCGAAGCGCCCCCTCGAACTCACACCGACTGCACCGTCCAGCCGATCAGTTCCCGTGCAATCCGGGCAAACGCCGCGTCGAACGCCGCAACCGCGGCATTCGGCTCGACCTTGTCGAGCTTCTCGCTCGCCTCGATCAGGCGCGAGGCAACGACCTTGCCGGTCTTGTCGACGATGCGCGCCGACAGTCCGATCTCGACCTGCGCGCCGCCATCGGTGGCGATGCGAAAACGCCTGACATCGATCAGCAGCTGATAGTCCGCCTGTCCGAGATCGCCGGTGCGCAAGGGAGCATGGGCAATGTCGTAGTTCTCGAAACTGTCGATCAGTCGTGCCTGCAACAGCTTCGGAATGCTGTCGGCCCAGAGAAACTCCGCGAAGCCGGGATTGTCGCCGACCGGCGCGAACAGCATGCGCTGGGTCTGCAGCATCGCCACCGCCGTCGGCTCGGGCAGCGCCAGCGAGGCGGAGAGCGTCTTGCCGACCGGTCCCACATTCTGCGGCGCGCGAAGGTCGTAGGTGACCTTCGGGGCCGGCGTGCCGCCGCCCGTCATCTTTTCGAGGCCGGCGAGGATGCCGTCGACCTTGCCGGTGTTGCGCGCGAGCCCGTCGGAAAAGGTCTTGAAGTTGGCGATCGTGTCCTTGAGGGGACCGGAATTGTCCTGAAGCACGGAATCCACCCGCCGCAGCGCATCGCGCGCCGCCTGGGTCATGCTCTGGCCGGCGCCGGCCTCGGCGACGAGGGTCAGCGGCTCATTCGATTTCGCTACGATCGTCCCGCCCTCGAGCGTCACGACCGGCACGCCGGTCAGGCCCTGGAAATCGAGGCCGACCTTGGTATCGGCGCGGACCGGCGTCGTGGTGGCGACCGCGACGATGGCGTTGACGAAGCGCGGATTGTCCGGCGCAAGACCGAGCTGGGTCACCTCCCCGACGCGGATGCCGTTGAACAGCACGCCGGCACCGACCAGGAGGCCCGGAACCGGCCCCTGGAACTGCACATGGTAATTCGTGCGCGGCCCGATGCCGCCAGTGTTGTTCAGCCAGTAGACGAAGCCGAACACGGCCAGGATCGCGGCCAGCACGAAGGTGCCGATCAGCACGTAGGGAGCACGGGTTTCCATCTCTCATCTCATCTGGGGTTGCAGCATCTGCGAGCGCTTGCCGTGGAAATAGGCGCGCACCCAGGGATGCTCGGATTTCAGGAGATCGCGCATCGGCCCGATCGCGACGATCTTGCCGTCGGCGAGCGCGGCAACGCGGTCGCAGACGGTGGTGAGGCTGGCCAGATCATGGGTCACCATGAATACGGTAAGACCGAGAGTCTTCTGCAGGGTGCGGATCAGCGCATCGAAATCGCCGGCCGCGATGGGATCGAGGCCCGAGGTCGGCTCGTCCAGGAACACGATCGGCGGATCGAGCGCGAGCGCACGCGCCAGCGCCACGCGCTTGGTCATGCCGCCGGACAGCTCCGCCGGATATTTGTCGCCGTCCTCGGGGCGCAATCCCACCATCTCGAGCTTGGCGGTCGCGATCTCGTCCATCAGCTCCTGGGACAGCACGAGATTCTCGCGCAAGGGAAACTGCACGTTCTGCCGGACCGTCAGCGACGAGAACAGCGCACCCTGCTGGAACAGGATGCCCCATTTGGTCGCGGCATGCAGCATCGGGCTGTCATTCGTTCCGCCGATCTCCTGCCCCATCACCTCGATGATGCCGCTGCGCCGCGGAATGAGACCGATGATGGTGCGCATCAGCACCGACTTGCCGCCGCCGGATGCGCCGACCAGCCCGAGGATCTCCCCGCGGCGAACGTCGAGCGACAATTGATCGAGCACCGTCTGGCGCCCGAAACCGACCACGAGATCGCGGACCCGGATCGCAAAGTCCTGCTGCGGCTCCGGCATGATCACATCCCGATCGAGGCGAAGAAGATCGCGAACAGGCCATCGAGCACGATCACCAGGAAGATCGACTTCACGACCGAGGTCGTGGTCTGCCGTCCCAGCGATTCCGCACTGCCCTTGACGCGCAATCCCTCGCTGCAGGCGACGATCCCGATCACCAGCGCCATGAACGGCGCTTTGAGGATGCCGACCTCGAAATGGGTGACGGAGATGGCATCGTGCAGCCGCGCGATGTAGATCGCCGGCCCCATGTCGCCGTAGAACTGGGCCACGAGCCCGCCGCCATAGAGCGCGGCGAGCGACCCGATGAAGGCCAGGATCGGCAGGGCGATGACGAGCGCCGCGACGCGCGGCAGGATCAGCACGTGAACCGGATCCAGCCCCATGGTCGAGAGCGCATCGATCTCCTCGCGCATCTTCATGGAACCGAGTTCGGCGGTGTAGGCGCTGCCCGAACGGCCCGCGACCATGATCGCCACGATCAGGACGCCCAGTTCGCGCAGCACGAGGATGCCGACCATGTCGACGGTGTAGGATTCCGCGCCGAACCTGCGGAAATGGAAGAACCCCTGCTGGGCGATGATCGCACCGATCAGGAAGGTGATCAGCATGACGATGGGAATCGCCTGCCAGCCAATCCGGTAGAGCTGATAGACCAGCGAGGTCAGCCGCAGCGACCGCGGATGGCGCAGGACGCCGAGCACCGCCAGGAACAGGGCGCCCAGCATCTGGAGAAACACCGCGACGTCTTCCCGCGCGCCGACCGTCGCCTTGCCGAGATCGCCCAGCCTGACCAGCAATGGATTTCCGGCGGCCGCCGGCACCGGCGTGTTGCGGTTGACCTGATGCACCTCTTCCAGCAGGCCACTGAATTGATCGGCCACCCCGACGATCTCGGCGCGCCGGCCCGCCGCGGCGGCCTTGCGCGAGAGTTTTTCGAGGATCCAGGCGCCGAGCGTATCCAGCGCACTGATGCCGGACAGATCGAGCTTGACAGCCCGGAAGCGATCGACATCCGCCGCGACAGAACGCGACAGCGTTTCGAGGGCGGTGACGTTGGCGGCGATCCAGGGCCCCTCGGGGCGCAACTCGAGCGCATCCCCCGTAGGCGTAGCGAGCAGCAGAGGTTCGGAATTCACGCTCATATCCTCTCCGGGACGTCTGTCCCCGGTCATTTGCGTTCTAGGCTGCCGTCACCGTAACCGATTGACCTGCCTCAAAGACAGGTCCACGGCCCGTTGACGCAAATCAAAAGCCGGGGACCCGGCACGCTTATGCTTTCCTCGTTCAGGGGAGACAGCCAATGTTCGACACCGGCAAGATGAGCGACGAATTGCAGGCGCTGAAGATCGACGTCACACGTCTTTTGAGCACCGCCGGCGAGCAGATCTTCGACACGTCGAAGCAACGCACCGAGGCGCTCGCCGACCAGATCAAGGCGGCGCTGGCCGAACTCGGCGAGACCGTCAGCGACGAGCAGGACCAGCTTCACGACTTCGTCACCGGGCGACCGGTTGCCTCGCTCGCATCCGCCTTCGCGCTCGGCGTGGTCGTCGGCTTCATGCTCAGGAGACACTAGGTGAACACCGAGAACGTCGTCAAACATCTGCGGGCGCTCTGGCGCACGGACAGGATCATCGCGGACATCAGGCTGCGTCATCTCCTGGTCGGGCTGGGACTGCGCGCCTTCGCAGCACTGATCGCCGCCTTCGGCCTGCTGATGCTGGAACTGGCCGCCTATTTCGCGCTCGTGCAGATCTGGAGCGCGATCGCGGCGGCAGCCGCCCTCGGTGCCATCAACTTCGCGATTGCCGGGCTGCTTCTGCTTCTGGCGGGTCGTCCTCCATCAGGCCGCGATATCGAGCTTGCCAACGAGATTCACGGCGCCTCCATGGAAGCCTTGCAGATCGAGGCCCGCGCATTCCAGGCACAGGTGAGCGGTGCGGTTCACCATCCGCTGAGCACGATCGTACCGGTGTTGCTGCCCCTGATCGCGATCATCATCAAGAACCTGCGGAAGAGCAATCCGGACGCCGCGGTCTCCCCCGACAAAGGCACCTGAGCTTGCCTCAGAGCTTGAGCCGGACGTCGCAGATGTCCGGCTCGGTCGGGTCCGGCTTCACCGCAAAGCCGAGCTGCCGACACATCTCGAGCATCACGACGTTCTCCTTGAGCACGTCGCCCGATATGGTTTTCAGGCCTTCCGACTTTGCATAGTCGATGATGAGCTGCATCAGCGCCCATCCGAGCCCCCTGCCCTTGAGGTCGGACCGCAGCAGAATGGCATATTCGCCCGTCTCGTAGATCGAGTCGGAGTGGATCCGGACCACGCCGACCATCTCGTTCGTGGCTTCATCGAAGGCGATGAACGCCATCGCACGCGCATAGTCGAGCTGGGTCAGACGCGCGATGAATTCGTGGGTGAACTCCTTCATCGGCGCGAAGAACCGCAGGCGCAGATCGTGTGCCGTCACATGGCGCAGGAAGTCGTGGATGATCGGCTCATCCTCGGGACGCAGCGGCCGGACGAAGATGCGCCAATCCTCCTTGAGCGTGAGGTGGCGCTCCCATTGCGAGGGATAGGCGCGGACGGCAAAGTTGGTCGGTCCCGAGCCGGCCCATTTGCGCTCCGGCGGTCCCACCGCGATGCGGGCATCGACCGCCATCACGCCGGTCTCGTCCGCCAGAAGGGGGTTGATGTCGAGTTCGCGGATCTCGGGAATGTCGGCCGCCATCTGGGCGAGCTTGACCAGGACCAGGGCGACCGCATCCTCCTTGACGGCCGGCACATCGCGATAGGCGCGCAACAACCGCGACACGCGCGTCCGGTCGATCAGGTCCCGGGCCAGCTGCAGGTCGAGTGGCGGCAGGCCCAGCGCCTTGTCGTTGATGATTTCGACCGCCGTCCCGCCGCGGCCAAACACCACGACGGTGCCGAAGGTCGGGTCGTCGGCGAGGCCGAGGATCAACTCACGGGCCTTGGCCTTCACGACCATCGCCTGCACGATGACGCCGTCGATGCGGGCTTCCGGACGCAACTTCCTGGCTCTCGCGAGAATATCGGTGGCCGCCGCGCGCACGGCCTCGGGCGTCGTCAGATTGAGAACCACGCCGCCGACATCCGATTTGTGGACGATATCGCGCGACATGATCTTGAGCACGACGGTGGCGCCCTTCGCAAACATCTCGCTGGCGATGGCCACGGCCTGCTCGACGTCGGCCGCCGCATGGGTCGGCACCATCGCGATGTCATAGGCTTCGAGCAGACGCCTGATCTCGACGGGCTCGAGCCATTTGCGGCCGTCCGCGATCGCGGCGTTGACGATAGCTCGGGCGGAGGCAGCGTCGGGCGCGAAACTGTCGGGCATCGCCGGCGGAACCTGGCTGAGTTCCTCGACGACCTCCCGATGCCTGACGAGATGCATGAAGCCGCGAACGGCATCGTCCTCGGTCGGATAGTTTGGAATGCCGGCACCAGACAGCGTCTCGATGATGCTGTGGTCGGCGCCGACCCAGGCGGCGAGGACCGGCTTGGCCCAGCTGCGATGCTTCTGGCGATAGGCCTTGACGCGCTCGGTGACCGTCGCCGCGATGTCCGCGGCCGATGCGATCGCGGTCTGCACGTTGAGGACCAGGACGGCGTCGTTTCCGGGGTCTGCCAGCAGCACTTCGAGCGCCGCGGCGTAACGTGTGGCATCCGCATCGCCGACGATGTCGACAGGATTGGAGCCAGACCAGGTCGGCGGCAGCACCGCATCGAGATTGGCGCGGGTCTCCGATGTCATCGGCGCGGGGATTCCGCCGAGTTCGACAAGGCGATCGACGGCGAGAACGCCGATGCCGCCGCCATTGGTGAGAATGGCAAGACGCTTTCCGGTCGGAGATTCGACGCGGCCGAGCGTCTCGGCGCAATCGAACAGCTCGCGCAGATCGGACACCCGGAGAACACCGGCGCGGCGAAAGGCCGCGTCATAGACCGCGTCCGAACCGGCAAGAGCGCCCGTATGCGTCGCCGCGGCCCTGGCGCCCTGCGCCATGCGGCCCGACTTGACGACCACGACAGGCTTGACGCGAGATGCGGCGCGTGCGGCCGACATGAATTTCCGCGCGTCCTTGATCGCCTCGATATAGAGCAGGATCGCGCGGGTCTTGTGATCCATCGCGAAGTAGTCGAGCAGATCGGCGATGTCGACATCGATCTGGTCGCCGATCGAGACGATGCCGGAGAAGCCGACGCCGCGCTGCGCCGCCCAGTCGACCATGCCGGCGGCAATCGCTCCCGATTGCGAGATCAGCGCGAGGTTTCCCGCCTGCGGCATGTGGGCGGCGAAACTGGCATTGAGGCTCACGCCGGGCATCATGATGCCCAGGCAATTCGGACCAATCAACCGCATGCCGTATGTCCGGGCAGCCGCGATGGCAGCCTCCTGGAGGGATCCCGGCCCGTGCCCGAGTCCGGCCGAAACGATCAGGGCGCCCGCAGAGCCAAGACGACCTGCCTGGTCGATGATCGCGGGAACTTCCGGCGCGGGGGCCGTGATCACGACGAGTTCGGGAACGAACGGCAGCTGGTCCAGACCAGTCACTGCGGCAAGGCCGCCGATCTCCTTGTGGCGCGCGTTCACCAGGCCGAACGGCCCCTTGAACTCCGCCTTTCGAATATTCTCCAGGACAGCGCGCCCCACCGACACCTGACGTGGACTTGCGCCGACGAGTGCCACCGACTTTGGGGACAGAAGGTTCTTCAAACGATAGGTCGACATGATGACGTGTCCGATCGGGCGATGGGCCCACAGTGACAAGCTAGCCCGGATAGGTGTTGAACGCACTCGATGCGCAATGAGATCAACTCATCTGCAGCGCTGGTCAGCTCGTTGTTTGGAAAGGTGTTTTCGGATTGTCGCGGCGCTGTCCCCGTGTTTGCGCCCTAATGCGACATCATAGCCGGGCACAATGGCCGGCCGATGACGGCCTCGGTCGGACCGCGACATGGAGGTGGCAGGAGGTGGGGATGGGGACACGTATCCATCGTGATGCCAGCGATGACATGCGCGCGCGCAAAGCTCGCAGGCAGCTTGTCAGTCCCGATCGGCATCCACATTCTCCTCGCGACGACATTAGCCAAACCATGCCGAACTCCCCTTGATCCGCGTCAAGACGAGACTGCGTTGCGAGAAGTCAACAACTGGCCATACGGATGATCTATCGGTGGCTTGACGGGTGCGGCTTGCTCCCCGGAGGGATCGATGCATGCGATGGTGTTGCCGGCCCCACGAGCGCGGCTGCGGATGGAAAATCGGCCCGACCCGATTCCGGGTGAGGGGCAGATCAGGGTCAGGATCGGGGCCTGCGGGGTATGCCGGACCGATCTCCACGTGGTCGATGCCGAGTTGCCCGGAATTCGCTATCCGATCGTACCCGGCCACGAGATCGTTGGCCGGGTCGATCTCGTCGGCCCCGATGTCGCGAGCCATGTGCCGGGCGACCGGGTCGGCATTCCCTGGCTCGCATTCACCTGTGGGAAGTGCCGTTTCTGCCGCGACGGCAGGGAGAATCTCTGTGACGCGCCGCTGTTCACGGGCTACACGCGCGACGGCGGTTACGCGACACACACCATCGCGGACGCGCGTTACGCGTTCCCGCTCGGCGAGGGCAGCGACGATGCCGCCATCGCGCCCCTGCTGTGCGCGGGATTGATCGGCTGGCGCTCGCTGGTGCTGGCCGGCCCGGCGGAACGACTGGGGCTTTATGGCTTCGGCGCCGCCGGCCACATCGTCGCACAGGTCGCGCGGTGGCAAGGCCGATCGGTCCATGCTTTCACGCGGCGGGGCGATCGCGCCGCGCAGGACCTTGCGCGCCGCCTCGGCGCAGACTGGGCAGGCTCATCCGACGAGATCCCCGACGAGCCGCTCGATGCTGCCATCATCTTCGCACCATCAGGCGAACTGGTCCCGGCAGCCCTGCGTGCGGTGCGCAAGGGCGGCCGCGTCGTCTGCGCCGGCATCCACATGACCGATATTCCGAGCTTCCCCTACAGTCTGCTGTGGGAAGAGCGGCAGGTGGTGTCGGTCGCCAATCTGACCCGCCAGGATGGTCTCGATTTCCTGAAGATCGCGCCGCAAGCCGGCATCCGCACCGAGACGACGGTCTTCCCGCTGGATCAGGCCAACGAGGTTCTCGATTTGCTGCGCGAGGGCCGTATTCTGGGCGCAGCCGTGCTGATACCTTGAAGGTCATTCCGATGCCAGACCAGACGGTAGACCAGGAGCGCATCTTCCAGAGCCTCGCGCGCAATCCCGGCGTCAAGCGTATCGACACCCATGGCGCGTCGGTATTTCTCGACGGCGGCCGCGCGCTGAAGGTCAAACGTGCCGTGCGGTTTCCTTTCCTGGATTACTCGACGCTAGAGAAGCGCAAGGCGGCATGCGAGGAGGAAATCCGCATCAATCGACCACTCGCTCCGCAGATCTATCATCGTGTCGCGACGATCACGGAAGAGGCGGATGGATCGATACGGCTGGACGGTCGCGGGCGTCCGATCGAGTATGCCGTCGAGATGTCTCGTTTCGATGAGAATCATACCCTGGATCATCTGGCGAAAGCCGGCCCGCTCGATGGGGAACTCGCGGCAGCTGCCGCCGACGCAATTCTGGCCTCGCACACAGCAGCGCAAGCCACCGATGGACGTGCATGGATTGCATCGATCCCGGCTCTGATCGACGGCATTCATCGCGGGCTGCGGATCGGGACTCATCTCGACCCCAGAACGATCGAAGAACTCTGCAATGATCTTCGCCGGTCGCTGTTGCGGATCGGCCCCCTGCTCGAACAGCGCGCGCAACGGGGCTTCGTGCGCCGTTGCCACGGCGACCTGCATCTGGCCAATATCGTGATGATCGGCGAGCAGCCGGTGCTGTTCGACGCCATCGAGTTCGACGCGCAGATGGCGACCGTGGACGTTTTGTACGACCTCGCATTCCCGCTGATGGACCTGCTCCGCCACGACCAGCCGCTGCCAGCCAATATGATGCTGAACCGCTATCTGGTCTCCGCGCCGGCCGAACATCTCGACGGGTTGTCCACCCTGCCCTTGTTCATGTCCGTCCGGGCGGCCATCCGTGCCGAGGTCGCGCTGGCACGGCTCCAGCGGCCTCATGCCGATAAGCCTGACATCATCGACGAGGCGCGCCGTTATCTTGCCCTTGCCCGGACGCTCATCCATCCTCCCGCACCGCGTCTGATCGTCGTCGGCGGCCTGTCCGGCACAGGCAAATCGGTGCTGGCCCGCATGCTGGCGCCGAACCTACCGCCACTCCCGGGCGCCATCGTGCTGCGGAGCGATGTGGTTCGCAAGCAGATGTTCGGCATCGGCCAGACCGAACGGTTGCCTCCCTCCGCCTACACACCCGAACTTGCGCAGCAAGTGTATGACATCCTGGCCCGAAATGCGAAGCGCGTACTGGCGCAGGGGCATTCCGTCATCATCGACGGCGTCTTTGCGCGGGAAACCGAGCGCGACGCGTTTGCCGCTCTAGCCGAAGCCTGCAGGGTCCCGTTTGCCGGTCTCTTCCTGATCGCGGACCTCGCAACGCGCCAGACCCGAATCGGCGGCCGCCGGGGCGACGCATCCGACGCCACGCAAGAGGTTGCCGCGCTTCAGGAGCACTATAGTATCGGGCATGTGGGCTGGGCGACCATCGATGCAACCGGCACTCCCGCGCAGACACTCGAGCATTGTCGGACTGCGATCGGAATGAACAAGGCGGTCTGATTGACACGGGCACCGATGGCGCGATCCAGCACGATCTCGGCGGCGACTGGAGGCTCCAGATCGGCGGCAAAGCGCACTGCCATGCCCGGGCGCCTCAGTTCCGGCACGGCGTGCGACACTGCCTTTCGCATCATCGCGCGCCGCCATCTCGGTGCGTTGCTCGCCCAGCATGAGCGCACATGCCGCGGCGACCCGGAGGCGTTGCACCAGATTCGGATCGCGCTGACGCATCTGCGCACCACCATTCGCTTCTTCTCGCCCATGGTGGACGACGCGGTGCGGCCGCAGGTCTGGGCGGAGCTGAAGTGGCTCAACAGCCAGCTCGGCCTGGTGCGTGATCTCGACGTGGCGATCGAACGCGTGGTTGCGGAGAGCGGCGGCGAACTCGCCGTGATTGCAGAGCTCAGATATTGGGACGAGAAACGCGCCGAAAGCCATCGCCTGCTGACCCGCGCACTCCAGTCCGCCCGCTACCGCCGCCTGGTGGAGCAGACGTCGATCTGGATCGAGAGTGGTCCATGGTCCACGCGACGCAGCAAGGAGGCGATCAGGCTGCGCCGCTGCCCGCTTGCGGACCACGCGGCGACCCGGCTGACTGAATGGGAAAAGAGGCTGCTCAGAAAGTCGCGCAAACTGGCCAGGCTCGACGTCGAGAAGCGGCACAGGCTGCGGCTTCTCAACAAGCGGATGACTTACGCGATCGAGTCGCTCCAGGAGGTGTTCACCGGCCCATCGCTTGCCAAGCAGAAGCTGATGCTGAAACTGCTGCGGAAGGCGCAACGCAGCCTGGGACAGCTGAACGATGATGCACGCGGACAGATACTGGCCAAGTCGCTGGACGGCGCCGGCCCGAAGGCCGCCGCGCGCTTCGAGGATCGAAAGCGCGAGAAGCGCTTGCTCAAGACGGCCATTGCCGCCTACGGCAAGCTCGCCCGGATCAAGCCCTTCCGCGCCAGGGACCTTGTGGCCAGCCCGGACACCGACGATCAGCCGTGAACGTAGGTTCCCGGCGCCTCGGGCAGACCATCGAGCGCTCCATCTCCGATCGGCGGCGGATCGCACGGTGCGCCGGAGCGCGCCACCAGCCAAGTCGTCCACTCCGGCCACCACGAGCCTTCGGCGTGCGGCGCCAGCTTGACCCACTCGTCGGGACCGACATAGGGCGCATCCGCGGCCTTGGTCATCATCTGGTAATTGCGCCAGGTTTCGCCGGGCGGTGCGACCACGCCGGCATTGTGACCGCCGCTGGTCAAGAGGAACGTCACGTCAGCATCGACCTGATAGTGGACCTTGTAGACCGATCGCCACGGCGCCACGTGGTCGGTCTGAGTGCCGACCACGAACATCGGCGTGTGGATGTCCGAGAGCGAGATCGTCCTGCCGTCGACCCGGTAGCGGCCTTCGGCAAGATCGTTGTCGAGGAAGAGCTGGCGCAGATATTCCGAGTGCATGCGATAGGGCAGCCGCGTCGCATCGGCGTTCCACGCCATCAGGTCGCTCTGCGGCGCGCTCTCACCCATCAGATAGTCGTGGGACAGCCGTGACCAGATCAGCTCGTTGGAGCGCAACAGCTGGAACGCGCCGGCCATCTGTGTCGTATCGAGATAGCCGCGCTGCCACATCACGTCTTCGAGGAATGCGACCTGGCTCTCGTTGATGAACAGGGTCAATTCGCCGGCTTCGGTGAAGTCGGTCTGCGCAGCCAGCAGCGTGATCGTGGCGAGACGGCGGTCGCCATCGCGCGCCATCGCCGCGGCGGCGATCGACAGCAATGTGCCGCCAAGGCAATAGCCCAGCGCATGGGTCCTGCGGTCAGGCACGATCCGGCCGATGACCTCCAGCGCCGCCATGACGCCCAGTTTACGGTAATCGTCGAAGGCCACATCCCGGTCCCTTGCGTCGGGGTTGCGCCAGGAAATCGCAAACACGGTAAAACCCTGCCCGGTGAGATATTTGACCAGCGAGTTCTGCGGCGACAGATCGAGGATGTAGTACTTCATGATCCAGGCCGGGACGATCAGGATCGGCTCGGGCCGGACCTGCGCGGTCGTCGGGTGATACTGGATCAGTTCGATCAATTCATTGCGGTAGACGACCTGCCCCGGCGAGACGGCAACGGTCTTCCCGACCGCGAACTTGTCATCGGTTGCGGGCTTGGCCGAGAGCAGCCGCATCATGTCGCTGCACCAGTTCTGCCAGCCGAAGACGAAGTTTTCCCCTCCGCTCTGGAAGGCCTTCTCGAGCACCTCCGGATTGGTGGCCGCAAAGTTCGACGGCGCCATCATGTCGAGCATCTGACGCACGGAGAACTCGACGATGGCTTCATTGGCGCGGGAGACACCGCGGATGCCAGTCGTGGCATCGTGCCACCACCGCTCCGTCAGCAGGAAAGACTGCGCAAGCTGGTTGAACGCAGGCGCTTCCCATTGCGGCTCCTTGAAGCGGCGGTCCCGGGCCTGCGGCCGGATCACGGACCACGGCGTATACCCCGGAGACGCCGCATGCGCCGCTGCCTCGAGCAGCCGGCCGGTATCGCGTACCACCTCGCGCGCGATCTCCATCCGGCGCTGCGGCGCAGCCGCAAGATGGGCGCTCCAGTCGAGCCAGGCGAGCGACAACGCCACCGGCGACACTCCGCCGGTGAAGCGGGCCAGCATTGCATGGAACGCGCGATCGAGCGCATCGGTCTCCACCTCGTGCTCCCCGCCGGGTGCATCCTGCGGAACCGAATTGGCGGGCCGCGCTGGCACAGTGCTGGTCAGGGCAAGAGCCGGAACGGTCGAGGGAGGCTGGGGAGCCTGCTGTTCGGTCACGGGACCGATCTGCACGACGTTCATCATTGACTGCTCCCAAAGCCTCTTTTCAGCGCCGATATGACAGTAGGGCCGCATCAAGCGGATGCGTTGAGCTGCATCAATGCCCTCCGGCGATCACGATTGCTTCACCGGAGCGGGGCTTGACCTGCGTCAAGCCCGTCAGTTGAGGCCGGGACTAGGATTCTGCATCGAAATCAGCGGAACCTGCGGAGTACGTCCATGCGCGCGCACCAGATCATGACCCGGTCGGTCATCTCGGTCACCCCCGACACCAGCATCGTCGAGGCCGCGAACATCATGTTGAAGCGACATGTCAGCGGTCTGACCGTGGTCGACGATGCCGGCAAGCTTGTCGGCGTCGTCTCCGAAGGCGACTTCATCCGCCGCAGCGAAATCGGCACCGGACGCAAGCGCGGTCGCTGGCTGCGTTTCATCCTCGGTCCCGGCAAATCGGCCAGTGATTTCGTCCAAGAGCATGGCCGCAAGGTGTCGGAAGTAATGACCGACTCGCCGATCACCATCACCGAGGACACTGCGCTGGCAGAAATCGTCGAACTCATGGAACGCAACAATGTAAAGCGACTGCCGGTGGTCCGCGGCGACAAGGTCGTCGGCATCGTGTCGCGCGCCAATCTGTTGCAGGCGGTGGCGGGCCTCGCGCGCGAGGTCCAGGATCCGACCGCGGACGACGATCATATTCGCAGCCGCATCATCGACAGCATGGAGAAGCACGACTGGTGCCCGTTCGGACTCAACGTCATTGTCCGCGACGGCATCGTCCATCTCAGCGGCGTCATCACCGAGGAACGCTCGCGGCAGGCCGCTTTGGTCGCGGCCGAGACCGTGCAAGGCGTCAAGAAGGTGCACGACCATCTGTGCTGGGTCGACACCATGTCCGGGGTCTATCTGAACTCGCCGGAAGACGACGAGCTCGCCAAGGCAAGCTAAAGAGACAAGCTAAAGAGGCAGGCTGAAAACACAGACTGAAAACGTGGAGGCCGCCGCTCAGCGCGGAATGACGGCGGTTGCCTCGATCTCGACGCGCGCCGACTTCTCGACGAGGCGCACGACCTGCACCAGCGCCATGGCCGGATAATGTGTGCCGAGGATCGCACGGTACGCTTTGCCGAGTTCCTTCAGGTTCGAAAGGTACTCGTCCATGTCGACCACGTACCAGGTCAGGCGCACCAAATGCTCCGGACGCGCGCCGGCCTCGGCCAGGATCGCGGCGATGTTGCTCAGCGTCTGCCGCACCTGCGGGACGAACCCGTCGGCAAGTCGCTCCTCATGGTCCCAGCCGATCACCCCACCGGTGACCACGATTCGCCCGTCGGCAGCCATGCCGTTGGCATAGCCCTTCGGCATCGGCCAGCCCGAAGGCTGCAGCACCTGTGCCTGCGGAGCGGCGTCGTTCTCATCGGCGGCCGGCAGCACGGCGAGCTGCGGGCCCTTCGGCGTCGTCACGGACAATGTGTCATCCTCTCATTCCGCCGCGACGCCCGACCGGGCGCCCGCCGCCTGCGCCAGTTGTCGCAAGGCAAAACGCTTGAGCTTGCCGGTCTCGGTCTTCGGCAATTGTGTCACGAATTCGACCGCCCGCGGATATTTATACGGCGCGATCTCCCGCTTAACATGCTCCTGCAACTCCGCCACCAGTTGAGCGTCCGCGGTTACATCCGGCGCCGCGATGACATAGGCCTTCACGATCATGCCACGGGCCTCGTCGGGGGCGCCGACGACACCGCATTCGACGACGGCAGGATGCGTGAGCAGCGCGGCCTCGACGTCGGTGCCGGCGATGTTGTAGCCCGCTGACACGATCATGTCATCGGAGCGCGACTGGTACCAGAAATAGCCATCGCCATCCATGACATAGGTATCCCCGGTGATGTTCCAGCCGTTGTGCACATATTTGCGCTGGCGCTCGTCGGCGAGATAGCGGCAGCCGGTCGGTCCCCGCACGGCAAGCCGGCCCAGCGTACCCGGAGGCACATCATTGCCGGCATCATCGACGATTTTCGCCTCGTATCCCGGGACTGGCTTTCCGGTCGCACCGGGACGGATCTCGTCCTCGGTCGCACTGATGAAGATGTGCAGCATCTCGGTCGAGCCGATACCGTCCATCAGCTTGATGCCGGTGGCCTTCAGCCAGGCCTCGAATGTCGGCCTCGGCAGCGTCTCACCCGCAGACACGCACTTGCGCAACGAAGAGATATCCCGACCTGGCAGCTTGCCGATCATGGCCCTGTAGGCCGTCGGCGCGGTAAAGCAGACCGTCGTCTTGTATTGCTCGATCGCGTTCAGGATGTCGTCGGGCGATGTCTTTTCCAGCACGACGAAGGATGCCCCGATATGCATGGGGAACAGGACGCCGCCGAAACCGAAGGTGAAGGCGAGCGGGGCCGAGCCGACGAAGCGATCCTGCTGCTCGGCCCGCAGGATATTGCGGGCGTATCCGTCGCACACCGCCAGCATGTCGCGGTGGAAATGCATGGTGCCCTTGGGATCGCCTGTCGTCCCCGAGGTGAACGCGATCAGACAGATATCGTCGGAGGCGGTGTCGACGGGATCGAACGCGGGGCTGGCATCCGCGATGAGCGCCTCCAGCGAGTCGGCTGCACCATTCCCCCAATACACGACGCGCTTCAATCCGGGCGCGAGTGCCCTGGTCTTCTCCATCTCCTCGGACAGCTTGCCGTCGCAGAGGGCGAGCGCGATCTCCGCCTTCTGAATCGGGTAGGCGAGTTCCTTGGCCCGCAGCAGCGGCATGGTTGCCACCACGATGCCGCCGGCCTTGATGACCGCGAGATAGGTCGCGACCATCATCGGATTGTTGGCCGAGCGCAGCAGCACGCGGCCGCCGCTCACGAGACCAAGTTCGTCGACCAGAACATTGGCGATGCGATTCACCAGCGCCTGCAGTTCGCGATAGGTGTAGCTGACGGATGGGCTGATGACGCAAGGCGCATCGGCATGGCCTTGCTCGACCCAGCGATCAAGGAAATAGCTGACGCAGTTGAGACGCGGCGGGTACCGAAGCTCCGGACGGGTGAAGATGAAGTCAGGCCAGAGCTCGCGCGACGGCAAATGCGCCTGCGCAAAAGTATCGACATGGGCCGTCGCAACGTTGCCGTCGTCCGAGCCCGGCACTTCAATCTTGGCGGCGTTGGCCATCGCACGCTCCTTTGCGCATGGAAAGCACCCGGCAGCACTTACAGGAAAACATTTTAGGCTTAAAGCAATTCGGCGCAATAGCGGATTTTGGGCAACCCTTGCTTTTTCCTGCGGCAGAATGCCTGGCGCGAACGACCGCTACGGCCGGCGCCGCGCGGCCGACTTCTGGGCCGACGCCTTGGTCTTGGCGAGCAGCCGCATCAGTTCGCGCACATCCTTCGGGGTCAGATCGGCGAAGAGGTCGGCGATCCATGTCTCGTGTTCCGCCGCCATCTTGCGAAACTCGGCACGCCCGAGCTTTGTCAGCCGGATCACCTGGACCCGACGGTCGGTCTCGGACGTACGCCGGTCGAGATGCCCGGACTCGACCAGCCGCTCGACGAGACCCGTCACATTACCGTTCGATACCATCATGCGCTTGGACACATCGGAGAGAGTCATGCCGTCCGGCGCCTTGTCCAGCTGCGCCATCAGGTCGAAACGCGGGAGCGTGACATCGAAGCGCTGCCGCAACCGGCCGCGGACCTCACCCTCGATCAGGGTCGTACACGTCAGGAGGCGAAGCCACAGCCGAAGCTCTTCGGCATGGTCCTCCGGAAGTTCGACAGCCTTGGTCTCGGAATCGAGCATCCTGCTGCAATCCATCATGACCGACGCAATGCCGGCACGGATTCCCCAACGTTTTGAGCTTCAAATAAATCCGTGACGGCCGCAAGTCCAAAGCTGCAACAATCGACCACGGTCGACTTTCTTTAAGCTTCAAATAATTGGCGCGTCCCTTGCATGCACGTTGCCCGATGGCAGGCAAGGGATTGAGCTCAGCTTGCGGCGGCAGCCGTCATCGGCATAAGCTCGGCTCTACGTTGCGGCCTGTCGCGTAACCTGGACCGATATGGGGGACAATTCATGAAGACGCAGATGACCTTGGCCGCGGCCGCTCTGCTGCTCGGCACCGCGGCGAGCCCCGTTCTCGCCCAGGAGAAGATTAAACTCGGCGTCGTCGTCACCCTATCGGGTCCTGCCGCCGCACTTGGCCAGCAGGTCCGCGACGGCTTTGCGCTCGCCGTGAAGGATCTCGGCGGCAAGATGGGCGGCCGCGACGTCGAGGTAATCGTCGCGGATGACGAACTGAAGCCCGACGCAGCCGTGACCAAGGTCAAGGGGCTGCTCGAGCGCGACAAGGTCGATTTCGTGGTCGGCCCGATCTTCTCCAACATCCTGCAGGCGATCCACCGGCCCGTCACGGAGTCGAAAACGTTCCTGATCAGCCCCAATGCCGGTCCATCGACTTTCGCCGGCAAGGATTGCAATCCGTTCTTCTACGTCACGTCCTATCAAAACGACCAGGTCCACGAGATCCTCGGCAAGGTCGCGCAGGATCGCGGCTACAAGCGGATGTACCTGATGGTGCCGAACTATCAGGCCGGCAAGGATTCGGTGGCCGGCTTCAAGCTCGACTACAAGGGCGAGATCGTCGAAGAGTCCTATATGCCTCTGAACACGCTGGACTTCCAGCCGGAGCTGTCCAAGATCGCTTCGCAGAAGCCCGACGCGCTCTTCACCTTCATGCCGGGCGGCCTCGGCGTCAATCTCGTCAAGCAATACAGGCAGGCTGGCCTTGCCGACAACATTCCCGTGCTCTCGGCTTTCACCGTGGATGAATCGACCCTGCCCGCGCAACAGGACGCAGCGGTCGGAATGTTCGGCGGCGCGAACTGGGCGCCCAATCTCGACAACCCGCAGAACAAGAAGTTCGTCGCTGCCTATGAAGCCGCCTATAACGTCGTGCCAGGTACTTACGCTTTCCAGGCCTACGATGCCGCAATGCTGATCGACAGCGCGGTCAAGGCGGTGAAGGGCGATCTCTCCAACAAGGACGCCGTGGCCAGCGCATTGAAGAAGGCCGACTTCACCTCGCTGCGCGGCGCCTTCAAGTTCAACAATAACGGCTATCCGATCCAGGACTTCTATCTGACCAAGGTTGCCAAGCGCCCGGACGGCAAGTTCCAGACGGAGATTGTCCAGAAGGTCTTCGAGAACTACGGCGATCGCTACGCCAAGGACTGCAAAGCGGCAAACTAAGCCGTCGTCTCAAGGGAGAACTGCAATGAAGAGCGAAATCACCGGCATCACGCGGGCCAATGAGGGGATGCAGGGCATTTCCTGGAACATCCTCGGCCAGACCTATGTGCCGAAGGGCTGCGCGGAGAACAGCTTCTCCTGGCATGCGACACTGCCGCCCGGCACTTTCGTTCCGCCGCACATTCATTCCGATCAGGACGAATATCTCTACATGCTGGAAGGAAAGCTCGACTTCCTGCTGGGGGATTCGGAATCGCAGGCGACGCCGGGTGATCTGATCCGGCTCGGCATGGGCGTGCCACACGGTATCTTCAACAAGTCGGAGCAGACCGCCAAGGTGCTGTTCTGGGTCTCTCCGACCCGCAGGCTGTTCGACTTGTTCTGGGCCCTTCACAACATGAAAGAGCAGAAGCCCGAAGACGTCGTCACGCTGGCAGCCGAGTACAACATCCACTTTCTGCCGCCGCCGCCCGGCGGCGGCTAGCCGCACCGTCTCAAGCGCGGACGGCTGCGAGGCCCGGGACTGTCGCAAAGCCGGCCTTCGTGGCGTAGCCGCGAACGATGGCTTCGCGCTGGGAGTAACTCAGCACGTTGTCGACATTGTCGAAACCATCGGGCGCAAGCTGCTCGACGGCATCGATGACGCCCTCGGGGCCGCCACGGCGGTTGGAGCGGACGATCTCCGCGGTCATCGGCAGGCGTTTCTTTTCGTACTCGAGAAGTGCCTGGCGCGGGTGTTCGGCCCGCGCCAGCGCATCGGCCAGGCAGCGCGCATCCAGGATGGCCTGCGAGGCCCCGTTGGAGCCGACCGGGTACATGGGATGCGCGGCATCGCCGAGCAGCGTCACGCGGCCGGACGACCAGTACGGCAGGGGATCGCGGTCGCAGGTCGGGTATTCGTAGAATTCGGGCGTCGCCGAGATCAGGCTCTTCACGTCGACATGGGGAATCGAGAACCGCGCCACATGCGGCATCAGATCCTCGCGACGGCCCGGCCGCGACCAGTCTTCCCTTCGCGGCGGCGGCGTATTGCCTTCGCCGACCTTCACCAGCACCGCCCAGTTGGTCAGCCGGCTCGCCGGACTCGATCCTTCCGCGATCGGATAGATCACCACCTTGGCATTGAGGCCGCCGGCCACGATCATCGATTTGCCGGTGAGGAACAGCGGCCAGTCACGCGCGCCACGCCACAGCATGAGACCGTTCCAGCACGGCGGCCCCTCGTTCGGAAACAGGGTGTCACGCACCCGCGAGTGGATGCCGTCGGCTCCGATCAGGATGTCGCCGCGCGCAGTATGGATGTGAGCGCCGGTGCGATCGAAGAAGTAGGCGGTGACGCCCCCCTCATCCTGCGTGAAAGCACCGAGCCGGCAGCCGGTGTGAATAGCCTCCCGCCCAAGGCGCTCCTCGACGGCGCGGTGAATGACACCCTGAAGGCGGCCGCGGTGGATCGAGAATTGCGGAACATCGTGGCCCGCATCGACGCCGCGGGCTTCGCGCCAGACCTCCTGACCGTGCCGGTTCAGATAATAGAGCTGGTCGGTGCGGACCGCGACCTCATCGAGCTTCTGCAACAGGCCGAGACCGGCGAGTTCGCGCATCGCATGCGGCAGCGTATTGATGCCGACGCCAAGTTCGCGGATGGTGTCCGCCTGTTCGAATATCTCGCAGGCGATGCCGCGCGCCCGCAGCATCAATGCTGTCGTGAGACCACCAATACCGCCACCGACGACAATCGCCTTCATCGCCCCTACTCCACTCGAACTACCTCAGGCAATGCGGTTAACGTGGCACGGGCGGTCACTCCGCCGCAAGCGGCTTTGTCGCCTCGGCCTTGAGCTCCGCCCGGGTCTTGGGCTTAGCCTTAATTCTCAGCTCCTCGAGATCCTGACGGTCACGCACGCTGTTGCGGAAAATCTGATCCTTGCCGGGCAGGTACTGCGGCGGGCAGAAGGCATCCTTTGCACCATACCATGCGGCCGCCTTCATGGTGAAGAACGGATCGACCAGATGCGGCCGCCCGAGCGCGACGAGGTCCGCCCGGCCCGCGGCCAGGATCGTGTTGGCCTGGTCCGCCGTGGTGATATTGCCAACGCACATCGTGGCAACGCGCGCCTCGTTGCGGACCTGGTCCGAGAAGGGCGTCTGGAACATACGCCCATATACCGGCTGCGCCTCACGCACGGTCTGCCCGGTCGAGACGTCGACGAGATCGACACCTGCCTCGGCAAAGGCACGGGCAATGATAACTGCGTCATCCCCCGTAATGCCTCCCTCGGCCCAATCGGTCGCGGAGATGCGCACCGACATCGGCTTGTGCGCAGGCCAGACCGACCGCAATGCTTCAAAGACCTCGAGGGGGAAACGCAGCCGATTTTCAAGCGACCCGCCATAGGCGTCGGTACGCGTATTCGTCAGCGGCGAGATGAAGCTCGCCAGCAGATAGCCATGGGCACAATGAAGTTCCAGCATGTCGAAACCACAGCGGTCGCCGCGTTCGGCTGCCGCCACGAAGGCATCCTTCACCGCGCCCATCGTCTCGCGATCGAGCTCGCGCGGTACCTGGCTGTCGGGGAAGTAGGGCAACGGAGATGCCGAAACCACCTCCCAAGCCCCCTGCTCCAGTGGCCGATCCATGCCGTCCCACATCAGTCTGGTCGCCCCCTTGCGGCCGGCATGCCCCAGTTGCAGGCAGATTTTCGCGGCCGAATTGCCGTGCACGAAATCGACGATGCGTCGCCAGGCCGCTTCCTGCTCGTCGTTCCAAAGACCGGCACAGCCGGGCGTGATCCGCGCGTCCCGGCTGACGCAGGTCATTTCCGTGAAGATCAGGCCGGCACCACCGACCGCGCGCGATCCGTAATGGACCAGGTGGAAGTCCCCCGGCACGCCCTCCTGGGCCGAGTACATGCACATCGGCGACATCACAGCGCGATTGGCCAGCGTCATCTCGCGCAGGCGAAACGGCTGAAACAGAGGCACGACCGGCTTGTTCGTGTCGACCTCGAAGCCATTGTCGCGCACCTGCTGGGCAAACGACTTCTCGACCTCCGCAACGAACTCCGGCGCACGCAGTTTGAGATTGTCGTAGGTGATGGCCTTCGACCTCGTCATCACGCCGAAGGCAAACTGCACGGGATCGAAATCCCAGAAGCGATCGACGTGCTCGAACCAGACCAGCGAGACATCGGCTGCGTGCTGGGTCTTCTCGACCTCCTCGCGCCGGCCATGCTCGTAGAGGTCGAGGGCGGCCTGGATGCTGGGCGCCTTCGCCAGCGCGTCCGCCAGCGCGATCGCATCCTCCATCGCGAGCTTGGTACCCGATCCGATGGAGAAATGCGCGCTCGCCTTGGCGTCGCCGAGCAGAACCATGTTGTCCTTGACCCAGCGCTTGCTGCGGATCATGGGAAAATTGCGCCACATCGAGCGGTTGGTGAGCAGCTTGTGCCCATCAAGGAACCAGCCGAATATCTCGGCCATTCGTGCGGCGGACTGGGTCTCGTCCAGACCCGTCAGCCCGGCGCGCTCGAACGTCGCCGGATCGGTTTCGAAAATCCAGGTCGAATGGCCGGCCTCGTACTGATAGGCGTGGGCGATGAACGGTCCCCACTCCGTCTCCTGGAAGATGAACGTGAACGCGTCCAGCGGCTTGGTCGACCCCATCCAGGCGAACTTGTTCGCTCGGAGATCCACCTCGGGCTGGAAATGGTCGACATGCTTCTCGCGGAGGCGGCTATTGATGCCGTCGGAAACCAGGATCAGATCCGCATCCGCAAAGCGGGATTCGTCGTCGATATCCACTTCAAAATGAAGAACGACGCCCAACTCGCGCGCTCGCTCCTGGAGGATCAGGAGCAGTTTGCGACGCGAACATCCGCAGAAGCCGTTGCCGCCGACGCGATGCACCGTGCCGCGGAAATGCACGGCAATGTCATCCCAATAGGCGAACTCCTGGGTGATGCGGCGATAGCTCGGAAGATCGTACTTTTCGAAATTGTCCAGCGTCGCATCCGAGAAGACGACTCCGAAGCCGAACGTATCATCGGCCCGATTTCGCTCGTACACGGTGATGTCGGCACTCGGCCGCTGCTTCTTCAGCAGGATCGCAGCATAAAGACCCGCAGGTCCGCCACCGATGATCGCGACTTTCATGGGAGCCTCGCCAATTGATCCGGCGAAATTATTTTAACCCTAAAACAACTTCGCGCAAGCCTGTGTTCAGACCTTCCGCCGGCCCGGGCGCCTAGTCACCCCGAAACACCGGCTTGACCTTGTTGGCGAACGCCTCGAAGGCGCGCTCGAAGTCCGCCGTGGTCATGCACAGCGCCTGGGCAACGGCTTCGGCTTCAATGGCTTCCTCGACCGACATCGCCCACTCCATGGCCAGCATCCGCTTGGTCATGGTGTTGCCGAAGGTCGGACCTTCCGCGATCTGCTTCGCCAGCAGTTGCGCCTGGGGCAACACCTGTTCGGGCGTCACGATGCGACTGAAAAAGCCCCAGCGTTCGCCCTCCTCCGCGGTCATGAAGCGGCCCGTATAGAGCAGTTCCGAGGCGCGCGACTGGCCGATGATCCGCGGCAGGATCGCACAGGCCCCCATGTCACATCCAGCAAGTCCGACCTTGTTGAAGAGAAACGCAACCTTGGCTCCGCTGGCGGCAAGGCGCATGTCGGAGGCCATAGCAATGATCGCACCTGCACCGGCGCAGATACCCTCGACAGCAGCCACGATGGGTTGCGGACATGCCCGCATCGCCTTGACGAGATCGCCCGTCATGCGCGTGAACGCCGTCAGTCCCTTCGTATCCATCTTCACGAGAGGGCCGATGATCTCGAACACGTCGCCGCCCGAGGAAAAATTGCCACCGGCGCCGGTCACGACGATCGATTTGACGGTATCATCGAATGCACAGGCCCGAAAGAAATCGGTGAGTTCGCGATAGCTCTCGAAGGTCAGGGGATTCTTCCGCTCGGGACGATTGAGCGTGACGGTGGCAACGCCATCGACCACCACCAGCAGAAAGTGTTTCGATGTATAGTCCGCGACCGGCACGGTGACAGGATTGGCTGGTCTGCTCATTGGGTCTCCTCCACTTTCTTGTTCTGCATCCGCAAGATTGCCGCGCTAGATCTCGCCGCCCGCAACCGCGATGGCCTGACCGGTGATCGCACCCGCATCCTCCCCGCACAACCAAAGCACGGTGTCAGCAACCTCCCGCGGTGTGATCAGGCGCCCCTGCGGATTGTGCCTGGCGAGTTCAGCGATGGCCTGTTCGCGGCTGCGGCCGGTCTTCTTCATGATGTTTTCAATGCTGCCCGCGACCAGGTCGGTATCGGTGAAACCGGGGCATACCGCATTCACGGTCACGTGGCTGCCCGCCATCTCGAGCGCCAGCGACCGCACGAGCCCCACCACGGCATGCTTGGCTGCCACATACGCGCTCACATAGGCATACCCCTTCAGCCCGGCAGTCGACGCAATTGCAACGATCCGGCCATAGGGACGGCCCTTCATCTCCGGCAAGACCGCCTGAATCGTATGCACCACGCCCATGAAATTGACATCCATCATGCGCGCAAAAAGGGCGCTATCCGATCTGGAGAACGGCGCGGACTCGGCACTGCCAGCGTTCGCGATCAGGATGTCGATCGGCTTGCGGTCATTCGCCGCGGCAATGGCCGCCCTCAGTGACGCTTCGTTCGAGACATCGCCGACCGCGGCGAAATGCGCGTCTCCTGCATGGACTGCATCTTCCAAAGTCGCAGCGCTTCTGCCGAGCACTGTCACGGTAGCGCCCGCCCCCACAAGAGCGGCAGCGATGGCGCGACCGATACCACGGCCGCCCCCGGTCACCAGCGCGTGCGGCGAATGCGGCAATGCGGACATGCGCGGCTCCATGAGTGCGTGACGGCTCGGTTGATATATTTTAACCTTCAAATTTTTGCAACGTGAGCACAATTGACAAGGCCAAATGCGCACCCAACCAGGATCGGCCCGGAAATTGCTTTAAGTATAAAATTATCTCTTCCCATCCGTCACAGGCCTGTTAGCATCGCAGGGCCAAGCCAAAGGATGTCGCGTGTCGCAGCCTGCGCCGATGATAACAAAGGACGGACACTTCGCCTATGAAGCTGCGGGCGAGCCGGGCGCGACACCCCTGATTTTCCTGCACGGCATTGGCGGAGCCGCACGGGCTTGGCGGCATCAGCTTGTCTCATTCGGTAGCCGCTTCCGCACGGTCGCATGGGACATGCCCGGCTATGGCGGATCGGCCGCCCTCGATCACGTCAGTATCGCCGAATTGGCGGACGCCCTCCAGCGCTTCATCGAGCAACTTGGCGCGACCCGGCCGATTTTGGTCGGCCATTCCATCGGCGGCATGATCGTCCAGAAGTGGCTGGTTCAATCGCCAAAACTGGCACACGCCGTCGTTCTGGCCCAGACCAGCCCGGCTTTCGGTAAGGCTGACGGCGACTGGCAGAAGTCCTTTATCGACGCCCGCCTCGGCCCGCTCGACCGGGGCGAAACGATGGGATCCCTGGCGCCTTCGCTGGTGCAGGAACTCGTGGGCGAGCATCCTGATCCGAAGGGAATGGAGCTTGCGCGCGACTGCATGGCGAGCGTGCCGGAGGCGAGCTATCGCGCCATGATGCTGGCCTTGATCGGATTCGATCAGCGTAGCACGCTCAAGGATATCTCCGTGCCAACGTTGCTGCTGTCGGGCTCACAGGACAACAACGCCCCTGCGCCGATGATGGCGAAAACGGCGACCTATATTCCGTCCGCTCAATATGTCGAGCTTGACGGTGTCGGCCATCTGGCGAATTTGGAGCGTCCCGAAGTCTTCAACGAGGCTCTCGGCCGCTTTCTCTATTCTCTCGACACCTGAACCAAGGTGACTGCGCAATGACCCTGCAAGTCAGCAAGACCATCGGCACGACCGCCAAGATTCCGCTCGATGCGCCGATCTTCGATCCCGTCGCCTTTCGCCTGAACAGTGAGCAGGCCGGCATCATCGCACGCGCCCGCGAGATCGGCCAGAGCGTGTTCGCCGCGCGCGCCGCGACCTGGGATCGAGAGGCGATCTTTCCGAGTGAAAACTATCGCGACTTGCATCGCGTCGGCCTGCTCGGCATCGCCGTCCCCAAGACGCATGGCGGGCTCGGTGCCGACTACCAGACCTATTCACTCGCGGCTGCCGAGATCGGCCGCTATTGCGGCGCAACGGCGCTGACCTGGAACATGCATGTCTGCTCGACGCTATGGTCGGGTCCGCTCGCCGACGATCTCGACATGGACACGGAGACGCGCGCCGAACACGAAACGCGCCGCGCGGTCCACTACAAGCGCATCGTCGAGGATGGCGCAATCTACTCACAGCCCTTCTCGGAGGGCGGCGCGGCGGCGGCCGGCGGCGTCGCGTTCGGCACAGAGGCGAAGCCGGTCGACGGTGGCTGGATCGTCAACGGCAAGAAGATCTTCGCGTCGCTGTCCGGACATGCGGATTATTACGGTGTGCTCTGCACCGAGATCGAGCAGGGTGAAAAGGCCTCGCGCCGCAATACGCTCTATCTGGCGATCCCGGCCAAGTCAGACGGCGTGTCGGTCACCGGCGACTGGGATCCGCTCGGCATGCGTGGGACGGTCTCGCGGACGTTGATCTTCAAGGACGTATTCGTTGCGGCGGATTCGGCCCTGATGCCGCGCGGAGTCTACTTCCAGGCGGCGATGCGATGGCCGCACATGTTCCTGACGTTGTCGCCGACCTATATGGGCCTCGCGCAGGCGGCTTACGACTTCACCGTGCGCTATTTGCGTGGCGAGGTGCCGAGCATGCCGCCGGTGAAGCGCAGGATGTATCCGACCAAGCAGATCGCCGTTGCGCAGATGCAAATCAAGCTTGAGCAGATCAAGGCGATCTGGTTCCAGTCCATCACCGAGGCGCGCGCCAATCCGAGCAAGGAACAGGTGCTGCGAGCCTATGCTGCGCAATATTCGGTGATGGAGGGCGCCAACGAACTTGCGGCGCTGGCGATCCGCACTTGCGGCGGCCAGGCCATGCTTCGCTCCCTGCCGCTTGAGCGGATCTATCGCGACAGCCGCTGCGGTGCACTGATGCTGCCCTGGACGGCGGAACTCTGCCTCGACCGGATCGGACGCGAAGCACTGTACGAGGCGGGCGAAACGGACGACTGACGTGGATCTCTCCAGTCTGATCGATCGCAACGCGGCATTCTCTCCAGGCAAGACGGCCATTGTCTTCGATGGGCAGCGGCTCAGCTATGCAGAGTTTGCCGGGCGCATCGAGCGAACCGCATCGGCGCTGAAGGCGGAGTTCGGTATCGGCCGGGGTGATCGTGTCGCGATCCTGAGCATGAACCGGCCGGACTATCTGGTCCTGCTCTATGCATGTGCGCGGCTCGGCGCACTGCTGGTACCGCTAAACTGGCGATTGGCGGTGGCCGAACAGCTCTACATTCTCGCCGATTGCGGCGCCAAGGTCCTGGTACTTGAGCAGGCCTTCGAGGCCTTACTGTCTGAATCGACAAGTCCCCTGCCCGGGACATCGATCGTTGGGCTCGATTTCGCGCCCGATCGCGGAGTGACCTTCGAGAAGCTTCTGTCGCGAAGCCAGGGAAGTGCGCGGAATCCGCACACGGATCTCTTCTGTCCCTTGCTGATCGTCTACACCTCCGGGACCACCGGCCGACCCAAAGGCGCCGTGCTGCGTCAGGAGGCGCTGTTCTGGAACGGCGTCATGAGCCAGCACATGCACAACATGACCTCCGACGATCATGTGCTGACGGTCCTTCCCTTCTTTCATGTCGGCGGCCTCAACATCCAGACGACGCCCGCGCTCCAGCTCGGCGCCACTGTCACGATCCACGCCCGCTTCACGCCGGACACGGCCCTCACCACGATCGAACGCGAGCGACCGACCCTGACGGTCCTGGTTCCGGCCATCATCCAGGCGGTCAGCGATCATCCCGCCTGGGCGACGACCGACCTGTCATCCCTGCGAGCCGTCGTCACCGGTTCAACCATCGTGCCGCCCCATCTTGTCGATCGATTCGTCGCTCGCGGCGTGCCTGTGCTCCAGGTCTACGGCTCGACCGAGACATGCCCCATTGCCGTCTATACACGGCTCGGAGGCGATCTCTCACGCACGGGATCGACAGGGCTACCTGGCCTGTGCTGCGAGGCAAAGGTGGTTGATCAGTCGGGCCGCGAGGTGGCCGCGGGCACACCGGGCGAGATCGCGGTTCGCGGCCCCAACGTGTTCTTCGAGTACTGGGGCAATGCGGAGGCGACGCGCGAGGCCTTGCACGACGGCTGGTATCGCACCGGCGATATCGGCCTGTGCGATGCCGAAGGCTATTTCTGGGTACGTGACCGCAAGAAGAACATGATCATCTCCGGCGGCGAGAATGTCTATCCCGCCGAAGTCGAGCGCGTGCTGCTCGAACATCCCGATGTCAGCGAGTGTGCCGTGATCGGACGACCCGACCCACGCTGGGACGAGGTGCCGGTCGCCTATGTCATCCGGCGGACCGGCAGCGTCGACGCGGACGGGCTGAAGGCGCATCTTCAGGTGCAACTGGCGCGTTACAAGATTCCGCGCGACATCGTCTTCGTCACCGATATGCCGCGAACGGCACTGGGCAAGGTCCAGCATTTCCTGCTGAAGCAGCTTGATGCGCAATCGCGCACGCAAGGAGAGGCGTCTTGAAGATTGCGGTTCTGGGTGGGGGAAACGGCTCTTTCGCAGCCGCTGGCGATTTTGCACTCGCGGGGCATGAGGTTCGGCTATGGCGCCGCGATGGCGAGCAGGTCGCAGCTCACCGTGCGGCCGGCTCGCGCATTGTGATCAAGGATCACAACGGCCGTCACGACGTCGAGCTTGCGCTCGTCACGACCGACATCGCACAAGCCGTGAACAGCGCAGAGCTGATCCTGTGTCCGGCTCCGGCCTTTGCGCAGCCAGACATTGCCCGGCAGCTGGCCCCTCACTTGAGCGACGGACAGGTGGTCTTCCTGCCGCCGGCCACGTTCGGTTCGATGATCTTTGCACAGGCTGCACGAGAGGCCGGCAATACGTCTAAGGCAAGCTTTGCAGAAACCGGGACGCTGCCGTGGCTGACCCGAAAGCACGGTCCCTTCGAGGTTGCGATCACCATCCGCGCCAAGCGACTGCCTGTCGGGGTTTTTCCGCTCGAACAGGAGAAGCACGCCCTTGCGGTGATCGCCCGCGCTTTCCCTGATGCGATCGAACCCTGCGGAGACGCCCTGTCCGGCGCGTTGATGAATGCAGGTCCCATCATTCATCCGCCGCTCATCGTAATGAATGCAGGCCCGATCGAGCACTTCGAAAGATGGGACATCCACAAGGAGGGAACGCAAGCCGCGATCCGGCGGGTCACCGACGCGCTCGACGCCGAGCGGATCGCCGTGCGTGAAGCGCTGGGATACGGTGCACCGCATTTCCCGCTTGCCCACCACTATGCCAGGGAAGGCGAAATCTGGATGTACGGCCGCGGTTCGCACGACCGCCTGACCGATTCCGGCGACTGGCGAGAACGTATCGAGCTAAGTCAGCATCGCTATATGCGAGAGGATCTGCGGCTTGGATTATCCCTGCTTGTGTCCGTCGCCGATCTGGCAGGCGTAACAACACCGCTTGCCAGGGCCTTCCTGGCCATCGGAGGCGCGATTTGCAGCGAAAACTTCGCCCAGGGCGGACGCACGCTGGAGACGCTGGGCCTGGGCGGGCTCGACAAGACCGAGCTCCAGACGCTGCTTCGCAATGGATTCTGACCGATGACAAACCTCGTCAAGATTGCATGCCTCGGCGCCGGCCGCATGGGCCGCGGTATTGCGGTCGCGTTTGCCTATGCCGGCCACGCTGTCACGATGATCGACGTGAAGGCCCGCTCGGCCGAAGCGTTCGCCGAGTTGGAGGCGGACGCATTGGGCGAAGTCGGAAAGACGTTCGCGAGCCTGTCGAAACTGGGCTTGTTGACCGAGGCAGACATCGCTCCGCTGGTCGCGCGTGTTTCAGTGGTGCCGTCCAGCCAAAGCGGTTCGGTGCTGGGCGTTGCCGGAATGGTCTTTGAAGGTGTTCCCGAGGTCGTCGAACTCAAGCGCGAGGTGCTGGGTTCTGCCTCGCGGCAGGTTGGCCCGAATACGATCATAGCCTCGACCACTTCGACGATCCTCGTCGATGATTTGTCCGGCGCGATCCTGAACCCCCACCGCTTCCTGAACGTCCATTGGCTGAACCCGGCCTATCTGATCCCTCTTGTCGAAGTATCGCCCGGCAAGGCCACCGATCCCGGCATCATTGGCGAGGTCAAGGCGCTGCTCGAGGGCATCGGCAAGGTACCTGTCGTCTGCGCGGCGACACCGGGCTTTATCGTGCCGCGCATCCAGGCTCTCGCGATGAACGAAGCTGCGCGCATGGTCGAGGAAGGCGTGGCAAGTGCGGAAGACATCGACAAGGCGATCCGTTACGGCTTCGGCTTTCGCTATGCCGTGCTCGGGTTGCTCGAATTCATCGACTGGGGTGGCGGCGACATCCTTTACTATGCCAGCCGCTATCTCGAGGACGCGCTCGGTAGCGACCGCTACCGCGCCCCCGAGGTGATCTCGCGCAACATGAAAGAGGGCCGGATCGGGCTGCGCACGGGCGCCGGCTTCCTCGATTATTCCGGCCTAGATGTCGACACCTACAGGGCCGTGCGGCTCAAGGCCATGGTCGACCTGCTCCGGCACTTTGGCCTCGCCCGGCCTCCGGTCCTGGACCGCAGCTAGCCGAAAACGTCCTGCAGAACGCCGTCTCGCACCACCGCGACGCCGTCGAGTTCGATGGTCGTCCCCATCATGGGCAGGTCGAAATGACCGGCTGTGTAGCGGCCGGCGAATTCATTCGCCCCCGTCGAGAACAGGAAGTTGCCGGAGACGGCGCGGATCTCCGTACCATTCGTGTCGCGCTGGTCGTACATCGACAGCGCTTCGTAGCGAGCACCCGGGTTCATGCCGAAACCGACATGCGATACCGCATAGGCCTCGCGGTCGCCCCAGGCAGCAAGATAAGCGCGCATCATCGCAGCATCGGTACCCTCGCCCTCGAGTTCGACGACGTAGTCGTCCTTCAAGGTCATCTTCACGGGTGAGGTCAGGTAACGCTTGAATGTCAGATTGATGTCTCCCGGCGCCATCACCAGCGTGCCATTGATGGTACCGCTCTTGGGAAAGCTGACGACGATGCCACCCGGCCAGTGCGCCAGCGTGCCGGGCTTGTCTGTCCAACCCCACACCCCGACCGTCGATGCCCCCACCATGTCGACGTCAAGTGCCGTTCCAGCCTTCGAAGTGACTCGCATCCGCTTGGTCGCGCGCAGCATCTTGGCTGCAGCTCTGACACGCTTCTCGAGCGCGGGATCCGGCACCATCCGTTCCAGGGCCTCCGGGTGTTCGTTGGAGATCACCAGGATGCGCGCGCCCGCCTTGAGGATTTCGGGCGTCTCTACTGCATGCATCAGACCCTCAATCGTGCAGTCCACCACGAACCCTGCCTGCTGAAGCGCACTGATGACCGGGCCCAGCTTCTGGATCGCCTCGCTGGCGCCGGTCGAGCGCACTGGAACGATGTGGCGGTTACGGGGCGTCGGTAGAACGACGTGAAACGGACGGGCGCCCATGCGCAGCAAAGCGAGTTCGGCGAGATGTACGTTGAGCGCACGGGACTGCGTTTCCGAGAGGATCGCCGCCGTGTCGCCGGCCTTGACGGCGCATCTTTCGAAGATCTCGCAGAACGCGTCGATCCATTTTGCTTCGATACGGTCGGACAACATTGGCAGCTCCCGGCATTTTGGTTTCTTGTATTGTCAGATCAGGCCTCGGGGAACCCTCGCAGGAGGTAAGCCCGCAAGGCACCGAGCAACCCGTTCAGGATCAATCCCAGCAGCGAGATCGTGATCAGTGGCACGAACATGTCGACGGCCTGAAAGGTCCGGGCCGCCGTGACGAGCGCGTGCCCCAATCCGTCCGTCGATGTGATCATCTCGGCCAGAAACACCACGATGCAGGAAATGACAAGACCGATCCGACAGCCGGTCAGTATCGATGGCATCGACGCCGGCAGCACGACCTTGAAGAGTAACTGATAGCGCGGCGTTCCCGCCGCCATGGCCGACCAGATCAGCTTCTGCTGGACGGTAGAGGCGCCGTAATAGGTAGACAGGAGAATGGGAAACAGCGCGTCGGCGGCCACCAGCGTGATCTTGGATCCGTGGCCGAACCCGAGCAGCAACAGCAGCGCCGGATAAAGCGCGACCTTGGGCAGGGGTGCCAGGACACGGACGATCGGCCGGACCAGTGCATTGATCGCGGGACTGGCGGCGGCGGCAATACCGATGCTCACGCCGAGCACGACCGCGATGGCGAAACCGGCGAACAGCCGCGTCAGGGTCGCAACGATCTCCTGCTGAAACGTCCATGTCACCATTTGCTGCAACAACCTGGCGAAGACGAAGCCGGGGGGCGGCAGCAGGGCTGTCGGGGCAAAGCCGAACGAGACCAGACCTTGCCACAGCCCGATCACGATCGCGATCGGCGCGATCCCAAGCATGACGGTTGCGAATGGCACGCGCCCGATCATGAGAAGCTCAGCGGCATGTCGAATTGGGGCTCCGACCAGCGAACCAGCCGCGCGCGCACCTGCTCGAAGATCGCATCGAGGCCAATGCCCATCGCGCCGACGATGATGATCATCGCAAACACTGTGTCATACTGCCCCATGTCGAGTGCATTGAAGAGGATATTGCCGGCGCCGGACTGCCGGGCGATCATTTCGCTGGTGATCATCGTGATCAGCGCCAGGACCAGCCCCGTACGGCATCCGGTCAGGATCTCCGGAAGGGCGGCCGGCAACACGATCCGCACCAGGCGCTGGGCGGCCGAGAGCCCCATCGCCGCTCCGGACCACACCATCTTCTCCTCGACGGATTTGGCGCCCTCGAAGCTGTGATAGATCACCGGGAGGCTGACGCCGAGGAATATGACCAGCGTCTTCGTGATGTCCCCGACTCCCAGCCACAGCATGATGATCGGCATCAGCGCAGCCTTTGGTACAGGATAAATCACCATCAGGAGCGGATTGAAGAAGGCTGCGACGGCCCGGCTGCGGCCCATCAGCAAACCCAGCGGGATGGATACGAGCACGGCGACCCCGAAGCCGATCGCCATGCGGCGGAGCGAGGCCAGAATATTGATCAGGGATTCCCTGTCGCCGAGAATGTCCGGAATTGCCCTGAGCGCCTCAATCGCCGTCGGAAAGCTGTCGTTCTTGAGCGCAAGAGAGGCGACCTGCCACAGGGCCAGGAGCCCGGCGCAAGCCAGCACAGGAGCCACGCGTCTGATGAGGTCGACCGACGACGTCATGCATCTGATCCGGGGATATCGCTTTCATCGAACATGCGCTCGATATCGACGACGTACTTCTGATAGCGGGGATCGAGCAGCAGTTCGTTGCGGCGTCGCGGCCGCGGCAGATCAATGTCGATGACCTCCCGAATACGGCCCGGCGATTTGGACATCATCACGACCTTGTCGGAGAGGAAGACCGCCTCGTCGACCGAATGGGTGACGAACAGGACCGTCTTGCGATCGCGTTCCCAGATGTTGAGGAGATCGTTCTGCAATCGCGTTCTGGTATGGGCATCGAGCGCCCCGAATGGCTCGTCCATGAGCAACACTTCGGGATGATAGGCCAGCGTTCTCGCCAGAGCGACACGCTGCTTCATCCCGCCCGACAGCTCCTTGGGAAAGAAGTTCTCGTATCCCTTCAGGCCGACCATTTCGATCAAGGCCCGGCTCTGGGACTCCGCTTCGGCGGTCCGCACGCCCTGCTGGAGTGGCCCGTACATCACGTTGCCCAGTACTGTTTTCCACGGGAAGAGGGCAAATTCCTGGAACACCGGCCCACGATCCGGTCCGGGCGCCGTAATCGCACGCCCCTTCATCTTCGCCACCCCGCTGGTGGGGCTGACAAAGCCGCCAACGATGTAGAGCAGGGTCGACTTGCCGCAACCGGACGGACCGAGAATGGAAACGAAGGCTCCCTCCTCGATCGTAAGCGAGACGTTCGACAGCGCCAGATGATCCTTCCGCGCCGAGGTCTGGAAAACCTGCGAGACGCGGTCGATCTCGATGATCGCAGATGCCGGCTTTTGTGACGTCACCGCTCTCATCCATTCGTTCGATCTCGAAGGCGCTACCTTCATTACGTCCGTGCCTCGCTCATGGTCTCGTCAGTCCAAGAGCTTAGCAAGAAACTTGCCAGCTACACCGCCTGTTCGGGCGATCAGCGCGGCTCAATCGAACCACGGCCATTCTGCGGGCCCCTCATGTGTCACTGCTCCGCCAGGAGCCTGGCCGACCAGTCTTGCATATTTCGCAAGCGCGCCTGCACGATGCCGTGGCGGCCGCGGCTTCCAGTCTTGTCGTCGTGCCGCAAGCTCGTCTGCACTGACCAGGAGATCCATGCGGCGACCCACGGCATCGATCCGGATCCTGTCGCCGTCGCGAACGAGTGCAAGAGGCCCGCCGACGAATGCCTCCGGCGAGACATAGCCGATGCACATTCCTCGAGTCGCGCCCGAGAACCGGCCATCGGTGATCAGGGCCACTTTCTCGCCCATGCCCTGTCCATAGATCAGCGCCGTTACGCCGAGCATCTCACGCATGCCCGGGCCACCGACTGGCCCTTCGTTGCGGATCACGAGGACTTCGCCAGCTTTGTAGCTCCGGTCACGCACGGCTGCGACGCAAGCCTCTTCGTCCTCAAAAACGCGAGCGACGCCTTCGAATATCTGACTCTTCAGACCCGCGACCTTGATGACCGCCCCGTCGGGACAGAGGTTTCCCTTCAGCACAGCGACGCCACCATCGGCCATGATCGGCGCACGGACGGGGTACACCACGTCACCGTCAGGCGCGTTCGCCGTCTCGTACTCTTCGGCCAGCGTACGTCCGGTAATGGTGAGGCAGCTGCCATCGATATGCCCGCTCTGGATCAGTTCGCGGATCACGACGGCCGCGCCGCCGATGTCGTAGACATCCTTTGCCGTATACTTGCCGCCGGGACGGAGATTGCCGATCAACGGCGTGCGCGCAAAGACTTCTCCAACGTCGTCGATCGTGAAGGCAATACCGGCCTCGTTGGCGATCGCCGGCAAATGAAGCGCGGCGTTCGTCGATCCTCCTGTCGCGGCGACAATGGCCGCCCCGTTCTCCAGGGCTTTCCGCGTCACGATGTCACGTGGCAAAGGACCGCCGCGCTTCAGCATCTCCATCACCAGCCGCCCCGCACGTCGCGAGATATGAGCGCGCTCGGCATAGACGCCGGGAACCATCGACACGTTCGGGATTGTCAGCCCCATCGCCTCCGAGACCATCCCCATGGTGTTCGCCGTGAACTGCCCAGCGCACGCGCCCATGGTGGGCAGGCAGGCACGCTCGATACGTTCGAGCGTGACGCCATCGATCTCACCCGTCATGAAGCTGCCGACCGCCTCATAGGAGTCGAGAACCGTCAGGGTGCGGCCATCCACACGCCCCGGCAGGGAACTGCCGCCGTAGATGAAGATCGATGGTACGTTACATCGCACCATCCCCATCATCACGCCGGGAAGCGTCTTGTCGCATCCGCCGTATCCGATCAGTGCGTCATAGGCGAGCCCGTGGACCACGGCCTCGATGGAATCGGCGATCAGCTCGCGCGAAAACAGGGAGAACTTCATTCCCTCGTGATTCATGCTGATGCCGTCTGACACCGACACGGTCGAGAACTCCCGGGGCGTTCCTCCAGCCTCTTCGATTCCAGCTTTCGCAGCTGCGACCTGGAAATCGTGAGTCATGTTGCAGGGCGTCTGCTCGCCCTTCATGCTGACCACGCCGACCATCGGCTTTGCGATCGCATCATCGTCCAGCCCCATCGCCCGCATGAACGCCCGGTGCGGCGCCCGGTCGAGGCCGTCGGTGGTGACCCGTGATCGAAGCTTCTTCATACCTGCATCTTCTTCAGGCAACGTCCCGCACCAGGCGGGACGTTGCGGCTACCCTCGTTCGCAAGATCGTTCGATCGCCTATTGCAGCGGAGCGACAATGGTCGGATGCTTGAACTGAGCCACATCCAGCTTCGGCAACATTCCCGTCTCGGCATAGATGTCCAGCATCTTCTGGATCGCCGCGAAGTTGGGGGCGGCACCCGGATCACGCCCGAAATCATTGTCCTTGAGAAGGTAGGTCTCGAGCACGGGAATCGGCGCTTTCAACACCTCGTTGACGACTTTGAGGGTCTCTTCGCGGTTCGCCAGCGCCTTCTTCATGCCGGACGTGATGTCGCGAACATAGGCCTTGACCAGTTCCGGGTTCTTGTCGACGAAATCGGCACGGCAGGCCTCGAGGATGTGCACGATGTTCGGCATGGCCTGCGACAGAGAAAACAGCTTTCTGGTCCCGCCCTTCGCCTCGGCGCGCGCGGCGAACGGCTGGTTCATGTTCACGGCATCGACACGCCCCTGCCGCAACGCATCCTCGGAGACTGCAAATCCCACCTCCACCAGCTTGATGTCCTTGGCAGGATCGACACCGTTCTGCTTCAGGAGCAGGTTGAACGGGCCTTGCGTACCGCCCCCGATCACGGAGATGCCGATCGTCTTGCCCTTGAGGTCTGCAATCGTCTTGATCGGCGAGTCATCCATGACGGCCCAATAAACGGAGAACCCGCCCGGTTTCTCGAAGACGTGCTGGGCCACGATATAGGCCTTGAGGTTGCCTCCGACCACGCCGTTCGAGAGCGAGAGCGGCGCCTGGGTCGCGCAGTCCAGCGCACCGGCCGCGAGGGCCTGCGTCATCGGCGCAGTCCCCTGGAACTGGGTCCACTCGATATTGTAGGTCTTGCCGAGATCGGGGAATTCAGCAGGCCTGCGCATCATCCAGTACTTGGATTCCTCGGCCGGAATCGTCCAGCCGACACGGATCGTCTGCTGCGCCAGGGAAGGGCCCGCGCCCGCAGCCATGACCGCCGCAGTCCCCATCGCCAGCATCCACCTCGAAACCGCTCGCATGCGACAACTCCGTTGCTCCGGCGCCATCCGGCGCCACCCACCCCGACCGAGCAAATGTTTCATGGTTCAAACAATCAGGCAAGCCATGCGAGCTCGCCAGTTTTCCCGCGGGATCAGCGATGTATGGTAGCGGCCGTCGCGCGGCTCGCCAGCGCTGCGCCAAAAGGAGGCAACCTATGGCTGATGTGAGCAAGATCAACCCGCAGGGCGGCGAGAGGCTGGGCTATCTCGGCATTGGCCTGATGGGGGCGCCGATGACCCGGCGCCTGCTCCAGGCCGGTCATCAGGTGTGCGTCTGGAATCGGTCCGAAGGCAAGCTTGCGCCGCTGATCGCAGCCGGTGCCCGCCGTGTCTCCACGCCGCGGAATCTGTTCGAGAACACCGACATCGTCTTCATGTGTGTCACCGATGCAGCCGCCGTTGAGGAGGTGATCTTCGGAGCCGATGGCATTGCAGCCGCGCCGGGCACAGGCAAGCTCGTGGTCGACTTCTCGTCGATCCACCCCGATGCCGCCCGGAGCCTGGCCGCCCGGCTGAAGGCCACGAACGGCGCAGGCTGGATCGATGCCCCGGTGTCCGGAGGGACCAAGGGGGCGGAGGAAGGCACGCTGGCCATCATGGCTGGTGGAGAGGCAAACGATATCGAACGGGTGCGGCCATATGTGCTCGTCATGGCGCGCAGGTTCACGCATATGGGACCGACCGGCGCCGGGCAAACCACCAAGCTCTGCAATCAGGTGATCGTCGGCTGTGCAATGGCTGTACTCGCGGAGGCGACCCGCCTTGCCGTCAACGCCGGGATCGATGCGAACCGGCTGCCCGAAGCGCTGGCCGGCGGATTTGCGGACTCGATCCCGCTTCAGCTCTTCGTACCTCGGATGGTACAGAGCATTCATTCGCCGCCGCTCGGCCACATCGCAACTATGCTCAAGGATCTCGACACGGTCGCCGATGTCGCTCAGGCGACTTCGACACCCGTACCGATGGCAACGCTTGCCGGGCAACTGTTCAGACTGGCCCGAACCGCGCGTGGGGCCGATGCGGACGCGCTGGAAATCTACAAGCTGTCAACACCCGACCATTGACAGGCTGGCGCGACCGAGGCGCTGACATCAGCGCTTGCGGTCGTCATCTGCCAGGAACCGGCCATATGTCCCGCGGGCGAACAGCAGCGGATCGGTGGAATTGTAGGCATAGGCTTCAACGGCGCCCAGAAAGATCACGTGATCGCCGCCGTAGTAGCGATTGACCGAACGGCATTGAAAACTCGCAACGCTCTCGGCGAGCACCGGCGCATTGCCGAGCCCCGGCGTCCAGTCGAGACCTGCAAACTTGTCCTCGGACGATTTTGCGAATTTGTTCGCAAGGGCCTGTTGGCCGGCGCCGAGAACGTGCACGGCGAAATGGCTGGCGCTCTGAAACACCGTCAGGCTCGACGAATAGATGCCGAGGCTCCACAGCACCAACGGGGGATTCAATGAGACTGACGCAAACGAATTGCAAGTGATGCCGTAGGGCCTTCCGTCGGCAGCTGCAGCAGTAATGATGGCGACGCCCGTGCCGTATGAACCTAGAGCATTGCGAAAGTCCCTGGGATCGATCGGGGAGCTGTCACTGGCGAGTTCATTGGAGGGATCGGAAACGGCCGGCTGCTTCGGCAGATCATTCATCGGCCACCCTCACAAGGTGAGATTCTCGGACGGCAGACCCAGGGTCACGCGTCCGTAGTTGGTGCCGGCAGCATCGAAGTTGAACGCGAGATGCGAATTGATCGCATGGGCATCGCGGAACTGCCGCTGCAAGACCCCGGTCGAGAACAGACCGCGTGCGCCGCTTGCGGCGAAAAGCATCGAAACCGCCTCAGTACAGAGGTTCACCGAAAATGCCCCATCGCGCCGGTATCGTGTTTTCTTCGCCATGTCGGGGATGAGACCATGCCGCACATCGTCCATGGCATCGATACAGGCCGAGCGCATGATGAGACGCGCTGCATCTATCTTTGCCGACGCTTCCGCGATCTTGATTTGCGTACTCTGGAAGTCACTCAGCCTGGCGCGATTGTAGGTCGAGATGCGATGGCGGGCCACTTCGGCGTAGTCATCGAGGCAGGCCTGGGCGTTTCCGAGTGCGACGCCCGACAGCACAAAGGGAAACAGCGCAAACACGGGAAGCGAATAGAGCGGGTTCGGATTGACCTTGCTGCCCGGCGTCGGCCCTCCGGCGAGTTCTCCAACGGCAACCGTCATCCGATCCGCCACGAAGGTTTCCCTCACCTCGACATCGCACGATCCCGTCCCGCGCAATCCGGCGACGTTCCACGTGTCGAGCACTGTGTAGTCGCTCTTCGGCAGCAGAAAGATCCGGTATTCGACGCCGTCGGCCTCGTCATCGGAATAAACGACACTCGCAAGCATGTTCCAGTCGCAGGAAGCTACTCCTGACGAGAAAGGCCAGCTGCCGTGCAGCATGTATCCGCCAGCGACCTTCCGGGCCCGGCCGGCCGGAAAAATGAATGACGAAGCAATCAGTGCGTCCGGATCCCTGCCCCAAACGAGGTCCTGCGCCTCCACTCCGAACATGCCGAGCATCCAGTGGTGACTGGCAAGGTTGGCGAGGTTCCAGGCCACGGATGCGTCGGCCTGACCAAGCCGTTCGGCGCAGTCGATCAACGCCACATAGTCGAGCTCGGCGCCTCCGACGCGCTTCGGCTGGAGAATTCGGAACAGACCTGCCTCATGCAGATCCCGCTCGGTCTCCGGCGGGAGGCGCCGCAACTCCTCCGTACGGGCGGCCCGCTCCCGCAACCGCGGTATGAGCGCCCCCGCCTGCGCGATCATGGCGGAATGCGCGCGTTCATCGGATTCGAATCCGGCAGACTTGACCGTGCTCGACCGTTGACCAGGCGCCATGTCTATTCCTCTCGACGACACTTATGCGGCGGGAACACCATCAAATCAAGCCAGCGCACTGCCCGCTCGCAGCGCGAATTGTGAGCGCTCTGATGAAGGTCGCATCAATCAGCCTGAGGTCTTGGCCTGCCGAAGGCTCCACGCTCGAACAGTTCAGCAAGCCGGCGATCGTCGTATCCGAGCGTGCTCTTCAACACACGCTCGGTGTGCTCGCCCAATAGAGGCGCCGCGACCGGGTCAACGGGACCGGTCAAGCTCATGGCAATCGGCGGCTCGATGTTCGGCACCCATTCTGCCGTCGGGTGCGAGATCCGGCTGAGGCGATGTCGCTCACGTGCTTCCGGAGCATTGAATGCCTCCTCGACGGTTCGAAGATAGCCCACGGGGATGTTGGCCTGCTTCATCTTCGCCATCCAGTTCTCCAGCGTGTCGCTGGCGAAAACCGCGGCAATCGCTGCGCGCAACAGCTCCTTGTTCTCGGAGCGCGCCTTGCGCGTGGCAAACAGCGGATCGGTGATGAGCTCCGGCTTGTCGAGAACTTCGAGAACGAGCCGGCGGTAGAGGCGATCGTTGGCGCAAGCCATATAGAGCGGACCATCGGAGGCCTCATAGACGCCGACCGTCGGAGAGCCGTTCGGCGAATTGCCGAAGCGGCCCGGGTTTTCGCCGTTGATCAGATAGGCCATGCCGAAGAAACCGGTCATGGCCATGGCGACGTCGAACAGCGCGACTTCGACATGCTGTCCCCTGCCGAGCCGGTCCCTCGCCAGAAGCGCGAGCAGAATCGCGTTGCAGGCGGCCATGCCCGTAGCCATGTCGACAATCGGCGGGCCGGTCCGGACCGGCGGACCATCCGCAAACCCGTTGAGCGACATGAACCCGCTCTCGGCCTGGGTAATGGGATCGAAACCGGGGCGCGCGGCGAATGGACCCGTCCGTCCGTAGGCTGAGATCGAACAATAGACGAGCCGTGGATTGAGCGGTGCGACCGTCGCATAGTCGAGGCCGAACTTCTTCATGACGCCGCTCGAGAAGTTCTCCACGACAATGTCAGCCTTGCGGATGAGATCCAGCGCGACGTCGCGGGCTTGCGGCAAGGCAAGATCGAGTGCAATGCCGCGCTTGTTGCGGTTCAGGCTGAGATAGGCAGCGCTCTCACCACCGATTTCGGCATGCTCGTAGGCGCGCGTATCGTCCCCGCCATCGGGATTCTCGATCTTGACGACCTCGGCACCGAAATCGGCGAGTGTCTGCGTGCAGGCGGGCCCGGCCACCACACGCGTGAAATCCACGACCAGGATGCCGTCGAGCGCAGTCGGCCCTCCGGTTGGTCGCGACGGTCTTTCCGGCAATTCAGGCCTCATCGGCATCAACAGCGCTCCCTTACATCGGCTTGTCACCGCCGAATTCGTTCCGCTACGACCTTAAGGCCCGGTCCACCAGCTTCGCAAGGGCTCCCGGATCGATCTTCAAACGCAAAACAGCCCGGCAGCGCTCAAGCTGCCGGGCTCTCTCGGGAACCATGCCGGACGATCACCTCAGCAACTGACATTCAGCATCAAGATCGAGTCGCCGTCAGCTACGATCAAACCAGCATCTTTCTCCAATACAGGGAATTCGGCCACGCCCAGGGCACCTCCGGACTATAGAGCCGATAGCCTGACCGGATGAAATTGTTGGCGGATACAGGATTGTCGGTCGTGTCGGAAACGATGGACTTCCATCCCTGCCGCCTTGCCCGCACCTCGGCCGCTCTCATCAAGCGCCACTGCAATCCTCTCCCCCAATGGCGCTCGACGACTCCGACCCGCGATAGATAGGCGCCACTTGCCACATGTGTGGATGGAACCAGTCCGGCAAACCCCACTGCAGCATCACGATGATAGGCAAGCCACCACGCTCCCTGCCCGAATGAGGGGACCCGCGCGGCGTCGAAGAAGGTGGACCGGTGCAGATCGACCAGGGTGTCGACGATGTCGCCGTCGTCCGTGTCGACCAGGCGAATCCTGTAGAGCGGCGGCTTGATCGACATGACTAGCGCTCACTTGCCCAACGTGACCTTGACGCCGAGCCAGACGGCGCCCACGATACCGCTGACGATCACCGTGATCACTGCCTTGAACGTGTAGCTCTGAGCCTGCTCCACGCTCTTCCGCCAGCGTCGAAGATGCTGGAAATCTGCCCGAACCTCTCGGCGGTCATCGTCTTCGATTCCGAAAGAGGCCAGCACCGACGCCACCGATTTCATGACGATGCTGTCGATATTCTCTTGCTGGATCCGGTGCTGCTCGGCCAGCGTCTCGGCAACGATCGCCCTGATGTCGTCGTCCTGTGGTTTCACCGCTTGATGATCCTTGCAACATTCTCGAAACCGCGCTTCGCGAAATAGAACGACACCACGAGGTTGGCCGTGATCGCCGCAAAGCCCGCCAATGCATCTGTCGAGCCGAGGCCTAGAACCTTGTCCCAGACGAGGAGCTTCGCGAAGTAGAGCGCCACCGCGTATCCCATCAGCTTGTCGGGCTCATACCAGAGCCCCAACTCTGCAACGCGATAGTTGCCAATGATGCGAGCCTCGGCAGACTGCGCTGCGATCTCGCTGGCAGCCAGATCGGCGGCGATCCTGCTGTCCACATTCTCGGCCTTGAGCTTTGCGCTGTAAGCGTCAACAAGCGCCTTGACGACAGGCCCGCCGAGAAACGAAATGATCGTCATCCACATGAACTGTTCCTCCTGAGTGTTCGCAGCCGCGCCACGATCGTCACGACGGAGACTGCAAGCAGAACGCGACCCGTCGTTCTGGTGTCGCCAATCGCCGCGCTGATCTGTTCCTTCAAGCCGGGATCCCCGAGTGCGTCGGCGAGGTCATCGACGACGGACGCCGCGACGCCGGCGAGTGCAATGCAGTAGCTCCAGGCAATGGTCGCCGAATGCAGGCAGGCAGCCTTGATTTTCCCGAGCATCAGACCTTGCTCCGCAGGGCCGCGAGCCTGTCCTCGATTACCTTGATCAGCGCGTCGGCACCGGCCACGGCGCGCAGGATGTGGTCCTTGCAGAACCAGGAAGCGGCAAAACCGGCTACAAAGAGCATGATGTCGACGATCGTATGCATGTTCATTTCCTCCCGGACATGGCCTTGAACAGACTGACAACGAACGCGCCTATCGAGCCTTTCGACGGGTTCCTGAGTGACGGCCGTGCGGCAGTATCGTTGATGTCACCTCGGGCTGCGCCACCGCCGGCAAACCCGATCTCGGGATCCAGCTCCTTCATCGCGATGAGAAGCGCGGCACAGCCGAGCTGCTGATCGACCCGGCCGGAATCGTAAACACCATCGCGGACATACTTGCCGGCGCGGTACTGATTGGTGCCGGACCACAGGTAAGGCGACGGCACGCCACGCGCCGCGTATCCGATGCCATTGTAGGTCTCGAGCGCGGTCAGGGCGGCCGCGACCGACCAGTCCTTGCGACGCGCCAGATAAGGCGGACACGCGACCAGCGCGTCGACCGCGGCCGCCTCCCAGGACTCGAAGGGCCCCCGTCCCGCCGGTACGTGAACCGAAACCCGATCCCAGCGATCTCCCTGGGCGAGCGACGCCCGCCAGTCCTGGGACGATTCCCGTTCATGAATGACCGCAACGAGCGGCCAGGGCACGCCCGTCCTGCGTTCGACGGCCTGGTATCGCGGCCGGGCCTTGCACAGCCGAGCGGCAACCTTCGCCGCCTCGGTCTTCCGGACCAGCCTGGCATTTGCCCAGCGGCCGGCATTCGCCCGAGTAAGGGCGTTGAGGTCTACCATGGGTTGACTCGACTTAGGCTTAGGATGATACGATTAGATACACACAGAAATGTTCAGGCATAATATGTTGCGGCGTGTACTTCGATTTTTGCCACTCGAGACCATTCACGGATACGAGCATCCTGAATTGATCGAAGCGATTTTCCATAAGACGGAGGCCTATACGCCGACTGCACCGTGGCCAGAGATAGCTGGCGCAAGGGCAGTATTGGACTTTGGCGGAGGATGCGGACGCCACTACAAAGAAGCAGCAAATCAATCGCCCGGATTGCGTTGGGCGGTGGTTGAAACCCCATCAATGGTTACAAGAGCGAGAGAACTACAAACTCAGAACCTGCATTTCTTCACCAGCATCGAGGAGGCCGCGGAGTGGCTGGGTGAAGTGGATCTCGTTCACTCGAACGGAGCTCTACAATATGCGCCCGACCCGATCGGGACGGTCAACCAGTTGTGCCAATTGAACGCAAAAAGATTGCTCTGGTATCGCCTTGTGTTTGGGAGCGGAGAAAGACAGAAGCAGATTTCGTTCCTCTCCGATAATGGTCCGGGGCAGAGCAAGGGTATTAGCAAGAAGGTTGCCTACGAACGCACCCTAATTCCCTTGGCTGTTTTTCTCGATGCCCACCGAGGCTATACGCTGACTGACCGGGGCTTGGACCATTTTCATTTCTCTAGATGACGCGAATTATCTTGTTCGCGATGATCGTGGGAGGCAAGCCAACAAAGGGCGTGCTTGTACCTCCTTGCGGCGTCCCTGAAAGGGATCCGGTAGAAGTGACTGCTGTCTTGAATTGATTATTGAAACTGGTCGCACCCGCTATCGACGACCAATTATCTGGTGGGCCATTTGTTGCGAGAATGTTGTTCGCGGTAGAGGTCACCGTTACTGTACCCGCTGGCGTGTAGGGAGGAAGATTTGCCGTCAGCAGAGTTTTGGTTTCGGAGCCACCGGCTCCGCCCAAAATTGTTGCGCCTCCCGACGAAATTCCCACTCCGCTTAACCGGCCCGCAGCGCTCCCTCCCATATCATCCTTACCCGCGACCACGCGCCCTCGGAGATCGGGGATATTGAAGGTAGTCGAGCCGTCTCCAGTACCGTAAGTCGTGCCGAACAGTGAGAACAACGTTGCGTAGGCGGTGCGCGAAACGGCCTGGCCATAGGCGAGCACGAACGCGCTGTTCGGCGCCGTCGTCCCGAAGAAGTCGATGCATGATCCGATCGGCACGTTGTAGGGGTTACTGAAGAAGCCGACGAGATAGAAGGCGGCGTCCGCATTGTTGTACAGCGCGGCATAGGGCGTCCCCTGGATGATCGTTCCGGCGGGCAAGTCGACCGCGGGCGCCGACCGGAGCGGCCTGGCGCCGAGGCTGTCGACGCTGAGCGTGACCGTGGCGCCGTTCGTCGCATGCGGCGTGAAAGCGACGACCTGACCGTTCAGCTGCGCGAGCGACTGGAACACCTGATACGTATTGACCGCGTAGGCGGTACTGGTGCCGCTGGTGACGATCGCGCCTGCGACGTCATCCCGGTATTTCGCTATCGCCGCCATCATCGCGCGCGCGGAGTCGTTGACGCTGGCCGGAGACTGACCTTCCGCCCAATTGATCGTGGAATCCGCCGTGGCGTCCGCAGAGGCCGTCTGCGACCATTTGTAGAGAGTCATCCTGTTTCCTTGATGTCGGGGGGTCGTTGCGATCGGGCCTGTCCGGCGTCTCGCGTGCGGGACGCCTTGCCAGTCAATCGATCTGCGTGACGCCCTGGTCGCACAATTCGAGATACTGAGCGCATCGGCAGGCCGGTGCCCGGGCCGTCAGGAGGTTGCGGATCACGCCTGCCGGCACGCCCGGACTCTCGCTGGCGATCCTGGCCACACGAGCCTCGATGATGGTGTCGATTTCGCTGCGCAGATCCGTGATCCGCTCTTCAAGCCTTGCCGTCTTCTGCTGTTTGACTGTCATGGTTGCCTTCCTCTTTCGTCCGGGGTTCGAGGGCAGCGAGCTTCTGGCGGAGGGATGCGGCCTCGTTCTGCGCGCGCCGCAGCGCACGTTCCCGCTGCGCCTCTTGCGTGGCCAGATGCTGCTGGACGTCATAGGGCAGCGCGCCGAAGCGCTGCTTCAACGGACCCGGCCACGACCGAGGTGGCGGGATGGCCGCGATCGCGCTCATGGCGCTTGCCGCCACTGCTCCCAGCGTGGGATCGGCAAGGCCGAGCGCGACGTGCATGCGCGAGATGTCCTGCACGGCGGGCCAGAGCCGCTCCATGCCGAGGGTCGCACAATCGGTCACGAAACGCGCCACCGACGCAGGGGTCGCCGGACAGGCGGTCACGCCGTGCAGTTCGCACCATCTGGCGAACATCGGCGCATCGCGCAGCCGCGCCTTTGCAAGTGCGTTCAGCAGCGGATGCGTCATCGCCTGGCTTTTCGCAGCGCATCATGAAGATCCCCCATACGCCGGCGCAGAGCGACGAGCTGCACGCGCCTGCGCAAGCTGTGGGGGCTCGAATCGATCTCGCCGCCGAGTTCGGCATCGAACCGCTCGAGCGCAGCGACACGTTTCTTCAGGCCGTAAAGCGCGAAGTTCTCCGCGATCCTGTCCGGCGACAGCGGTTCACCATAGAGATTCCCGGTGATGGACTCGGCGCGTTCAATGAAATTGCGGTCGTCCTCGGTCATGGTGCATTGTCCAGTCGTGAATTCGCTTTGGTGATTGGCGCGCGGGGGGTGAGGCGATCAACGGACCCGGCTCTGCATCGGAAAGAATATTGGTGGCGCGACGCGTCGTTCCAGCCTGACCGCTCTCCTGCCAGTGGGATCGCCAGCGATCGCTGACATCGGCCATTCCTGTCTCGGACGGGGAAGAGCCTCCATCGGCGGAGCGAACGGATTTGGATCGATGTAGAGTTCGTTCCTGTCCCGGGTGGTCGGCGACAATGCCGGCGGCAGCTCGATCGGGTCCGACGGTCCCGCCTCTTTGATGCGATCGCGGAATGCGGCTGCATGCTCACCGAGATGCCGGACGACGTCTCCCAGGATATCGGCCGGATCGTTGACACGTCCTCTCAAGCTCGAGATTGATCCGATGAGACCATCGAGATCCTCGGACCGAGCCTGCCAGTCCTTCTGGACACCATCCGGATAGTAGGATTGCTCGCCTTCGAGGAGATCGGCCAATTGTTTGCGAACGATATCGTAAATGCGCGGGCGATCAGCCTCCGCAATGGTCGTCTCGGCATTCAAGGGGGGCAGGTACTGCCGTTCGATGGTGGCCATCATGTGATCCTGGAAACATGCCGATCCGCCCCTGCAATGAGAGGGACCGACCGGCTGACGAAATGGGGGGCGATGAAGACGAGCCGAAGCTGCTAACTATTTCAGGTTCGAGAGCTGCAGATACAGAAGACCCAGCGGAAGGTTCTCGACGAATTCGTTCCTCCTGCGCGCGCGCCCTTCGAAAATGCGCAGGCGAAGTAGGGGCTGGACAACATCGCGCTCAACCCGGCGCTCGCCGTCCGAGAAAAAGCAGCACCCGATGCTGCGGCTACGGCCGCCGTCGGCCAGCACGACCACCTTGTGGTAACCCGACCGCTCGACCTTGAGCGATATCGTCAGATCCGACTTCGGCAGCACTATCCTGCAATATCTGTCATACTGGCACTCATTCGTAGTCCCCGCCTCATTGAACGGGCTCGTCGCGCCTGCTGTAACATCCTCCCTCGTCGTGCGATCGAAGGCATAAGAGACGGTATAGTCACCGGCGAATGCATCGATTGAGGCGAGAAGGCTTGTCATCCCAATGATGACGAACAAGACCGGTCTAAACGACATGGGGATCCAACCCTGGGAAAATGCTGCTGTTCGAGATCACCGGCGATGCACCTGTCTTTGGGGGCATGCAGGTTCACGGGCCTGAGAACTCTCACCGTCGGCCGGCCGTCTTCGCCTGATAGAGCGCCACTGCGTCCTTGAGATCGCCCGAGCTGGACAGCCGGGCGCTCAGCGTCCGGAGATCATGCTGGTTGCGCTCGCCCGGGCTGGCCGCCATGCCCGGCCTTTGCACCGGCGGCATCGGCCTCGACGTGACGGCGTCCCTGGCCTTCATCATCAGCCTGTACTTGCCGGCATCGTACATCATGCGCTGGAACGTGGCATTGCGCATCAGCGGCTCGCTGTCGAACAGGCGCCGCAGCTCCTCCGGCTCGATGCCGCTGGCCTTGGCCGATGCCATGATCTCCTGCGCGACGGCCTGTCTCACCGCGGTCGTCTCGTCCTTCAGCATCCCCTCCAGCCTGTCGTCCTCAGCCCTCGCATAGCTCTGGAAATGACGCCGCTGGTCGTCCGCCGCGCGCCGTCTCTCCTCGTCCTGCCGCGCGCGCAGCTGTTCGCTCCCCGCAACGATCGCCTGGATCCGCGCCAGCTTCGCGGGATCCTGCTGGGCCAGCTGCGCGAGGGCGTCCGGCAGACGTTCGGGAGGCAGCGCTGCCAACTCCGGAAACTGGCTCATGAAGCTCGTCTGCGCGATCTGCATCGCCGCGTCGAGACCCTGGAGGTAAACCTGCCGGGCCCGCTCGACCTCGCCGACTTTTTCCTCGAGTGCCAGCCGCACCTGGGGATGCTGCATGAGCTGTTCGAGATCGGGATCGAGTTCGCCGGCTCGCTCCTCGCGTTGCTCGGCCGGATTGGACGCGGCAGCGACGTCCTCCTCGCCTCTTTCGACGACATCCGGTTGCTCAAATCCGTAGAAGTCGGCAGCATCGGGATCGTGCGCGGCGACGTCCGCCCGCATCGCATCGATATTCGCTGCCAGCGCTTCAGCGGACTCGTTCTCACTGGTCCGCCTGTCAGCAGCCGTCGCATGGGCATAATCGCGAGCGGCGCGCGCCAGCGTCACGGCCTCGTTGGCGGCGGCAGGCTTGCCCTCACCATCGGTGTAACGCCTGACAACCGTCTTGGGCGGCGGCTCGGAGCGTCGATCGGCAACCTCCCGGAGCGAGGCGCCGTCACCGTCGATCGGCTCACGATCACTGTCGCGGTGCGGATCCGGCATTTCGGCATAGCCCGCATTTGCGAGGTCGAAACTGGCTCCGGTGGGCTCACCGTTGATTGCGGCAGTCATTCACGAGCTCCTTATTTGCCCTTGAAGGCATTGACCAGGCCGCTGATGCCGCCGGCGATCGTGGCGAACTGGTCGACGGCGGACTTCCGCTGGGTACCCGTCGTCGTACTGTTACCCTGGGTCCCCAGCTGTGCGATGGGAACACCGATCTGGGCGAGCAGGCTGAGCGCCTGCACCGGAATGCCGCGGCGTAACGCCTCTTCGGCAAGCGTGGCATTGGCGCCATAGTTTCTGGCATCGAGTGCCGATTGCTCAGCGGTGACGCCCTGGCCGCGATTGGTCAGATCGGCCTGCTGCATTTGCGCCAGCGTGTTGGCCGTGGTGTTGCCGGCATTGTAGAGCGCCCCTGACGCAGCGAGCTGGTTCGCCACATCCTGATTGTATTGAGCCGCGATCACCGGCGCCTCCGCGGCGGCCACGCCTCGGCCATAGGCCATGCTGTTGGCTCCGCTGAACTCGCGCCCCGCGGCTGCGAACTGGCCATTGACGTCGTTGCCGACATCGGCGCGGATCTGCGCCAGTTGCGCCATCAGGGCGGGATTGTTTCCGACCATGCTGCCGTTCGCATAAGGCGTCAGCGCCTTCCGATAAGTGGCCAGATTGTCCTGCACACTGCCGGCCTGCGTCGTGGCGCCGCCGCCGTTCAGCAAGGACTGCGCGTAGCCCGCAATCTGGTCCGCATAGGGATTGCCGCCGGCGGCATTGGCCTTCAGCGTATCCAGCGCCGCGCTCTCCGCCGACGTCAGCCCGGTATTGGCAAGACCCGTATTGATCTGTCCCAGCATCGTCTGCAGCGCGGGCTGCGCGGCTAGCCAGGGCGCCGTCTGCGATTGCACAGTCTGTGTCGAGGTGGATTGGCCGCCCATGAATGATGTCCTTGGGTGTGAGTTGGCTTGATACATATTCCACGGCGTCGCAGCGCCGCACTTCGTCTCGTCGATCGGGAAAACGGTGGGTGGTTGAACAGATCCAGCAAAGACGCGCCCCAAGGCGGGGAAAGCAAAAATCCCCGATCACCAAGATCGCACCTCGATCGCGAAACAGATTGGCGATCGCCGACGCACGCTGGCAGACGCCGCCTCGACGACGCACCTCTGCCGACCCGCCCTGCGCGAGCTTCGAGGCGCGGGCCCCAGGCAGTTTCGGCCAACACGGGGGCGGGTGCCCGATCCCGGCAAGCTCCAGAAGGCGACATTCTCGATCACTCCCAGCCGGGCGGACCGTAGATATACTAGAACAAATCAGGAACTTACGCAACCCCAAGTCGTCCGATTGGATGGCGCTGCTGAGGGCTTATTTCAGTGTCCTTGCCCGCGCTGTCCCCCGCTCAGGCGTTCCACAGAGGCTTGTCGATGATGGCGTAGGTCTCGCGATATCCCGTCAGCACGCGCGACCATCCCTTCCGTCCGAAGATGCGGACGCAGCGACAACTTTCCGCGGTTGCATAGGCTTCGATTCCGCCGATCAGCGGCAGCCAGTCATGCATGTCTCTCCCTGCACAGGCCGTGATCACGCAAACCCGGCCGGCCTCCGTCTGCTGCAGGCTCGTCGATGCGGCTGCGACGATGGCCGATCCGTTCCACGCGACCCAAAGCAGCGAACGCCCTTCAAGGACATCGCATTCGATCACCGCGAAATCCGCCAGGCCGGTTTTGACGACGGCCTTCCTGAGAAGAGGGGCCGCAAGCGGCCAGATCGAACGCACTGACAGTGGGTCGATGCAGACGAGTCGAACGGCGTGTACGATGAGAAGCCTCTCTTCCGACTCAATGGAGTTCAGGCGAGCGAACCGGACCCGACCAGCGCTTCAATTGAAGTCTTTTGCCGGTCCGAACTCCGGGGGTTCGTGGCCTGATCCATCACTTGAACGTCTCGGGCGGAATTCATTGTAGCGCTCCAGAACGTTTGCGCGGATGAGCCCCGGAGGCGCACGGTCGACGAAGTCGCGCTCGCGCGCAATGTCCGGCACGGATGGCCTCACTTGAACAGACATGATCTCCTCCAGCACGTCCGACAAATCGTTACCGCGAGAAAGCTCCAGCAGTATTCGAGCTTTGTTGCCAAGCGCCTCCCGCAGGAACGCCCCGCTCCGACGCGCTCGCTCCAGTGCAACCTCTATGGACATGAGTGCGTCTTCCGGCCGTTCGAGCGTTATGAGATGGATTGACGTCATGATCAGGGCAGGACGAACCTCGTCCGGATAACGATCCAACGTTTGTTCAAGCAGTTGGATGGCTTCGGCAGATCGCCCGGCTTCGTTCAAGAGTCCAGCGAGTTCGTAGACGAGGAAGAGATGAACCTCCCCCTCTTCTTGATCTGCTCGCTGAGCAACGATGTCGATCACAAGATCAAGCGACTGCTCTCGTCGCAATTGCTCTGTCCAGCAAATGAGGCTGGTCAGGGTATCATCTTGCGGCATGGCCATTCCTGAGCACCACATTCTGAACCAATTGGAATGACCACATTCAATCTTGTCCACGTTGGAAAGAAAAGCCTCATCAACGGTCTATGTTGATGTACAGCTCTTCATCCGGATCCAGACTCCATTCCGCAGGTTCGTCGTCCGGCGGGGTTCCGCCATTCTTATAGCAACCTTCCCATCTTGTTTTTGCTCTCTCCTTACATCCCCAATAGAAGTCTTTTTGAGCGTACTCACCGTCGCGCCACCTCTTCGAGCATTTCTTGTCTTCTTTCCGTCTGCGGCTTGAACAAAAATCGTCATCGTCACCGTTTTCGCCAGGACCTTTTCCGCCTGGTCCATTATTTCCGAAGCCGACGTTTGGACGCACCTTCCAAACGCTGCGGCCTCCGGGTATTCGTCCTCCTTTTCCCTTCAGTTTCTTGCGCCAGCCCATCATTGAAGGATCAGGCGCAAGAGATATGATTTCAGTCACTTGACCATCTGGCTCGACCGTCCTCAATTCACGCTGCTGACTATCCGGCCGCGCCTCGACTTTCTCCTCCGTATCGAGCGCTTCTTTTCGTCCCCGAGCCGCGTCCAATATGGCTGGTCCCATGATCCACGGAGGCTGACCGCCGGGACGGAGAACGGGAGGTTGAGGCATGTCTTCGGACGAGCGCGAGTTGACTTGTTCCTGTGGGGTTTCACGGGAAGGATCCTCGCCCGTCAATTTGCCCCGCAATATCCAGGGAAGGAGAGCAGCCGCCGTCCAGATGTCCCGCGTCGTCTGAGGAACAAACCGGTCGAGATGAGGATTCGGAATCTCGACCGTACTGCCCGGCACAAATCCCGAGACACCTGGCTGAACACCAAACCGACGAAGTGGGGATATTCCTCGCAAGCCCGTCGGTACCGGGACTGGAGGCGTGATCGCCCCCATTCCACGCGCAGGAATGCCTTGCGTCATCATGCTCAGCGCTCCAAGCACACCTCCGGACCGATAGCCGCCGCTTGCCGGATGGTTCTCAGGCGTCACCGTGACACCGAACTGCCGGGGTTGGTTCAACGGGATTGAAGGGGGAGACTTCGGCGAATTGCTCGAACCGCCAAGTACTCGCAAATAGCGCGTGTAAAGGTCCTGGATGTCGGGAGCACTCATGGACTTCCTATCGTCTATCTATCGATCAATTGGACGCAGACACACTCGTTCGGTGTGCTGATTGATGCGGCTCGGCCGGCTCGATCGACAGAGCTGGTGTTCTCAGCGGAGGCGCAGGATCGCGTATGCCCGCGCGATTTCGCCCTCACCCCACCACCGCCCACAAAAACACCCGCCCCGGCGTCGCCGAATTCGCATGGGCGATCGTGAACGCACCGTTCGCGACGGTGCTCACATAGATCGTTCCGTTCCCGACCTCCGCCGCCGCATTGGCTGACGCCGGCACCAGGATCGGCACCGAACCCGCCGCGCAATTGGCCGTCGTCACGGTCGTACTCGATACGCCCGTCGCCAGCGTCACGCTGCCGGTGGCGTTCGACCTGCCGGCGGCCAGTTGCTGGATCGCGAGCACGATCTTCTTCAGGTCGGTCTCGGTGATGCCAGGAACGTAGGCTGTCATAGCGTGCCGTTCGGTGTGAGATCGGGAACGATGCCGGCGCAGAAGGACCATGACGTCGCTGCGGGAATGCGGACCTTGAAGCGCGAATAGCGTGTGTCACGCCGAACGTCGCAACGGCCGGTCCGGGCGTTCACCAGCACCTCCGCGCCCGGCGTCGCCGTCGCCGACGGCGTATCGCGCCACGACACCGACCCGAACAGCGTCGCCGCGTCGGTCACCGGGCGGAAGCCGCGGATGGTGATGCGATTCTCGTCCGTGCCCTGCTCCGGGCTTTCCAGCGTCGCCTCGAGACTGGGCCCCCGGAAGAAGCCGAGCAGATGGGCATTGGAGAATTGCGCGATCTCGGGCTGCACGGCCGTCGCGTAGGCATCCAGGCTCAGCGTCAGCGCGTCGAGGGAGGACGAGATGCTGTCGAGATTCTCCAGCGTCAACCCGGTCTGGGAGATGCCGAGCAGATACTCGCCTGTCACCGCAACCGGGAAGAAGCGGTCGAGCAGGAAGTCGTAGCCGAGCAGCTTGTCATAGGTTCCGGCCGTGCCCGACACCGACTTGTAGGCCCAGTAGACGCGCGTCGCGCGCGGGTCTGCGGCGCCCATGAAGAGCTGCAGATTCCCCTTGTCGAGATCGGCGAGAAAGCTGCGGTCGACCTTCTCGCGTCCGATCTGCTGCGGCACGCCGCCCGGCTCGATCTTGTGAAAGCCCTGCCCCGCGTAGAAGAAGATGCGTTCGCCGGCACGAATGATCGAGTACGGAGCATAGAGCCCCTTGTCCTGCGTGATGCGGTCGATCTGAAAGATGATCGGCGAGCCCGGCACGTAGGACATGCGCCGGATGGCCTGGTCCTGGAAGACGATGCCGGATTCACCGCCGGCGACGCCCCGGACGATGCCGCCGTCCGGAAAGTCCTGGAAGTCCGACGATTTCACGCCGCTGGTCCAGCTGTCCGCCGCGTTGAAATTGTTCAGGCCCGACCACTGAATCCGGTAAGGCGTCGACAGCAGTCCGGACAGCACCAGGAAGCGACCGACGACGCTGATATAGGCGGCCTGCGGCGGCGCGCCCAGCGCGTCGGCGAAGGCCGTGGACGACGAGAGATCGAACACCTGCAACACGGCATTGGCCTGGGTCGCAAACACGAAGTTTCCGGTCTGAGCGAACTGCCACTGGGCTGCGGCCGACAGCGCCGAATAGGGCGCACCGCCCTTGGAGACCTCGCCCCAGGTGAAATCGATGTTGTTGAGCCGGTAAAGCCTGTTGCTCGTGCCCGCAAAGGTGACGACGGAACCGTCCGATTTCAGCGCGTAGAATGCGCCGCGGCAGGGTCCGGGAAGGGCCGATGTATAGGCCGAGAAGGACGGGAACGGTCCGTAGCCGTCGCCGCGCGGAATGACATTGAGGATATTGCGCGTGGCCTGGCCTTCATAGTCGCTGACGTCGGGGCGATATTCGCCATAGGCAAGGAGAGACATTTTCGTTTGCTCGATTATTCGATCGTCCAGGACTCTGGTTGACGGGTCGCGGACATCCAACGATCGGTTGGCACCGCCTTCCCCGTCCAGGCGATGGCACTTCGGTTCTGTGCGGTCCAGGTGTCCGCCGCGGGCCCAACACCGGTCCAGCCACTTGCATCGAACGTCCGCGGAAACCAGGCTTCGAAATCCCTGATCACGCCTGACGGATAACCGCTGACGACATACGTGCCACCGCCCAGCCTCACGGACGTCGCCGTCGCGGCCGTCTTTCCCGCGAGAAGATGCGCGCCGGTCAGCGACGGCATGCGAACGAGAGTCACTGTCTGCAGCCCGTTGGCACTGCAGGCCGACGAACTCACTGACAGCACCCGCCTGAATGCCGAGGCGTTCAGGCTCATGTTGAAGCCGGCGGACATCGCAGACAGCGAAGTTCGCAGGGCCGCGGCACTGCCAAAGCTCGCAGACGCGCCGGAATTGAGGGGCATCATCGATCGAAAAACGGATCCCTGCCCGGCAGCTGCATAGCTCGCCGCCGTGGCGATCAACACCGTGTTGGTGAACCCCAGCGCAGGCAACTGCCCGAGCGCATGCCGCCCGACGGCTCCAAATCCGAGAAGCGCCATCGGTCACACCTGAATGCGCAGGGCGTCGGCTATGGTCCGCGCACGCGCCTCGCCCAACGCGGCCATCATGCCTGTCCATCCCTGCTTGAAGCGGTCGGAGCCGACCGAGATCGGCGCTTCCCCCTGGGCAAGCAAGGCGGACCACAGCAGCCCCAAGGCGGGGCTCGATGCGATTGCCGACTGGATTCTTGCGTAATCGTCGGGCACGAGTTGGGCCATCAGGTCGCGCGCGGCGAAGGTCGCCTGCTCCCGCAGCAGAGCATCGGTGTCGACGGACTCGATCTCCGCAAGGGTCGGCTGCGTCAGGTCAGCTCGTTCCCAGCGGGAAATGAACGGCCCGCTGCCGTGATCCGACACTTCGAAATCGACATTGACGGCCAGGCCCGGACACAGGCTGGTCAACGCAAGCACGTAGTCCTTGGACTGATATGCCATGTTCCGACGTCCTAGCTTGCGCGGCGGATAAAGGCCTGCGCCTGGACCGAATAGCCTCCGGCCCCGGAGTAGCTGGCCTGCGCGCAGAGAAAATGAGTGGTCGTGCTCGCGACGGTGATGCGGACCGAGGCGGACGACAACACGATCGCCATGTCCCCCATGGGCGAGGAACTGCCGATACGCTCATGAAGCTGGATGACCTGGCTTCCCCCCACCGTGGCACTGGAGGTCCCGAAGGCCAGATTCCAGTCGGACGACGTGGTCGCACCGGGTCCGCCGAACGTCCCGGAGATGGTCACGTCGTAGATGCCTGGAGTGACGCTCGCACTGCCGACGTTTCCGCTGACACCGGAGCCGGACAAGGTGAGCGAGGAATTGATGACGATCACCTCGCCGATGTTTCCGGCGGACGGTTGCGTGGTCGAGGTCGTGCCCGGGATCTGCCCGATGCTGGCCGCGCCAATCGCCGTCACGCCGATGTTGCTTCGCGCCTGCGCCTGTTGCGTCGTGGTAAAGCCGTTGCTTTCCTCGATCGAGATCAGGTCTTCCTTGAGCGCCACGACGGCGACCTGCGGCGCTGCTGCGAAGTTGATCTTCGCGGTTGTACCCGACGAGTTGAAAAGCACCGTCGTTCTCGTCAGTACGCCCGACGAGGTATTGTAGGCGCCCTCGCCGACCTCCCACTGGCTGAGGTCGGTGCTTTCGGCACGATATTTGTACAGCCGGCCGTTGACCACGCCGGCTGCGGCTGGGCTCTGATAGCCCGTAACGGCCGCAGCATAGGTCCAGTCGGTGGTGCCGCCGGCCGAAGGCGTGAACCTGCAAACGTCGAGAAAGGCTGCCATGTCAGGTGATCGTCAGAATGCCGTTGGTCTGGTCGAGATCGACGGTGAAGGTGTTGCCATTGGTCAGCGTAACCGCCGCACCGTAGTCCCACCATCCGATCAGCGGCTTGGTCGAGGACGTCGAATTGTAGAGCACGGCATATTGGAACGGACCAATCGAGCCGCCGGAGGCCGTCCAGCTCGGATCTGCAGAACCGACGAACTTGAACGTGCCCGTGGTCTGTGCGCCCGTGACGGTACCGATGCTGTTGCCGCCGGCGGTATAGCCATTGCCTGACCCGAGGTCCGCAGGCGCGTTGTATACCGTGTTGGTGACGACGGGTGCCGTGTTGGTCAGATAGATCTTGTAGATCTGGGCCGTCCCCGTTTTCATGTCGTGCAGGGCATTGGCGACGTCCTGCACGAAGCAGTAGAACTTGTTGAAGGCTGCCATTGGTCCGCTCCTAGATGACTTGTCCGGACACGCGCACCGTCATCGGCCCGGCATTGAAGGTCGAGGTCAGTCCGAGATTGTTGAGATCGGCGAGTGCCGACGTGAAGCCGAGTCCCCAGGTCTGGATCCGGCCGTCTTCCTTGATGTATGGCGCGGATTCCAGCAGCGCGCCGTAGAGATAGAGATCGGGCGCCATGGCCAGCAGCCAGTTACTGCCGGTCGAGGCGAGCGGTGGCACGTTCTGCCGATAAACCATCTCGATCGTGTAGGCCGCGTCGGGGCTCGGCGCGAGTTCCAGCTCGTTGCCGAACACGGTGAAGTACCGCGGTCGGGCGGCGATGTCCGATGTCGCGAAGCGGTATTCGTCCATCTGCGTCCCGGACTTGAACTCCAGGCATGGCTTCCCCGTCACACTGGACAGGCGGACCCGCCGCATGGACTGGAAGTCCGAGGGCAGCGAGATGAATTCGGGCTCACCCGCGCCGAGATCGACGAGTGCGGTCGCGCGCTGCTCCATCTGCCGCACGAAGAGCTGCCGATTGAACTTGGCTTCCGCCAGCTGGACGAAGGTCGAGATTCGCGCAATCAACGTCGTATCCTGGTCGCGCGCGAGGTACTCGGTCACTGCGGTCTGCAGCGAAGCGTAGTCGATGATCTGTGTCACGCGAGCTCCGCTGTCCAGCCGGCCTGAAGTTTCGGTCTGTCGGTGCGCAGATAGGCCCACTCCGGATCGTCGAGCTTGCGCTGCACGATCGCGTCGAACTCGGGGGTGAACAGCCGCAGCGCGGTGTTGCCGCGCGCGTGCTCTTCATTGAGCCACTGGACATAGACGACGTTCGGGATGCGGGCGACGTGCCGCCCCCAGTCGCCGCGCTGCTCGTCGCTCCGCGCCCGCCTGTTCCATTCCAGGATCGGCGCCACGTCCTGAACGTGTTCGATCGCAAGCTCGCGGCCGTTACTGTCGAGATGAGGCCTGATCTGTACGCCATCCATCACGACAGCTCCGTCACCCAGAGCGTGCCGGCCGTGGCCGTGACCAGACCGTTGGTCGCGGCTTTCAGCGCTGCAATGCGTTGGCCGGGACTGACCGTGACATATTCGACGACGTTGGCCGGCAGGTAGGGGTCCGCAATCGTCGCGGTCTGCGCACCGTCGCCGATGCGATAGCAGCAGCCGGAATTGGAGACGAGGCGCAGCTGATAGGTCCCGGGTCCGAATGCGTTGGTAATCCCGACGCTGCTGTCATAGGCGATCGTCTGGGTTGGACCGACCCGAGATGAGCTCTGCTTGGGGAGGAACGACATGTCAGGCAGCCCTCACCGAAACGGAGAAATGCATGGGGATCGCGGTGCCGGATGCACCGGACGGCGTCAGGACGATCACGTCGTCCTCGTTCAGATAGGTCGGCGACGGCGGCACGGCCGAGAACAATTGTCCGGCCGCGGAGCCGGCCTGCGTGACGGTGAACGTCGCCAGCGTGGCCGCGTTGGCGGAGGCGGTAACGGTCCCGTCCGCCGTGGTGATCGCGCCGCCGAGGATGCCGGCGACCTTCAGGACGCGACAGCGAAAGGGAACGCGAACATAGGCAGCCACCGGGGTTGCGCCGCAAGATGGCGTGTAAGCCGTAAGATCGGCGGTATTGAGGGTGCGGTTGCCGGGAAGCGGCATCTTGGCTCTCCAAAAAAGAAGGGGCAGCCCGAAGGCCGCCCCGATGACGAGGGAAGATCCTGATTGTTCAGGAGGTGGTATTGTCGAAGACGCCGCCCGAGGCCTTCTCGTTGCGGGACACCAGCGCATATTCCGCCAGGATCTGCCGGCGATCGGAATCGCCGGTCTTGGCCAGCGGGATCGAGATCATGTTGCGGCCGTTGAGGTAGGCCACCGCCCACTTCTCGATCTCGAGCACGAGGACGTCGCGAGGACGCTGGAAGCGGTTGGCGATCACCTTCAGCTTGCCGAAATCGGACTCGTAGGCGTCGACCGATGCCACGATCTTCTTCGACTTGGATTCCTCGATCGAAGTCGAGCGACCGGTGAAGGTCGAGAACACCTGCTTGTTGAAGGCGCCGGTCATGATGGTGCCGGGCTTGCCACCATTGATCCAGATCGAGGACAGCACGGTCTTCAGGCGCACCTCGGTGAAGGCGAGTTGCGTGCCGTCGGTTCGCGTGCCCGTGCCGTCGGCGGCTGCCGGGTCCGCTGCACCACCGGCGGTGCCCTTGGACGTGTTCGATACGATCCAGGACAGCACGGACGCACTCTTGCGCGGGGTGGTGGTGTTGCCCGCCACCTTGGCCTGGTTGGTTCCGCACAGGATGGTTTCGAGGTCGCGCTTCAGCTCGAGACCTTTGAGCATCTCCTGGTACGCCAATTCGTTGTCGCGGCCAGCGTGATCCACCGCCTGCTGCGTGCCCGAGACCCGCGCGACCTTGTAGGAGATCTGGCAGAGATTGCCGAGGCGCACGGTCGGCGTGGTCGTGTTGGTGTTGGGGTCATCGCCCTCGAGCTGGGCATTGGCACTGTCGGCCGCAGCAAGGGCCTGGGTCTGCCATTCGTGGTTGACCGCTGTTGCCTTCTCCTTGTCGACGCCGCTCATGAAGGGCGTGTCGACGGGATCGATGCGATAGATCATGTCGCTGAGGTCTTCGCGGTTACCCACCGCGGAATACGTGACGAAAGTGGAAGTCGGAAGGGACATCGATATTTCCTTGTGAGAGCCATGCCGTTCCGGCAGGGCAACGATGTCGTTGCCCCTCTCTCGGAACTGCGGCTGGAGTTGATGGCGTATCTGTTCTCGCTCACGCGATGGCGCGGAAACGTAAGTTTACGGTTCGCGGATCCGCGAGAAGCCTCCGCCGGGCGCCCGCGCGTATCGCTCGGGGTCGGCACTTCGATCGTTACGTGATCTGCACTTTCTCGCGCGACGTCAGCCTGGGCGGACACGCGTAAAGTATCGGATCGGCGACTTGTCTTGAGAGGACTCGTCTTTTGACCGGCCCGGATCTCTGGAGCCCCGCTGAGGGACGGACCCGTAGCGGTATGGATCCCGAATTGAAAGCAGACGATGGCGTGCGACTCCCGTTTACTGTTCGACGCACCAGTCGCCGCCGATGATGAGATCGGCTAGTGGCGTTGACGACGGTCGTGCCGTCGCCGGAGGAGTCTCGGCCATCGTCTGGCGCGAGACACGCGGGGCTTCGACGATGCGCGGCGGACCGAACAGCCATTCAGGAGGTCGATCCGGAGGATCGACTTCGTGCGCCGGCGGCAGGTTCGGATTCCGAGGCGGCGGCGTCACCGGCCGCTCACGCCGCAGCTTTGGAATGGGACCCCAGTCCGGGATACCAAACCCTGGGATCTCACCCGGCAACCACGAAAAAAAGCCAGGCATGGAATAGCCGGGATAATCGAGGATCGGAGTCGTTCGATCGCTGTCGGTCGGTATTTCTTTCATCTTCAATGCACCACGCTTGCCAATTCACGGGGCGAAGAACGGAGGGCGGAAAACGGATTGGTTCACTTCGCCATCGGCCGAGCGCCTGGCCTACGGGTCGTAAATCACCCTCATGTCGAGACGCAGCCGGTCCACCATCTCGTCTACTTCGGCCTGCCCTTCCGGATAGGCCTCGTAGACAATCTTGGTCTTGAACAACCTCTCGAAGTATCTGGGGTGAAGAGTCCACCCGATATGGTGGTAGGCGCGAGTATCGGGATAGAGGGACTTGACCATCTTTCGCAGATACCGATTGTCCGGCGGCGGCTCAAAGCGCGGGTCGATCATCCGCTCCCGGTAGAATGCGGTCTGGGCCAGCACGATTTTCCGCCATTGAGCCTCGTCGGCAGACAAGGGCCGGCAGGAGCCGCGCTGCAGGCGGAAATCTCCATCTCGCGTCTTCTCCATCGCAAATGTGGCGCATGATGGTAGAGCGGGATCGCTGCTCTCATAGTCCCATGCGACCAGGGCACCCTTGAGCACATAGCTCCGATCCGATGCGATCAGAATATAGTTCGCGCAGCTGGACAAACATTGGTCATGGACGACGACCACTGCACGCCGGTCGCGAAGAATGTTGGCCAGAGCGATCGACGCCGCGATGTCGCCTCCGGCGCTCCGGACGACGAAGATCCCGCCTTCCTTCAATTTCAGCGCCGCTGCTACGTCGGCTTCCCTCTCGATCCGGCCATCGAAACACACGACGTCCTGGCTGTCGGAAAGCGCGATGGGACGCACGACGACACGTTGGCATCCGTCAACTGCACCTCGCAACACATTTCGGTCGAACAAGCTCTCTTCGGCGTTGGACTGACCGACCAGGAGGAGACTCGACAGCGACAACAGCGCAGCAAGCGAAGATAAGACTGGCGTTCTGACCTGGACTATTCTGAAGCCCATTTACGGATCACCATTTATCAGCCGGCACCGCATGGATGCCGCTCAGTTTGGCAACGCCGCTTGAGATGAAGACACGTCACCATCGCAAGAACAAACGCGAAACATTCTTCACGACTCTCGTTTCGGTTGCAACACCTAAATGATCCCGAACCGCTTCCGGCGCTCCCCTGTCTCTGCGAGCTCCTTCAGTTCTGCCCGCGCCAGCTTGCCGTTCGCAACGACACCCGCGAGGTGGTCGCGCACCTTGCCGACGATATTGATGGCGAGAAACAGCTTCTCCCGGCCGGCAGCATCGTCGATCGTCGTGGCACGCCAGGCTGCGATGTAGCTCTTCTCGAGCGCATCGAAGGACTCGCTCAGCAGCTCGTCGCCGAGCAATGCCTCGGCCCGCACGGCCCGCGCAGCCGCATGCTCCAACGCACTTTGGTCAGGCATTGGTCTTCTCCTTATTGTCTTGATGAACGTCGTCCTGCCGACGACGTCGGGAGATACGGCGGGATCACGCGCCGCTATCCCGGCTCTCCCGTCACTACATCCCTTCAGGGCATTCAGTGAGAGAATTGATGAATTCTCTCAAGCTAGGAGCGAGAAAGAAAACGTACCGATCGTCGTCTCCGTAATCTGCCCTTGAGTTGAACATGATGTTCCCGAAGGACCCGGGCTGGACGCTATACAGGAAGTAATCACCCGCTGAATCGCACGCGAAGGGAATATATCCCTGAGGAAACTCTGGCTTCTCATGGACCAGGAATAAGTAGGTATCTTCGAAGGTCAATCCTATGTCTTTCCGTATGTTCATAGGAAAGAACTGCTCGACGTCCGTCCTTGACGAAAACGTCAGGACGCGGCGTTCCGCCGTTAAAGCGGAGGTAATGCTCCTTGAGATCTTGCGGCAAGCGAACGCTCAATCTGCGCACGACGCGCCGAATGTCCAACTCGGAAAGCGGGGGAGCGGTCCCTTCGAAGACAACCAATTCTTTGCTCCTCGTCAACGTCGATACGAGACACCATGGTGGTTGACGTACTGTGCAACGGAGCCAGCATGGGGATTCGCGGATCCATGCGCCCCTGCAGTCACCAGTTCAAGCGTGGCCTCCACAGTCACCGGATCGAAGTCGTCGACGTGGTGCCATTGATATCCTGCCGGCGTTCCAGGAAGATTAGCTTCGCTGTTTGCAAGACGTCGCCCTTTTCGGCTGCCGCTAAGCCTTATTCTCACAATGTTACGCTGCCCAGGTGCCACGGGATAGAGGTGCTGCGTTCCCGCAAAAGTCGACCCGCCATTTGCGGTCGTTCCGACGCCGTCAAGCCCAGCAGATTACCAATTCGCGTCGCCAGTTCCTGAGCATTGCGCAGCGGTACGCCGAAAGCGGTCAGCGCATCGATCGCGCGATGCCCGATCTGCTGTGTGGGCGTGAAGGTTGCCGGCTTCAGCTCCCCCAACGGTACAAAGTGCGGCAACTCAGGCGGAGGCTTGTCTGGCCGGAGCGTCGATGCGAGCGGCTGCTCGGGTGTAGACGTCGCGTTCGTTGCGCTGTCCGGATCCCGGGAGTTTCCCTGTTCTGACGTCTGCTCGATCCTCGCCGCCGGACCGACATGGAGGCGTCCGGCGCCCGTGGTTGACTGTTGCGGACCGAATTCGGGCGCTTGTCGAGCCTGCGGCTGCAGCTCCCGAAATTGCGCCTGCTGCGTTGGGCCAGGATCGCTGAACGGATCGTGCTCGACTGGAACGAGCGAGGCATTCGCGAAGTCCGGCTGATGCGCGACCGGCATCAGCGAATACTCAGCTTGGTGCAGGACCAGCAGATATTTGCCGGGCCGCTCGGCGTCCGGCACGTCGTGGTGACCGTCCTTCGCCTTGCGCGCGCCCGGCGGATAGGGACGCTACGCCTTCCCGTCCCCGATCGCCGCCTTCAGATGCGTTTCGAGCACCGCCATCCTGGCGTCGAGCGCGGCCTTGATCCTGGCAAGCTCGATCTCCCCCCGCGTCTTGACCTGGAGGTGGAGCGCGTCGTTCTGCGCCTTCTGATGCTGGAGCTGCGCTTGTTGCGCAGCGGCTGCGGCGTCGGCCTGCGCCTTCGCTTGTACAGCCAGCACCTTCGGGTCCGGCGGCGGCTGCGGCGGCGCCGGCGGCGGGTTCAGGAGCTGCCCGTTCTGCGAATTGACGGCCATGGGATCGTTGAAGAACAGGTCGGGGTTTCGGTGGCCCATGATCCGCGTCAGCTCGGCCACCGTGTTGTAGAGCTGGCGGTCGCCGACCAGATTGATCTTGCCGCCGGCGAGCAGCTCCTTCTGCACGTTGGCGATCGCCATGGTCTGGGCGAATTGCTGCGCCTTGCCGCCGGCGCCGAGGCCGACATTGATGGTCATGTCCTCGCGCGTCTTCCAGTTTCGCGGATTGACCTCGACCCAGGCGTTGCGCAGCCGCACCGTCTCCTGGCGCTGGCCATGCTTGCGGATCGTGCCGTGCAGCAGCGCAAAAATGTCGCGTACGCCTTCGGCCATGATGCGCGCGATCAGCTTGATGCGCATCTGCGAGGCCGAGAACACCTGCGCCACCGCGGTCGCGGACTGGTTCTGCAACGCGTTGGCGTCGATGCCCTGCGTCTGCTTGGCGAGACCCGTGCGGATCTCGAGCTCGGCGTCGATGTATTGCAGCATCGGGTAGATCGACGTGGTGATGTCGGGGACCACCTGCCAGTTCAGCCCGCCCGCCGTCTTGGTGCGGACGACGCCGCCCGGCCGTGATACCAGCAGGTCGTCCAGCGTGTTCGGCCCGGCATTCTGCTCGGCGACTTCGACGCGCGGATTGTTGTGCAGGTAGAGATTGTCGAGCGCGCCGCGCTTCAGCGCGGTCTTCTCGCGCTGCAACGGCATCACGAGGTCCGCGATCGATCGCCCGAAGAAGCGGTGCGTCACCGGCACCGGCGTCGTTGCCGCAAACGGCATCTCGTCGAACGGCGTGATGCAGTCCTTGCCGTCCTTGCGCAGGATCTCGGCCTGGTCGCCGCCGGTAATGACCTGGTAGAGGCAGGGACGACCCGAGCCCTCATAGTCCATCCGGACATAGTGCTCGGTGATGCGCACGAGCCGCGCGGCCGAATTGACGCTACCGCCGCCGGCGGTCGCGGACAGATGTTCTTCCACCGTGTCGCGCGCCAGCGTCTCGATTTCGGTCGTGCCCGTCTGGGGCCGCAACGCCCTGACCTGGCCGGCATCGAAGCCTTCCGCGATCAACTGCGCCTCGGTCTTGGTGACGACCTCATGGAAACAATAGTTGCAGTCGCGGATGCTGCGCGCGCCACGCTCAATGCCGAATTCTTCGGGTGGCACGCCCATCACCCGCGCCTGCGCAAGCTTGCGCGTGGTGACGACGGTGACGTCATGCGTGATGAGAGGCCCCATCGGCGCGGATGGCGCCGGGGCGAGCAAGGGAACAGGCATGTCTGCTTGAACTTTCGGTTCGATATGCGTGGCAGCCCCAGCGATCTGGGATTGTCCGGCGACGAGGCATTGCGCCGGACGGGGCAGAAGGGAACACAGGAGCACGACGGAGACAGCTGTCGCCGTCTCCCGATCGAGCCATCATCAGATTGCATCGCCCTGCACATCGCGCACGTTCATGCCTCCGACGTCGGCATGGCGATCATCGTCGCCGCGGTCCGGTTGCAACGCGCCGGCGCCGTGCACCGTATGCGCGACGATCTTCATCGCCCCGTTCGATACCGCCACGTCCTGCGCCAGCAGTGCAAACTGCTCGTCGCTGAGATCGTAATAGGTCTCGCGGCTCTCCTCCTCCCGCTCCTCCCACCAGACCTTGACGATGCCGGCCTTCGACAGCAGCGCGTCCTTGATGAAGGAATAGAGCACCATGAAGCCGCCGTTCTGCTGCATGAAGACGTGGTTGACGTAGTCGGTCTCCTGCTGCGCGGCCGCGACGTCCTCCGGACCGACCGGCTCGAAGCGGACCACCTCGTCCGATCCGGCGAAGATATCCATCAGTTGCGGCATCAGGCCCTCGATGGTGTCGGCGACGTCGGTCGACACCGCGCGCGAGCGGCCGTCCTGCGCCGGCATGTCCTTGCGCATGTCGCCGAGGTAATAGTCCATCGCATCGGCCCGCTCCTCGGCCAGCCGCGCCGCCGACATCGCGGCGAGCGCATTGGCCTTCTCGGCGGCGAGCATCGCCTTCACGTCGGAGATCGACATTTTCATTTGCGAGACCTTTTGTTGGGCAAGGGCTTTGGATTGACAGGCTTGCGGATCGACAAGGCTCACCGCGTTGACCGCCGCGCAAGGCACCGTCGCCATCAGCGATCCACCGGTGGCATGCGAGTCAGTCGGCGCATGTCCTCGGGACGAAGGGGCCTTCCGGCGCGAGCCAGAGGTTCTTCGGTTTCGCCGGCGGCCGGGACGGTCCCGACCGGGGACGCAAGCCAGCTCCCGAACCGGTCCGCGAACGGCGCAGCCTGATCCCGTTGCCCGCCATCATCGACACCGGGCCGAACACGCCGAACCCGCTCGGAGGGCGTATCGTATCCGGCGCCGACATAGGCATAATCGGGCTGAAGACCGCGCAGCGCCTCCGGGATCGAGAACTGGCGCTCATTCAGGTTTGTGACTCGCGCCTTCGGATCCTTCGCAAGGGTTTCCGCAATGTCGGAGAAGCGGTCGAATTCCACCTGCGGAAACAGCGACAGGCCGGCATTCACGCCGGCCGCGCGCATGATGCGGTCGACGATGGAGGTGCAGACGCGAGGATCCGAACTCAGGACGTTGTAGAGGTCCTTCTCGTTCGCGATGCGACCGATTTCCGCGTGAGCGGAGTTCGCCTGCTCCGCGGTGATCGGCAGCGTAAAGGTCCGATAGCCCGTGTCTCCAAACACGTTGGAGTAGTCGGAAGGAAGCGACGTCGTTCCCGGCGGCACGGTATGAACGTCGAACTGCGGAGGACTCGTCGGCATCTTGTGCCATGACGGTCCGAAACCCGCATAGGTCTGCCCGGACGGGTCGGTCAGCGTCACGGCCGCATGTCCGACCGTGCCAGGCATCAGCTGAATTGTGAGAGCATGTCGATCTGGCACCGATACCTCCTTGCATGGACGCGCGCGACGAAGGCGCCGGCGCTGGCGCTGTTGAACTCCCGGGATGCGATCGTGGAGGGCGGGCGTCACCGCCCGGCGGGATGCGGTCCGACCGAGACTCGCGGCGGCCTATCGATCGCCGCGCCGCAAGCGATCGAGGAATCGCTGATCGAGCCGGTCCATCGCGGTCATGATGCCGAGATTGACCGTGCCGACAGCCCAGCCGACGACATAGGCGATGACGATACTCGCCACATAGCTGGCGATCGAAAGGCTCAGCGCGAGGGCCACTTCGTGGCCCGGCGGAGAATGGTGGACCACGACATCCGTCACGGCTCCGACGACGATCCCGCCCGGTATCGTGCTGAGAACCATCAGGACGTGTGCCGTCATGCCATCGAAGATCAGGAGGGCTGGCACAATGAGGAGCAGAGCGTAGGCCACGTAGATTCCAACGCTGATCAAACCACTGCGGCTGAACTTCACGGCCCCTCCACCTTCATCTGGCCTCACATCCCGTCGACGCCCGCGCCCCGCCAGGACACGCGAGCGCCGCGGCCTGCAGCACGATGACACAAGGTCGACATTTCACACAGACGCGGGCTCGGCGCGCATTGGAACAGAATAGGAACATTTGTCAACCCCAGGTTTCATCCGTACGGTCGGCATCGCTCACACCCAGCCCTGCTCGGCATAGCGGAGCGGCCGGTTGAACGCGGCCACCCGGCCCGGCTGCTCGTAGCAGATCGCCATCAGTCCGAGCGCATCGGCGGCATGGCTCGACCAGTCGTGCTCGGGGCCGAGGCCGATGTTGCGCGTCTCGTCCCGGCGCTCGTGATAGAAGCCCAGCGCCTCGCGGCCGGGTTCGGTCGTCTCCGCATTGAACCAGAGCTGCGGGCCGAGCCGGCGAAGCGCCTCGATCCGCATCATCGCAGCGCCCGGCCCCTGGTTCTTCACCGGCGGCTCGACCGCAAAGCCGGCCTCGCGCAGATGATCCTCGTAGCGCTTGCCGGTGACGTTGTTGGCGGCGAGGCCGTCATGCGGCAGATGAAGGATGGCGTTGTCATAGCCGCGCGCGCGGAGCCAGTTGACGTGGAAGGCGAGCACCTGGCCGACGCTCTCGTAGTAATCCAGCACGCGGATTTCGCTGCCGACCCATTGCACGATCCAGATCGTGAAGGCATCCGCCGCGGCCCCCGCGCCGCCGATGTCGATGAAGGCGCGCAGCGGCAACAGCGGATCTGCGGCGACCTTGCCGATCCGCCCCTGCGCGCGAGCGTCCGACAGCAGCGCCGCGAAATAGGCGCCCTCGAAGGCCCGCGCGTAGTCGCCTTCCCAGATATGGTCGTAGCGTTCGGGATAGAGCTTCTGGTCGAGCAACCTCTCCTCCTCGAGCACCTCGGGAAACCACGGATTGTCGCGCCAGTTCGCCTTGACGACGCGCGCGCCCTCGGGCCTGCGCCCGCGCAGGAAGTCGTCGATGGCGTCGCTCTTGCGGCGCGGATTCCAGCTCGCCCACAATTCGGACTCCCGGGCGCGGATGGTCGGACGCAGCAGCGCCAGGCTCCGCGCGCTGAGCGATTGCGCCTCGTCGATCCAGGCGATGCGGAATCCCTCCAGGCTCTTGATCGACTCGGCGTTGTGATCCTGCAGTCCGCGAAAGATGATGAGGCCGTCGCCGGGCGTCTCGATCTTGTCGCTGAAGATCCTGAAGCCGTGGCCGAGCCCGAGGCCTGCGATCTTGCCCTCGATCAGCCGCTTCGACGACTGCGCCAGCGTGCGCTGCGCCTCGCGGATGCAGACCGCGAGCGTGCCGCGCGCGGCCTGGCAGGTCTCGACCAGCAGTTCGCCGAAGAAATGCGACTTGCCCGAGCCGCGCCCTCCGTAAACGCCCTTGTAGCGTGCCGGTTGCAGCAGCGGCTCGAAAATCTTGGCGGTCGGAATTTTCAAGGTCGACAATGGATCAGCTCGCTTGGGATCAGCTCGCTTGGGATCGGCCCGCTTGGCTCGAGGCTGGCGCTCCGCCGCCGCATGGCGGCGGGGAAAGTCGAGCGCGGCTCCGCCGGACAACATTTGTCCGCAGGACCGTCAGGCATCGGCTCATCGGGATCGAAAAGAAAAACCCGCGCAGGATGACTCCGCGCGGGCTGAACGACTTTTCGATGGTGCCATTCTGCCAGTGTTTTGCCCGACGTGTCAAACCGCCGATGCGGATGCCGCATCGTGCCGGCGCAACTCAGGACTCGCGCGCTGCGCTGCCGGGATGCACGATGATGCGCTCGATGCGGTCGAACAATTTCAGGGCGGTCGCGTCCGCATCGTCGATCGACGGCACGCCCCTGCCCCAGCCGCGTTCCAGGATCGCGTTCGCGGCCGAGACGCGCGCCGCCGGCGTTGCGTCTTCGCTGCGCATGACGCCGACCAGCACGCGGATCGCGGCCCTGGTGTGGTCGCGCGCCAGCGTGCGCAGCTCGGCCGGCGCCCGCGACCGCGATCGCTTCGGCGTGTCGACAGGCCCCGCCGCCGCTCGCACGACGTCGCCTCCGATGTCGTCGCTCATGACAATGTCTCCCATGCGATGATTGCAACGAGGCCCGCGAGCGCGAGCGAGATCAGATAGGCCGTCATCGATCCTCCCTTCGGTGAATGAAATGCGCGGCAGATCGCGGCACGCGGCGCGATCGTTTCGGGCGCGAACCCTATCTCCGGCTGTCCGGAGACCGCCGCGGCGCGAGCCATCGGCCCGCGGCCGCAAGGCCGCCACGTTCGCGCGTGCGCGGCCAGCAATGGGGTCGGACGACGGCGCGCCGATCGGCGCTCCATGAACGCGTATCAAGCGAGTGCGTGGCCGCAATGCGCCGCCGCCGTCCGGTTCGCATCGACAATGAAAAACCCGCGCCGGACGATCGTCCGCGCGGGTCCATCAACTCGTGTCGATGATGTCAGGATGCCAGTGTTTTGCCCGACGGGTCAAGGTTCGAAGCAAAACAAAACCCGCTCCGGATGTCTCCGTGCGGGCTAAACCAAATTTTCGATGATGCCATTCTGCCAGTGTTTTGCCCGACGCGTCAAGCGTTGGCAGATGTCAGACGAATTGAACT
>CAYREH010000006.1:0-57936 GCA_964423245.1 uncultured Bradyrhizobium sp. | reverse complement strand
TGCCAGTGTTTTGCCCGACGCGTCAAGCGTTGGCAGATGTCAGACGAATTGAACTCCGCAGCCTCTCGGGCGTTACGTGTGCTGACATGGAGGATGCCATGAAAGAGCCCAAGGACACGTCGACGAAGCACACGTCGACGAAGGACAAGTCGAAGCAGGACCCGGTCGAACGCGACCCGCTGCCACAGGAGCGCGCCTCCGAGCAGCAGAAGGAAGATGCGAAGAAGCATCAGTAAGTTGGATGCGAGGCTGACGCCATGAGCGACTGGTCTCGCGGGCGCGGCCTCGCGCCGCTGCTCATCGTACTTGCCATCTTCGTGGTCGGGCTGATCGTGAAGGAGCTGAAGCTTAACCGGCACGCGGTCATGCGGCCGGCGGCCCTGGAGACATCAGGCTAAAACCGCCGGTTGAGACAACGCACCCTGCGGTTCATGGTTGAGCCGCACAGTTCTGCCGACTAAGGTGGACCGGAACTCGGGGCTTCCGGTGGACCATTCCAGATTGATCCTCCAGGCCAGGGTGGCCAGTCCATGGTCGCCCATGGCTTTCCTGCTCGCTGCGGCGGGATTGGGGATCGGCACGCTTGTCCGGGAGGTCTTTGCCCTCGCGGGGGCCAACCTGATCTTCGCCACCTATTATCCCGTCATTCTGTTCGGCAGTCTCGTCCTCGGAACGCCGGCAGGCATCACAATGACGATCGTTGTGCCGATCATTGCGTGGTGGGCGTTCATTCCCCCGCGTTACGGCTTCAGTCCGCTGAATGTGACCGACTATGCGAACTTCGCAATGTTCGCGATATCAGCAAGCATGATCGTCTGGCTCTCCTCGCTTTACCGCACAAGCATGGCGATGCTTCTGCAGGAACGCCAGGCACGGGAGCTTCTGATCAACGAGTTGAACCACCGCTCCGGCAATTTGCTGACAGTCATCCAGTCGATCGTGCGCGGCTCCCTCCCCACCAGCAAGGAGGAAGGACAAGTTCTGACAAAACGGATCGAAGCGCTTGCGGCGGCCGAGACGCTTTCGACGACAACGCTTCAGGGCACCGTTCCGATCGTCGCTCTTCTCACCCGCGAGCTTTCGGCATTCCCGGCCCACCAGGTGTCATTTGAAGGCCCCGAGTTGCTTCTCGAAACCCGTGCCGCTCGTTATCTCGGGCTCGTTCTTCACGAGCTGCGGACCAATGCTGCAAAGTATGGCGCCTTGTCCAGGGACTCGGGCCGCATCGCCATTCAGTGGTCCACGACGGATGATCTTTGCAGATTGTCCTGGGTGGAGAGCGGTGGCCCCCCGTTGGAAGCACCCTCGAGATCCGGGTTCGGCAGCCGCATGATCCGCGCGAGTCTGGAGACCATCTCGGGAACATTGGAAACGGAGTTTCGGCAAGAGGGACTGCGCTGCGAGATCAGCTTCAGGAACCGCAAGCCCAATGATCTGAAGGGATAAGGGCTGGAACTCCCGGCTCGCCTCGCGACCGGTTCGCAGACCGAGAATGAGTTTTCCGCCAGCTTGCCATAGCGTTGGCATTTGGCCAGCATCTTCGAACGGCTCAGCGGTGAGATTATGCCCCAGGACACGACGTGGTCCTTACCTTGCCTTGGTCAACGGAAGCCATGCCAATTCTTTCCATCGCGTTCGTTTGAGACGGGCTATAGGAGCGGGATACGTTCGAAGCGATGCATCTCAGGCGCATAGCTCAGCAGAATCGGTTGATCCGGGTTATCCGTTCTCCATTCCAGCGATGTCTGGACAGCCGTAACCCTCGCAATCGTGTTGGCTTCCCTGAACATGATCGCTGCCGAAACATTGATGGCGAATTTGGTCTTTCACACGCGCGAGCGAACATCGGACAGTGTTGGCGCGGGCAGGTAGCCCTCTGCCGTCCGATCCACGAGGGGGCCGTCGAGAATAGGGTGTCGTTGACTTCCCTCCTGAGACAATCATCTGGCTGAAAAAAAAGCCCGCGGCGGATCGCTCCGCGCGGGGCCGAATGACGATTTTCCGATGATGCCATTCTGCCGGTATTTTGCCCGACGGCTCAAACGTTGGCAGCAACTCATCGCTTGCGTGGTCACTCTGGACCAAGATTCGGCTTGATCCAGCGCGAAAACCATAGTTCGGCATCACGGATCGGACTGGCTGAACCCTCGACGCCAAAGATTGGCGGCGGGATGACGTAACTCGGCTCTCCGGAGAATCCGCCGGTTGGCTTGCTCGTCTGTCCAGACTGGACGCCGTTGCCCTGCACGTTCCAGTTGCCAAATCGATCGTCAAATTTCGTAGATGGCAGATGCGGAATTGGCGTACCCCCGGACGCGAACACGCTGCCTGCGTTCGACGCATTCGACCGGGTAAGGCGCCTGAACTCGTCAAGTGGAACCGTCCCCGCGGTCACAGCGGTCGGTACATCTGCCGTGCCAAGCTGGGGCATGGTACCGCTCGGCGTTTCGATCCACGCGCCGAAGCGGTCGACGAAAGAACTGCCGCCTTCCGCTGCAGGCGTATTGCCTTCGCCAGAGTTTGCATGTGCGGGACTAGAAGAACTGCCTGCACCTGCTTGAGAGAATGGATTGACCGAACTGAACGCGTTGAAGGGAGCCGCTCCGGACGTAAATACACTTTCACCATTGCTCGCTGCGCCGTTCTCGGACCCGGCAGCGTGAGCCGGCAGGGTCGCAGCATATCCAGCCGCAATCACCGCCAGGTATGGCCAGATTGCCGGAAACAGAACCACGAGCGCTGCCAATCCTGCTCCAACATAGAGCGAAGCTGGGGGCGTTCCATCGATGAGCGGCCCTGGATTGAGGATTGGGGAGGGACCTGAGCCCGGATTGGGTACTCCGGTGAGCGGATCATAGAGGTAAACATGCGGGTCAGATGGCGTTGCTGTTGTTGGAGGCAGCTGGCCCAGCCGTTGCTCGTTCGGATCGAGTTGGGGGAACGCCGGAAGCGCGCCTGTGAAGCGTGGATCGCTGCGGTTAAACCCTTCTGGCTGGCTCAGCCAACCGACGGGAGGCGGAGCGAATGGCGGGAGTGAAGGAGCGTTGTTGGGATCATGAGGTGTCGACGGCGGTGTCTCGAAGTCGTCGTCGATAGCTGCAAACTTGGAAAACGGTGTCCCCTCTAGATGCCTGTTCTCGGCGGTGACATTCGTCCTCGGATTGCTTTTGATCGCTTCGATAGCGAGCTTTTCTCTGTTCGCGTTGCCAAGTATCGCGGAATGCAAAAGGAGATGCGTCTCTCCCGTTTCCTGAATCTCCTCTTCGAGCCTGCGCAACTTCCGAAAGTCGGCCTTGTGACCGGAGGGGTATTCCTCGTTGTCTCGAATGACGCGCTCCACCCTTTTCTGGAATTCGCCGGGCGCCATCCCATCAGGTATGCGCGCATGAAGATCGCCATTGCCGAACCCGATACGCATCGCGTCAAAAAGGTTCTTGAGCTTTACTTCGCGAATCCTCGGATCTGCGTGGGCAGCGATTTTATCGAGGGCTTTCCGAACAGTCTCGACATAGACATCGGGATGCGGCCCGCGGTGTACAGAAATACCCATCTTACCAGCCAGGCGATCTTCAACCGGCAAATAGATCTTATTTGCGAGCGATTGGACGCCGAAAGCTTCGGAATCAACACCATTGAATGCCGCGTGATGTTCCAGCGTTTGTGGGACCATATGGTGTAAAGCAAAAATGGACATGCGACCCCGATGCTCGGTCGAGCGCGAATGCGTTGCTTTGTTTGGTTTGGCTGAGGCGAGAGCCCTGAATCGGCTCACGCGCACGAATGCGTAGGCGCCTGCCATCGGCGCCGTGAGAACCACGCCCAGTGCGAACAATTCGCTAGAAGCGAAGATTGAAATCGTTGGCTGAAAGCCCTCTAGTAGGGCGCCCGTCTACAATGAAAAAAATACGAGACCTGTCGACTCAACAAGCCTGTAGCCCGATGGCCGCAAAAAAGGACAGGAAGTTTGAGCCGGGTCGTAAGCTCGAATGGATCAAGAATGATCTTGACTACGATCAGTCACCCTCGAGTGAGGTAGTTGCGTGAACAGCGCGAGTTGCAGTCGCGCGACGTCACACACCATCTTTCCAGTCGCGAGCACGCGATGGCGTCAAACCTGCGCATGCGCCTTGCGTAACGGCAGATTGAACCCACACCTAAGGCGGCGCGGCTTCGCCTGCCGACCGAACGAAAAGAGCAGCGAAGCTTCAAACAAAAAGCCCGCGGGTGTCCCGCGGGCCTTTGTGCGATTTTCCGATGATGCCATTCTGCCAGTGTTTTGCCCGACGGGTCAAGTCGTATTCTGCAAAACCGAACTACTCACCACCATTTCCCGGAGCGCATTCACTTCGACGCGTCGGAGCACAACAGCACCGGCAAGTCACCGAACCTGTTCGATTTGGTGTGACGAACGCTGAAGCGCTCCTGCTCGTCGCCGCCGAACGTGTCGCCGTCATTGATGACAGGTCCATGCTCGGCGAGGTAGACGGCGAGACCGCCGATCCGGTCGACCAATGTCTGAAGCGTCAGCCTGCTGGTCTCGAACTCAATCTCGCGCTCTGCGAATGCTTCAAGTCCCATGGTCACGGCGCCGATGCCGGTCTTGGTCCTGAAGGGCAGGATGTCGAACCACAGCGAGACCGGATAATTTGGAAACGGCGCAAAGGAAGCGGCAGACATCTGCAGCCAGAGATCGGCGCGACGCACGACCTTTGCGTCCCAGGCGACAGCGCAGCAGTCCGGCATGGTGGCTATCAAGGCACCGATCACGGCCGTGGTGATCCGGGCATTGGCCAAAGGCCCCTGGCCCGGGCCGAGCACCGAGACGATGATGTGGCCCTGGTGCCGCGCCGCGACGGCGCCTGCGTCCGGCCACGTCACTTGCGCGCGCTCCCACATGCCTGGATCATCCGGAATGGGCGCCGGCATCGACATGACGACAACCGATTCATCACCGCATTGAATGAGCGATGACGCTTGAGCATCCGGGTCGTCGGCTTCTTGCACCAATTTCGCGCCCAAAGCCGGATGCCGCGCGCCAAGCGTGCGGACCACGGCCACCATGTCAGGATCGGCAGGCTTGTTCAGCAATATCAGTGAAATGTCACCCATGGACGCCCCCACACTATCGACACACCGGCATCAATTCGCTCACAGGTTGAGCTCGCCCTAAATAGAACAAACAACGAACATTGTCAACATGACCGTCAAACCGACGAGACTTTATGCCCTTCAGCGGGGTCTCCACCCACGCCGCACTCAGATATTGGCAAGCTCTGACGTGGCCGCGTGACGCGGCATTTGAGCGAGCACTTCGACAGACGTCACGCACTGCAACCGCTAGGCAAATATCGAGGAAGACCGCCCATCAAAATGGACAGCTCCTCCGCAAACGGAGGCAAAGGAACAATCCGACAGCAGCGCTGCCTCACCCATACTCGGCGAGACAACAAGACGCGTGCTGCCGCCGCCACCCTGCCAATCGAGCAGAGAGACCTGCCTTGCTGAAGCGAAACCGTTTCAAGACAGACGTCAAGCAGACACGGACTCGTCAGAAGCAACGTGCAGAGGACGCGGGCGAACGGCGCGACACGCTGTTGCACGGGGCGCGTCAGGACGAGACTGCCATCCGCATCGAAGCCTGGCTGCAGTCGCCGGGCCTGCGACCGCCGCGCTGAGGCTGGCCGACCCGCATCGCCGGAACGCGCGCGGCGCAGGGCGGCCCTGGTGCGCGCGATGCAGCCGAGAGCCTTTTCCGGCATCTGCCGTTGGGCTATCATCGCCGCATCGTGCGTGGGGAGAGTGTCATGACATCGGAAAAGCCGCAACTGCATACCGATCGCCGCGAGCGGCTGATCGAGATCGTGCAGCGTGAACTGGCCCGGTTCGAGCAACGCGAAAACGAATTCCGCCAGCGGGATCGTGCCGAGCGCGCCGCCGAACTTCGTCTTCCCGCCGGCTGGCTCGACCGCGTGCATTGATCACGGCGCAGAACCGTCATCCCGGAGCCGCGCCGGTGATCCCGCGGGAATGACGCGAGCGATTTGCGACCTCGTTTCGTCCGGCGGCCTGACGCATCGGGCCGCGGCATGGCGCCGTCTCGCATCGCGCGGCAAATCCGAAATTTGCCCCCCCCCCGCGGCGCACCGCTCGGCGCGCCTTGCCGGTCATGCCCGGGATGGCGCGCGTACCGCCACGGGCCATGGATGCCTGCTTTCAAGGGTGAAACCTTACCGCAAATTGCCGAAATATCCCGAATTGAAACACAAGAGGGATGGGGCCGGTTCCCGCCGCGGCTTTCGCCGGTGGCGGCATCCATTTGACCGGACATCCGCATTGACTGGGAGGGCCCGGCATGGTGAGAGCAACCCTCCACCCTGCCGGGCCACGCACCTCACGCGGTGGTCACCACAGGCGATCCCTGAACTTATGCCCTGCTACTATTTCGACATCGACGACACGTGCAGCACACTGGTCGACGATGAAGGCCTCGAACTTCCCGACACGCGCGCTGCCGGCCGGCTTGCCCTGGAGCTGCTCGGCGAAGCCATCATGATCCGCGCCGATCGCCTGCCGAGCCGGATCGCGGTCGAGGTTCGCGACGCCGGCGGCGCGGTCATGCGCGCCTGCGCCCGCCTCGAGGTCAGCGGGCCGGACGACACGTCCGGCTCGGGTATCAACTGACATCCGCACGGGCGCGGCCGCCCGCACCGCTCAGCGCCGCGGCGACCGCGGCTTCCGCACCGGCTGGGTGTGGGTGCCGAACAATGCCAGCAGCAACGCGACTTCTTCCTTCGAACCGATCTGGATCATGACTGTCTCCTTGTCGCTTTCTTGGTCGAGGCCGTGTCCGGACGGGTTCAGGACGATCGGGTTTCCGCACGGTTTCATTCGTGTTTCGTCGCGGCTCAGGAGCCCGGCTGCCACCACCCCACGATCGCGGCCAGGACGCAGGCCAGCGCGGTGAGGCCGGTCCCGGCCATCTGCAGCCAGTAGCGGACCGGATGGAGGTCGCGGTGAAACGCCTGGCGCGACCAGCGCGACCAGTCGAACCAGTCGTCATTGATCATGCGGATCCTGCGTGTCGTCCATCCGTGCCAGAGCTGGCGTCCGCAATGGACGCCGAGTGCGGCGGCGACGATGCGATAGCAAAGATCAAGCGCGAGGCTCATGCGGTCCTCGATGTTCGGCCGGCAAACTTTGCTGCGCGCGCCCGGGCGTTCATCCATGTTGGTCGCGCTTGACCGCGTCGCGTTCAGCGAAATCGGCGGATGTGCGCGCCCGTCTTGACGACGTGTTCACCATAAGAAAGACCTCCGCAACTTCCCGGAATTGCTTCAAATGCAAGATGCAAGCACTGTCGATCCATGATCGAAGCCATCGCCCATTTGCGGAAAATCGCCGACGAGGTCGAAGCCCTCGCCCGACAGTCGGGCATGGACCCGGCCGCGCGCGCCGAGATCATCGACATGGCGGCGCGCTGGCAGTTCCTGGCCGGAGAGGCCGCATGGCTGTGCAATCGCACCGAGCAGCTACGCCATGGCCGGTCCGACTGCACGGGATGCGCCGAGGGCTGCCTCCGGCAGGCGGGCTGAGCGCCCTCGCCTTTCCGCGCCCGGTGAGCGCCGTTCCTCGATCTTCCTGTCCGCGTGCCTTCATGACCCCGCGTCGCGCGTGATCGTCAGCCGCCCGTGCCGGCGCCGATCGTTCAAACTTGATTGAAATGCAGGCTCGCGGATTCGGCGGAATGAAAGCCGTTCGCGCCACTCTGGATCATGTCCCTTGCGAGGGCGCATGGGACCCATCGTGGGAGAGATCGTGCGATGTACTATGTCGCCGCCGCTTTGCTGGGCCTGTCGGGACTGTTCTATTCGGCCGGCCGTCACGAACTCGGCCAGTTCGGCGCGGACGTCTGCAGTTATGGCGGCGCGTTCTGCGACAGCCCGGTGATCGTCTTCACCGGCGCCGCGCTCGCCGCCGCCTGGGGCATGTTCGTCAGCATCAGATAGACCGCGATCAGCCGGCTGCGTTCGTTCGCTCTGCCGCCAGTTCCTTGCGCACGGCGGCCGCGGCATTGCCGACCTTGTCGACGGCCCTCTGCAGCTGCGCGTGCGACACGCCGAGCGCATGGCGCCAGTATTTCACCTCGTGCGCCTCGTGCATGTTGATCTTGCTGCGGTCCGGCTGCTCGCGCTTCGTCAGATTGTCCATGGCGGGTCCTCCTCTCTCGGGAAAACGCGGCAAGCATGGCGCCGTTCCGAAACGGCCTGGGGGTCCGGACTCAATCGGGTCCGGACATCAGGGGTGTGCTCATGACCGCGCCGATGTGTTGTAGCGAGGGCAAAGCGGACATGTACCGCTGGGTCAGGGATTACCGCTTTTTGACCCGAAGCGGACCGCTTTATCAATTATGAATGGGCCGAACGCGAACCATGTGGCCTTCTCGATGATAACATGACTCTACATATTTCTTTGCAACTTCCTGATATCACCAAGGTGCGCGCAATGCCTCGGACGTACCACTCCGAGACGGAAGATATAAGGTCGATCCTTTCGGATCTGTGCAGAACTGTTGCGAAGGAGGCAAAATTCGTCGTTGGCGGATTTGGTCAAGACCGTTGGCCTGTCGATGCGAGTACCGATCTTGCGGTTCTGCTTGAGCAGCTACCGGGTATCTTACGGGCGGTAAGAGCTGGCGCGGCAACTGAGATCGACTTCTATGAGCAAGGAATTGAGCGCAGAATAGAATTCTCTCCCGCAGAAAACGCATACAATGCGACGTGCATGTCCCAGACGGAGTGGCAGCCGAACCCCGCAGTTGAGCGAGTGGGCCGCGCAGTTCTAGAGGGAATGTTGGTGGGCGTGCAAGACGAGGTGGTGAGGCTCATAGAAGAGATCGCTCCTGATCTTGCTAAGCATGATCTGGTCCGTAGATGGCGGGATGCGCCGATTGAGCGCTGATGCGCCAAGGACTTTCATCGAGCCACTCAATTACCGCTTCTGGCCCTTAGGGGCCATGTTAGGGAAAGCCGACCATGTCCGCTCCCGATGACAGAGTGGACGGCCCGTTTGGTTTGATTGGTTTTATGGTCCACGCCCTAGATGCGCAGCACGAGCATCGAGGCGAGCACGGCCGAAAAGACGAACAGCCCGGCAATGGCGATCCTGAAAACGAAGTCGGCAGTCACATCCGGGCCCTCCCCGGAACCGGGCCCCCCGCCCGGTCCTTCACGGACACGCAACACATTGGGGACTCCCGAGTTCCCGGCGAAATCAAAAAAACCTTGCTGGATCGGCCATGGCGGCGGGACACCAGGCTTCGCGGCGCATGATCGTCAGGCCGTGCGGGCGCCAGCCGCCGAGAGTGCTGGAGCGGCAGCGCATCATCCTGAGCGACAATCTGCAGAGCTGGTCTGATCGAGAGCCGCGATCCGCCGTCGCGCCGACAACGCGCGCGCAACGTCACGAGGGGAGATGACGGGCAACGGACAGGCCGCAAGGAAAGAGCCGGCGAGCTGAACGCGGCCGCTCAAGCGGGACGCAGGTTTGGCAATGATGACCTTATACACCTGTTTCGCCCGTCAGGCAAGCGATATTCGTAAAATCGGAATTTTATCCGCACCGTCCCGTCGTGCCCGCTGGAACCCTGGTTCCCCTGCCGGCGTTTGTCGGGGCTGGCAAACCGCATCGCAAGGGATGGCCATGGGCGAACACGCACTTGTCCCGACGAAGTCCGCGCCGTCGCTGCTGCAGCGGCTCGGCCCCGGGCTGATCACCGGCGCGGCCGACGACGATCCGTCCGGCATCGCCACCTATTCGCAGGCCGGCGCGCAATTCGGCTACGGGCTGCTGTGGACGGTGTTTCTCACCACGCCCTTCATGATCGCGATCCAGCTCGTCAGCGCGCAGATCGGTCGCGTCACCGGCAAAGGTCTGGCCGCCAACGTGATGCAGCTCGCGCCGCGCTGGGTGGTGCTGGGCCTGGTCGCGCTGCTGGTGGCCGCCAACACCTTCAACATCGCCGCCGACATCGCCGCGATGGCCGAGGCCCTCGGACTGGTGATCGGCGGGCTCAATCACGAGCACGCGCTGATCTTCGCGGCGGGGTCGACCATCCTCCAGGTCTTCATGCCCTACCGCCGCTACGCGCCGGTGCTGAAATTCCTGACCCTGACGCTGTTCGCCTATGTCGCCACCGCCTTCACCGTGAAGATCCCGTGGAGCACCGCCCTGCTCGCCGCGGTCTGGCCGAAGGCCGATGTCAGCGCCGACTATTTCATGATGGTGGTCGCCGTGCTGGGCACCACGATCAGCCCCTATCTGTTCTTCTGGCAGGCCTCGCAGGAGGTCGAGGAAATGAACCAAGGGCGGCCCGACAAGCCGCTCCGCGACCTCAGGCGCGGCGGCCACCCCGAGCTCGCGCGCATCAGGGCCGACACCACCGCCGGCATGCTGCTGTCGAACGGCATCGCCTTCTTCATCATCCTGACCACGGCCTCGGTGCTGAACGCCAACGGCGTCACCAGCATCGCCTCGGCGACGCAGGCGGCCGAGGCGCTGCGGCCGCTTGCCGGCAACTTCACCTTCGCGCTGTTCGCGCTCGGGATCATCGGCACGGGCCTGCTCGCGATCCCGGTGCTGGCGGGCTCGGCGGCCTATGGAGTCGCGGAGGTTTTCGGCTGGCACGCCACGCTGGAGGCCAGGCCCGACGAGGCGGTCGGCTTCTACACGATCATCGCGGCGGCCACCATCATCGGCTTCGCGCTCGGCTCCACCGGGATCGACTCGATCCACATGCTGGTGTGGAGCGCCGTGCTGAACGGCATCGTCGCGGTGCCGATCATGGCGATGATGATGCTCATCGTGTCGAGCCGCGCCATCATGGGCCGCTTCAGGGCGAAGTCGTGGCTGGTCGCGCTGGGCTGGCTCGGCACCGCGCTGATGGCGCTGGCCGTGCTGGCGCTGCTGGGCGCCTCACTGCTGGGCTGATCAGAGCGGCGATAGCGCCGCGGAGATCTGCGAGGCGACGATGAAGGCCGCGAAAACGGCCGGCACGCTGATGAACCGCAGGAACTGATCTATCGAAAGCATCTGTCATCCCCCGAGTGACAAAGCGCCTTTCGCCCGCCGCGCTACTCCACCCCTCGCGCGACGTGCTGATCGGCCGTGAGAAGCTGATCGGAAATGGCCGCCCCGCTCATGGTGAGCAGCGCCAGAATCGAGATCATCGCCATGAATTTCATGCCCCGAAGGTCGCCCCCGATTGTGGCCAAAAACGTCTCCGGTTGGTCCATTTTCGGGACGATCCCGCGAAACCATCATGACGCTCTGGAATCTCCAAGGCGTCGCCCCGGGTGAATGAGAGCGGTCCGATCATACCTTCGCACTCTTCCCTCAATGGCCGGGATCGTCCTAAGCTGGTGGCCGAAACCGGCGCAACACCCAACCTGACGCCGGACGACTGGGGGCAACATGACCGCGTCATCCAAAGTCACTGAACTCGAAATCCTCGCCTGCGACGCAGGATGGCGAAACTACCACTTCGTCAAGGCGACGACCGTGGACGGGATCATCGGCTGGAGCGAATTCGACGAAGGTTTCGGTTCGCCAGGCGTCGGCGCCGCAATCCAGCGGCTCTCCGCACGCGTCATCGGACAGAATGTCTTCCAGCATGAGCGGATCCATGCGGAGCTGTTTGCGGCGACGCGACCTGCCGCCGGCGGCGTCGTGGCTCAGGCGCTCGGCGCGATCGAAAACGCGCTGCTCGACGCCAAGGCGAAGTGCCTCGGCGTCCCCTGTTACGAGCTCCTTGGCGGCAAGATACGCGATCGAGTACGGGTCTACTGGTCGCATTGCGCGACCTGGCGGATCAATCATCCAGCCTGGTACAAGCCGCCAATCGAAAACCTCGATGGGGTCAATGCGATTGGTCGCGAGGTGCGGGAGAAGAACTTCACGGCGCTGAAGACCAACATCTTCTCCTATGACGACGGCAAGCCAACCGGCTGGCGGCCGGGTTTTGGCTCCCCTTTTGCACCCGAGATCAATGTGGATCGCAAGATCCTCCGCGATCTCCGGATGCATCTCGAAGCAATCCGTGACGGGGCAGGCCCCGACGTGGACATCCTCCTCGATTGCAATTTCAACGCCAAGACCGAGGGCTACCTCAAGATCCTGCGCACCCTTGCCGACCTCGACATGTTCTGGATTGAAATCGACAGCTTCAACCCGGACGCGCTGGGCTACATTCGCAGGCAGAGCCCGCATCCGATCTCGTCCTGCGAAACGCTATTGGGCTTGCGCGAATTCCTGCCCTACTTTCACACACAGGCCATGGACGTAGCGATCATCGATACGCCCTGGAATGGCGTCTGGCAGTCGATGAAGATCGCCGCTGCGGCCGAGGCCTTCGAAGTGAACGTCGCGCCTCACAATTTCTACGGCCACCTCTGCTCGATGATGAACGCGCATTTCTGTGCCGCTGTGCCAAATCTGCGCATCATGGAAATCGATATCGATCGCCTCGCCTGGGACCGCGAGTTGTTCACGCATGAGCCGGAGATAGACAACGGCCATCTCGTCGTTCCGGACAGACCAGGCTGGGGTACTGAGCCGAATGAGGACGCATTGCGTGCGCATCCGCCGAAAACCAGCGGGGGGCTTCTCAATTACGGGCGCAAGAGCTGATCGGGCACTACGGCGTGACAGGGTTGACGGTCGGAGACGTTTTCGGCCCGGGTCGATCCGGCTCAACAGCCGACTTGGCCTCCGTAGGGAGCACCTGTGCGCCCACGGCGTGAGCAGCCTCGCCAGTTGTGGCATAATTTGCAACATGCGCCGGTTGTGCCCTGGCTCGGCTCCACGGGCCGTGATCGACGATAAGCATCGCAGCTATCGTAACAGCAGCCACAATCAATGCGATCACCCCGGGGTGGCGGAGCGCGGATGAAAGAGAGTTAGCAAAGCGATCTGTAGTCATTGCACACGATCCGTACAGTTCTCGAACGGTCAACTCCGCGGTATCCCCGCAGGTTCCCGGCATGCCCATAGGCAAGGATCGCGCCATGGAAGCGAGGGATAGGGCCCTCCTCACGACCAAGTGTTCTCGTGCAGTCTCGCTCAGAGCGCTTCTTCACTCACTCGCCTGGTGCAATCGCATTGCTTGGGGTCGGACGGTCGGTAATCTGCTGGCCAAACAGACTGCCAATCAGTTCTACGGCTGTACGGGCCGTGCGCCCCCGTTCGTCGAGGAAGGGATTGAGTTCGACGATGTCGACAGACCCCACGAGACCGGAATCATGTAACAGTTCCATGATCAGGTGAGCCTCGCGGTATGTTGCTCCACCCGGTACAGTCGTTCCAACTCCGGGCGCCACGCAGGGATCGAGGAAGTCGACGTCGAAGCTGACATGAAGAACACCGTCGGTCGCCTTGACGCGCTCGATCACCCGACGGATCAGGACGGCGACACCGAATTCATCGATTTGCCTCATGTCGACCACTCTGATGCCGCGCGCGCGCATCAGCTCCTTTTCAAGTTTGTCGATTGACCGGGCACCAAACAGATCGAGTCTCTCGGGATCAATCGAGGCACGCGGGTCATTCCCGAGCAGGCCATCAAGACCCGGCTCGCCGCAAAGAAACGCAGCCGACATTCCATGCATATTGGCTGTGATGGTCGTGTCGGGGGTGTTGTAGTCGGCGTGGGCGTCGAGCCAGAGAACGAACAGCTTTCGGCCACGTTCCTGCCAGAAACGAGCCATGGCATTGACCGATCCCATCGACAGCGTGTGGTCTCCGCCGAGAAAGATCGGGATGGCACCGGTTTCCGCGATCTCATGACCGCGGCGGCTGAGCAGCCGTGTCCAGCGCTGGATGTCCCGGTAATGATTGGCCTTCGCAGGCGGCCTGTCGGCGAGATCGCTCATCTCCGCGACCGACAGATCGCCATAGTCGACGACGTCCAGATCCAGGCTCTCCAGCAAGGTCGCAAGACCGGCGGTCCGCAGCGCCGCCGGCCCCATCAGGGTCCCTCGCTGTGAGGCGCCCATGTCGATGGGGGCGCCGAGCAGGGCGATGCGCCGGGCGCGATCCGTTGTGCGTTGATCGGTCACGGCAATCTCCTGATATCAGCAAGGCTTCGCAAACCTAACAGAGATTCGCCTCCGCCGGTTCACCGGGTGGGATCCGGGCGAGGAACCAAATCCGGTTGAGGGCATTTCAATTGAGAAACATTCAGCCGATTCAGAGGTTGCGAGCTTGAGCACTGAAATACCAGAATCCTCGCTTCATCCGGGTTTGGCGGCACGCGCCATCGACGCGGCTGCGGACGCGTCCCGGACCGTCGGCGAGGTGGCGGGCGGGCTGCGCAGCGCAGCTGATCGGCTGACCCACGTGATCGACGAGGCCCGCAAGCCCGGCGGAGCGCTGTCGACGGTCGCCGCGGTGACCCGCGAGGCGCCACTGGCCAGCCTGTTCGTCGCATTCCTGTTCGGGATCGCGGTCGCGCGTCGGCGCTAGAGCGTCACGCCGCGCTCGCCGCCTTGCGCGGCGGGGCGAGCACCTGCGCCTCGAAGGCACTCGCCGGCATCGGACGACCGAAGAAATAACCCTGGCCTTCCTCGCATCCCATGCCGACCAGGAAATCCGCCGTCGCCTTGTTTTCGATACCTTCTGCGATGACCGTTAGACCGAGCTGCTTGCTCAGTCCGATGGTGGATCCGACGATCGCGGCATCGTCGGTGTCGGTCAGCAAGTCGAACACGAAGGATCGATCGATCTTGAGCCCGTCGAGGGGAAACTTCTTCAGATAGCTCAGGCTCGCATAGCCCGTTCCGAAATCGTCGAACAGGACTCGCACCCCGAGCGCCTGAATTCGCTTGAACATGTCGAGGACGCGACGCTCTTCATGCAACAGGATATCTTCCGTCACCTCCAGTTCGAGCAGCGAGGACGTCAGCCCTGTCGTCATCAGGAGTTCGGCGACGGACTGCGCGAGATCGCCGGACTGCAGCTGTGACGGCGACAGATTGACCGCAACCCGCACGGCTCGCCCCGAAAGTTCCCATGCTCGCGCCTGCCGACAGGCCGTTTCCATGACCCAGTTCGCGACCCGCTCCGACAGCGCGGACGAATGGATGACAGGCATGAATTCGCCGGGCGAGACATAGCCACGCACCGGATGACGCCAACGAATGAGCGCCTCGGCGCCGACCAGGCTTCCGTCGATCAGACGCACCTGCGGCTGATAGAACAGTTCGAACTCGTTGCGCTCCACAGCCAGCGCAAGTTCGCTCTCAAGCCTCAGGCGATCTTCCAGTTCCTGCCGTATCTCGGTCTCGAACACCACGTGACCGCCGCGCCGGGTCATCTTCGCCTTGGTCAGCGCCAGATGACCATTGCTCAGGAGATCATCGGCACTCTCTCCGCCGTCCGGATAGACCGCGATACCCATGCTGATCTTGACCCGGTGCTGCCGCACTTCGGTGACCAATGGCGTATCGAAGGCGCGCGCGATCCTTTCAGCCACCACTGTGACTGGTTCACCGTCGGAAGACCCAGCCAAAGCGACGGCGAATTCGTCGCCGCTGAGCCGGGCGATGATCCCGGTTGAGCCCGCCGCGAGCATCAGCCGTTCGGCCACCGCCTTCAGGACCTGGTCGCCGGATGAATGTCCCAGCATGTCGTTGATCTGCTGGAAGCCGTCGAGGCCGAGCACGAGCAGCCTGACCTGACTGCGATGCCGCTCCGCGTCGGCGATCAGATCAGTGATGGCGGCATGCAGGGTGCTGCGATTGGCAAGCCCGGTCAGGAGATCGTGCTCAGCGAGATATTTGACGCGCTCCGCCTCGCGCTTCCTGACGGAGATATCCCGCAGGATTGCGCCATATTGAAAGCCATCCGTTCCCTGCCAGCCGGAGAAGCTCGCCTCGACCGGGAACGTCTCCCCATTCTTGCGGAGGCCTTCGAACTCCACGACGACCGCGCCGCCGGGCACCAGAAGCGCCTCGCGCGCAGCATCGCGGATCGCGAAGGACGTCTCGTTTCCATTTGCCGGCGCGGCACAGAGCGCCTCGAACGGTCGGCCGATGATCTCGGCCGGCAGATATCCGAAGATCGCGCTGGCCCCGGGATTCCAGACCGTGATCCGGTGATGTTCATCGGTGCATACGAGACCGTCACCGAGCGACATCGCCATGCGATGAAAACGGCTTTCGGCGATGCGTCCGAGCAGGCTGCGGAAGTCGATCTCGTCCAGCGCAATAGCAGCCAGATACGCGAGGATCGCAATATGGAAAAGCGACGTATCGATCACGAGCGGCCATCTTGCCTGTGCCAGCACCGCGATTGACTCGATGCCCGCTCCGGCCGCGATCAGGATCATGACACGCAGACCCAGCGAAACCCGCCGCCAGGACATCATCATGAGCAGGCAAAGCAGTCCAAGTCCGAGCAGCATCACGGCGTCGGACGTCCAGCGCAAGGTGCGGTCCTGCAGGATCGATTCCGCGGCAAGCGCCTGAAGGACGGGCCCCGAGACGATGCCGCCATTCGGAACGCTGAAACGATCACCAAGCTCGAGCGCAGTCGCCCCGACGATGATCTTCTTGCCCTTCAGAGCCGCCAGAGTCGCGGCATCTCCCCGCAGCACGTCAACATAGGAGACGTTCGGTATGGATCTCGCCCGAATGCTGAAGTCGATGAGGAAGGGCGGACGCCGGTTGGTATTCTGCCCGGCCAGTACGACGGCCATCGACGGCAACGAGACATCGCCGAGTTTCTCGGCGAACGGGTAGCGGCGAACCAGTCCGTCAGGCTCGACCGCGACGTTGACGAGGGCAGGCCACGATTGATTGATGAACGGCTTCAGCGGGCGGTTGATGTGAGCCGCGCCTCCCCCGGGCGCGGGCTGCCGGAATGACGGCAGAATCGTCGAGCCGCCGACCTCCCGCAAAGCCGTCAGAAAGGCCTCATCGGAGGCCGGATCGGATGGCGTGCTGAAATCGACGTCGAAGGCAACATCCAGGACACCTGCGCTTTCCAGCTTGCGCAGAAGTTCGGCGTGGAGCCTTCGCGGCCAGGGCCACACGCCAATCTTGTCGATCGACGGCGCATCGATGGCGACCACCACGACTTCGCCGCTGGCCGCACGTGACTGCCAGTTGAAGCGAAGATCCGTGAGGACGTTGCGGACCGAGGCATGCCATCCCGTGGACAGTACGACCGCAAGCGCGATCACGACGAGAATGTGTGGCCGATAGCGTCTCACCCCGATCCCCCATCCCGCGTCGGCGGGTTCGCTGTCCGTCGTTCAGGCGAGCCCCTCAATGCCTGTTGCGACCATAGGCATGGCCGTTGCCGTTGCTGCCGTCGCCGCCACCGTTTCCATAGCCGTTGCCGTTGTTGCCCTTGCCATTGCCGGTCGCACCGCTGGTGCCGCGGCCCCTGCCCTCGCTGGCATCGTCGGAATTGCCCTTGCCACTGCCCGAGCCGTCGCTGGAAGCTCCGGCGACCGTTGCAGCGATGGTGGCGCTTGCGGCCGAAGCCGCGCCAGCGCTCGCGGACGTGCTGCCGCTGCCGTTGGCAATCGTGGTCTGGATGGCGCTGTTGGAGGCCGCCGCGTTCGTCTTGCCGTCACTCCATATGGTCTCTGGGTTCACGCTTGCATTCGCGTTGCGGACCTGGCCCGAGCCGACGGCACCATGGGCAAGTCCCTGCGTCACCTTGTGGAAATTGAGCTTCACCTCGCCCAGCGAACTGGAAATACGCACCACGCCGGCTTTCGGCGCCTGATGCGAGGACGAAGGCAGGCCAGCGGCCTTGAGGGCCTTGCTGGTCGGGCCGACCGCATGAATGGCATGGCCGTTCGCAGCGTTGCGTGGCGCGGACAGTCCGGATTTCGGTACAGGGATGCGGTCGATCGCGGACGCGCGCGGCTTGCCCTGTTCGATCGGATTGAAGGTGCCGGTCCCGCTCAGGTTCAGCCCCGACTTGCCGTGCTCGAAGACGGTGGCGGCCTGCCCCGGCATGACCCGGGCGATCTGTCCCGTCTTGAAATCGGAGACTTCGACCTGGCCCCTGATGACGCCGACCCGGGTACTGCCGGCAGCGACGGTGACGCTGAACTGCGTCCCCTTCACCACGGCGGCCAGGTAAGGCGTCTCGACTTCGAAATGCTTGACGTTGCGCTTCTCGACCTCGAGCAGGATCGATCCGGCCTGCTGGACGATGGTGGTGGAGAGCCCGTCCTTCTTCTCGGCCGGCACACCGACCACCGAATTGGGAGAGATCAGGATAGATTCTTCGCCGCGAACCAGCAGCACGCGTCCATTGCGCCCGGTGCGGATCGTATCGCCCGGCTTGAGGGTCTCTTCCTGACCGAGCGAGACCTGCTGGGCGCTGCTCGTTGCCAGCCAGACCTCGCCGGACGACTTCTGCACCGACCAGATACCGTCATCGGCAGCCGATGCACCGGACAAGGGTCCCATGACCAACGCCGCCAGAACGGCGAACCGTTTTCCGATTTTTCCCAGCATGACGATCCTCGGTCGACGTGACAGCCAGCCCGAGAGGTACCCGAAATCACTCAAGATAGGATTAGCGGCAGGCGGCGATTGGACGGCCGCCATTAACGCTTCATTGACCATAAAAAATTATGAAAAATCATGCCGCTAACAAAACCTTACCAAGGTTCTGGAACGACCATGTCCAACGACATGGCGTGGCTGCCGACGCGCCGGAGGGTACGGCACGTTTTGACCGCATGGCTATTGATGGGGGCGTGGTTTGCCGGGTCTTCCCAGGTATCTGCACAGCAGGCGAACCAGCCGGGCTTCGATCCACGACAGCCCGAGAAATACTTTGAAAACCAATCCGAGCAACAGTCGCTGAACCGGCCTCCGGTGAAGCTCCCATCGGTCGCCGGGCCCGGCACGGGTGGGGACACCACACCGCAATTCGTCCTGCGCGGCGTCATCATCCGCGGGGCTCATGCCGTGTCTGGTGAGGAGATGACCGCGACCTATCAGGCCTATCTGGGCCGAAAGGTCTCGCAAGCCGACCTTGCCGAAATTGCCGGCGGCATCAGCAAGCTCTATCGCGCCAAGGGCTTCCATCTGAGCCGGGCCATCGTGCCGCCTCAGGACATTACCGGCGGCCAGGTCCGTCTCCAGGTGATCGAAGGCGCCATCGTCCAAGCCGAGTTGAAAGGCGACGGCGCCGAGCAGTTCGGCGTGAGGCCGATGCTCGCTCCGGTTCTGGCCGAGACGCCGTCGCGCCTCGCAACGCTCGAGCGCCAGCTCTTCCTCATCAATGGCAGGCCGGGCGTGCGCATCACGGACACGGCGCTGGAGGAAATCGGCGGAACGACCGGCCGCTTCCGGATCACCGTCACCCTCAAGACCTGGCACATCTTCTCGTCGCTCGGGCTGGACAACCTCGGATCATCTTCGGTAGGCCCCTGGCAGACCTATGCGACCGGCGCCTTCAACTCCTATCTCGCCCCCGGCGACACACTTGCGGTCAACCTGTCGACCATCGCCAACGACCCGCGCGAGCTGGGCTTCGCCCGGTTGTCCTACGACGCGCCCGTCGGCGTCGATGGTGTGCGCCTCGGTGGCTCCGTGCTCTACAGTGCCGTCCGCCCGGGAGACGCACGCCGCCTCGACAGCGACATCACCACCACCGAGGCGTTCGAGCTGCGTGCCAGTTTCGTCCCGTTGCAGTCCCAGACCTCATCGCTCACCCTGATCGCGGCCACGACATTCAGCAACGTTTCAGAGCACGATCTGTATGGCCCCTGGTACAACGACCACATCCGGACTGCGAGCCTGACCGCCGACTACCGCCTGCGGGACGGCTTCGGGGGCACCAGCTTCGCGACGCTCGCCTATCGCCAGGGCCTCGACGTGTTTGGAGCCTCCCAATTCGACGACAACCTGCTGTCGCGGGATGGCGCCTCGTCGAATTTCTCCGTCCTGAACGTCTGGTTCACGCGCTACCAGACCCTGAACGATGCCTGGTCGCTCAAGCTGGCTGCAGCCAGCCAGACGGCTTCGCGGCCGCTCTTCACCTCACTGCAATTCTATCTTGGCGGCGCCGCGTTCGGCCGGGGCTACGGCGCCGCCGAGATCAGCGGCGACAACGGCCTCGCCGGCTCGTTGGAGCTGCGCTTCGACCAGAAGCTCGGTTTCCGCTATTGGAGCGGCTATCAGCTCTACGCCTTCGGCGACGCCGGCGCCGTCTGGAACGACGGCTACAGGCTCAGCGAGGGATTGTCGCTGACCTCTGCGGGGGCGGGCATGCGCTTCTTCCTGCCCAACGATCTCCAGGCCGATTTCGGAGTGGCGGTTCCGCTGAGCTACCGCGCTCCCGACAACAGCCGCCGCAGTCCGCGCTTCCTGTTCACGCTGTCGAGCGCATTGCGCCTCTGCCCCGAGCGTGGCAGAGCGGGCTGTCTTTAGCCCCATCTGATCCCCGCCGTGACACAGAGGGATCCAAGCCCCTGCCGGCTTGCCGAAATTTAATCCCCGGGACTGCTCACGATCGCTCGATCGCGGCTGCCCCCATCGCCATGTTCATTTGGAAGCATCGAGACGGAACCATGAAGAGGGTATTCGCAATCCTGGCCTTTCTCTGCATCCTTGCTGTCGGCGAGTATGTCGTCGTCAGCCGGTTCGCGATCCGCCACGAGGATTTGTCCCTGTTCGACGCCTCGCGCCAGCGGCCCATTCCGGTCGACGTCGCCGTGAGGCGCGACTATGAGGCCAAGGCCAATCTCGGTCTGTGGAAGCTGCCGCTCGCCATCATCAGCAACGGCAATACGGTCAATGTCACCGAATATTCCTTCCTCGCAAACGTGCTCGCGTCGCGAGGCTATCTCGTCGTCAGCATTCAGCAGGACCTTCCGAGCGATCCGCCGTTGATGACCCAGATCGGCCAACCCTATGTCGGCCGGAAGGAAGTCTATATGCGCTGCGAGGCCAACATCCTCTTCGTCCTCGCCGAATTGAAGCGACAGCACGATAACGTCGATTTCGACCACATTACGCTCGTTGGTCATTCCAACGGAGGCGACGTCTCGATGTATGTCGCCCATCAGCATCCCGAACTGGTGTCGAAGGTGATCACCCTCGACAATCTGCGGGTGCCCTTCGTGCTGAGCGACAATCTGAAGATCCTGTCGTTTCGTTCCAGGGATCCGCACTTCGTCACCGACCCCGGCGTCTTGCCCTCGCCCGAGGAAGCCAGGGCGCGCGGCATCGACATCATCGATACCGGTGCGCAGCACACGGAGTTGAGCGATCGCGGTCCCGATGCCGTCAAGGCCCGGATCCAGGAGACGCTCGACCGCTTCCTGCGTGACAGTTCCAGCAGCGCGCTCGCGCCAGCAGACACCAGAAGCCCGATGATCATGAATCCGGGGGACTATTAGCCCCAGCCGGCTTGCGCCAGATCAAGGCTCCCCGGGCCCGCCCCGCTAGGGTGTTCGTCGCTGCGGATAAGCCGCCGGACATTGATGAAGATCACCCAATGCAGCACTTGAAGTCGATTTGTCTCGTTCTCGCGGCGGCCGCGAGCGTTGGCCTGTCACCGGCCCGGGCCGCCGATGCGGATCATGGCGCTGATCTCGCCAAGCGCTGGTGCGCGAGCTGCCATGTGGTGGCAACCGGGCAGAGCCAGGCAAGCGCCGACGTACCGTCCTTTGCTTCAGTGGCGCGTCGGCCGGACTTCAGTGCCGATCGGCTCGCGTTCTTTCTGCTCGAGCCGCATCCCAAAATGCCGAATTTCCCATTGAGCCGCAGCGAAGCCACCGACATCGCAGCCTATATCGGTTCGCTGCGCTAACGCCTGCTCCGGACCTGCAAGGCCGATTTCGGGAGCGGAGACGCTTGAACCTCGTCTTGAGGCCTTGCTCCCGGCTGCAAGTTGCCCGCGGCAACCCCTCCACGGGCAGCGCCCACACCAAATGCAAATCCCTGCCGGATGACCGACAGGGATCAGCAGAAAGGATGATGGACGGCGAATGAGGTTACATTCGGTGGCCCATCATGGACCTGCCCGATGATTGAAGGACGCATCCCGCCGCAGCGCAAGATGATTTTGTGAGCAGCGGCGGAATCGCGCAGGTCAGGACTTCCCCTTGCCCGGCTGCATCAGATTGCCGGTCATCTGACGCATGTGATCTCCGGCCGTGGTGAACTGGCTGCGCAGGAAGTCCGACTGGATCCGCATCGCCTCTTGAATGTCGGTGGCATGGACGAGCTTGCGCGCGTGCTCGAATGCCGACTTGATGTTCTGCTCGGTGAAGGCAAGCGCCTGCTTCGACACATCAGCTCCCGCGCCCGGAACAGAGGCCATCGACTTGGTGGCGGCCTCGAAGAACATGCCGAAGGCCTTTTCGGCCTGGTCGATCGTCTTGGCAGCGAGGTCGCGCAGTTCAGCAGGAACTTCGAGCTTCGGTTCGATCATGGTCGCACTCCTCCCTTTACCCTGCCTGAATAACACATCTGCCCGATCGCGTACCAGCGGCTCGCGAGGGCCATAATCGTCAGGTGGGCAGGCCTTGGAGGCGATGAGAGGCAGGGAGGCCGCGTGCCCCACGCTCAGGGCAGCGGATGTCCTGGCAAAGCTTCGTCGGAAACGAGGTCCTCGACCAGCTTGATGACCTCGAAACGTTGCCGGGGGCCAAGCTTGAGGAACGCGCGCAGCAAGCGAAGGCTTTCGACGGTGTTGCTCGGGGGCGCACCAAGCCGCAGATGCAATTCAGCGGCGAAATTGAGGTTCTTCATCTCGCAACCACCACTTTGAACCCGCCGTTTCCGCCCCTAATGCCCGACGCACGCACCACATTCATACCGCAAGAAAATCAGATCCGAAAACCCAAGTTGCAAGGTTGCAACTATGCCAAGGAACAACTGTCCGAACAAGCCCGACCGGTCGCATTGCGCCATGGCCATTTCGGGTAGCAGGCCTGCTCTGGTGCAGCCGGAGGGCTCAGCAGCAATCACGCCCGCAGTTGCCGCCGCTGTCAACGGAGATCGCGTTTCGCGGTGTTTCCGAGCATCAAGCAGCACGTCAAACAAGCGTGAACAGAGGTGTTCCGTGTTCGTTGTCCCCCTTCCAAGCGGGGCGCCCTCGCCGACCTCATGGATTCGAGGCTTGAACCTGCTTTCGCCGGCGCGCGACCAAGCAGCAAGTCAGTCAACCAGATCACGGCGCCACAGCCGACGCGCGTCGATCAGCCCCCCGGCATCACCACCCAAGGATCAAGACATGTTTTCCCGCTCCGATCTCATCAAGGGCGCCACGGCCGCGCTGCTTATCCTCTCGGTACCGGGGGCTTGGGCGCAGGAGACAAAGATGAACCTGTTCAAGATCGTGACGATCAAGGACGAAATCATCATCGGATTGTCGAGCGAGGAGCTACAGGCGCTCGGCGGCACCGATGCAAGTGCGGTAGCCCGGGCGCTGGCGCAGAAGGGGGACCTCTCGGCCTGGCAATACAACGTCCACCGCGGCCAGAACGGTGAATTGCAGCAGGCGCCCACGGCCAAGGTCGGCCTGCTCGCCCACGCCTCCCTTCGGGTCGAGCCCTATACGACGCCCTACCAGATCGTGCCGCATCCCTGATATCTCGGGCACGCCTGCCGACATTAGCGCCTGCCAAGCTGCCGCATCACCGGCGCGGCGGCGCCCGCTCCGACCCGGCTTCCGTGGCAAAGCCATAGATCAGCGCCAGCCGGTCGAGACATTCGCGAAAGCGCCGTGCGAAATAGTCGTTCCAGCGCTGCGTCCGGACCGCGCGGCGCTGGCCGATCTGATCCATGGTCAATCCCAGCACCAGCACGTCATGAACCAGCGCGGCCCCGTCGGTCCCGAGTTCGCGCTCGACCCGGTTCAAGCGCAACACCGCCTGTCGCTGACTCTCCGTGACGGGCTCGCGCCTATGGGAACTGTCGACATATTCGCGGGTCGTGTCGACGGCCTGCGGGCCCCGCTCCGCCTTTTCCCAATCGTTCTGAAAGGCGCGACCGCCGCGATACTGAGCCTCGTCGATCTGATGATGGGCATGGAGACGACCGAGCGGATCGCTGCGGACAGACCGGATGGCCACGATCTTCTCGCCGGGATCGAGCGCCAAGGGATTGTCGATCTCGACCTCTGCCACCTCGGCATTGAACGGCAGCTGGTGCGACCGCCTGTCAGGGACGGGCACCAGTCGATAGGATTTGTTGCGTCGCGCACGTTTCATGCGGATGCTCCCCTTGCTTTGATGACGATTTAACGACTGGCAGCGGTCAGATGCTGGACACCAGCCTGGGCACGAAGGGCACGGCGGCGCGCGCCGGCGCGGCGCCTGATCGGCGCGTCAGCCGCGCATGCGGCGCGCAATAGCTGGAGTCCGGACGGCGCGGATGACCGCAGAAGACGAGGTCTTCGCCCTCCTTGTCGCCGCCATAGGGATAGCGGCAATCAGCTCGCTCCAGATCGACCAGCGGGATCAGGCGCGGGCTGACGCCGACACAGCGCAACTTGACCGGCGCGGCCGGCTGCATTGCGGATTTCGGCGGCACATGCAGACACGACGGCAGCGCAGAACGGCGGGGCCAGGACCGGCAGGCCTCGCCCGGCTGCATCGGCACGATCGAAGGACTCGTCATCCATGGCGGCGCGACGAGCCCGAGCCGCCTGGCCCGGCCCGTCACGGCGTTGCGCGTGTAAGCCGTTCCAAACCTTGCATTTATCCTCCGCCCGATCTCCGCGTAAGACAGTCCCTTCAGAAAATAGTCGCGAAGCGCGTCGGAATGCTCCGACGGCCATTGGCCCGGTTCCATGCTGCTGTCCTGTGATGCGCCGGCGGCCTCGGTGCCGGCGAAACACACATTCCGGTATTCCGAAGCAAAAGTCAATCCGTATTTCTGATATTCATAATTGCATCATTTCCGAATTTCGGATTACAAGGGTGTTCGGCAGGCAAGAGAGGGAATCACCATGCTGGACGTTGCGATGATCGAGCGGGGCCTCGAGAAGACCGGCAAGAGCAAGGGCGGCCTTGCAGCGGCGATGGGCGTCCGCCCCGGCGCGGTCTCCGAGATTCTCGGCGGGGAGCGCCTCGTGAAGGCATCCGAGATCATTCCGATCATGGAGTATCTGGAACTCAACCTCGCTCCGATCATGGGGCGTGTCGGCGCAGGCGCGGTGATCGAGCCCGATTTTGAACAGGTTCCGCCGGAAGGCCTCGGCGACATCGCCTTGCCCTTTCCGATCATGGAGGAGACCATCGCCTTCGAGATCGTCGGCGATTCCATGCTGCCCAAATACGAGAGCGGCGACGTGATCGTGGTCTACAAGGACCAGCGCCACCCGTTGTCGAGCTTCTACGGCGAAGAGGCCGTGGTGCGACTCAAGACCGGCGAGCGCTACCTGAAGACGATCGAGCGGGGCAAATCGCCCTCGCTCGTCAATCTCACCAGCTTCAATGCCAAGCCGATCGTCGGCGTGAAGCTGGACTGGGTGGGAGAGATCTGCCTGTCGATGCCCAAGGGCCAGCTCGAGCGGCTGCGCGCCAAATCGGCTCGCCCCCGCAAGAAGGGAAAATGACCAGATTTCCGATTTTCGGAATCTTGGCTTGACTTTTTGCCGTTTTTCAGAAATACTCTGCCGCACCCCTGGATGGATGCGGCAGCCCGTTCGATGCAGTATTTCGTCGTGATGATCGACTACGGCCGTCGTGGACGCGAGGCCATCGTCGACCCCGAGATCACCAGGCGGGAGGTGGTCGCCCGCATCGCATCGGGTGAATACCGGAACGTTGCCTTCATCCACGAAATCGTGGACAGCGTGGTCGAGGACGTCACCGAGTCCATTCTGGCCGAGGCTGCCCTGCCGGACATCCCGCCCGAGGACATCGACCTGCAGGCCAGCCGTCTCGATCACGCCCGCGACCTGCGCAAGCATGAACGGACGTGACGCAGGCGGAAGGCGCCTGCGTCACGCCCCCCCCCGGTTCACACCAGAAGAACGGTCGACCCCGTTGTCTTGCGCGCGGCAAGATCGGCATGCGCCTGGGCGGCGTCCTTCAAGGCATAGGTCTGGTGCACCTCGATCTTGACGGCCCCGGACTTGACCACGTCGAACAGTTCGCCCGCCATCGCCACCAGGTTTTCGCGCTTGGCCGCATAGGTGAACAAGGTCGGCCGGGTCACGTAGAGCGAGCCTTTTTGCGCCAGCAGGCCGAGATTGAGCGGCTCGACTGCGCCGGAAGACTGGCCGAACAACGCGGCCACGCCGAGCGGCGCCAGGCAGTCCAGCGACTTCAGGAAAGTGTCCTTGCCGACGGAATCATAGACCACGGGCACCTTCTTGCCGCCCGTGATCTCGTCGACACGTTTCACGAAATCCTCGCGCGTGTAGATGATCACATGGTCGCAACCATGCGCCTTTGCGAGCTTGGCCTTTTCGTCATTGCTGACGGTGCCGATGACGGTCGCACCGAGGTGCTTTGCCCATTGGCTGAGGATCAGCCCGACGCCGCCGGCAGCCGCGTGCAGCAGGATGGTGTCGCCCGCCTTGACCCGATAGGTCTGCCGGATGAGGTATTGTGTCGTCAGCCCCTTGAGCATCATCGCGGCCGCCGTCTTGTCGTCGACGCCGTCCGGCAGCTTGAGCAGCCTGTCGGCGGGGATCAGCCGCGCCTCGGAATAGGCGCCGAGCGGCGAGGCGCCATAGGCGACGCGATCGCCTGGCTTCAGATCGGAGACGTCCGGCCCGACCTCCTCGACGATTCCGGCGGCCTCGCTGCCGAGCCCGCTCGGCAATGGCGCGGGATACAGGCCCGACCGGTTGTAGATGTCCACGAAGTTCAGACCGACGGCGGTATGACGGATGCGCGCTTCGCCCGGTCCGGGCTTGCCGACACTGACTTCCTCCCAGACCAGGACTTCCGGACCGCCGGTCTTGTGAAAACGAATGGCATGCGTCATGGGCTTTGCTCCCTTGTCGTTTCGCTGCAGTGACTGAACGAGGAACCGGGCCAACCGAACGGGCCTCGACTTGCGGGCGATACTGATAGCACGGCCGCACCCCCGCTCAACTATTTGCGCTGAACGGAAAAACCCGCTTCCGGATGGACCCGGCGCAGCCCAAACGAGACTTGTCCTTTGCCCTGAACGCAGGCAGAACAGGTCGCAATCAAGAGCATTGGGAGCGCCCTTCGTGGCTGAACAGAACGCCTCGACCGCGATCGAGGCAGTGGAAAGCGGCCTCGCCGCGCAGGGCTATATCGCGAGCCGGCAGATCGCGACCGCCGTCTATCTGTCGGACAAGATCGAAAAACCGATTCTGGTCGAGGGCCCCGCGGGCGTCGGCAAGACCGAGCTGGCGAAGGCGATCGCCGCCTGGCGCGGCATGAAGATGATCCGCCTGCAATGCTACGAGGGCCTCGACGAAGCCAAGGCGCTCTACGAGTGGAAATACGCCAAGCAGCTCCTCTACACGCAGATCCTCAAGGACAAGCTGGGCGAGGTCCTCGGCGGCGCACAGACGCTGCAGGCCGCGCTCGCCCAGTTGCATGATTTTGGCGACGTGTTCTTCTCCAAGGAGTTCGTCGAACCGCGCCCCCTGCTCCAGGCGCTGGAGCAGCCCGGCGGCTGCGTGCTGCTGATCGACGAGATCGACAAGTCGGACGCGGAGTTCGAGTCGCTTTTGCTGGAGATCCTCTCGGACTTCCAGGTGACGATCCCCGAGCTCGGCACCGTCTCGGCGATCACGCCGCCCACCGTGATCCTGACCTCCAACAGCGAGCGGGACCTCGGCGACGCCCTGAAGCGGCGCTGCCTGCATCTGCATATCGGTTTTCCCGAGCAGCGGCTGGAGGAGCGGATCGTCGAGAGCCGCGTGCCAGGCCTCTCGCAGACGCTGCGGCGGCAGATGGTCGGCTTCATCCATGAAATCCGTTCGCTGGATCTGAAGAAGCTGCCCTCGGTCAGCGAGACCATCGACTGGGCGCGCGTGCTGGTGCTGCTTCAGGCGGCCGAGCTCGACACGGAGATCGTCAAGGATACGCTCAACGTGCTCCTGAAGTACGAAGCCGATATCGAGGCGGCCGCCCCGCACGTCACGACCTTCATTGCCAAGGCGGCGCGGTCGAACGTCTTCGGTTGACGCCGGTGCGCGAGAACCTCCATCGCTTCTTCCGGGCAGCCCGCGGGGCCGGGGTCCATGTCTCGCCCGCCGAAAGCATCGATGCCATGCGCGCGGTGGCGCAGGTCGGCTTTTCCGACCGCGTCATCCTGCGCGACACGCTGCTGCTGACCCTCGCCAAGTCGCAGGACGAGAAGCTGGCGCTCGGCGACTGCTTCGATCTGTTCTTCAGCCAGCCCGAGCCGAACCAGGACCAGCCGGACGCGCAGCGCGACGAGGACGGTTCGCAGGATACCGGGAATACACCCTCGTCCGACGAGGCAGGCGGGGACCAGCAGCCCGACAACCTCGGCCCGCTGGCGCAGATGCTGCTGTCGCAGGACCGCAACGCCATCGCAGCCGCGATCGCCAGCGCGTCCGGCGCGGCCTCGCTTTCCGACATCCGCTATTCGACGCAGCGCGGACTGTTCTCGGGCCGCATCCTCGACGCCATGGGCCTGCAGCGCCTGCGCGACGATCTCGACGACCTGACAGCGACCAATCCGGCGCTCGCCGAACGCCTGCGCACCGCGCTCGACGCCCTGCGCGAGGCGGTGCGCGACACCGTCTCGCAGGGCCTCGCGCTCTATGCCCGCGAGGAGGCCGAGAACCTTCGCAACGAGATCCTGCGCAATGCGCCGCTGGCGCGGATCGAGCGGCGCCAGGTCGCCGAGATGCGCGCCCTGATCCGCCAGATCGCGCGGCGGCTGCGCGAGCGCTATTCCAAGCCGCGCAAGCGCCAGCGCCGCGGCCATCTCGACGTCCGCCGCACGCTTCGGCGCAACGCCGCCTGGGGCGGCATTCCGTTCCTCACGGCCTGGAAGCGCAAGCACCGCGACCGGCCGAAGATCGTGGCGCTCTGCGACGTCTCAGGTTCCGTCGCCCAGGTCTCCGACTTCTTCCTGCTCCTGATCCATTCGCTGCACGAGGTCGTCGACGACGTGCGCTCCTTCGCGTTCTCCTCGAACCTGATCGAGGTCAGCGACATCCTGGAGAAGAAGTCGCCGGAAGAGGCGATGGCCGAGATCATGGCGAAGGTCGGCTTTGGATCCTCCGACTACGGCTCGGCTCTCGTCGATTTCGAAAGCGACTTCATGCAGGCGTTGACGCCGCAGACGACGGTGATCGTGCTCGGCGATGCCCGCAGCAACAATCTCGATCCCCGTGCCGACATCCTGCGCCGCATCTCCGAGCGATCCAAGCGGCTGGTCTGGCTCAATCCCGAGGGACGGCTGGCATGGGGCTTCGGCGATTCGGAGATGCCGCGCTATGCGACCTTCTGCAGCGTGGTCCGGCAATGCGCGACCGCGCAGCAGCTCGAGCGCGCGGTGTCGGACATCGTCGCGACCTACCAGTAGGCCAGTGCGGGCTGCCCGTCAGGCCGCAGTCCGCTCGAACTGCGCCAGATTGCACTCCCTGAAATGAAAGGCGATCTCGTCGAGCGCGCGCTGCTCCCACTCCTCGGCCTGGGCGAGCCAGAACGGCCGACGCTCCGAGTCCAGTGCGGCGCGTTCGCGGCAGAGCAATTCCTGACTGCGAATTTCAACCAGCCTGTTCATGCACTCCACTCCCTCTCGTGTGAAGCCATTCCCCGCACCCCACAGGTAACAGACTCCGCGGCGTCCCGCCTCATGTTTCTGATCATGTCGCGGCACAGCATGGGACAGCGATCCTTCCCGTTCGCCGCGGCAGGATTGCGACCCGGCCTCAAGTGCTGATCAGCTTTTGGTGATCGTGATCAACAGAGCCTGTCGAACGACCTCGGTTCGAGACGTTCTCAACTGAAACCGAATTCCCGACTCATTGTCGTCGCATGGTCTTCATGCTGCGCCTCTAACAGGGCGCGCAATGACACTCTTGTTTGAGGCCACATGAATATCGAAAGTGACCCCGATCTTTCCCCGGACCAATGGGACGTCCTGAAGGCGCTTCGCGCGCCCGTCGCGAACGGGCGGCTTGCGAAGTCCTATGTCGTCGAGAGCCTGATCGCACGCGGTCTCGTCGTCGTCAGGGACGGCTCGCCCACGATCACCGCTGCCGGACGCAAGGTCCTCGTTCGCGGATCGTGCCGCCTGCTCGACCTCGTGGCGTGACCGGCCGCTGCCAATAAACTGCGCCATCGCCTGAAAAATGATCTTTAGCTCTCCACCGAAATCGGATTTGCTTGACGCGACATCATTCGTCGCACAACGACGCCGCGCCGGACACGGAAAGGGAGCAGGTCATGAACGGACTTGGCGGGCTGAATAAATCGCCCGAGGGCGTGGTCATCGGGCTTGTCCAGCTTCAACTGCCCAACGTGGTGACGCGAGCCGATCTCGCAAGGCAGGTCGAGCGAATTGTGTGGATGGTCGGCAAGGCCCGCCGCAATCTCTCCACCATGGACCTCGTGGTGTTCCCCGAATATGCGCTGCACGGCCTCTCGATGGACACCAATCCCGAGATCATGTGCCGGCTCGACGGGCCAGAGGTGGCCGCGTTCAAGAAGGCCTGTATCGACAACAGAATCTGGGGCTGTTTCTCCATCATGGAGTTCAACCCGCAGGGCAATCCCTACAATTCCGGCCTCATCATCGACGACCACGGCGAGATCAAGCTTTACTACCGCAAGCTTCATCCCTGGATTCCGGTGGAACCATGGGAGCCCGGCGACGTCGGCATTCCCGTGATCGACGGACCAAAGGGCGCGAAGATCGCGCTCATCATCTGCCATGACGGCATGTTCCCCGAAATGGCCCGCGAATGCGCCTACAAGGGCGCGGAGATCATGATCCGCACCGCCGGCTACACCGCGCCGATCCGGGACGCGTGGCGCTTCACAAACCAGGCCAATTCCTTCCAGAACCTCATGGTGACGGCAAACGTCTGCATGTGTGGATCGGACGGCTCGTTCGATTCCATGGGCGAAGGGATGATCGTCAATTTCGACGGCACCGTGCTCGCTCACGGCACCACCGGGCGCGCCGACGAGATCATCACCGCCGAGGTCCGGCCCGATCTCGTCCGCGAAGCGCGGATCAATTGGGGCGTCGAGAACAACATCTATCAGCTCTGGCACCGCGGCTACGTCGCGGTGAAGGGAGGCGCGATGGATTGCCCCTACACCTTCATGCAGGACATGGTCGCCGGCACCTACCGTCTGCCGTGGGAAGATCAGGTCAAGGTCACCGACGGGACGTCCTGCGGTTTTCCCGCGCCGACCCGGATGTTCGGCAGGACTGCAAAAGCCGCGGAATAGCGCGGTCACCCCGACGTAACCGCGACAATCTGGCACGGGAGTTGCTCCGTTTCTGATCGCCGAGACGTCGTCAGAAACGGGGGAGCTAACAATGTCGACCATCACAGCGGCGCCAACCGCAGCGCCGAAGCCGCTCTATACGTCACTCTTCGCCAGGTCCTTGCGGCCCTGATCCTCGGCATCATTCTCGGCGTCGCCGTTCCCGACTTTGCCATCAGCCTCAAGATCCTGAGCGACGCCTTCCTCAAGCTGATCTCGATGATCGTGGCGCCGATCGTGTTCTGTGTCGTCGTGCACGGCATTGCCGGCGCCGGCGACCTCAAGAAGGTCGGCCGGGTCGGCGTCAAGGCGCTGGCCTATTGAGGTCATAACGACGGTCGCGCTCATCGTCGGGTTGCTTCTGGCCTACGTATTCGGCCCGGGGCACGGCATGAACATCGATCCGTCCACGCTCGATGCCAAAGCGCTCAACACCTATGCCGACAATGCCCACAAGCTGCAGGGCGGCGGCATCGGCGCGTTCCTGCTCAACGTGATCCCGACCACCTCGTTCGATGCACTCTCGCGCAATGACGTGCTCCAGGTGCTGTTCTTCGCCGTCCTGTTCGGTGTCGGCCTGGCGCTGGTCGGGGGCGAAAAGGGCGCGCTTGTGACGTCGATCATCGACGCGGCATCGACCGTGCTCTTCCGCGTGATGGGACTGATCGTCCGGGTCGCCCCGCTCGGCGTACTCGGCGCCGTCGCCTACACGGTCGGCAAATATGGCGTTGGGTCGCTGAAGCAGCTCGTTTCGCTGGTGATGCTGTTCTACGTCTCGGTCGGCATCTTCGTGCTCGGCGTGCTCGGCGGCGTGATGGCACTCGCGGGGATCAACATCCTCAAATTCCTCGCCTATCTCCGCGAGGAATTGACCATCGTGCTCGCGACCGCATCCTCGGATGCGGTGCTGCCGCAGATCATGAAGAAGCTGGAGCGGATGGGGGTGAAGGACTCGGTGGTCGGCCTCGTCATCCCCACCGGCTATTCCTTCAACCTCGATGCCTTCTCGATCTACCTGACGCTGGCCGTCGTATTCATCGCGCAGGCGACCAACACGCCCCTGTCCTTCGGCGATCTCTTGCTGGTCCTCGGCGTCTCCCTGATCACGTCCAAAGGCGCGCATGGCGTGCCGGGCTCCGCCATCGTGATCCTGGCCGCGACACTGAATGCGGTGCCGAGCATTCCCGCGATCGGACTCGTGCTGGTGCTCTCGGTCGACTGGTTCATCGGCATGGCCCGCGCGCTCGGCAATCTCATCGGCAATTGCGTCGCCACCGTCGTCGTGGCGGCCTGGGAGGGCGATCTCGATCGCGCCAAGGCGGCGAAGTTGCTCGAGGGCGGCGAACTCGTCGACGTCACGGCGGGATAGGATCGGAACGCGGATCAGTCGTCCCAGCGGAGGAGCGGCGCTCCATGCGCCCTCCTCCACACCGACAGGAAACGCGGAAACCAGGAGTGCGCCACCGCGCCCTTGTAGGCCCAGGTCCGGTACTTCAGGCCGCGTTCGGAGATCAGTTCCTGATAGCCGCCGTGCAGCTCGGTCGCGGCGCGAATGTCGCGCAGAATGCCCTGGGCACAGGTGCGATAGGTATCGCTGCCGGCAGCCTCGTCATGATCCAGCATGCGGTCGGCGAACTCGACATTGAAGGTCGGCCAGGACGACCGTCCCTGATAGGCGGGCGCCGCGATCTTGTGGATCATCTTGGTGCGTGGATTGTCCGCCGAGACGAGGAAATGGAACGTACTGGGGATGCGGAAGCGCGGCTCGGCGATGATCAGGTCGGCCGTGGCGGCGAACAGCGTGCGTTCGCTCGTATCGCCCATGTCCCAGAATCCGCGATGCACCCCGACGAAATCCAGCGCGACCATCGATGCCGGCGCGCCGGTCGCGCCGTCCAGCGTGTGCCTGATATAGCCGTCCTTGCCGAAAAGGCGCAGCAGCTCCCTTTTGTATTGCGCGAGATCACGCCCGAGCAGGCGCTTCAGCTCCGTCTCCTCGACAAGACCGAGCTGAACGCTCCACAGCAGCGTGGTGCAGACGCAGGCATTGGTCACGAAACGTTTGCGCTCGGCGCGGGTGTCGGTCGCCGCCGATCGCGGCGCGCTGGCATCGCAAAGCAGATAGCGGACGCCGTCCTGGTCGAACGGCTCGAGTTCGCCTGCCAGCTGCAGGACCGCGCGTCGCAGATCGGCGCCATATTCGGCTAGCAGCAGACGGCCGGCATGCGCACATTGCGACATCGCCAGATCGGATGACGCCTTCTCCTCGGCGCTCAGCATTTGCTGCAGTCCCGCCAGGATACCCAGCAATGTGTCGGAGGGGCGCGAGAAATAGTTGACGCCGAGATAGCGGGCGCGTCCGGCCGGGACGAGCGTCGTCGTCACGACGCCGGCACGCACCGCATCGAGCAAGAGGCGCACGCTCCGCTCCAGCAGGCGCACGCGCCGTACGGCATCCCGTGAATCCATGATGGTTTCCGGGTCGAGCACCTCGGGATAAAACCAGGCGAAGTCGCGCGGGTAGTAGGCCGAGGCGTGCGGCGCTCCCGTCACGAGAAACGCCTCGGTCTCCGCAAAGGCGCTGTCCATGGAGTGCCGGTAGAGATCCTCGATGAGCGTCGAGGCATGGTGCGACGTCCGCAGGAATCGGTCCCCGAGAAAGTTCACCGCCTGGATGGCGTTGGCGATCAAGGTTGCGGCCGTGCCCTGGTAGAATTTGTTGCCGGGACCGGACGATAAGGGGGTGTGGCGGTTCATTCAGACGGTCTGGCTCATGGCTGGTCATTCCGGTCAAGCCGGCACCACCACGAGGACATGCCTGATTCGTGTCACTGCGGTATGACGCGCCGGAGGCGCGATCAGTTTGCGCCCAGGCCGTCCCGCGGCTTGAAGGTCTCGATCACCCGCAGCAGCACGCGCGCGCCGGCATCCGCATCGGACGGCTCCACATGCTCCTCCGGGTGATGGCTGACACCGCCCCGGCAGCGGACGAAGATCATGCCGACATCTGCGATATCGATCATGGCCATGCCGTCGTGTCCGGCGCCGCTTGGCAGTTCGAACACCGAAAAGCCTTCCGCGGCAATCGCTTCGGCAATCTGGGCCTTCAGCCAGGGGGCGCATGGCGCAGTCCGGTTCTCATGGGTGACGTCGAGCTGCAGACCGAGTTGCCGGCGCCTCGCGATCGCCTCGATCTGCCTGACGATGTCGGCGACGGCGCGCTTGCGATGCATGTCGGTCGGAGCGCGCATGTCGATGGTGAAAGAGACCTCGCCGGGAATGACGTTGGTGGCGCCGGGCCTTGCCTGGATGTAACCCACGGTCCCGACCAGCCCGGCCTCGTCGGTCCGGCAGAACTGCTCGATCGCACCGATGCATTCGGCCGCGCCGGTGAGGGCGTCACGACGCAACCCCATCGGCACCGTGCCGGCGTGGCCGGCCATGCCGGTCAGCCGTGCCGCCAGCCGGGTCGCACCCGCAATCGCGGTGACAACGCCGACCGGCAGGTTCTGGGCTTCCAGCACTGGTCCCTGCTCGATGTGCAATTCGAGATAGGCCAGCAGTTCACGCCGGGCCCGGGCGGCCGCGCCGATGTGATCCGGATCGAGACCGAACGCGACGAGCGCCTCGCGCATCGACATCCCGTCCCGGTCGCGCGCATTCAGAACGCTCTCGTCGAAAGTACCGGCCACGGCGCGGCTGCCGAGCAGGGTCGATGCGAAACGCACGCCCTCCTCGTCGGCAAAGCCGACGATCTCGATTGCGAAAGGCAGACGCTTGCCGCGCCGATGGAGATCGGCAACGCAGGATATCGCCGTGATGACACCGAGCGGACCATCCCATTTGCCGGCATCGCGCACCGTGTCGTAATGCGAGCCGAGCATCAGGCAGGGCGCCCCGGGTCGCTCGCCCTCGTAACGGCCGCAGACATTGCCGATCGCATCGAGATGCGCACTCATGCCGGCCTCGCGCATCCAGCCGAGAATGAGGTCGGCGGCGGCCCGCAGCTCCCTGGTGAGATAAATGCGGGTGAGCCCTTCGGCGTCTTCGGAGATGGCGCCAAGTTCGTTGATCCGGCGCACGATCTCCTCGCCGAGCGATGCGCTTTGATCGGCGGTCCCAGCAATCATCTGGCAGGCTTTCCATTCTCTTCGGACCGCGGCGACAGCAGTCAGCGATACAATTTCGGTGCCAGCGGGATCACCGCGACCGTGTGGCTTGGTTATCATGGAGGGCACCGGCAGCCGATCACCCGATCGCCGTCATGCACACCCGAACCGAATGCGGCTGCATAACTCTATTGCATACAACACGCCATCTCAGCTCAATAATTCATCTGGTGATTTACTCGCCAAATCCAGCGCAATCTATATTATATCGTAAATTCATATACTTATTTTAATTTGCCTTTCTTGTAGTCACTGGCACGAAGCTTGCGACATCCCGTTCCGGGCCCGCCAGACGGGCGCGGCCCCGAGATCAAGGCGGTGTGTCCGCCAAAGGGAGCAGGCAATGGAATTTGGCAGGATTTCACGACGGCACGTGTTGCAAGGCGGCGCGGCCCTCACGCTGGGCGCGACGCTCGGCGCCCGCCCGACTTTCGCGGCGGATACCACCATCGGCTTCATCTATGTCGGCTCGCGCGATGACTACGGCTACAACCAGGCGCACGCCCAGGGCGCCGCAGCGCTGAAGAAGCTGCCGGGCATCAAGGTCGTCGAGGAAGAAAAGGTGCCCGAGACCGATGCGGTCGAGAAGACGATCGAGTCGATGATCAATCTCGACGGCGCCACGCTGCTCTTCCCGACCTCGTTCGGCTACTACAATCCGCACATGATCAAGATGGCCAACAAGTACCCGAAGCTGCGCTTCGAGCACTGCGGCGGCCTCTGGAGCGACAAGGACCCGAAGAACGCCGGCAGCTATTTCGGCTATATCGACGAGGCCCAGTACATCTCCGGCATCGTCGCCGGTCTGACGTCGAAGAGCAGCAAGCTCGGCTTCGTCGCAGCCAAGCCCATCCCCCAGGTGCTGCGCAACATCAACGCCTTCGAGCTTGGCGCCAAGTCCGTCAACCCGAAGGCGACGACGCAGGTGATCTTCACCGGCGACTGGTCGATGCCGGTCAAGGAGGCTGAAGCCACCAACAGCCTGATCGACCAGGGTGTCGACGTCCTCACCTGCCACGTCGATGGTCCGAAGACGATGGTCGAGAACGCGGCACGTCGCGGCGCGTTCGTCTGCGGCTACCACACCAACCAGTCCCCGCTCGCACCGAAGGCCTATCTCACCGGTGCCGAATGGAACTGGGAGGCACTCTATCCGAAGTTCGTCAAGATGATCGCTGCGGGCGAGAGCATCCCGAACTTCTATCGCGGCGGCCTCAAGGAGGAAATCGTCAAGACCTCTCCCTATGGCGAGTCTGTCTCTGCGGAAGCGCGTAAGGCGGCCGACGAAGCCAAGGCGAAATTCCTTTCGGCCGAAGGCTTTGCGATCTTCAAGGGCGGGCTCGTCGACAACAAAGGCAAGACGGTGATCCCGGCCGGCACCGATCGCGGCCAGAAGGATCCCGAACTGGAGAAGATGGACTATCTGGTCGAAGGCGTGATCGGAGCGACTTCGTGACCACGGAAGCCGCGGATTCCGCTGAAGCGGCCGGGACAATCGCCCCGGCCGCCGATCCCGGCTTTCTGCAACGCCATGGCGGCACGATCGAATATGTCCTGATCCCGGGCGCGGCGCTCGCCGGCGCGCTCCTCGTCTTCGGCATCTTCGTCGCGACCTTCGGCAAGAACCCGCTGGACCTCTACTTCTACATGTACCAGGGCGCCTTCGGCACCTGGTTCTCCTGGCAGAACACGCTCACGCGCGCCGCTCCGCTCATTCTCACGGCGCTCTGCACCGCCCTTCCCGCGCAGCTCGGCATGGTCATCATCGGCGGCGAAGGCGCGCTGCTGATCGGCGCACTGTCGGCTACCACGGCCGCCCTGGCGCTTCAGGGCATGCCGCCGCTCGTCGTACAGATCGCCATGGTGTGCGCCGGCGTGACCGGCGGCGGCCTCTGGATCATGCTCGCAGGGGCGCTGCGCCAGTATCGCGGCGTCAACGAAACGATCTCGAGCCTGCTGCTCGTCTATATCGCGCTCGCCATCCTCAACCATCTCGTCGAAGGCTTGATGCGCGATCCCGCCAGTCTCAACAAACCCTCGACGCGCGAGATCGGCGCCGCCAACATGATCGGCAGCATCCCCGGCACCGACGTGCATTGGGGCCTCGTCTTCGGCCTGATCGCCGCGATCGCCGCCTACATCCTGATCTACCACACCGTGTTCGGCTTCGCCGCGCGCGTCGCCGGCGGCAATATCCGCGCCGCCAAGATCGTCGGCCTCGGCGTCAGCAAGCTGATCCTCACCATCTGCTTCCTCGCCGGCGGCGCCGCGGGCCTCGCGGGCATGGTGGAAGTTGCCGCCGTGCAGGGGCGCACCAATGCCAACCTCGCCGCGGGCTATGGCTTCACCGGCATTCTGGTCGCCTTTCTGGCCCGGCAGAACCCGCTCGCCATCATTCCCGTCGCGATCCTGCTCGGTGGCATCAGCGCCAGCGGCGGCCTGTTGCAACGGCGACTCGGACTGCCCGACGCATCCGTGCTGGTGCTCCAGGGCATCATCTTCGTCTTCGTATTGGCCAGCGACGCGCTCTACGGCCGGATCGGCTTCCTGAAGGGAAAATCCTGATATGGCAGACGGATCGATCGGACTGTGGACCGTCCCGCTCGCCGTGCTCGGCGGTGCCATTCGCGTCTCGACCCCCTTCCTGTTCGTCAGCCTCGGCGAATGCATCACCGAGCGCTCCGGCCGCATCAATCTCGGGCTCGAGGGCACGCTGGTGATGGGCGCGATGAGCGCCTACGGGATCTCCTATCTGACAGGTTCGCCCTGGCTCGGCGTGCTCGCCGCCGGCATCACCGGCGCCCTGCTCGGCGCGCTCCATGCCGGCATCTGCTCGCTGCCGCGCGTCAACGACGTCGCGGTCGGCATCGCCCTGATGCTGTTCGGTACCGGCCTTGCGTTCTATCTCGGCAAGCCGCTGATCGAGCCCACCGCGCCACGGCTGCCCGCGATCGATTTCGGCTGGTGGAGCGACATCCCGCAAGTCCGTGCCGCCTTGCGGGTCAATGTCCTGTTCCTGATCGGCGTCGCACTGGCGCCCATTCTGTATTGGGCCTTCCGCACCACGCGCTGGGGCCTGTTGATCCGCACCGCCGGCGAGAGTTCGGACGCCGCGCGCGCGATGGGCCATTCCGTGTTGCTGATCCGCCTGCGTGCCACCATGGTCGGCGGATTTCTCGCCGGCATCGGCGGCTCGTTCCTGTCACTATTCTATCCCGGCAGCTGGAACGAGGGCCTGTCCTCCGGACAGGGCATCACCGCGGTGGCGCTGGTGATCTTCGCGCGTTGGGATCCCCTGCTCTGCCTGTGGGCTTCGCTCGCCTTTGGCGGCGCCGCGGCGCTCGGTCCGGCACTGCAATCCGTCGGCGTCACCTCCGGCTATCATCTCTTCAACGCCGCGCCCTACATCCTGACGCTGGCGATCATGATCATCACCTGCTCGCCGAAACGCACCCTGACCGGCGCCCCGGCCGAATTGTCGATCACACGCTAGAGAGCACACGCATGCCCGAGCGCACCATCAAGTCCGAGCCCTATGCCTGGCCCTACAATGGTGATCTCCGCCCGGAGAACACCGCACTCATCATCATCGACATGCAGACCGATTTCTGCGGCGTCGGCGGTTATGTCGACAAGATGGGCTATGATCTGTCGCTGACGCGTGCACCGATCGAACCGATCAAGAAGCTGCTCGCCGTGATGCGCAAGCAGTGCTTTCACATCATCCATACCCGTGAGGGCCATCGCCCCGATCTCTCCGACCTGCCCGCCAACAAGCGCTGGCGCTCGCGCCAGATCGGCGCCGGGATCGGCGATCCCGGGCCGTGCGGTCGCATCCTGGTGCGCGGTGAGCCCGGCTGGGAGATCATCCCGGAACTGGCACCGCTGCCGGGCGAGCCAATCATCGACAAGCCCGGCAAGGGATCGTTCTGCGCCACCGACCTCGAGCTGATCCTGCGCGTGCGCGGCATCGAGAATATCGTACTCACGGGCATCACCACCGACGTCTGCGTCCACACCACGATGCGCGAGGCCAACGACCGGGGCTTCGAATGCGTGCTGCTGCATGATTGCTGCGGCGCGACCGACAGGAGCAATCACGATCATGCCCTGAAGATGATCAAGATGCAGGGCGGCGTGTTCGGCGCAGTCTCGACCTCGGATGCCCTGATCGGAGCGATTTCGTGATCATCGGCGAAACGCCTCCTCCTTCGGGTGCCTTCGGCGTCGATGCCATCGCCATGACGATGCGCTTCGGCGATTTTCTCGCGCTCGATAATGTCGAGCTGAAGGTCCGGCCGGGATCGTTCCACGCGCTGCTCGGCGAGAACGGCGCCGGCAAGTCGACCCTGGTCAAGTGCATCATGGGCTATTACCACGCCACCGAGGGCGACATCCTGGTCGGAGGCCGCGAGCAGGCCATCGCCAATCCGAAGGACGCCCACGCGCTCGGCCTCGGCATGGTCTACCAGCATTTCACACTGGTGCCGGCGATGACGATCGCCGAGAATCTCGTGCTCGCGCGCGACGACGTCCCTGCCGTGGTGAACTGGCCGAAGGAGATGAAGGAGCTGGAAGAGTTCCTGTCCCGCATGCCGTTCAAGGTACCGCTCGGCGCCAAGGTCTCCGACATTTCGGCCGGCGAACGGCAGAAATGCGAGATCCTCAAGCAACTCTATCTGAAGCGCCGCTTCCTGATCCTGGACGAGCCGACCTCGGTCTTGACGCCGGCAGAAGCCGACGAGGTCCTTGGCATGCTGCGCGACATGGTGGTCAGGGGAGAACTGACCATCCTCATGATCACGCATAAATTCCGCGAGGTCATGGCCTTTGCCGACGACGTCACGATTCTCCGGCGCGGCAAGCTTGCCGGCGCTGGCAAGGTGTCCGAACTGACGCCGGACGCGATGGCCCGGACCATGATCGGGGCCGAAGAGCTGACCGTGCAGCCCGCCCGCACGGGCGAGGCCGGCGCGGCCAGGCTGGAATTGTCGAAGGTCCGGGCCCTCGACGATGCCGGCGCCGTTGCCGTCCATGACGTCTCGCTCAAGGTGCGGGCAGGCGAGATCGTCGGCATTGCCGGCGTCTCCGGCAACGGACAGCGCCAGCTCGTCGAAGTGCTGGCCGGTCAGCGCGCCGCCGAGAGCGGCGATATCCGCGTTGCCGGAGATCCCTACCACGCCAGCCGCGAGGAGATGCGGCGCCACAAGATGTCGCTCCTGCCCGAGGAGCCGCTGAAGAATGCCTGCGTCGGCGGCATGAGCGTCGCCGACAACATCGCCTTCCGCGAATTCGATCGCGCCCCCTTCGCCAGCGGCGGGTGGTGGCTCAACCGCAGCGCCTTCCGCGACGACGCGAAGACGAAGATCGACCGATACAAGATCAAGACCAGGACGCCCGATACGCCGATCGCTGCATTGTCCGGCGGCAATGTGCAACGCGCGGTGCTGGCGCGCGAGCTTGCGGGCGACGTCGAGGTGCTGATCGCGGCCAATCCCTGCTTCGGCCTCGACTTCGCCGCGGTGGCCCAGATCCATGCCGAGATCATGGCCGCCCGCAATCGCGGCGCCGCGGTGCTGCTGGTGAGCGAGGATCTCGACGAGCTCCTTGAACTCTCCGACCGTCTCGTGGTCATGTTCCACGGCGAGTTCGTCTACGAGGCGCGAACCAGCGAGGCCGATCTCACCGAGATCGGCCGACACATGGCGGGGCATTGACGGCGGAGCGACGGCAATGAGCGGCGCAGCGGAGCGCGACGAACACTTCCTGCGCCTGTCCTTTGCGGTCGCACGCCGCTCCCTCACCCATGGCAACCATCCGTTCGGATGCATCGTGGTCGATGCCGGCGGAAAGGTGCTGATCGAGGCAGAGAACGGCTACATGCCCGATCGTGACGGTACTGCGCATGCGGAGCGTCTGGCAGCCACGCAGGCCTGCCGGACGCTCGGACGGAACGTGCTGGCGCAGGCCACGCTCTATTCCTCGGCGGAGCCCTGTGCGATGTGCGCCGGTGCGATCTATTGGGCGGGGATCGGCCGTGTCGTCTATGGCCTGAGCGAGCACCGCCTGCGCGGCGTCACCGGCAATCATCCGGAGAATCCGACGCTCGACCTGCCCTGCCGCGAGGTCTTTGCCAGCGGTCAGCGGCCGACCGACGTGGTGGGGCCGCTGCTCGAGGACGAGGCCGAAGCGCTGCACGACGGCGTCTGGTCGAAATAGGCGACGTGGCTTCCAGGGTAGACCTCCCGCACGCCGCCTGCGCGGTCGTCCACTCCTGCACTCATCAGACATGGCCGCGCTTGCCAAGCGCCGTCGGCGGGTCCACCGAACTCGTCAACCATCGCCCGCGGCAGACGAAGATGGCGCCGCGGAGGTTTCCGCGGCGCCATCGTCACATCACCTGCAGAGCGTCAGGCGGTCAGAACTTCACGGTGATACCGGAGTACAGCGACGATTCGGTGCAGGCACCGGTGCTGACCCGGTTGCCGCCGATCACGGTTGTGCAGCCGGCGGCGAGGTTGTGGTCGTTGCCGAACTTGTTCTGCCAGTAGCGGTAAGCGACCCAGACGTCGACGAAGTGGGAGTACTTGTCACCCCAGGCCGCCTTCGACGCGTCGAAGGTCAGGCGGATCGGCTCCGAGTTGAACTCGACCTTGGTGGGATAGACGCCGTTGGCGACGCTGACCGGAAGCGGCTCGGCATCGGAGCCCTTCTTGCCATACCAGGCGGCGCGGCCGCTGATCGAGAAGTACTGCATGTTCGGCGGCAGGAAGCCGAGGTCCATGTAGTAGTTGGTCTCGATGGCCCAGGTCGGCTTGAACGAGGTGTTGCCGTCGGTCAGACACGGAGCAGACCAGCCCGCGCCGCACTGCGAGAAGGAGTTGTGGTTGGCGAACTCCCAATAGACCAGGGGGGCGACGTTGAAATAGCCCTTGTAGGGAAGATCGAACGCGAACTGCAGACCGGCGACGACGTCGCGCTTGGCGGCGCCGAAATAGCGGTTCTCGGTGTTGGCATCCATGCCAACCTCGAAGGAGATGTTGTGCAGCGGGCCGACGCTGAACGCCTTGGTGTTGAAGATCTCGTTCCAGCCGAAGGTCGAGCGGAACAGGCCGTAGATTTCGGTCGCGCCGGCGCAGCTCGCCGGCGTCGCCGCGAAGCCTGCGGCCGGCGACACGATGACCCCGGTGCTCGTGCACGGACCCGCCGGGTCATTGTGATCCGACTTGAACATCGAGATCGTGAAGAAGTTCGTGCCGTAGGCCCAGGCGTCGAAGTGGGTGAAGGAGTAGACCTGCTTTGTGGTCTTGGCGTTGATCACGCCGTTGGTGTTTGTAAAGGCGCCGGGCTGCGTGGCGTTGAAGATGTAGGAGAAGGTGACGCGATCGTCGATCACCAGGAAGAACGGAAGGTCGGGAGCCTTCTTCGCGGCCTTGACGGGAAGATCGGCGGCCTGAGCCAGTCCTCCGGTTGCGAGCGCCGCAAGTGACAGCGCCGCGGCTGTAATCGCCTTGAAACGAAACGACATCCTCAATACCCCCAAGTTTGGACACGCCATAAGGAAAGCCCTTGGGTGCGACACTTGCGCCTATCTCCCGGGGTGAGAAGCCTTAACTTTTTCCAAGGCATGGCGCGCGTTTTGGCAGCAGTTTTGCGCCGACGCAGATGAGAATACCGATGATCGTGCACCATTCATGCGGATGGCGCGTTGCTGTACCGCTTCGTTTCAGGACATTGCCATCTGATTTTGTTCGCGTTTTGCACGCCCCCCGCGATGACACTGGGTGCGCGGTCAGCACGCATCGCGAGAGCGGGGAATTGCATACGCGTGCTGGCGCGGTTTTGCGCAGTGCGACGTCGCGTCTGCCCATGTCGTTCCGAATTGGGTTGAACCGTCACAATTTTGCAACAGGCGCCGTTCCGCGCAGCCGCGAAATCGGGGCTGCCGCCCCCTCTCGGAGGGCGCGGAATGGTCGCGACTCACCTCATCCGGTCCTGCCAAAGCGTTGAGCAAGGGATGACGCTTTTTCACACCTTACGCGTCGGTTCAAACTAGCCCACAATTGAGGCACGTCGTCTCCTGCAAGCGTATCAGCGAATGTTAGATACAACGTCCAAAGGCCTGCGTGCCGGCGAGTCCCCGTTGCTCCAGACGCTCGGACTCACCAAGCGCTATGGCACTTTCCTTGCGAACGACGCCATCGACATCGATATCTGGCCGAAGGAAATCCACGCGCTGCTGGGCGAGAACGGCGCCGGCAAGTCGACGCTGGTCAAGTCGATCTATGGCCTGATCCAGCCCAGCGCCGGCGAGATCCGCTGGCAGGGGCAGCCGATCGTGCTGTCGGGCCCGTCGGACGCCCGCAGGCGCGGCATCGGCATGGTGTTCCAGCATTTCTCGCTGTTCGACAATCTCACCGTCGCCGAGAACGTCGCGCTCGGGCTCGACGGACGCGAATCCTTCAAGGACATGTCGGCCCGGCTCGAACAGGTCTCGAAGACCTACGGACTGCCGCTCGATCCGAAGCGCGAGGTCTGGCAATTGTCCGTCGGTGAACGCCAGCGCATCGAGATCGTCCGCGTCCTGATGCAGGATCCGAAATTCCTGATCCTGGACGAGCCCACCGCGGTGCTGACGCCGCAGGAAGCGGATCAACTCTTCGTCGTGCTGGAGCGGCTCAAGGAGGAAGGTCGCGCCGTCCTCTATATCAGCCACAAGCTCGACGAGGTGAAGCGCCTCTGCGACACCGCAACGATCCTGCGCGGGGGCAAGAAGGTCGATACCTGCAATCCGAGGCTCGAAACCGCCGCCTCGCTCGCGCGCATGATGGTCGGCAGCGAAATCAAGGAAGTGAAGGCTGCCGCAGGACGGCAGACCACGGTGCCGCGCCTCGTCGTCAACGATCTCTCGCTCGCGCCGGCCGAGCCGCATGGCGTCCGCCTCGAACACATCTCCTTCGAACTGAGAGGCGGCGAGATCCTCGGCATCGCGGGCGTTGCGGGCAACGGGCAGGACGAGCTGTTCGCCGCGCTGTCGGGAGAACGGCGGTCCCAGGACCCGGGCACGGTGGTGATCGAAGGCATCGCGGCAGGCCATCTGTCGATCACGCAGCGACGCAAGCTCGGCGCGGCCTTCGTACCGGAGGAGCGGCTCGGGCATGGTACCGCGCCCCGCATGAAGCTGTCGGAGAACGCGCTGCTCACCGGGCATGCCGCCAGCGGCATGGTCAGTCACGGTTTCATCGACACCGCTGCGACGCTGAAGACCGTGGACCGCGCGACCGAAACGTTCGACGTCCGCAAAGCCAAGCGGGATCCGGAGGCGGCGAGCCTGTCGGGCGGGAACTTGCAGAAATTCATCGTCGGCCGCGAGATCCTCCGCAATCCGGCGGTGCTGGTGGTGAGCCAGCCGACCTGGGGCGTCGATGCCGGTGCCGCCGCCGTCATCCGGCAGGCGCTGCTCGATCTGGCGGCGTCGGGTGCCGCGGTGCTCGTCACCAGCCAGGATCTCGACGAACTCGCCGAGATCTCCGATCGAATCGCCGTGATGTTCCACGGCCGCCTGTCGGCTCCGCTCGCAACACGCGATGCCACCCGCGAGAAGCTCGGCCTCCTGATGGGCGGCAGCAGTCTGGAGCAAAAGGAGGCCGCCCATGCAGTTGGTGCTTGAGAAGCGCGCCGAGCGCTCCAACACGATCGCGCTGGTGTCTCCGCTGATCGCGATCGGGCTGACGATCGTGACCATGACCATCCTGTTCGTCATCCTCGGCAAGAATCCACTTCTGGCATTGCAGGCCTATTTCGTCGCGCCGCTGACCGACAGCTACTCGCTGCAGGAGATCGCGGTGAAGGCGACGCCGCTGGTGATGATCGCGATCGGGCTGTCGCTCTGCTATCTCGCCAATGCCTGGAACATCGGCGCCGAGGGCCAATTCCTGATCGGGGCCGTGGCGGGAAGCTGGATCGCGGTGAAGACGCAGGGCACCGATGCCGGCGTCTGGGTCCTGCCGGCGATGTTCGTGCTTGCGGCCGCCGCCGGCGCGCTCTACGCGCTGATCCCCGCGATCTGCAAGGTCAAGTTCGGCGCCAGCGAAATCCTGACCAGCCTGATGCTGGTCTATGTCGCCGACCTCTTTCTCGATTATCTCGTGCGCGGGCCCTGGCGCGACCCGCAGGGCTTCAACTTCCCGACCACGGCCGAGTTCGATCCGGTTGCCACCGTGCCTCTGCTGATCGAAGCAGGCCGGCTGCATCTCGGCTCGGTGATCGCCCTGCTCGTCGTGGCAGCGGCCGCCGTCCTGCTCGGCCGCACCATCAAGGGGTTCGAGATCCGCGTGGTCGGCGCCGCGCCCCGCGCGGCGCGGTTCGGCGGCTTCAATGCCAATCAGCTGATCATCCTGACATTCGCCATCTCCGGCGCGCTTGCTGGCCTTGCCGGCATCATCGAGGTCGCAGGTCCCGTCGGGCATCTCCAGCCCGGCATCTCGCCGGGCTATGGCTTTACCGCGATCATCGTCGCATTCCTCGGGCGGCTGAATCCGCTTGGAATATTGATTGCTGGCCTTTTCCTCGCGTTGACCTTTATCGGTGGCGAGCAGGCGCAGATCGCGATGAAGATCCCGTTGGACGTCACCAAGGTGTTCCAGGGCATCCTGCTGTTTTACGTGCTCGCCTGCGATTCCCTGATCCTCTATCGCTTCAAGCTGATCTTTCCGAACCGACAGGTGACCCGTGGAGCTGGTTGAAGCCATCGTCCTCGCGGTCCTCGCGGCCTCGACACCGCTCCTGATCGCAGCCACGGGCGAACTCGTCACCGAAAGAGCCGGGGTCCTCAATCTCGGCGTCGAAGGCATGATGATCATGGGCGCAGCTTCCGGCTTTGCCGGCGCCTGGCTGACCGGCTCGGTTTTCGTTGGCGCGCTGTTCGGCATCGTCGCCGGCACGCTGATGTCGCTCATCTTCGCGCTGATGGCACTCGGGCTCGCAGTCAACCAGGTCGCCACCGGTCTGGCGCTGACCATCCTGGGCATCGGCCTATCCGGCCTGATCGGCGCAGGCTTCGTCGGCGAACACATCACGCCGGCTGCGCACCTCCACATTCCCGGTCTCACCGACATCCCCCTGATCGGCCGCGTGCTGTTCGGCGAAGACGCCTTCGTCTACGTCTCACTCGCGCTGATCGTCGGCGTGTGGTGGTTTCTGTACCGTTCGCGACCGGGCCTGATCCTGCGCGCCTGCGGCGACAATCACGTCTCCGCCCACGCGCTCGGCTATCCCGTGCTGCGCATCCGCACCTTCGCCGTGATGTTCGGCGGAGCCTGCGCGGGCCTCGCCGGCGCGTATCTGCCGCTCGCCTATACGCCGTTCTTCATTCCCGGCATGACGGCCGGGCGGGGCTGGATCGCGCTCGCCCTCGTCGTATTTGCCTCCTGGCGCCCGGGCCGACTGGTGATCGGCGCCTATCTGTTCGGCGCGGTGACGATCCTGCAATTGCATGCGCAGGGCTGGGGTATCGGCGTGCCCTCCCAGTTCATGTCGGCACTGCCCTATCTCGCAACCGTCATCGTCCTCGTCCTGCTGTCCCGCGCGCGCACCGGCGGCTCGACCGCGCCGGCCGCGCTCGGCACCGTGTTCGTACCTGACCGCTGATGTCATTCCCAAAGCGTGCGCGATGGGGCGCGTACGCAGCGGATATTGGCTTTCCCCTGATGTTTGGAGATTGATGATGAGGAAATCACTTCTTGCACTGGCCACCGGGCTTCTGCTTGCCGGCAGCGTCAGTGCAGCCAACGCCGCAGACAAGCTGAAAGTCGGCTTCATCTATCTCGGCCCGGTCGGCGACCTCGGCTGGACCTATCAGCACGATCTCGGGCGCCAGGCCCTGGTCAAGGAACTCGGCGACAAGATCGAGACGACCTATCTCGAGAACGTGCCGGAGGGCCCTGACGCGGAACGCTCCATCGAGCAGCTCGTCCGCGCCGGCAACAAGCTCATCTTCACGACGTCGTTCGGCTACATGGAGCCGACGCTGAAGGTCGCGAAAAAATATCCGAACGTGCATTTCGAGCACGCCACCGGCTACAAGCGCGCCCCGAATATGGCGACCTATTCGGCGCGGTGGTACCAGGGCCGCTACATCCAGGGCCTGATCGCAGCCAAGATGTCGAAGTCCGGCGTCCTCGGCTATATCGGCTCGTTCCCGATTCCGGAGGTCGTGTCAGGCATCAATGCGACGATCCTGGCGGCACAGACCATCAATCCGAACATCAAGGTCAAGATCATCTGGGCGAACACCTGGTTCGACCCGGGCAAGGAAGCCGATGCCGCCAAGGCGCTGATCGATCAGGGCGCGGACGTCATCATGCAGCACACCGACTCGCCGGCGCCCATGCAGATCGCCAGCGAACGGGGCAAGCTGGCCTTCGGCCAGGATTCCGAGATGATCAAGTTCGGGCCGAAGACCCAGCTGACCTCGATCCTCGACACCTGGGGCCCCTATTACATCGAACGCGTCAAGGCCGAGCTCGCCGGGACCTGGAAGTCGGAGGACACCTGGGGCGGCCTGGATAGCCACATGTTCGCGATGGCGCCCTACACCAACATGCCCGACGATGTGAAGAAAATGGCAGAGGATGCCCAGGCCGCGATCACGGCGGGCAAGCTGCATCCGTTCAAATGCCCCATCGTTGGGCAGGACGGCAAGCCGGTGGAGTGCAAAGGCGGGGATCACCTCGACGACGGGCAGATTCTCGGCATGAATTTCTACGTCAAGGGGATCGACGACAAGCTGCCGGGCAAGTAGCACGGTTCTTGCATTAATGTTCTCACCTGCTCCTCCCGGAGGAGGTTCGGAGGGGGTGGCCAGAAGCACCCGGCACTTGTGGCTGCCCCCTCTTTCAATCTTCGGCGGATCAATCCGCGTGCATGGCCCGCGCCGCCGCACTGTGGCGACGTATGAGGCCGGCGATATCGAGGCCCGGGATTGCACCGTCGATCACGGTCCACCGCCCCGCCACCATCACCCTGTCAGCCCGATGCGCGCCGCACAGCACCAGTGCCGCCAGCGGGTCGCCATGGCCGGAGAAACGCAATTCGTCGAGCTTGAACAGCGCCAGGTCGGCGGCGTTGCCGACCGCGATTGCGCCGAGTTCCGGCCGGCCGACACAGGCCGCGGATCCCTTGGTGGCCCAGCGCAGCGCGTCCTTGTGGCTGACCTTCGTCACCCCGTAGCGCGCCCGCTGCAGCAGGAACGCCGCGCGCACCTCCTGCATCAGATTCGATCCGTCATTCGAGGCCGACCCGTCGACGCCGAGGCCGATCCCGACGCCGGCCTCTTCCATCTCGCAGACCGGGCAGCAGCCGGAGGCCAGGATCTGGTTGCTGCAGGCACAATGGCTGATCGTCGTCTTCGCCTTGCCGAGCCGTTTCATCTCGTCGGCATTGAAGAAGATTCCATGCGCGAGCCATGTGCGCCGGTTGAGCCAGCCGCATTGCTCCAGATAGTCCAGCGGACGGCAGCCATACATCTGCTGGCAGAATTTATTCTCGTCCTCGGTCTCGGCCAGATGCGTATGCAGGCGCACGTCGAGCTTGTCGGCGAGTTCGGCGGTGGCCCGCATCAGGGACGTCGTCACGGAGAACGGCGAGCAAGGCGCCAGCGCGATCTGGACCATCGCATCCGCCCCGCGCTGGTGGTGCCTTGCGACCACGCGCGCGCTGTCGGCGAGGATCGTATCCTCGTCCTGCACCACGCTGTCCGGGGGCAGGCCGCCGTCGCGCTGCGACAGGTTCATCGAGCCGCGTGTCAGCAGGACGCGCACGCCCAGTCGCCTCGCCACGCCGACCTCGATATCGACGGAATCCTCGAGCCCCTTCGGGAACACATAATGATGATCGGTCGTCGTCGTACAGCCCGAAAGCATCAGTTCGGACATCGCCACGGTGACGGCCAGTTCGAGCGAGTCCGGCGTCAGCTTCGCCCAGACCGGATAGAGCGCCTGCAACCATGGGAACAGCTCGCGATCCATCGCCGCCGGCAGCGCGCGGGTCAGCGTCTGGTAGAAGTGATGGTGGGTGTTGATGAGGCCCGGCAGGACGACATGGTCGGCCGCGTCGAACACCGCGGTATCGGCCGTGGTGGGCGTCGCGCCGGCGGGCACGAGTTCGACAATGCGGCCGTCCTTCACCACGATGCCGCGCTCGGCGCCATCGGCGAGGATAGACAGGGGATCCCTGATCCAGATCGGCTTGGTGTCAGTCATGATCCGCTCCTCCCACCTCTGTAGCAAGCCGGCCTGCAAGGCGGAGGCCAGCCCGAACACACATCCGGCGTCGGGATGTTGTTGCTACTTGGCGTTGGTCTTGCAAGACTTTCCTGCAGGGACGAAGCATTCGGTCGAAGCATTGGCGCAGCCATGGACTTGAATACCATCACCGCGATCGCACATCCGCAGACGCGCGCGCAGCTGCCCGTTTGGACGGCAGGTGATGCTTGGCTCGCGGGCGGAACCTGGCTCTTCTCGGAGCCGCAAACGCATCTCACGCGCCTGATCGATCTCGCCGATCTGAAGTGGCCGGCGCTGACGATCACGAACAGCCATCTCAGCATCGCGGCCACCTGCACCATCGCGCAACTCGACGCATTCGCCTGCCCCTCCGACTGGCTCGCAGCGCCGGTCATCAACCAGTGCTGCCGCGCGTTCCTTGCCTCCTTCAAGATCTGGAAGACGGCAACGATCGGCGGCAATCTCTGCATGTCGCTGCCGGCCGGGCCGATGATCTCGCTCACGGCCGCGCTCGACGGCGTCTGCACCATCTGGCAAGCCGACGGTGGTGAACGAACAATACCCGTCGTCGACTTCGTCACCGGCAACCAGCAGAATGCTCTGGCTCCGGGCGACCTGCTCCGCCAGATCGACATCCCGCTTGCCGCCCTGAAGCGCCGCGCGGCATTCCGCCAGATTTCGCTCGCACCCGCCGGCCGCTCGGGCGCGCTGGTGATCGGCACGCTGGACGCCGACGGCACGCTGGCGCTGACCGTCACCGCATCGACGGTTCGCCCGGTACGGCTGTTGTTCGGAACAGCGCCCGATGCCGCCGAACTCGGCGCGACCATCGCGCGAGATATCCCCGAGGATCTGTACCACACCGACATCCACGGCAAGCCGCTCTGGCGCAAGCACATGACGCTGCGGCTCGCCGAGGAGATCCGCAGCGAACTTCTGGGTGCGACGCAGCCATGAGCTTCGAGATCAACGGCAAGACGTTTTCCGATGCGCCGCGCGCCGGCCAATGCCTGCGCACCTTCCTGCGCGAACTCGGTCATTTCGGCGTGAAGAAGGGATGCGACGCCGGCGATTGCGGTGCCTGCACCGTGCTGCTCGACGGCGAGCCCGTGCACAGCTGCCTGATCCCCGCCTTCCGCGCCGAGGGCCGCGCCGTCACCACGATCGAAGGTCTCGGCGGCGAGCACGGCACGCACCCGATGCAGCAGGCGTTTCTCGACGCGCAGGGCTTTCAGTGCGGCTTCTGCACTGCCGGCATGATCCTGACCTGTGCCTCGCTGAACCAGGCGCAGCGCACCGACCTCGGTGTCGCGCTGAAAGGCAATATCTGCCGCTGCACCGGCTATCGGTCGATCGAGGACGCGCTGCTGGGCCGCATCAATATCGAGGACGGCGTCGAGCCCGGCGCAGCCTTCGGCCGCAGCCTGCCGGCACCGGCCGGCCCCGACGTGGTGCACGGACGGGCGCGCTACACGTTCGACACCACGATCGAGGGCCTGCTGCACATCAAGCTCAAGCGCTCGCCGCATGCCCATGCCAGGATCGTCGCGATCGACAAATCCGCCGCGCTCGCCGTGCCCGGCGTGCACGCCGTGCTGACGCATGAGGATGCGCCGCCGGTGCTGTTCTCGACCGCGCGGCACGAGAAGGACTGGATGGATCCCGAGGACACCCGGGTCCTCGACGACGTCGTCCGCTTCATCGGCCAGAAGGTCGCGGCCGTGGTCGCCGAGAGCGAAGCGGCGGCCGAGGAGGCCTGCCGGCTCCTCGAGGTCGAATATGAGATCCTGCCGGCCCTCTTCGATCCCGAGCAGGCGATGGCGCCGGGCGCGCCCGTCATCCATCCCGAGCGCACCGCGACAAACCGCGTCGCCGATGCCGGACGCAACATCGTCGCCGAGACGCATGGCGAGTTCGGCGATGTCGCGGCGGCGCTCGCGGCCTCTGCCGTCACTTATGAGGGGACGTTTCACAGCCACCGGGTCCAGCATGCCGCGCTCGAGACCCATGGCGGCATCGCCTGGCGCGATGAAGCCGGCATCCTCACGGTGCGTTCCTCGACGCAGGTGCCGTTCCTGACACGGCGCGCGCTGGCCGACATCTTCGCGCTGCCAATGGACAAGGTGCGCGTGTTCTGCGAACGCGTCGGCGGCGGCTTCGGCGGCAAGCAGGAGATGTTCGTCGAGGATATTCTCGCCCTCGCCGCGTTGAAGACGGGCCGGCCGGTCAAGCTCGAATTCACCCGCGAGGAGCAGTTCATCGCGACCTCGACGCGGCATCCGATGCGGATCCACGTCAAGGCGGGCGCCGATGCCGACGGCAAGCTCACAGCGCTTCAGCTCGACGTTCTCTCCAACACCGGCGCCTATGGCAATCATGCCGGGCCGGTGATGTTCCATGCCGTATCCGAGTGCCTCAGCGTCTACAATTGCCCGAACAAGCGGGTCGACGGGATCGCGGTCTACACCAACACGGTGCCGGCCGGCGCATTCCGCGGCTACGGCCTGCCGCAGACCTTGATCGCGGTGGAGGCCGCCATCGACGAACTGGCCAGGCAACTCGGCATCAGCCCCTACGACATGCGACGGCGCAACATCGTCAGGCCCGGCGATCCCATGCTGGCGCCGCCGCCCTCCGAATATCACGACGTAGTCTACGGCTCCTACGGCCTCGACCAGTGCCTCGACCTCGTCGAGCGTGCGATGCAGGCCGACCAGCCCTCGCCCGACTTGTCGGCCGACTGGCTGACCGGGGACGGCATTGCCCTGACCATGATCGACACCGTGCCGCCGGCCGGCCACATTGCCGATGCCGTGATCGCGCTGCGCGATGACGGGAGCTTCGAGCTCACCGTCGGCACCGCGGAGTTCGGCAACGGCACCAGCACCGTGCACCGCCAGATCGCAGCGACGACGCTGGCAACGACGGTGGACAGGATTCAGTTGCGCCAGTCCGACACCGCCCATGGCGGCCACGACACCGGCGCCTATGGCAGCGCCGGCACTTTCGTCGCCGGCAAGGCGACCCATGCGGCCGCGATGCAGCTTGCCGCCGACTTGAAGGCCACGGCCGCCGAGGCCTGGCTGTGCGATGCCGGGAGCTGCACGCTGGCGGACGACGCCGTCGTCAGCGGTGTGCGGCGGATGTCGTTCGCTGAGATCGCGAAGCTCGCGCGCGACCGCGGCCGGATGCTTGCCGCGAACGGCAATTCCGGCGGGACGCCGCGCTCGGTCGGATTCAACGTGCAGGGCTTTCGCGTCGCCGTGAACAGGGGCACCGGCGAGGTCAGGATTCTCCGGAGCGTCCAGGCCGCCGATGCCGGCGTCGTCGCCAACCCCAACCAGTGCCGCGGCCAGGTCGAAGGCGGCGTGGCGCAGGCGCTGGGCGCCGCGCTGTACGAGGAGATGGTGATCGACGCCGAGGGCCGGGTCAGCAATCCCCGGTTCCGCGATTATCATCTGCCCTCCTTTGCCGACGTCCCGCGCACCGAGGTGTTCTTCGCCGAGACCTCGGACACGATCGGACCGCTCGGCGCCAAGTCGATGAGCGAGTCTCCGTACAATCCGGTCGCCGCCGCACTCGGCAACGCGATCGCAAACGCCACCGGCATCCGCTTCACCGCGCCGCCCTTCAAGCCGGACCGGCTGTTTCCTGCCCTGCACGACAAATTCGGCTAGCCTGTCAATTCCGGGGGATTGCGTCATGAGCAGCGAAGTTCATCCTGTCGACGAGGTCCTGCCGGTCCCGCGCCTGCTGGCGCTCGGGCTGCAACACGTGCTGGTGATGTATGCGGGCGCGGTGGCGGTGCCGCTGATCATCGGGCGTGCGCTGAAGCTGCCGCCGGAGGACGTCGCCTTCCTGATCAGCGCCGACCTGTTCGCCTGCGGGCTCGCAACATTGGTGCAATGCCTCGGCTTCCCCGGCGTCGGCATCCGCCTGCCCGTGATGATGGGCGTGACCTTCGCATCGGTCGGCCCGATGCTGTCGATGGCGGCTGCGCCTGATATCGGCCTGCTCGGCATCTACGGCTCCGTAATCGCCGCCGGCCTGTTCGGCATCGTCGTAGCCCCCTTCGTCAGCCGGCTGCTGCCGCTGTTTCCGCCCGTGGTCACCGGCACCATCATCCTGGTGATCGGCATCTCCCTGATGCGGGTCGGAATCAACTGGGCAGGCGGCGGCCTGCCGACGCTGACCAAGGTCGTGGACGGCGTACCCGGCAGTTTTCCCAATCCGGCCTATGGACAGTTGCAGGGCCTCGGCATCGCGCTGTTCGTGCTGCTGGTCATCCTCGGTCTCATCAAATGGGGCAGCGGATTTCTCGCCAATGTCTCGGTTCTGCTCGGCATCATCGCGGGCGCGGTGCTCGCGAGCGTTCTCGGTGTGATGCATTTCGACAAGGTCGCGGCGGCGTCCTGGGGCGCAATCGTCATCCCGTTCCGCTTCGGCATGCCGCAATTCCATCTCGTGCCCGTGGTGACGATGTGCATCGTCATGATCGTGGTGATGATCGAGTCGCTCGGCATGTTCCTCGCGCTGGGCGACATCACCGGCAAGCCGATCGACCGCGACGCGCTCAGCCGCGGCCTGCGCGCCGACGGCGTCGGCACGCTGCTCGGCGGTATCTTCAACACGTTTCCCTATACCTCGTTCTCGCAGAATGTCGGCCTCGTCTCGGTCACCGGCGTCCGCTCGCGCTGGGTCACGGTCACGGGCGGCGTCATCATGCTCGTGCTCGGCCTGTTGCCGAAGCTCGCCGCGCTGGTCGAGGCCGTGCCGCTGGTCGTGCTCGGCGGCGCCGGGCTCGTGATGTTCGGCATGGTCGCGGCGACCGGCGCGCGCATCCTCACCGCGGTCGACTTCCGCACCAACCGCTACAATCTCTTCATCGTCGCGATCTCGATCGGCTTCGGCATGATCCCGCTCGCCGCGCCCGGCTTCTTCCGCAATCTGCCGCACGATCTCCAGCCTCTGCTGGAATCCGGCATCCTGCTCTGCGCAGTCGTTTCGGTGCTGCTCAACGCGTTCTTCAACGGCCTCAGCGGCGGTGCGGCAGCGGAAGCCGATGCGGCCGCGGTGGCCTCATCGGCGCAGCATGTCTAGCGACCACCGCTCCCCGTCGGGGAGAGGTCGGATTGTATCTGGCGATGCGAAGCATCGCCCCGTGCAATCCGGGTGAGGGGCCGCGCCGTTCAGTGAGACCTCAACCCCTCACCCGGACCGCATCTTCGATGCGGTCCGACCTCTCCCTTCGGGAGAGGTGATCAGAGCTCCCGTCTCGCATCGATTCAAAAAATTGCGTTCCGCTTCAGCTGCCGCGATAGGTGGCGTAGCTCCAGGGCGTCACCAGCAGCGGCACGTGATAGTGGTTCTCGGGCTCGCTGATCGCAAAGCGCAGCGGGATCTCGTCGAGGAAGGGCGGATCGGACAGCGCCACGTTTCGCGACGCGTAATAGCTCGCCACGTTGAAGCGGAGCTCGTAGCGGCCGATCGGCAGAGGACGCCCGCCGATCAAGGGCTGATCGGTGCGGCCGTCCGCGTTCGTCACGGTCCGCGCGATCACGCGGTCCTCGCCGAGGGCCGACAGTTCGATCAGCTCCACCGGGATGCCGGGCGCGGGCTTGCCGGCGTGATTGTCGAGCACATGGGTCGACAGCCGGCCGTGGACCTTGAGTTTGTCCTCGGCGGCAACGAGCTGGTCGAGCCGCAAGGCCGAGATGCGGCCGATCTCCTCGATCGCGCGCCGGATCTCCGTCTTGGCGATGTTGGGAAGCCGCGTCTCGAAATCGCGCAGCACGGAATCCTTGGTGTGGCGGCGGATGCAGACGATGTAGGGGAAGCCGAACTTGTCGCGATAGGCGGTGTTGACGCGCTCGAACGCGGCATATTCCGCGTCCGACAGGCGGTCGAGGCCGGCGCTGTTCTGCTCGTCGGTGGACTCGGCCGTGAGCCCGGCCGCGCGCTGGGTCTTGTTGGCGAGGTCGGGATGGGCGCGCAACAGCGCGAGCTGCGCCTCGGGCTCGGCGGCCTGGATCGCCGCGATCAGCGCCGCATGCAATTGCTGAAGGCTGGCGAACGGGCGCTTGGCCGCGAGCTGCTCGGCGATCCACGGCGAATATTCGACAACGTTGGCGAGGGCTTCGATGAAGTTCGCTTCATCGGCGGCATTGAGATCGGCGAGCGATATCTGCGACATGATCCCCTTATCCGATCTCGAACGCGTCGGCGGCCAAACCAGCATGGGTATCGTGCCAATGCTGCGCGATCTGCAGCCGCGTCGGCACCCAGACGCGCTCGTGCTTGCCGATGTAATCGAGGAAGCGGATCAGGCCGGCGGCGCGGCCGGGACGTCCGGCGAGGCGGCAATGCAGCCCGACCGACATCATCTTCGGCGCGGTCTCGCCTTCGGCATAGAGCACGTCGAAGGCATCCTTGAGATAGGTGAAGAACTGCTCGCCCTCCGCAAAGCCCTGCGGATTGATGAAGCGCATGTCGTTGGCGTCTAACGTGTAGGGAATGACGAGCTGCTTGCCATTGGCGCCCTTGATCCAATAAGGCAGATCGTCGGCGTAGGAATCGCAGAGATAGAGGAAGCCGCCCTCTTCCATCAGCAGCCGGTTGGTGTTGATCGAGGAGCGTCCGGTGTACCAGCCGAGCGGCCGCGATCCGGTCGCCTCGGTATGGACGCGGATGGACTCCGCGATCTCGGCGCGCTCCTGCGCCTCGGTCATGTCCTTGTGCTCGATCCATTTCAGGCTGTGGCTGGCAATGTCCCAGCCCGCCTCCAGCATCGCCGCGACGATCTCCGGATTGCGCTTCAGCGCGGTGGCGACGCCGAACACGGTGGTCGGCCAGTTGCGCGCGGTGAACATCCGCCAGATCCGCCAGAAGCCGGCGCGCGAGCCATATTCGAACATGGACTCGATGTTGGCATGGCGCTGACCCGGCCAGGGCTGCGCGCCGAGCACGTCAGACAGAAAGGCCTCCGAGGCGCGGTCGCCGTGCAGGATGTTGTTCTCGCCGCCTTCCTCGAAATTCACGACGAACTGCACCGCGACCCGCGCATCGCCCGGCCAGCGTGGATGCGGCGGGTTGCGGCCGTAACCGCGGAGGTCGCGCGGGTAGCGGATCGTTTCGGTCACTCAGACTTCCTCGAAGCGGATCGGCAGGGCACCCTTCCAGAGCACGGTCTTGCCGAGCGTGGCGAGGTTCTCGAGCCCCGAGGTCACCGTGACGAAATGGTTGCCGGCGAGCTGGCCCATCTTGCAGGCGAAGTGCACGCCGCCATAAGCCATGAGGATCTCGGTCTCGCTGATGCCGCCGGGATAGAGGATGATCTGGCCGGGCGCGGGATAGCTGGTGTGGTTCTCGTAGCCGACGCCGAAATCGAGATCGCCGAGCGGCATCCAGACGCCCTCGCCGCTCCAGCGCACATGGATGATCTGGCTCTTGAACGGCATCGCCTTGCGGAACGCGGCCACGGTCTTGGGCGCCAGCTGCTCCTCGAAACGGGCGTCGAAAGTGTAGTCGCCGGCGTGGATAACGAGTTTGCTCATCTCATCTCTCTGGATCGGGGGCCGTCGCCCCGCGGGGAATTTTCAAGCAAAGAGCATTCCACCGAGCTTCGTGCAAGGGGCTCATCGGCGGTCGTAGGACCAGCCGAAAATGCCGCTCCGCCGGACCTCCGGCTCGGGTTCGGCGGCCGGCGCAGGCGCCTCCCTCAGCTCGGCCTGGGGCGGCGGCGCAGGCGGCGCGGGCAGGGTCTCGCACTTCATGGAGTAGACCAGCTTGCCATCCGCCGTGCGCCCGATCGGCGCGCAGGGGTCGGCCGCCGCGGACTTCGAGGATTTGACCTGCGCGGATGCCGGCGAGGCCAGCAGCAGGAGAAGCAGCAGATATCTCGACATCATGGTCGCCCGAAAACGCGTTGCATTGCATTCAACCGGATTGCGGGAGGCAAGTCCATCGGCGCGGCTGCCGAAGTTTTGGCCGTGCCTCGTCGATTGATCATGGCCGGTCTTCGCCAAAT
>CAYREH010000005.1:0-209847 GCA_964423245.1 uncultured Bradyrhizobium sp. | reverse complement strand
CGGAGGAGCGGTAAAGAGCGGCGGCCGGCTCGGGCGGGTAGGTCAGCCATGCAGGGCAGTATCGACCTGTTCAGTAGCTAGGAAGGCGTCCACTACGTGCCGATGTCCTACTCTCAGCCCTCAGCTCCAAATGCCAGTTCAGAATCGAGGCTGTGCCGGTTCGATTAATCGCTACCGTCTGCGTCGTTGTATCAAACCGGGAGTCTGCCGATAATGTATTGTGCTCTACAATAATCTTATCGGCAGACGCGTAGCTGTGAATTGGAGAGGACGATAGTGGGGTTGAAGGGTTCTCGTCGATCCGACCGGCTAGAGCGTAAATTCCCAAAGTATAGCCCTCAAATATGCGCTAACAGATCGCTAGTCGTGAGCAAATCTCCCCTACGAGATGTTCAATTTTTCGCTGCGTTTGATTGCTTAACTTGTCGAAAGTGATGTTGCGCTTCTCCACGTTTAATAGGAATTGATACGCTAGAAGTGTCTTAGATTGTTTCATTTCCTTTATGTATTGCGAGTTGTCGATCTTGAACTTCGCTTCTTCATCGTCGAGCACAAAGTTCCGGAAGTCTTCGCCTGAAAAAATGTCCTCAATGCCTTTGCCGTCGATCCTGAGTAGCCTTGCTCGGACTGCCTCTTCGTCGTCCCCACAAAGATTTTTCTTCATGCTGTTGTAAACGCTGCGTCCAGCTTGGTCATCGTCAACAACTACGATGAATTCTAGTCCCCAGCCCAAAAACATGTTTGCGAGTAGTTCGACATTGTTCACCCCAGTCGCTGCGATGAAGTGAGATTCCTGAGTTTGCTCAGTCAGCTTCCAAAAAGCCTTAAGATAATAAAAGCCGCTCATCTCTTCTAAGATAACGTTGTTCTTCTTCCTGATGACTTCTTGTTGGGACAAATCGGCTCCCATTGCCGTCAGGATAGGAGACAAAGTGTCCCTCGATGCGCCACCTAGGCGATGTGCATGGATTACCGTCGTCGGGGTGTCCTCTTCATCGCCAGCCCGCTGAACGGCTAATACGCGATAGAGTTTATCGTATTCTATCATGTGTGGGCTGTGCGTTGAGTACATGATTTGCTTGTCTGGAAGTTTGTTGATGAGGTGAAGAACGTCCGATTGGGCCTTTGAATGCAAATTTGCGCCCGGCTCATCCAGCAAGAACAATGTGCTGCTCGTTTCCTCGTCGGAAGCTTTAAGTTGCAGATAAAAGGAGAGAAACCACCGCACTCCCGTGCTCCGTTGCTTGGGGAATAGGTGGTTTTGTCCGTCAGATATCCAGAATATTAAGTACGGACTCCCTGCGGGCATTCCGCTCGCATCATTTTCGTAAAACCTTAAATCGCACTTCAGGGAAAGCTTGTCTCGCTTGCCAATCGTCTGATTCCAAAACGTAGCAAAATCCGATGTGACCTTCTGATTTCCGCGACTCAGAATGCTTTCGCGTGACCGGATATCTTGCGACAACAAGTTGTCTAGGTCTATGCCGGCAATTGCCAAATAGTTGGCCGCTGCCTGCTTCCCATCGCCGGTCAATTCGTGGGCGCCCTGCTTATTCTTTGCGATGTTTATTCTGTTGGGTAGAAGTCCTGTCTGTTCTTCGAACAGTATGGAGATGGGACCAAATAGATATATTGCATTTCCCACATCGGCGTTCTTGAGTTCAGTGGTGCTTTCATTGTGTTCTTGGTCGTTCTCCTGTTCTGTCGATGAGCCTTCTTCCTCAGTGCTGGAGGTTATCCTCTCAGGATTCCATGCTGATAGAAGGATTGCATCGAGCGTTGGGTCTAGAACTGTTCGAGTTGTGGTGAAGCGGCTGCCCTTGGGATTGTTGGTTGGATTCATTTCCCAAGTCGTTTGATATTCGAAGCGGCCTTTCACTCTTCGAATGTGCTTTTCTAGAGCCTCAAGCTGTTCCAGCGATCGTGCCTCTTCAAATGCTGATTTGATCTCGTCATATGTTGTCTGAAGCCTAATGGAGATAATGGGAAGGTCGGCATTTGTACGAATATCGTCTTCTTCAAGGTCGACCCCATTCAAGGACTTAGCCAGAGCCGCTAAGATGGAAGACTTGCCGCTCTCGTTTTGGCCGATCAGGACGGTTACGCCATCGTTAGAAAATGGACACCAGCCCGTGTCTTTGATCGAGCGAAAATTCGTTATGCGAAACTCAAGCAGTTTCATTTTTAAGCCGCCGCTGCACAACTGTGATGGATCGAGACAATCTAACGATGCAAGCGAATGCCGCTCAGTCAGGCAAGGTCGAAAATTGCTTCTACGGCGTTATCACCTTCGTTTTCATGTTTCTGTTCTGTTCCACCTTTGATGAGGCCGTCCTCCATATTTCCTGAAAAGTCAGCCACATAATTGAACTTTGAGTTTCGAACCTGTGTCTTGGCGGAGTTCTGTTGGTGGTCGCGCCTGCAGTTGGAAGCGGTCTGAGATCATTACGAAGTGCTCTGCAATAGCGAGCGATTACTTCGAGAGCCACATGCGCAGGACAAGCCGGTCGCTCCGGAAGGTCGAGTTATTAGGGATCGGCAATTGGGGGGCCGTCAGGCTGCGGTTGCTTGGGCAAGGATACGGGGCTGCGTCGCTCGACGGGCTTAGTCGTCCGTGGAGAAGCTTTCCGCCTACTTGCAGTTCTGGCAGATGATCAGCTTGCGCTTCAACGCCTCGTCATCCGGATCGAGTGATGACGAATCGGCACCGCGGTTTCTTGCGCCGCGCGAGCCCGCGGTCAGCGCTGTCTGCTCGTCGTCCTCGCGACCGACGCTGAAGCCGTCATAATCGAGCGCGGGGTTTTGAGCCTGGGCGGGCCCGGAGACGGTCGGCGAGGCCGCCGGAGGTTTCCTGGTGCCGGGGCGAGGGGGTGAGGCCTTGGGCGGCGTGATCGAAACCGGCGGCGCGGTCTGCGCAATGGCGCCGTCCTGCGGCCACCCGCCGACGAGCAACAAGCCGAGTGCCAGCAGCATGGCCGTTTTCATGGCAATCCCTCGATCGAATCCAGCTCTGTTGCCGTGGTCTCGTCGACCGGCTGCGCGAGCCTATCAGCACCGATCCTGCAGTCAAAGTTGACTGAAATAGGGGCGGTGGCCTCGGCCCGGCCCCGATCCCTTGTGTTGCCCGTCGGGCAAAACACCCCAGCGCTGGGTCAAGAGCGTCGTCGCAAAATATTCGTATTTACAGAATTTCTGTTTTGGCGTAGAAGCTCCCCCATCCCGTCCGCCGAAGGGGCGTTTCGCGATCGTCACGAGACGCGGGCCGGGATGCGATGGCCGCGACAGCGTCGGCGCGCGAGGGAGCTGCAGGGCGGAAATCCCGTGAGCAGCAAGGCGCGCGGTACGACACGGCGCTGACAGCGTCATGGCATGGTCTACGCGGCGAGCGCACGCCAGCCGCGCAGGAGCCCAGCGATGATGTGCGCGGACGGAGAAGTCGTGTGGTCCTGGCGTCCGGTAGCTGGCGCCAAGCCCTCGCGGCGATGTGGCGGCCGACCGGTCCGCGCATCGCGCGAACGCTGGGGGTGACGGGGGCAAGAGTGCATCGCTCCCCGGGGAGAGCGCGAAGGACACCGTTCCAACCATCGCGCAGGGAAGGCCGGGCGACCGGCCCACCTGTCGTCCACCCCGTGCGCCTTCTTGAGGCACACGCGGGACTTCGGGTGCCAGCCGGCGCCCGGCCTTCCCTGCGCCCTTGTTCCTGATGAGGGCGGAAACGACAGCAAAGCTCGGGCAAAGCAAGCCGCGAGATCGCGAAGCCATGTCGAGCCATGTCGATCGGCAAAACATCAATCGGCAAAACATCCATCGGAAGAACATCGCTCTCGTGCCCCGGACGCAGCGCAGCGCGTCTTCGCGGCGCGCTGCAGAGCCGGGGCGTAGGGAGCGACTGGTGCTGCAAGGCTGGGTCCCGGCTTGGCGCCACAACGCTGGACGCGTTGCGGCTTGTCGAGGACACGAGACCGGGCGTTCAGACCATGCGGCCGCGCTCGCGGCGAATGCGACGTGCCTCTACGCCGTCTCGGTCACTTGCGCGCGCTGCCGGACTAGAACCGGTACGTCGCCGTTCCCAGGATGGTGCGTCCCTGACCGTAATAGCAGTCGCCACGGGCATAGCAGGCCGCCACATAGCGCTCGTCGCCGATATTGTTGACGTTGAGCTGCAGCCTGTACTTGCCGGGATCGTAGGCCACCATCATGTCGAACAGCGTGTAGGACGGGACGTTGTAAGTATTGGTTTCCTCGGTGGAGTCGCCGATGTAGCGCACGCCTGCGCCCACCGTCACGTCGTGCAGGCCGAGCGCGCTCAGGCGGTACTTGCCCCACAGCGAGGCCTGGTTGAGGGGGACGCCTTCCACGGTCTTGCCGACATTGTCGCCCTGCTCGACCTTGGCGCTGATGTAGGCATAGCTGGCGATGATGTCGAGATCGGACGTGACCTTGCCGATCACCTCGATCTCCGCGCCGCGGATGCGGACCTGGCCGATCTGGCTCGACGCGCCAGGATTGGTGGCATCGGTCGATGCCGCCAGGCGGTTCTTCTCCACCGTGTCGTAGATCGCGCCGTTGATCGCGAGGCCCGGCATCGGCGTATACTTGAAGCCGACCTCGTAGATCTCGCCGCGCTGGTCCTTGCAGGGGCCGCCGAGGCAGGTGCTGCCGCCATAGGTCGGGCTGAAGGACACCGGATTGAACGACTGTGCCCAGGTGACGTAGGGGTTGAAGCCGAACGGCGTTTCGTACATCAGGCTGGCGCGTCCGGTCGTTGCCGACCTGTCGCTGTCGGCGCCGGTATAGCGGGTGCTGGCATAGTCCTGCCGGATCCCGATCGTCGCCAGCCAGGGGCCGAGCCGCATCTGATCCTGGGCATACAGGCCGGTCTGGGTTTGCTCGGCGTCGGATCCCCGCGTCAGCGCCGGCAGAGGGACGCTGGTATACACCGGCGCGTAGAGATCGAACGGCGTCGCGTCGAAGCCGGAGCCGGTGGACGAGCGCGCATAGAGGCTGCGATAGTCGACGCCGAACAGCACCTTGTGCTGGAGGGCTCCGGTGATGGCCTTGATCTGCACGTTGTTGTCGAGCGTGAAATTGTCGTTCGATGTCTGCTGGTTGTAGCTGTAGCGATTCACCGTGCGCCTGGAGGCGTCGAGGAATGGATCGGCCGAGAACGAGTTCGCGTAGACCGAGCGATAGATGCCGTCGACATGCGAGTAACGCAGGTTCTGGGTGAACTTCACCGCATCGTTGAAGCTGTGTTCCAACAGGCTGCTGATCGCGCCGGTTTCGGTCTGGTACAGATCGGTGTTGGGATCGCCGACGAAACGGTTGCGCGGGATATAGCCGTTGATGCCGGGGTAGAGCGTGCCCTCGCGCGGCAGGAATCCGTTGGTCGTGCCGGTCCTGTCCTTCTGGTAGACGCCGAGCACGGTCCAGCTCGTATTGGTCGTCGGCCGCCACGTCAGCGAGGGCGCCAGCAGGATGCGATCGTCGGGGACGTAGTCGACTTGCGTGTCGGCGTCGCGGAACAGGCCGACGAAGCGGTAGAGCCATTCGCCGTCCTTGGTGACCTTGCCGGTCGAATCCATCTGGACCTGCTTGCGGCCGAAATTGTCGAAGGCCACGCCGATCTCGCTCGCGGCGTCCGCGCGCGGACGCTTGGAGATCAGGTTGACGAGCCCTGCGGTGGAGGTGTCGCCGTAAAGAACGGAGGCTGGTCCGCGGAACACCTCAATGCGCTCGAGCATGTAGGGATCGACGCGCAATTCGTTGAAATTGTTGCGGTTGTTCACCCGCGTGCCGTCGAGATAGACGTTCGGATCCTGGCCCCGCACCTTGAAATAGTCGTTGCGGGAATCGACGCCGCCCGGCTCGGCGAACACGCCGGGCACGTAGCGCAGCGTTTCCTGGATGCTGCTGACGCCCTGGTCGCGAACGCGCTCGGCGCTCACGACCGAGATCGACTGCGCGGTCTGATTCAGCGGCGTGTCCGTCTTGGTTCCGGTTCCGCTCCGCGTTGCGAGATAGCCTTGCACCGGTCCGGTCGCGGTCTCCCGCGCCGATGCGGCTTCGGGCGCCGCAGGCTGTGCGTTCGCGGAGCGAGCCGCATTGCGTCGGGTTGCAGCTCGCGCACTCTGGGAGGCGCGGGGGCGAGCGGCGGGCTTCGGTTTGGCCTGCTCGACGACGACGGGCGGCAATTCGGTGGCGCTTTGCGCGAAGGCGGACATGTCATTTGACAAGACAGCCAATACGATCGTCGACACACCGAACGGAAATGTCGCCTTCATCATTCCAAGTCTCACAATTCCAATTCCAATTCCAAGTCCAAGTCTCGCATTCCGAAGCTGACGTTCGGAGGACGCGTAGCGATTGCGACGCGATGTCGAAAGTGGAATTGGTCTGTCGCGACCTAGAACCTCTCCAGAGATGTGGACGTTCGCGCAATTGCGCTTCATTCCGCCGCAGCAGGCGCGCGCGCGACGAATTGTTTCCGGATGTTCGCGCGCGCAGCGCGACGTGCGCTTCGTTTGCGGAGCCAGATCACGACGCCCGTGACGGAAAGCGCGGCAACGACGATGCCCATCGCGGAGACGAGAATGCGGCCCGGCAATCCGAGGATGCGGCCCGAATGCATCGGAAACTGCGCCTGCACGAAGATGTCGGCTGCAGTGCCCTGCCACGGCACGCGCTCGCCGAGAGGTCGGCCGTCCTGGCCGTCATAGTAGAGCTGTGCCGGCCCGACGCCGCCTGCGCCATGATCGTCGCCGGGCTTGAAGAAACTGACGCTGTAGATGTCGTAAAGCTGCGCGTAATACACGGCTCCGACCGGCTCGGGCCATCCACGGCCTCGTCTGTCGGCTTCGCCCCGGGCGATGATGTCGCTGAAGGACAGCTTGGGGGTGGCCGGCTGATCGAGCGCGGCGGGAGTTCGAAGTTCGAAGGGCGTCGGCGTGTAGCTCGAGACGGCCTTCATCACCGGCGAGAACACCTCGTAATAGAGATTGAGCGAAAAGGCCGTGAACGCGATCACGAACAGCAGGGCCCAGGTCCACAGACCGAAGGCGCGGTGGATGTCGAAAGTGATACGATAGGCGCTGCCGCTCGCCTTGATGGCCCAGGCCGGTTTCCATCGCGCCCAGAAACCGCGATGGAGCTGTCGCGCGACAGGGGCGGCTGTGGCCGCCGTGACGCGTTTGCGCGATGGCAGGGTCAGGTAGAATCCGACGAAGCAGTCGAGCGTCCAGATGATGGCGATGATGCCGAGAAGGCGCACGCCCCACCGGTCGCTCCCCCAGAATTCCGGGATGTGAAGCGTGTAGTGCAGCTTGTAGAGAAACGAGACGAAATTTTCCCGCGTCACCGGCCAGACGGCACCCCAATAGCGGCGGCCGAGTTCGTCGCCCGTCGCGGGATCCAGGAACACCTGATTGTGGTCGATCTGGAACCGCTTTCCGGTGGCGGGGTCGATTCGGGGTTCGACGAAGAATGCGAGCGAGGCGCCGGGCTCGGGTGTCGTGGTGAGGTAGGTGACGCGCAGGCGCGGGTCGCGCTGTTCGATCAGGTTCGCGAGTTCCGTCGACGGGCGGGCCGATCCCTGGGTTCTGGCCTCGGTGAGATGGCTGTTGAGCCACTCGTCGAGCGCATGGTCCCAGGAAATCACCGCACCTGTCACGCCGGAGAAGAAAAGGAACGCAGCAGTGATGAGGCCTGCCCAGCGGTGAACGACGACGAACGCAGCTCGCATTCCGATTTTCTTCCAGATCGACGAGGCCTCGCCATAGCATGGCGATCGCCGACCCCAAGATGCATTGTGTCGCACTTAGAGGGATTCTTGTTGCGTGCAAAACCGGTTGACCGGTTGTTGCGAGGAGCGTCGGTCGACGCCGTCCCGCCGCTACGCTTTCTCCTCCAGCGCCCGCCGCAGCCGCCGGATGATGACGCCGCGGGCCCGGTCGTCGGCGGCGGCGCCGACCCTGTCGTTGATATCGAGCATCAGCTCCGACATCTCGTTGTGCCAGTCGAGTCGCGTGACGGCTTCGGGTGCGAGGCGGCGGCGGTGATCGACGTCGAGCACGCGCGGCTCGGGCGCGGCGAGCTCGAAGATGTCGTCGAGCACCGGCTGGTAGACCTTGGCCGCCGGAACGATCCGCTCGGCGACGCGCGCGGCAAGACCCGCGATCGCACTCTCTTCGCCATGGACCAGGAACAGGCCGCGATTGATGGGGCGGCGCGCCGCGATCCAGCCGGCCATGCCGGCGCCGTCGGCATGCCCGGAATATTCGTCGATCATGCGGATGCGCGCCGCGACCCTGATCTCCTCGCCCTGGATGCGGACGGCCTTCGTGCCGTTCTGGAGGAAGCGGCCGAGCGTGCCGTTGGCCTGGAAGCCGGCCAGCAGCACCGTGGCGTGCGCGTTCCACAGCCAGCGCTTGAGATGATGGCGGATGCGGCCGGCATCGCACATGCCGCTCGCGGCGATGATGATGTGGAAGCCGGTCAGCCGCATGATCGCCTTGCTCTCGTCCGCGGTCTCCGTGAACTTCAGATGCGGCGAGTTGAGCAGGCGCGCGGCATCTACGGTCGGATCGAGGCTGGCGGCGTTCCGGCGGAACACTTCGGTGGCGCGGATCGCCAGCGGCGAATCGAGGAAGATCGGCGCGGTCGGAATCTCGCTCTGCTCCATGAGCGCGACGAGATCGACGATCAGTTCCTGGGTGCGCTCGACCGCGAAGGCGGGGATCAGCAGGGCGCCGCCGGCCGCGGCGGCCTCGCGCACCTCGGTCGCCAGATGCTGCCGCCGCAGCGCGGGCGTGGTCGCCGCGCGCACGCGATCGCCGTAGGTCGCTTCGGCGATGACATAGTCGAGGTCGGCCGGCGCCTCGGGATCGGGCTGCAGCAGTTTCGCTTCCGGCCCGACGTCGCCGGAGATCAGTACGCGCAGTGGCCGCGCAGTTCCCGGCTCGGCGATCTCGAGCTCGATCGAGGCGGAGCCGAGCAGATGGCCGGCATTCCAGTAGCGGGCGCGAGCGCCCGGGATCACGTCCGTCCAATGTTCGTATTCGACGGCGCGGAACGATTGCAGCGAGGCGATGGCGTCCGCCTGGGTGTAGATCGGCTGCACTTCCTTGCGGCCGCGCGCCGTGTTGCGGCGGTTGAGCTGGGTCACTTCCGATTCCTGGATGTTGCCGGCGTCGGGCAGCATGTAGGAGCAGAGGTCGATCGTGCCCCGCGTCGCCAGGATCGGTCCTTCGAAACCGCCGCGCACCAGCTTGGGCAGCAGGCCGCTATGATCGATATGGGCATGGGTCAGCAGCACCGCGTCCAGTTCGGAGGGGCGGAACGGGAAGGGGCCGTAATTGAGCTCCTTGAGCGTCTTCTGGCCCTGGAACAGGCCGCAGTCGACGAGGAAGCGGCCCGTCGCCGTCTGGAACAGATAGCTCGAACCGGTCACGGTGCGGGCGGCGCCGCAGAAGCGGACGGTGATGCTCATGACGTCGTCTCCGGCGAATATGTCCTGCCGCTTTCGGATCGCAGGGCGGTTGCGAGCGTGTCGTCGAGCGCGATCGCATTGCTCGGATGCGGCACGCTGTCGGTCGAGCGGATCGACCTGATGTCGGCCGCGGCGAAGGCAGCCATCATCGCGGGCGGAAACAGCGCGTGCGTCACCACGGCGTCGACGGCGCTCGCGCCCAGCGCATGGAGCGCTTTCGCGGCCTCGATCAGTGTCGTTCCGGAGGAGACGATGTCGTCCACCAGCAGGGCCGGACGTCCCGCGAGCAAGGCGGGATCGGCAAAGGCGATCTCGACGGAGCGATCGCCATGCCGAACCTTGCGCGCCACCGTGTGCTGCAGACGCAGCCGGCCGGCGAGATCGCTCACCCACGGTTCGGACTCGGCGTCGGGACCGATCACGACCGTGGCAGGATCGATGTCCGGCGCCAGCGCAATCGCGATGGCCGGCATCGCCGACAGGTTCTCGGCGTCTATACCTGCAAAGACGGATCCGATGTCGGGGGTGCGATGCAAATGAGCATCCACGGTGACGATGCGGTCGACCAGTCCCGCGAGGAGGGTGCCGATGGCGCGCTGGCTGATGGCTTCGCCGGCGTGAAACGCCGCATCCTGCCGCATGTAGCAGAGATAGGGGGCGACCAGTACCAGCCGCTTTGCACCGCCGCGCCGCAGCGCTTCGGCGGCGAACAGCAGCGCGATCAGCTTGTCGTTGGGGTGGTCCAGCGGCGCATAGAGGATGGTGGTCTCTGCCGCCGCCGCGACCGTGACGCGCAACTCGCCGTCGGGAAAGCGGTGCAGGGCGATCTCGCCGCAAGTCAGTCCGAGCCGCGCCGCCAGCCGTTTCGCGGCGTCGGCGCCGGACGGCATTGTCTGGAGCGCGACCGTGCTCACGGCGAGGACTCGCTCGGGGGTGCGGCGTGACCGTTGAAGCGATAGCCGCTGTCCACGGCTGCGGCCGCCGCCGCCAGGTCGTATTCCGGCTGGTCGAACGTGTAGACGTGATAGAGCGGTTCGCCCTGCTCGACGCGGTCGCCGATCTTCGTGAACAGGCGGATGCCGGCGCCCTTGTCGAGCGGCGCCCCGGCGGTGCGGGCGAGGCGGTTCAGGCGCAGGCAGTCGATGGCGGACACCACGCCGTCATGCGGGGCCCTGACGTCGAAGCGGTGCGATCCGAGCGCGGTGCTGCATGTCGAGGGGCCCTGGGCGTCGATGATCCGCTGCATCTGCTTCAGCGCCGCGCCGCTGTCGAGCAGTTCGCGGGCGCGCTCGTAACCCGCGCCGCCGCGCAGCTTGGGATCGTATTCGAGCAGATGCGCGGCCAGCCGCAGCGACTTCTCGCGCAGGTCGCGCGGCGCGTCGGGCGCGTTGCCGAGCACCGCCATGACGTCATTGGCCTCGAGCACCGGTCCGATGCCGTTGCCGATCGGCTGGCGGCCGTCGGTCGTGATCACCTCGACCGTGCGGCCGAAGCGGTCGCCGACGAATTCGAACAGCTTGCGCAGCCGCATCGCCTCGACCGCGCTGGTGACCTTCGCGGTCGGTCCGACCGGAATGTCGATGAGGAGGTGGGTCGAGCCGGCCGCGATTTTCTTCGACATGATGGAGGCGACCATCTGCTCGCGGGTGTCGAGGCTGAGCGGGCGTTCCACCGAGATCAGGACGTCGTCGGCGGGCGACAGGTTCACGTGGCCGCCCCAGATCAGGCAGCCGTTGCAGGACGAGACGATCGCCTTCATCTCCTCGACGCCGACATTCACCCGCGCCAGCACCTCCATGGTGTCGGCCGTGCCGGCCGGCGAGGTGATGGCGCGCGAGGAGGTTTTGGGGATCGGCAGGCCATGCGCGGCGACGATCGGCACCACGACCATCGAGGTGCGGTTGCCGGGAATGCCGCCGATGCAGTGCTTGTCGACGACGACGGGGTCGGGCCACACCAGCTGGGTGCCGGCGCGCGCCATGGCGCCGGTCAGAGCCAGCAGTTCGTCGCTGGTGATGAAACTCGCCGATCCGATCAGGAAGGCAGCGATCTCCATGTCCGAATAGCGGTAGTGGGCGATGTCGTCGATGATCGCCCCGATCTCGGCATTGCCGAGCGTCCGTCCGCGGATCTTGCCGCGGACCGCCTCGAGGCTGTCAGGCGAAGTGGCGGGCGTGACCGTGACCAGTGTGCCGACCGCGGCGCCGAAGCGGCGGAAGGCTGGCTCGGACAGGCCGATCTCGTCGCGGGCTGCCAGCGTGTCGTCGTCGGTGATCAAGAGCGTCGCCAGCAGCACCTTGCCGTCGAGGCGCAGCTCGACCCGGCTGAAGCCGCGAAAGATCTCGGCCCGCAGCGCCTGCGATTGTCGCGAGATCACGACCACGTTCTCGCGGCCGGTGTCGAGGCGGACCCGGCGGGTCTTCAGTTGGGGGCGTTCGAGGTCTGGATGCATCCGCGGTGCCGGCAGGAAGACGTTGTGCTTCCATGCTTAGCCGCCGCCGGCCGGCCGCGATTGATGCAGATCATGTTTCCGGCAGCCGTGTCGGGCCGGAGTACGCATCCGCGCGGCCGAGGCCGCGCTTCGCCGTCACTTCATCGACGAACTGATGGAGTTGAACTTGTTGTTCAGCAATTGGCTGCCGGTGTTGTTCACCACCGTGACGATCGCAAGCGCGATACCGGCAGCGATCAGGCCGTATTCGATCGCGGTGGCGCCGCTTTCATCGGCAAGGAAAGACCTGAGCAAATTCATCGCCAACTCCCGTTGATACGGTTCAATGTACGCGCGCGTCGTCATCAAAATTGCAAGATCGGCCGATCCGGCTGCGCCCCGCGTCAAAACGGCGGGGGCGGCCGAATGGTCCCTCGTTCTAGGATGACATCCCTTAAGCCCAGGTTTCATTAACCTGTCCAAGTCGACCGATGCGTGCAGTCGGCGGAGCGTCGCATCCAGATGCAAATTGCGGCTGCGGCTTAACGTTTCGTTGAGCCTGTTCGTCAATCAGGCGTCAGGGATCAGGCCCTTCATCTGCGCCCTGCGTCCGCGTTCAGCGCGCGCAACATCGCGATGCGGGCGAAGACCAGCCAGCCGCCGCCTTGCTCGGCTGCGTTGATCAGGGTCTCGATCGCGGTTTGCCAATGCGCTTCGTGCTGCGCGTCCTCCGGCAGCCGCATGATGTAATCGGCCGCCTGCTGCAGCGTGCGCAGCTTGCCTGCGCTGCGCAGCGGGATCGGATCCTCGAACGCGGCCGACCAGGGCATTCAGGCCGGCCGATCGGGAAGGGGCGAAGACACGGCGGGCCGGCAGGCGACGATGCTAACCGGCCCTCTTGGCGCGTGTGGATGACCGCACCGGCTTGTCCGCCTTGCGCGGCGCCGTCTCCTTGGCAGCAGCGGTCTTGCCGCCCTTGCCGGCGATCGGCAGCAGCATCTCGCGCTGGCCCTCGACGCGCTTTTTCGTCTTCCTGGGTTTGACGGCGTCCTTGGCGACCTTCGCCGGCGCTGCGGCGTCCTTCTCGTTGGCGATGCTCTTTTTCAACGCATCCATCAGGTTGATGACGTTGCCGCCCGTCTTCGGCGTCGCCTTGGCCGTGATCGGCGTGCCTGCGCGCTTCCTGTTGATGAGGTCGATCAGCGCGCTCTCATAATGATCCTCGAAGAGCTCCGGCTCGAACGTGCCGGATTTCTTCTCGACGATGTGCCTGGCGAGGTCGAGCATGTCCTTCGTCAGCTTCACATCCTGGATGTCCTCGAAATAATCCTTCTCTCCGCGCACCTCGTAGGGATAGCGCAGCAGCGTCCCCATCAGGCCGCTGCCCAGCGGCTCCAGCGCGATGATGTGTTCGCGGTTGGTCAGCACCACGCGGCCGATCGCGACCTTGTCCATGCTGCGGATGGTCTCGCGGATCACGGCATAGGCGTCATGGCCGACCTTGCCGTCCGGCGCGAGATAATAGGGGCGGATCAGGTAGCGGTTGTCGATTTCCGCCTTCGGCACGAATTCGTCGATCTCGATCGTGTGCGTGGAATCCAGCGCGATCTCGTCGAGTTCGTCCTTGGTGACCTCGATATAGGTGTCGGTGTCGACCTTGTAGCCCTTGACGATGTCCTCGGAGGTGACCTCGTCGCCGGTCTCGGCATCGACCTTGAGATATTTGATGCGGTGGCCGGTCTTGCGGTTGATCTGGTTGAACGAGACCTTCTCGGTGTCCGATGTCGCCGGATACAGCGCGACCGGACAGGTCACGAGCGACAGACGCAGAAAACCCTTCCAATTGGCGCGGGGGGCCATGGGCTACTCCAAACGCAACAGGGACAAGCAGCGAGGTTAACATCGCAGCAGGCCGAATCATAGCAAGGCGCGGTGCGGAATCTGGCAACTGCGTTAACCTGTCGCCGCCCCCTGTTTGCGGCCCGATCGCGCCGGCAATCCGGAACATCGCATCCGATCGGGCGTTGCTTCCTCACATCAGGCCGCGCGAGGTCGCGGCGACAGCCAGATTGAGGTCCCCATGGCAACAACGCGACCCGACCACCAGATCATCGAAACCGCCACCGAAGCGCGTCAGGGCGAGCCCGGGCCGTCCGTTGCTGCCCTGCTGGCCATTTCGACCGGGCTTGCGGTGATGATGCTGGCCGTCGTCTGGTTCGTCTTCTTCAGGACCTGACCCGACCAAAGCTCCCGCCCGTCCTCCGCGCCCGTCGCGCCCCGGTCCATCCGGCGGCGCGGCGGGCGCTGTCGCGCCGGCCTCGCAAGTCGTATATGACCAAAAAGTAACTTCGTCGGTTCCCCCGCGTTCATATTCAGTTCACGCCGGAATTGATCATCTCACCCGGTCGGCAAAGCCATAGTCCTGTGATCAATTTTGGAGAGAAGCGTGCGCCTGCTCGTTGTTGAGGACGACCCCGATCTCAATCGCCAGCTCACCAAGGCGCTGACCGACGCCGGCTACGTCGTCGACCGCGCCTTCGACGGGGAGGAGGGGCACTTTCTCGGCGACAACGAGCCCTATGACGCCGTGGTGCTCGACATCGGCTTGCCGAAAAAGGACGGCATCTCGGTGCTGGAGGCCTGGCGCCGCAACGGCCGCACAATGCCCGTGCTGATCCTGACCGCCCGCGACCGCTGGAGCGACAAGGTCCAGGGCTTCGACGCTGGCGCCGACGATTACGTCGCCAAGCCATTCCATCTGGAGGAGGTGCTGGCGCGAATCCGCGCGCTGCTGCGCCGCTCCACCGGCCATGCCCAGAGCGAACTCTCCTGCGGTCCCGTCACGCTCGACACCCGCACCGGGCGAGTCAGCGTCTCGGGCAACCCCGTGAAGATGACCTCGCACGAATATCGGCTTCTTGCCTACCTGATGCATCATTCCGGCCGGGTGGTGTCGCGCACCGAACTGGTCGAGCATCTCTATGACCAGGATTTCGACCGCGACTCCAACACCATCGAGGTCTTCGTCGGCCGCATCCGCAAGAAGCTGGACGTCGATATCATCCAGACGGTCCGCGGCCTCGGCTATCTGCTGACGCCGCCGGCCAAGACGCCCGAAAAGGGGCTTGAAAAAGGCGCCTGACGCGATGCGGGCTTGACGGGTGGCCGGACAGGGGGCCTTGGTCGCGTCATGATCGTCCATGCCGACCCAGCCGGCGCCCGCCGGAACATTGCCGATGCGCGCTAGCTCGCTTGCCAACCGCCTGTTCCTGTCGGCGACCGCCTGGCTGGTGGTGATCCTCGCCATCACCGGGGTCGTGCTGTCCTCGGTCTACAAGAACGCCACCGAGCGCGCCTTCGACCGTCGGCTCAATCTCTATCTCCGCACCCTGATCGCCGAGGTCGCGACGCCCGACGAGCCGCCGGACAGGCAGTTCCAGTCGCTCGGCGAGCCTCTGTTCGAGCTGCCGCTGTCCGGCTGGTACTGGCAGATCACGCGCACCGACACCGAGAAACCGGAGGTGCGTTCGTCGCGCTCCCTCTGGGACAAGAAGCTGCCGAAGCTGGAGGAGCAGGGCGTCGAGCTCACCGCGGCCGGCATTCGCCTCGGCTATGTCGACGGTCCGGAGGGGCAGAATTTGCGCATGGTGGAGCGCCCGGTCGACCTCGGCGCCGACGGCAAATATCTGGTGAGCGTGGCTGGCGACGATACCGAGATCTTCGACGAGACGCGGAGCTTCGACTACTATCTCGGCGGCACGTTCACGGCGCTGGGCATCGTTCTGCTGCTGACCACGGTGTTCCAGGTCCGCTTTGGCCTGGCGCCGCTCAAGCGCATCTCGGAAGCGATCGCCGACATCCGCTCCGGACGTGCCGAGCGGCTGGAGGGCGAATTTCCGGTCGAGATTGCGCCTCTGGCCCGCGAGACCAACGCGCTGATCGATGCCAATCGCGAGATCGTCGAGCGCGCCCGCACCCATGTTGGCAATCTCGCCCATGCGATCAAGACGCCGCTCTCGGTGATCGTCAACGAGGCCGGCGCCCATGCCAACGAGCCGTTCGCAGCCAAGGTCATGGAGCAGGCGGACGTGATGCGCGACCAGGTCGCCCACCATCTCGAGCGTGCCCGCATCGCGGCGCGGGTCTCGGTGGTCGCGACGGTCACCGAGGTGGCTCCGGCCATCGAGGCGCTGCGCCGCACCATGGAGAAGATCCACCGCGACCGCGGCATCATGGTCGAGGCCAGCGCCGATCCTGCGGCGAAATTCCGCGGTGAACGCCAGGATCTGGAGGAAATGGTCGGCAATCTCGTCGACAATGCCTGCAAATGGGCCGCCAGCCGCGTCTTCATCGAGGTGCTGGTGGAGCCGCCGCAGCAGGTCGGCGGCAATCCCCGCCTGCGAATCGTCGTCGATGACGACGGCCGCGGCCTCTCGGAGGCCGAGCGCGCCCAGGTATCCCGGCGCGGCCAGCGCCTCGACGAATCCAAGCCCGGCTCGGGATTGGGCCTGTCGATCGTGACCGACCTTGCGGCCCTGTACGGCGGCAGCCTTGCGCTCGGCGCCGCGCCGATCGGGGGGCTGCGCGCGGAACTGCAGCTTCCCGGGATCTAATCCCTTGATCCTCGGCCATTTTCGGTGTGGCGGGCGATCCGGCCATTCGCCCGAACTTCCTCAACGGCTTCTTAAGGCCGGTCCGACTATGATCGCGCCGGACGCATCCCACGTCCGCCATCTTACCGTGCAATACCCGGGCGCATGAGCCAGACATCGATCGAGCGGCTGAGGGAATATCTCGCGCAGCTCCCGCCGCAGTCGCAGGCGCTGCTGATGCGGGAGTTCGAGCGCGCCCTTGAGCGCGGCCAGGAGACGGCTGTCGCCACCCTGGTGCTGGAGCAGCTGCGCAAGATCGTGCGCAAGGCGGAGGCCGACGAGGCGCCGCCGCCGCGCACCGACGATTTGTCGCGCCTGCTGTCCCAGGTCCTGGAACCGTTCCTTGTCGAGGCGGGTACCCCGATCAGGGTCGGCCAGATCCGCCGATCCTCCCTCGCCCCGATCTGGCAGTGGCTCGGCCGCGACGGCGCGCCGGACAAGATCGTGGAGCTGGAGGCGGCACTGGCGCGCATACCGGCGAACGACAGCGCCGCCCCGGTCGAAGCGTTGGCGCAGAAACTCCAGGCCGTCGCTGCGGATGCCATCGCAGAACTGACCGGCCCGGGCGGCGGGGACAAATCGCGGGCGCTTGCCCGCGTCGGTCCGCCCAATGTGATCGAGGACCTCTATTCGATCGGAGCGGTTCTTGCGCTGCGCGAGGCCATCGCCACCTTGAGCGAAAAGCTGCCGCGCGCGCTGCGGGCTTTTGGTGATCCCCAGGTCGCTTCCGTCACCGCGGCGCTCAACATCCCCGTCCTTCAGACCCCGCAGATGCTGCCCTTTGCGCTCACCATGGTGGTGCAACGGATGACCGCGCCGTGGCAGATCATCCGCATCGCCACCAAGATCGCGGCATCCGACGATGAGCTCCGCGTCGCGGCAACGCCCTACGGAGTCGCGGTCACGATCGCGTTGCATGACCTGTCCTGCGTCGCCGCGAAGCTGCGCATGGACATCAAGCGCGGCCATTTCGACAGCGTTCCCGACGACATCAAGGCGCTGCATGACGGTGTCCGCGGCCTGCGCACCGAGCTCGACCTGCGCAACGACTCGGCCTGGGGCAAGCAGCTGACCTCGATCAGGGCCGATATCTCCAATGCGCTGCAATCCGAGATCGACAGCGTTCCCGGCCGCGTCCGTCGCATCCTGCGCCAGCGCCCGGAGAAGGACATTCCGCCGGGCGCGCGGATCGACAGCACCGAGGTGGAGGAAACCGTGGCGCTGATCGAATTCGTCGCGACTTGCCGCAACTACGCCAGCGAACTTGCGATCAACGAGGTGACGCTGCGCACCTATTCCGACCTCCAGCAATATGTCGAGCGATCGACCGAACAGCTGGTTCAGTCGCTCCGCGCCGCGGACCACAAGGTCCGCACCTACCGGCAGCAGCAGGTGCAGGCCGCGATCCGCTTCTGCCAGGTGCTGTTCGGCGAGGATTACGCATCTCTCATGAGTCGCGCCGCCGAGAACGCCCAGACCGGCGAGCGCAAATCCTCGCGCGCCAGCTAATTAAAGACGTATAATTCACTCTCTACAATTTACGGTTGACGATGAGGGCCCTGGGCCCTACGGTTCCCGGCAGGATTTTGGACTGCAATCCCGTGGGCGCATGAAACCCGTCATCAGCTCCATCGAAGTTGAAAACCGCGTCATTGTTGCCAAATATCAAAGGCTGATGGTTGGCGCGAAGGTGGTGCTGGTCGAAAAGCTCAGTGGCCGTCAGGTCGTCGAAACGACCACGCGGGTGGCGTCGCCGGTTCCGGTGGGCGCGCTGCGCATCAGATTGCCGGAAGCCATCGCGCCCGGAACTTATTTTCTGCAGGCCTTCAACGGTCATGGCGAGGACGCAGCCCGCAGCCGCGACTTCGAGCTCGGCTAAGTCTTTGGATTGTCACCGTTTCAAGGCGGTGCCGGTCGCGCTGAATTGACAATTGTCAATTGCCGCATTGTCCGGCCGTGGTGTAAAGCCACCTATGGGCGCAAACCGTGCGCCGCCGGAAGCCTACCTGATGACGTTATGGTTCGTGTTCGCGCTGATGACGGTCGCGGCGATCTTCGCCGTGCTTTTGCCGCTTGGCCGCAGTGGACGCGCCCGGAGCGAGGGCAGCGAGGTTGCGGTCTACAAGGATCAGCTGGCCGAGATCGAGCGTGATCTGGCCGCGGGTCTGATCGCTGCGCCGGAGGCCGAGGCCGCGCGCGTCGAGATCGGCCGCCGGTTGCTGGCTGCGGCCGGCACCGCGCCTGTGGAACAGAAATCCAGCCTGGCATGGCGGCGCAGCGCGGCCGTGCTGGCGCTGGTCGGCCTGCCGCTGGTTGCAATCGGCATCTACATGCCGCTCGGCTCGCCCCGCCTGCAGGACTTTCCGCTCGCCGCGCGCGAGCGAGGGGCCGGATCGGGCATGGCGCAGTCGCTCGAGAACCTCGTCGTTCAGGTCGAGCAGCATCTCGAGAAGAACCCGACCGATGGACGCGGCTGGAACGTATTGGCGCCGGTGCTGGAGCGGCTGGGCCGCTATGACGATGCGGTGCGCGCCTATCGCAATTCGCTGACCTACAATGGCGAGAGCGCCGAGCGCCGCTCCGATCTCGGCGAGGCGATGGCGGCCGCCGCTGGCGGCGTGGTCACGGCCGAGGCCAAGAGCGAATTCGAGCGCGCGCATGCGCTCGATGCCGACGATCCCAAGGCGAACTACTTCCTGGGCCTGGCCGCCGAGCAGGACGGCCGCAAGGACGACGCCGCCAATATCTGGCGCGGGCTGCTGGCCAGGGCGCCCGCGGATGCGCCCTGGCGTCCTCTGGTGCAGTCCTCGCTGGCGCGGGTCGGCGGTGGCGGCACGATGCCGGCCCTGTCGGACGAGACCATCGCGGCCTCGAAGGAAATGGGCGAGGGCGATCGCAACGCGATGGTGCGCGGCATGGTCGAGCGCCTCGCCACGCGCCTCAAACAGAACGGCGACGACGTCGAGGGTTGGCTGCGGCTGGTGCGTGCCTATCTCGTGATGGGTGACCGCGACAAGGCGAATCTCGCGTCGAGCGATGCGCGACAGGCGGTCGGCAAGGACAGCGAGCGGCTGCGCCAGCTCAACGAGGGCCTCAAGACACTCGGGCTCGACGGATGACCACGTTGGCACGGGACGAGCGGGGAACGGACACGCCATGACGCGCAAGCAGCGACGGATGACCATTATCGGCGGCTCGCTCGCCGTGCTCGCGCTGGCCGCCGCGCTGGTGCTCAACGCGCTGCGCGACTCCATCGTGTTCTTCTCGACGCCGACCATGGTCGCCGAGAAGCAAGTCGCGCCCGGCAAGCGCTTCCGGCTCGGCGGCCTCGTGCAACCCGGCTCGCTCCAGCGCGGCGACAATCTCGCGGTGAAATTCGAGGTCGCCGACGGCAACGCCAAGCTGCCGGTTGCCTACAAGGGCATCCTGCCCGACCTGTTCCGCGAAGGGCAGGGCGTCGTCGCCGAAGGCGCGCTCGATGCCGACGGCGTCTTCAGGGCCGACACCGTCCTCGCCAAGCACGACGAGACCTACATGCCCAAGGAGGTCGCCGACACGCTGAAGAAGCAGGGTCACTGGAAGGACGATTACGGCGGCAAGCGTCCCGACAGCCTGAAGGCCGCGGATGACGTCAAGCCCGCGGCCACGACCGCGCAGGGCACGCCGCAGGGAGCCGTGCGATGATCGCGGAGACCGGACATTACGCGTTGGTTCTGGCGCTCGCCCTGGCGCTGATCCAGTCGGTCGTGCCGCTGATCGGCACGCGTCTGCACGATGCCGGGCTGATGAACGTGGCACGCTCCACGGCGCTGGCGCAGCTCCTGTTCGTCGGGGCCTCGTTCCTCGCGCTCGTGATGCTGCACGTGAACTCGGATTTCTCCGTCGCCAACGTCTACGAGAATTCCCACTCGATGAAGCCGCTGCTCTACAAGATCACCGGCGTGTGGGGAAACCATGAAGGCTCTATGCTGCTGTGGGTCTCGATCCTGGCGCTGTTCGGCGCCCTGGTGGCGGCCTTCGGCAACAATCTGCCGTTGTCGCTGCGCGCGCACGTTCTGGCGGTCCAGGCCTGGATCGCAAGCGCCTTCTATCTGTTCATCCTGGTGACCTCGAATCCGTTCCTCCGCATCGCCAATCCGCCACTCGAGGGGCGCGATCTAAACCCGGTCCTCCAGGACATCGGCCTCGCCGTGCATCCGCCGATGCTCTATCTCGGCTATGTCGGCTTCTCGATCTCGTTCTCATTTGCGATCGCAGCGCTGATGGAAGGCCGCATCGACGCCGCCTGGGCGCGCTGGGTACGCCCGTGGACGCTGGTCGCATGGATCTTCCTGACGCTCGGCATCGCGATGGGCTCCTACTGGGCCTATTACGAGCTCGGCTGGGGCGGCTGGTGGTTCTGGGATCCGGTCGAGAACGCCTCGCTGATGCCGTGGCTGGCGGGCACCGCCCTGCTGCACTCGGCGCTGGTAATGGAGAAGCGCAATGCGCTGAAGGTCTGGACCATCCTGCTGTCGATCCTGACCTTCTCGCTGTCGCTGCTCGGCACCTTCCTGGTGCGTTCGGGCGTCATCACCTCGGTTCACGCCTTCGCCACCGATCCGACGCGTGGCGTGTTCATCCTGTTGATCCTGTGCCTGTTCATCGGCGGCAGCCTGTCGCTGTTCGCCGGACGCGCCACCAGCTTGAAGCAGGGCGGCCTGTTCGCGCCGATCTCGCGCGAGGGCGCGCTGGTGCTGAACAATCTGCTGCTGACCGTGGCCTGCGCGGTCGTGCTGTTCGGTACGCTCTATCCGCTTGCGATGGAAGTGCTGGCCGATTTCAAGATGTCGGTCGGCGCGCCCTTCTACAATCTCACCTTCGTGCCGCTGTTCACCCTGCTGTTGCTGGCGGTGCCGTTCGGGCCGATGCTGGCATGGAAGCGCGGCGACCTGCTCGGCGTCACCCAGCGGCTGCTGGCGGCCGGCGTCGCCGGCCTCGTCGCGATCGCCATCGCCTGGGGCTGGGCGCATGGCGGCAGCACGCTGGCGCCGCTGGCGATCGGGCTCGGCATCTTCGTCATCGCGGGCGCCGTCACCGACATCGTCGAGCGCACCGGCCTGGTGCGGCTGCCCGTCGCAACCGCGCTGCACCGCGCCCGCGGCCTGCCGCGTTCGGCCTGGGGCACCGCCTTCGCGCATGCCGGCCTCGGCGTCGCGCTGATCGGGATCGTCTGCGAGACCACCTGGAACAGCGAATACATCGCGACGATGAAGCAGAACGAAGTCGCCCACGTTGCCGGCTATGATCTGAAGCTCGACGGGCTGCTGCAGCGCCAGGGGCCGAATTACCGCGAGATGATCGCCGAGTTCAATGTCAGCCGCAGCGGCGACCCGATCGGCATCATGACCCCGTCCAAGCGCAGCTTCACCACCCGCGGTTCGTCGACGACCGAGGCCGCGCTGCTGACACGCGGTGCGAGCCAGCTCTACATCTCGCTCGGCGACGTCACGCCCGAAGGCGGAGTTGCCGTGCGCATCTATCACAAGCCGCTGGTGCTGCTGATCTGGTGGGGACCGGTGCTGATGGCGTTCGGCGGCGTGCTGTCACTGTCCGACCGACGGCTGCGGGTCGGCGCGCCGAAGCCGGCGCGCGCCAGGCAAAGCCTCCAGGCGGCGGAGTGAGCCGATGCGCCGGAGTCTGGCCACGCTGCTCGCCCTGATGCTGCTCGCCATGCCTGCGGCCTATGCGGTGCAGCCCGACGAGATCATGGCCGACCCGGCCAAGGAGGCGCGCGCGCGCGACCTGTCGCGCGAGCTGCGCTGCATGGTCTGCCAGAACCAGTCGATCGACGATTCCGACGCGCCGCTGGCCCGCGACCTCAGGCTGCTGGTGCGCGAGCGGATCGCGGCCGGCGACAGCAATTCGCAGGTGCTCGATTTCCTGGTCGCGCGCTACGGCGAGTTCGTGCTGCTCAAGCCGCGCTTCGAGCGGCAGACCATGCTGCTGTGGCTGATGGCCCCGCTGCTCTTGATTGGCGGCGGCCTTGCCCTGTGGCTTCAGATGCGGCGGCGGTCGAGAGGCGGTGCAGATGTACCAGCGCCCTTGACGCCCGAGGAGGAGGCCCGCCTCGCGGCTCTGATGTCGGACGAAGCCAAGTCGTCCTGACACGCGGTTCAGGCTGAACCGGTTTCAGGCGCGCCGTCACCATCGTCGAGCCGGAGCGTTACGGTAAACCGTGGCTGCTGCGATGGATTTCAATGCTCTGTTGACCTTTGTCTGGAAGCTTGTCGGCCAGATTCGTTTCCTGATGCCGGACGAGAATTCCATGTTCACCAACAGCAACCTGACGATCCGCTTCCTGGTCGGCGCCGTGGTCGCTGCATTATTGTTCCTGCTGGGCATCGGCGGCGGCACCGGCTTCGTCGCGGTGCTCTACCTCAACAACGAGATCACCAGTCTGTCGGCCGATTTTTCGGCTCTCAGCGGTCCCGCGCGCGATCACGCCATGCAGATCTATCAGCAGGCGCAGACCGCTTTCTCCTACTTCCTGTTCGCGTGCGGCGTGATCGCGGTCGTCGCCGTCGCGATCTGCGTGGTCACCTGGTTTGCGGTGCGCAACGGCATCCTCACCCCGCTGGCCGCGATCGTGCACGCGATGCGCGAGGTCGCCGACCAGAAGTTCGAGACGCCGGTGCCGGGGCTCGGCCGCACCAACGAGATTGGCCTTCTGGCCGGTGCGCTGGAGGTGTTCAAGACCAATGGCATCGAACGCCGTCGCCTGACCGAGCAGCAGCTCCACGAGGCGCAGCACCAGGCCGAGCGCTCGACTTTTCTGGACACGCGCATCCGCCGGTTCAACGAACTCGTCGCCAGCGTCGTCGACAGCGTGGCCTCGTCGGCCGTGCGCCTGAAGAGCAATGCCGAGACATTGTCGCGCACCGCCAACGACACCAGCAGCAAGGCCAACGCGGTGGCCAGCGCCGCCGGCCTGGCCAATACCAGCGTGCAGACGGTCGCGGGCGCGGCCGAGGAGATGACCAACTCGATCGGCACGATCAGCCGCCGAGTCACCGATGCCACCCAGCGCGCCGAAGGTGCGGCGAGCGCGGCCGAGAAGAGCCGCGACACCATCCACACTCTCTCGGATGCCGCCGACAAGATCGGCGAGGTGGTGCAGCTGGTCCAGGCGATTGCCTCGCAGACCAATCTGCTGGCGCTCAACGCCACGATCGAGGCGGCGCGGGCCGGCGAGGCCGGCAAGGGGTTTGCCGTGGTCGCCTCCGAGGTGAAGAGCCTTGCGGACCAGACCAGCAAGGCGACGGAGGAGATCACCTCTCATGTCGCCAGCATCCAGGCGATCACTGCACAGACGCGCGATGCCATCGACGGCATTTCGGGCTCCTTGTCGGAGATCTCGTCGATCATGTCCGGTATCGAGGTCGACACCGCGCAGCAGCGCAATGCCACGCAGGACATCACCCGCAGCGCCCAGGACGCCGCGCGGGGGACGCTCGACGTCTCCAACCACATCGTCCAGATCACCTCGACCTCGGCCGAGACCGGACGCATGGCGGCGGAGGCGCGCGATTCCGCCATCGACCTGTCGCAGCAGGCCGCGACCCTGAAGCGCGAAGTCGACGAATTCATCGTCAGCGTCAGGGCTGCCTGAGGGGCAGCAGCGCCGGGCTACGCCGTCCCGTGAAATCCCTCCAGGCGTCTGCAAGGATGCGACTTCCGGGCTGCGCAGTATGGCGCGGGTCTTCGTTCCGCAAGATCACGATTCCATGAATATCTTTCTAGGAAGATATGTGAGATATATCGTCTCAGGAAGATGATTGCGGATTGAGGTCATTGCGGCGTCCGCCCGCTTGCAGCTCCCTTCTCGGGGGCAATGGCCAAGGCGGAGCCAGACATGGAACGGGAAAAAAGCCAGGACGCATTTGTATTGGGCGGCGCAACGACTGTTCGGGCGCCCGAAGAAACAGGCGAGGCGAACACACGAAGCGCCGGGCCGGTGGCTCGCCGGGTCGTCGATGCCAACATGCACTGGCTACCGGAAACGCTATTTTCCGATCCGGAGTTGCTCGCAGCTTACGTGGATGCGGTTCCGCGTCAGTACGGCACGGTTGCGAAGGTTGGCCAGATTGCAGGCAAGCCGTTGCGGGAAATGACGATCGAACAGCCGGCTGGGTACGAAGTGCTGAACTACGTCGAGGGTGAATACAGCCCGGAGTTCAGGTTGCCCGCCATGGATGCCGCCAAGATCGACATGGCGATTTTCCGGTTGCCGTGCTGGCAGGAATGGCTCGATCTCGATCTTTGCCGGAAAGCCAATGACGGCATGGCTGCGCATATCAAGCAGCATCCCGGTCGTTTCCAGGCACTTGCCGTCGTTCCCCCATGGGGGAGTGCAGGCGCGCTCAAAGAACTCGAACGCTGCATTGGGGATCTAGGGTTCTGCGGCGTTCAGATGGTTGCCCATTACGGCAATTTGTACCTCGATGAGCCGGCTTTCCGTCCGCATTTCCGGTTCGTCGCAAGCCTCGGTGTCCCGGTCGTCGTGCATCACACGCCATTGCCCGTCGACCATGGTTCCATTCTCAAATATCCCAACCTCCGGCGGCAGTACGGCCGGGAAATTGCACAGGGCACCGCCGTAGGTCGCGAAATTTTCAGCGACCTGTTCGAGGAGTTGCCGAGCCTGCGCCTGATCCACTCCATGATGGGCGGCGGATTCTTTGCATTCGCTGAGATGCTGGTGCCGCCCGCAGGAAGCGATGCGGTGTCCCGCTTCGAGGACGAGAGTGCCAAGGTCGGAAAACGCCTCAAGGACAATATCTACTTCGAGCTTTCCGGAGCACCGCAATGGGGCAAGGCGCAGCTCGAATGCGCTGTGAAGGTGTTCGGCGCGGATCATCTGGTTTACGGCGGCAGCTTTCCAATCCGGCGCGACTGGTTCCTGCGGGGCCACGAGTATATAGACGGCCTGGATATTCCGGACGACGACAAGGCTCTGATCATGGGCGGCAACGCCAGTCGGTTGTTCAGCCTGACCTGATCGACTCTTGATCAACTCTTGCAGGGCGACTCTCCAGACAACCAGGATGCGCGGGCCATCAAGGTTGCTGACGTTGATCATCGAGCCCGGCGGGTTTCGCCGGGCTCGATGACGCGCCTCATGAATCATGTTTCTCTGATGCACCGGGTTGACCGGCAATCCAGTAGCCGCCCGATTTGACCCACGGCTTGGGATGGCCGCGATCCAGAAGCCAATAGTCCCGCAGAGAGCGTGCTGTTCGTGCTTCCGCTGCGATCCAGACGTAACCGTCTCCGTGGGGCAATGTGAGCGCTGACATCGCCTGCCGAAGAGCCGCGTCGTCTGCCTTGTCGGTAGATCGGTAAACCCAGGACGGCCGCCAGTCCGCCTTGGTGTCGAAGCGCTGGACCTCCTCCGGCCCGTTGATGATGACCACGGTCAGAACGGGCACGTCCCCACGCAGGCCTTCGACGCGTCGCCCGATCGACGGCAGCGCCGTCTCGTCGCCGATCAACACGTAGTAATCGAAGTCGTCTGTCAGAACCGTGGAGCCCCGCGGTCCACCGACCTGCAGCGCATCACCGGGCGCTGCGGAGAGCGCCCAGGCCGTCGCTGGCCCCGCTTCGTGAAGCGCGAAATCAATCGCCAGCATGCATCGACCAGTATCGAACATGCGCGGGGTGTAGTCCCGCGCGCTGATACCGCTTGGTGCATTGGCGTCCGGCACGAACAGCTTGATATGGTCGTCGGGCGAAGGGCTTTCGAAATCGGCAAGATCGGGCGACGTGAATTCAACGCGCCGCATGCGCGGGGTCACATCCCATGCTCTCGATACGGTGAGGAGACGTCGCTTCGGCTCTTGGCGAACCCGGGTTATGCCGTGAAGGGGTGTTGTCGCGGTCGTGCTCATGGCCTGTCCCTCAAAGCCGCTCGATCTTGCGAGCGGCCTCGTCGATCGCGTCGGCGACTGCGAACAGCACTTCCTTTTCGGACGAGGCACCCAGCCTTTGCCTGAGGGCAGCCTTCAGGTTCGACATCGCCCGGAAAACCGGGCCGGTGTCGATCGCGGCAGACTTTTGCGCCAGAGCGTCGAGGCGCTCCAGGGCGGCCTTTGCCTCGGCTCTGTTCGTGTCCAGATGTGCAAGACCTGCCGGCGTGATTGCGTAAAGCCGCTTCGTGCCTTCAGACAGGCGCGCTTCGACTTGCCCGATCTCTTCCAGTAGCGTCAGCGTCGGATAAACGATGCCAGGGCTTGGCGCATATGCGCCGCCGGTACGCGTCTCGATCTCACGGATGATGTCGTAGCCGTGGCGCGGTTCGGCCTCCATCAAGAGCAGCATGACGAGGCGCAATTCGCCGCCCTCGAACATGCGGCGTCGCCCGCGGCCCTCACGTTCCTCATGAACGCGATGCCCGTGTCGGCCAGGCCGCCGCCCGTCCTTTCCGCCGCGGTCTCCACCGCGCATGGCCCACAATTGGCCGGGCTCTGAACGCCTCGTCCCGGCATCTTTCCAGTCCCAGTTTCGATGATGATGGTGTCGCATGGTGTCTCACTTAGAAATCTATGGTCCCCATGATGGGAGACATATCTAAGATATATCTTATATGTGGCTATGCAAGACCCTTTGTGAATGTTGTTGGCGCCGCACGCTTGGCTGCGTCGACTCAAGCTGGAGGTTGAGAAACTTCGGGATGTTTCCAAATGCCGCATAGGTCTCTGGCTTCATTACGAAAGTTTAACCGCCCCGCCAGCGCGCGGTAAGGCGGCAGACCCCATCTTCAGGTTCGTAAGGTGCCGCCTCTGGGCACCACAAGAATTTCGGCCCTGGAGATATCTCGTATGACCGACCGTCCCGACCTCACCAACCTTCCGTCCTACCGGCAGCCCCGCCGGTCGGTGTTCTCGGCCCGCAGGATCGCGCTGATGGCCTCCGTCGTCGCAGGCCTCGGGATTGCCGTGCATGGCTTCAGCCCGTCGACGTCGCCGAGCGAGCTGTTCTCGACCCCCGCCCATGCGCAGGTCAACAACGAGGTTCGCAAGGTCGAGCGTCCGGTCGGTTTCGCCGACATCGTCGAGCGCGTGAAGCCGTCGGTGATCTCCGTGAAGGTCAACATCAAGGAGAAGACCGCGAGCAACGACGACGGCGATGATGCGCAGTCGCCGTTCCAGCCGGGCTCGCCGATGGAGCGCTTCTTCCGCCGCTTCGGCGGTCCGGATGGAATGCCGGGCATGAAGGGCGGCCGCGGCCGTGTCGTGCAGGGCCAGGGCTCCGGCTTCTTCATCTCGGCCGACGGTTATGCCGTGACCAACAATCACGTGGTCGATGGCGCCGACAAGGTCGAAGTCACCACCGACGACGGCAAGACCTACACCGCCAAGGTGATCGGCACCGACCAGCGCACCGACCTTGCCCTGATCAAGGTCGAGGGCAGCTCCAATTTCCCGTTCGCCAAGCTTGCCGACAGCAAGCCGCGGATCGGCGACTGGGTGCTCGCGGTCGGCAACCCCTTCGGCCTCGGCGGCACCGTGACCGCCGGCATCGTCTCGGCGAGCGGCCGCGACATCGGCAATGGTCCCTATGACGACTTCATCCAGATCGACGCGCCCGTGAACAAGGGCAATTCCGGCGGTCCGGCCTTCGACACCAATGGCGAGGTGATGGGCGTGAACACGGCGATCTACTCGCCCTCAGGCGGCAGCGTCGGCATCGCGTTCTCGATTCCCGCCAACACGGTCAAGAGCGTGGTGAACCAGCTCAAGGACAAGGGCACGGTCAGCCGCGGCTGGATCGGCGTGCAGATTCAGCCGGTGACCTCCGACATCGCGGACAGCCTCGGCATGAAGAAGGCCGAAGGCGCGCTGGTCGCCGAGCCGCAGGCCAACGGCCCGGCGGCCAAGGCCGGCATCGAGTCCGGCGACGTCATCACCGCGGTCAACGGCGAGCCCGTCAAGGACGCCCGCGAACTTGCCCGCACCATCGGCGGCATGGCGCCCGGCGCCACGGTCAAGCTGAACGTGCTGCACAAGGGCCAGGACAAGGTCGTGACCATGACGCTCGGCCAGCTGCCGAACACGGTCGAGGCCAAGGCCGACACCGACACGGATGGCGGCAAGGGTGCCAAGCGCGGCACTGACGTGCCCAAGCTCGGCATGACCGTCGCGCCGGCCAACTCGGTCGCCGGCGCCGGCAAGGAAGGCGTCGTGGTCACCGAAGTCGATCCGAAGAGCGCCGCAGCCGAGCGGGGCTTCAAGGAAGGCGACGTCATCCTCGAAGTCGGCGGCAAGAGCGTGAGCACCGCCGGTGAGGTCCGCGACGCGATCACCGCGGCGAGGACCGACAACAAGAACAGCGTCCTGATGCGCGTGAAGAGCGGCGGCCAGTCGCGCTTCGTCGCCGTGCCCCTCGCCAAGGGCTGATGAGCGCTGAGGCGCAGACGGACAACGAGATGAAGTGTGTCGCTGGCATTGGTCGCCCCAGCCGCCGACGCCCTTCGAGGGAGCCCGCCCAACGCAGGGCTCCCCAGCCTACCTTCCGGTGGAATACGCCCCCCTCCGTCGGAAGGCCTAGGGCGGTGAGGTCCCCCCAGCTTCACCGCCCGCCTTTTTCTCCGGCCGGGAATTCTCCCGCTCGGCTTGCATGCGATTGCCGCTCGCGCCATGTTTAGAGAAGGTTGACTCCCGTGACCGCCGCCGACCGCAAGATGCGCCTCCTCATCATCGAAGACGACCGCGAATCCGCCGACTACCTCGTGAAGGCGTTTCGCGAAGTCGGACACATTGCCGACCACGCCGCCGACGGCGAGGAAGGCCTTTCCATGGCCGAGAACGGCGATTACGACGTGCTGGTGGTCGACCGCATGCTGCCAAAGCGCGACGGCCTCTCGCTGATCGGTGCGTTGCGCGACAAGGGCAACACCGCGCCTGTGCTGATTCTCTCCGCGCTCGGCCAGGTCGACGACCGCATCAAGGGCCTGCGCGCCGGCGGCGACGACTATCTGCCGAAACCCTATTCCTTCGCCGAACTGCTGGCCCGGGTCGAGGTGCTGTCGCGCCGCCGCGGCGGCCCGGCCGAGGACACCGTCTACCGCGTCGGCGATCTCGAACTGGACCGGCTCTCCCATCGCGTCGCCCGGGGCAAGGACGAACTGACCTTGCAGCCGCGCGAGTTCCGCCTGCTCGAATATCTGATGAAGCATGCCGGCCAGGTCGTGACGCGCACGATGCTGCTGGAGAACGTCTGGGACTATCACTTCGATCCGCAGACCAACGTCATCGACGTGCATATCTCGCGGCTGCGTTCCAAGATCGACAAGGGGTTCGAGCGGCCGCTGCTGCACACGATCCGCGGCGCGGGATACATGATCCGTGACGGCATTCGGTAAACTCGTCCGCACCACGGCGTTCCGGCTGACGCTGGTCTATCTGCTGCTGTTCGCGATGTTCGCGGCCTCGCTGCTGGCCTATTTCGCCTGGAATACGCGGCGGCTGATCACCGAGGAAATCACCCAGACGGTGACCTCCGAGACCTCGGAGATCAACGAGATCTACGGGCGACGCGGCCTGCGCGGGCTCGTGCTCGCCATCGAGTATCGGGCGCTGCGGCCGGGCGCCAACCTCTATCTCGTGACGACCCCGACGGGGCAGGCGATCGCCGGCAATGTCGGCTCGCTGGCGCCGGGCGTGATGGCGACGAACGGCTGGACCGAGACGGCCTATCGCCGGCTCGAGGATGCCGATGAGCGCAATCATCGCGCCCTCGTGCGGGTCACGGAACTCACCAACGGATTCCGGCTGCTGATCGGCCGTGATCTCGACGAGCGGCGGCGGCTGTTCGGCATCGTCGCGAAGGCCGCGCAATGGTCGATCCTGATCGTCGTGGTCCTCGGGCTCGGCGGCGGCGTCTTCGTCGCGCGGCGCGTCCTGACGCGCATCGACGCGATGACGGGGACCGCCCAGCGCATCATGAGCGGCGATCTCAGCGAGCGCCTGCCGGTCGGGCGCAGCGGTGACGAGCTCGATCGTCTGGCCGAGAACCTTAACGCGATGCTGGAGCGGATCGAGGCGCTGATGGCGGGGCTGAAGGAGGTCTCCGACAACATCGCCCATGACCTCAAGACGCCGCTGACGCGCCTGCGCAACCGCGCCGAGGAGGCGTTGGCGAGATCGAGCAGCGAGGCGGACTACCGCGCCGCGCTGGAGCGCACCATCGAGGAATCCGACGGTCTGATCCGCACCTTCAACGCGCTGCTCATGATCGCGCGCGCCGAGTCCGGACAGGCGCGGGGCAACATGGACGATTTCGACGCCGCCGAGGTGGCCGAAGGCATCCACGAGCTCTATGAGCCGCTGGCCGAGGACGACGGCATGACCCTGAAGGTCAAGGCCGAGCCCACGCCGCTGCACGCCAACCGCGAATTGATCAGCCAGGCGCTCGCCAATCTCGTCGAGAACGCGATAAAATACGGCAAGCCGGCCGCGCCGACAGGTGGAACCGTGGTCAGCCTCGACAGCCGCCAGGTCACGATCGAGGCGCGGCGCGAGGGCGATCAGGTGCTGCTCAGCGTCACCGATCGCGGGCCCGGCATCCCGGAGGCCGACCGCAAGCATGTCGTCGAGCGTTTCGTCCGGCTGGAGGCGAGCCGTACGCTGCCGGGATCCGGCCTCGGCCTCAGTCTCGCCTCTGCGGTCGCCACCTTGCATGGCGGCGAGTTGCGGCTCGGCGATGCACAGCCCGGACTGGTCGCCACGCTGGTGCTGCCGGCGCGGGCCGGGAGCGGCGACAGGGTTGCTCCTGCAAGTGCGGATGTGCCACAGAAGGTGGCATGAACCACTCCGCGCCGGGAAACGCGGACAAGATTGGTGAGAGACTGGCCGCGCGTTTTGCGGAATCTCCCCATATTGCCGCTTCCACGCCTAACGAACGCTTCGACGTCTGGCTGGCCGAGCTCGAGCCGGCCCACGCCACGCGTATCGAGCCGCTGCTGGCTTTTCCCTTCGCGCGGAACATCCTCGCCGGCATCGCGGAATTCTCGCCCTATCTGTTCGATCTGGTCCGCGCCGATCCGCTCCGGCTGCTCCGTCTCCTGGAATGCGATCCGGATGCCCATCTGGCCGCCTTGATCGAGGCGGCCGGCACCGGCGTCCTCGCAGCACAGGACGAGGCCGACGTGATGCGCCTGCTTCGCCGCATGAAAGCGGAAGCGGCGCTCCTGATCGCGCTGTGCGACATCGGCGGTGTCTGGCCTGTGATGCGGGTGACCACGGCGCTGACCGACATCGCGGTCTCCTCGGTGCAGGCGGCGCTGCGTTATCTGCTGCGGCAGGAAGCCGCACGCGGCAAGCTGCTGCCGCCCAATCCCGAAGCTCCGGAGCAGGGCTGTGGCCTGATCGTGCTGGCGATGGGCAAGATGGGCGCGGGCGAGCTGAATTATTCCAGCGACATCGACCTCATCGTGTTCTTCGATCCCGAGGCGACGACGCTGGCGCCCGACATCGAACCGCAACCCTTCTTCGTCCGCATCACGCAGGGCATGGCGCGGATTCTCCAGCAGCGCACCTATGACGGTTACGTCTTCCGTGTCGATCTGCGGCTGCGACCCGATCCCTCCTCGACGCAGGTTGCGATCTCGCGCGACGCCGCGCTGAACTATTACGAGCGGGAAGGGCGCACTTGGGAGCGCGCCGCGATGATCAAGGCGCGCGCCTGTGCCGGCGATGCCAGGGCCGGCGAGGCGCTGCTGGCCGAAATCTCCCCCTTCGTCTGGCGCAAGCATCTCGACTTCGCCGCGCTCGCCGACGTCCACGACATGAAGCGGCAGATGCAGACCTATCGCGGCCAGAGCGAGATCGCGGTCGAGGGACACAATGTCAAGGTCGGCCGTGGCGGCATCCGCGAGATCGAGTTCTTCGCCCAGACCCAGCAATTGATCGCCGGCGGCCGCCATCCCGAACTGCGCGTGCGGCCGACGCTCGATGCGCTCGATGTGCTCGCCGCCAGCAACTGGATCACGCCGGCGGCCCGCGAGGAACTGGCGGCGGCCTACCAGTTCCTGCGTCGGGTCGAGCACCGCTTGCAGATGATCGCCGACGAGCAGACCCATGCGCTGCCCGACGACAGGGACGCCGTCGAGCGCTTCGCCCGCTTCTTCGGCTATCCGGACCGCGAGGCCTTTGCGCGGGACCTGCTGCGCCAGCTCGAGATCGTGCAGGGGCACTACGAGAAGCTGTTCGAGGGCGACGATCCGACCGGTACGGCCAGCCTGCCTGCGCTCGACTACGGCGCAGGCCCCGACGATCCGCGGCTGATGCAGCACCTCGCGACGCACGGCTTCAAGAAGCCCGCCGCCGTCGCGCAGACCCTGCGCGACTGGATCGGTGGCGATTACCGCGTGTTCCGCAACGAGGCGACGCGGCAGGCCTTCGTCGATTTCGCACCGGCCCTGATCGACGGGCTTGCCCATGCGGAGGAACCGGACCGCGCGGTGGTGGCGTTCGACCATTTCCTGCAGGCGCTGCAGCGCGGCGGCCGGCTGATCACGCTGCTCGGCCAGAACCGCGACCTCGTCGCGCTCGTCGCGCTGGTGCTGGGCGCGGCGCCGCGACTCGGCGAGATGCTGGCGCGGCAGCCGCAATTGATGGACGGCCTGATCGATCCGCGCTTTTTCGGCGCGATGCCCGACCGGCGCGAGCTCTCGATGCGGCTTGCTGCCACGGTGCAGGATGCCGCCTCCTACGAGGAATTCCTCGACCGCCTGCGCCTGTTCGGGCAGGAGAGCCTGTTCCTGATCGGCACGCGCATCCTGTCCGGCACCGTCTCGGCGCAGCAGGCCTCGACGGCCTTCGCCGACGTGGCCGAGGGGATCGTCCACACCGTGCACGGTCTCGTCGCCGATCGCTTCGCGGCCCAGCACGGCCGCATTCGGGGGCAGGAGACCGCGATCATCGCCATGGGCCGGCTCGGCAGCCGCGAGATGACGGCCTCGTCGGACCTCGACCTCATCCTGCTGTATGATTTCGATGGCGAGCATCCGGACTCGGACGGGCCGAAAGCGCTGCACGGCGCGCATTATTTCGCCCGCTTCACCCAGCGCCTGATCAGCGCGTTCACCACCCGCACCAATTACGGCGTGCTCTACGAGATCGACATGAGGCTGCGGCCATCCGGCCGTGCCGGCCCCGTGGCCTCCAGCCTCGTCTCATTCGCCGACTACCAGGCCAACGAGGCCTGGACCTGGGAGCACATGGCTCTGACACGCGCCCGCGTGGTGTCGGCCTCGCCGGCATTCCGCGAACGAATCGAGGGCGTCATCCGCGAGGTGCTGACCCGCCGCCGCGATCCGGCCGTGACCGCGACCGACGTCGCCGACATGCGGCGCGCGATCGCCCAGGAGAAGGGCGAGAGCGATCCGTGGGATCTCAAATATGCCGCCGGCGGCATGGTCGACATCGATTTCATCGCGCAATATCTCCAGCTCGCGCATGCGCACGACAAGCCGGAGATCCTCGACGTCGGAACGATGCAGGTGCTGGACAACGCCGCCCGGCTTGGCGTGCTGCCGCTGTCGGAGGTGGAGATCCTGCGTGCCGCGGCGCGACTCTATCACGACCTCACGCAGATCCTGCGGCTGTGCGTCAGTGATCGTTTTCGGCCGGAGACCGCGGGCGTCGACCTCCAGCGCGTCATGGCGCGTGCCGGCGACGCGCCAGACTTCTCGTCGCTGGAGGCGCGCGTCAAGGAAACGCAGAGCGAGGTGCGGCGCGTGTTTACGGCGCTGCTGGAGGCTGAGAGGTAGCCTGCTTCAGCGAGGCCAGCGCCTCGCGCACCTGCGGCGCGAGGCCGGTGCCGCCGGCCTCGAGATGGGCGAAGATCGCGCGCTTCATGCGGGGATCCCAGAACTTCCTGATGTGCTCGGCAATGCCCGGCACGGCCTTGTCGGGCCCCTGACTCTTGAAGAACGTGCCGATCTGGTTGGCCATGTAGATCAGGCGGTCATCATGCGACATCGCGCGTCTCCGTGGCATGGCGCGCGACGATGCGGCCGCCATGCGTGAATGTTTCGAACCCGTCCTGGCGGGCGATGGCGATCAGCGTGATTCCGGCGGCTTCGGCGGTGCGGACCGCGAGCGCGGTCGGCGCGGACACCGCCACGATCACCGGCGCGCCGATCGCCGCCGTCTTCTGCACCATCTCGACCGAGACGCGGCTCGTCAGCAGCACCATGCCGGTGCCGGCATCGGTGCGGCTGCGCGCCAGCGCGCCGGCGAGCTTGTCGAGCGCGTTGTGGCGGCCGACATCCTCGCGCAGGGCAACGATCCCACGGGCGGGCGACCAGAAGGCGGCGGCGTGCACGGCGCGGGTCTGCAGGTTGATCGCCTGCAGCGGCGCGATCGCCTGCATCGCCGTCATGATCTGCTCGGGGCTGAAGCTCTGGCCCTGCGGCACGATCGCCGCCGGCCGCACGGCCTGAGCGATCGAGTCCACGCCGCAGAGGCCGCAGCCGGTGGGACCGGCGATATGGCGGCGGCGTTCGCTGATCGGTGCGGCCAGTTCCGGCGCCAGCCACATCCGCAGTTCGATCCCGTCATCGAGCCGGATGATCTCGAGCGAGCGAATCTCGTCGGAAGAGGCCACGATGCCTTCGCTGAGGCTGAAGCCGACCGCGAAATCCTCGAGGTTTTCAGGCGTTCCCATCATCACGGCATAGGTGCCGCCATTATAGGTCAGCGCCAGCGGCGTCTCTTCCGGGATCAACCGCGCGCCGGCGGACGCTGTGCCGTCGCGCCAGATCTCGCGGTCGATGGCCTGCACGGGCAGGTGCATGACGCTACTCCGCGGCCTCGGCCGGCGCGATGCGGCGGGAGTGCCGTGCCTGTGCGTCATAGGCCTTCTGCCAGTCGGACGGACCGTTCGACGGCGAGACCTGCACCGCCGTGACCTTGTATTCCGGACAATTGGTCGCCCAGTCCGAATAGTCGGTGGTGATGACGTTGGCCTGCGTGTCCGGGTGGTGGAACGTGGTGTAGACGACGCCGGGCGCGACGCGGTCGGTGATCTCCGCGCGCAGCGTGGTCTCACCGGCGCGGCTCTTCAGCCGCACCCAGTCGCCGTCGCGCACGCCGCGCTGCTCGGCATCGTGCGGGTGGATCTCGAGGCGATCCTCGGCGTGCCAGACCACGTTCTCGGTGCGCCGCGTCTGCGCGCCGACATTGTACTGGCTGAGGATGCGTCCCGTGGTCAGCAGCAGCGGATAGCGCGGTCCGGTGCGCTCGTCGGTCGCGACATATTCGGTGATGACGAACTTGCCCTTGCCGCGGACGAAGCCGTCGATATGCATCACGGGCGTGCCCTCCGGCGCCTTCTCGTTGCAGGGCCATTGCACCGAGCCGAGTTCCTTGAGCCTGGCATAGGAGACGCCGGCGAAGGTCGGCGTCAGCGCCGCGATCTCGTCCATGATCTCGGACGGGTGGCTGTAGTTCATCTCGTAGCCCATCGCCTTCGCGAGCCCGATCGTCACCTCCCAGTCGGCGAGGCCGTTCTTCGGCGACATCACCTTGCGAACGCGCTGGATGCGGCGCTCGGCATTGGTGAAGGTGCCGTCCTTCTCCAGGAAGCTGGAGCCGGGCAGGAAGACATGGGCGTAGTTCGCGGTCTCGTTCAGGAAGAGGTCATGCACGATGACGCATTCCATCGCCGACAGCGCCGCCACCACATGCGAGGTGTTCGGGTCGGACTGCAGGATGTCCTCGCCCTGCACATAGATGCCCATGAACGTGCCCTCGACCGCGGCATCGAACATGTTGGGAATGCGCAGTCCCGGCTCGGGATTGAGCTTGACGTTCCACAGCGCTTCGAACTGGTCGCGCACCGCATCGCCGGAGATGTGCCGATAGCCGGGCAGCTCGTGCGGGAACGAGCCCATGTCGCAGGAGCCCTGCACATTGTTCTGGCCGCGCAGCGGGTTCACGCCGACGCCGGGCCGGCCGATATTGCCGGTCGCCATCGCGAGGTTCGCGATCGCGATCACGGTGGTGGAGCCCTGGCTGTGCTCGGTGACGCCGAGCCCGTAATAGATCGCGCCGTTGCCGCCGGTGGCGTAGGTGCGGGCCGCCTCGCGGACCAGTTTCGGATCGACGCCGGTCAGGATCGCGGTCGCCTCGGGACTGTTGTTCGGCTGGGCGGCGAACGCCGCCCATTCCTCGAACTCGCTCCAGTCGCAGCGCTCGCGCACGAAGGCTTCGTTGACGAGGCCCTCGGTGACGATGACATGCGCCAGCGCCGTCATCACAGCGACGTTGGTGCCGGGCATCAGCGGAAGGTGCAGCGCCTTCACGTGGGGTGATTCCACCATTTCCGTGCGGCGCGGATCGATCACGATCAGCTTCGCGCCCTGGCGCAGCCGCTTCTTCAGCCGCGAGGCGAACACCGGATGGGCCGAGGCGGGGTTGGCGCCGATGACCACCACGACGTCGGTGTGCTCGACCGAGTCGAAATCCTGCGTGCCGGCGGACGTGCCGAAGGTGGTGGCGAGGCCGTAGCCGGTCGGCGAATGGCAGACGCGGGCGCAGGTGTCGACGTTGTTGTTGCCGAAGCCGGCACGGATCAGCTTCTGCACCAGATAGGTCTCTTCATTGGTGCAGCGGGACGATGTGATGCCGCCGATCGCATCGCGGCCGTACTTGGCCTGGATGCCGCGCATCCTGGCCGCGGCGAAGGAAAACGCCTCGTCCCAGGACACTTCGCGCCAGGGATCTTCGATCCGCTCGCGAATCATCGGCTTGAGGATGCGCTCCTTGTGGTTGGTGTAACCCCAGGCGAAGCGGCCCTTGACGCAGGAATGGCCGCGATTGGCCTTGCCGTCCTTGTAGGGCACCATGCGGACGACCTCCTCGCCGCGCATCTCCGCCTTGAAGGCGCAGCCGACGCCGCAATAGGCGCAGGTGGTGACGACGGAGTGCTCGGGCTGGCCGATCTCGATCACGGACTTTTCCGTCAGCGTCGCGGTCGGGCAGGCCTGCACGCAGGCGCCGCAGGAGACGCATTCGGAGCCGAGGAAGCTCTCGCTCATGCCGGGCGAGACGCGGCTGTCGAACCCGCGGCCGGCGATCGTCAGCGCGAAAGTGCCCTGCACCTCCTCGCAGGCGCGGACGCAGCGCGAGCAGACGATGCACTTGGAGGGATCATAGGTGAAGTAGGGATTGGACTCGTCCTTCGGCAGCCAGGCGGGGTTCACCTCGCCATTGGCTTTGGCGAAAACGTGGTTCTCGCCCTCGTAGCCGTAGCGCACTTCGCGCAGACCCACGGCGCCCGCCATGTCCTGCAATTCGCAGTCGCCATTGGCGCCGCAGGTGAGGCAGTCGAGCGGATGGTCGGAGATGTAGAGCTCCATCACGCCCTTGCGTAGCGTCTTGAGCCGCTCGCTCTGGGTGTGCACGACGAGGCCGGGCATGACAGGCGTGGTGCAGGAGGCCGGGGTGCCGGCGCGGCCCTCGATCTCGACGACGCAGAGCCGGCAGGAGCCGAACGCATCGACCATGTCGGTCGCGCAGAGCTTCGGGATCTGGTGGCCGGCTTCCATCGCGGCGCGCATGATCGACGTGCCCTCCGGCACCGTGACCGCCTTGCCGTCGATGGTCAGCGTCACCATCGTCTCCGACTTTGAAGCCGGCGTGCCGAAGTCGATTTCCTCGATCAGAGACATTCTCGTTCTCCTATTCCGCGGCCTGAAGGCTGGTCGGGACGGGTGCGAAATCCTCCCGGAAGTGCCTGAGCGCGCTCAGCACGGGGTAGGGCGTGAAGCCGCCCAGCGCGCAGAGCGAGCCGAATTTCATGGTGTTGCAGAGGTCCTCGACCAGCGCGATGTTCTCAGTCACGCGCTCGCCGCGCATGATCTTCTCGATGGTCTCGACGCCGCGCGTCGAGCCGATCCTGCACGGCGTGCACTTGCCGCAGGATTCGATGGCGCAGAACTCCATCGCGAAACGCGCCTGCCTGCGCATGTCGACGGTGTCGTCGAACACGACGAGGCCGCCGTGGCCGATCAGTCCGTCGCGCGCCGCAAAGGCCTCGTAATCGAACGGCGTGTCGAACAGCGCGCGCGGGAAGTAGGCCCCGAGCGGGCCCCCGACCTGCACCGCCCGGACCGGGCGCCCCGTGAACGTGCCGCCGCCGATGTCGTCGACGAGTTCGCCCAGCGTCACGCCGAATGCGGTCTCGAACAGGCCGCCGTAGCGGACGTTGCCGGCGATCTGGATCGGCATCGTGCCGCGCGAGCGACCCATGCCGTAATCCGCATAGGTCTTGGCGCCTTCCGACAGGATGAAGGGGATCGCCGCCAGCGACAGGATGTTGTTGATGGCGGTCGGCTTGCCGAACAGGCCGCGATGCGCCGGCAGCGGCGGCTTCGCGCGTACGAGGCCACGGCGGCCTTCGATGCTTTCGAGCAGCGCGGTTTCCTCGCCGCAGACATAGGCCCCGGCGCCGACGCGGACCTCGAGATCGAAATCGTAGGTCGACCCGCCGATCCTGCTGCCGAGATAGCCGCCGCCCCGGGCCGCGAGGATGGCCGCGTTCATCGCGGCGATCGCGTGCGGATATTCGCTGCGGGTGTAGATGTAGCCCTTGGTGGCGCCGACCGTAATGCCGGCGATCGTCATGCCCTCGATGATCAGGAAGGGGTCGCCTTCCATGATCATGCGGTCGGCGAAGGTGCCGCTGTCGCCTTCGTCGGCGTTGCAGACGATGAATTTTCGGTCGGCCTTGGCCTGCGCGACCGTCTTCCACTTGATGCCGGTCGGAAAGCCCGCGCCGCCGCGGCCGCGCAGGCCCGAGGCGGTGACCTCGTCGAGGGTCGCATCCGCACCGAGCGACAGCGCGCGCGCAAGGCCCCGGTAGCCGCCATGGGCGCGGTAGTCGTCCAGCGAACGCGGATCGATCACGCCGCAATTGCCGAAGGTGAGGCGGGTCTGCCGCTTCAGCCAGGGGATCTCGTCGGTCGCTCCCAGCCGCAGCGGGTGGTGTGTATTGCCGGCGAACGCGGTCAGCAGGGAGGGGACGTCGGCCTCCGTCACCGGGCCGAATGCGATCCGGCCCTGGGGCGTCGCGAGTTCGACCAGGGGCTCCAGCCAGTACAGGCCCCGCGAGCCGGTCCTGACGATCTCGAGCGCGAGGCCCCGCTGTGCGGCGACCTGCTGCAGCGCCAGCGCAACCTCGTCGGCGCCGACGGCGAGTGCGCCGGCATCGCGTGAGACGAACAGCCGCATGCTCATCGCTGGGCCTCCGCGACCAGGGCATCGAGCCGCCTCTCGTCGAGCCGGCCGATCAGGCGGCCATCCAGCATCGCGGACGGAGCCGTTGCGCAGAGGCCGAGGCAGTAGATCGGCTCCAGCGTGACGCGATCGTCGGCCGTGGTGTTGCCGAGCGCCACGCCGAGCTTCGCCTCGGCGCGCGCCGCAAGTGCATCGCCGCCGGCGGCCTGGCAGGCTTCGGCGCGGCACAGCTTCAGCACATGGCGGCCGGCCGGCTTGTGGCGGAAATCATGGTAGAACGTGACGACGCCGTGGACCTCCGCCCGGGAAAGGTTCAGCGCCTGCGCCACCATCGGGATGGCCGGCTCCGGCACGTAGCCGAAGGCTTCCTGGAGTGCGTGCAGGATGACGAGCGTGGCGCCTTCCTGGCTGGCGTGTTCGGCGATGATCCCGGCGCCGCGCGCCTCGTCCCAAGGCTCGTATCGAGAGTCGAAAGCCGCTGTCATTCTTCATTCTCACTTGGCGTTCCTCTCCCCAAGCTATTTGGAATCATTCGAAGATCAATAAAGCTGTCCCATGCGGCGATTGCGAAACCAGATCGATTTGCCATGACAATCGGTCGATTTGGAAATGCAATGAAGGGCTGCCGGGCGGGTCGGTTTTCGGGTGTTGGACAAGGGCCGGCGTGCTAGCCTGCCCGCAGCGGACAACAACCAGGGGACACGTGGTTGCTCGACAAGCTTGAACTCTTGCTGGCGCTGGCGAAGGAACGGCATTTCGGACGCGCGGCCGAGGCCTGCGGCGTCACCCAGCCGACCATGTCGACGGGGCTGAAGCAGCTGGAGGAAATCCTCGGCGTGATGCTGGTCCAGCGCGGCTCGCGCTTCCAGGGCTTCACCCCGGAGGGCGAGCGGGCGCTCGACTGGGCGCGGCGGATCGTGGGCGATGCCCGCGCGATGCGCGACGAGATCAACGGGCTGAAGCACCAGCTCTCCGGCGAGATCCGCATCGCGGCGATCCCGACCGTGCTCGGCATGGTCGCCTCGCTGACGACGCCGTTCCGTGCCAAGCATCCCGAGGTGCGTTTCCGCATCCAGTCCACCACGTCGTCCGAGGTGCTGGGGCTGCTGGAAAATCTCGAGGTCGATGCCGGGCTGACCTATATCGAGAACGAGCCGATCGGCAAGGTTCGCACCATCCCGCTCTACAACGAGAGCTACCGGCTGCTGACCGCGCCCGATGGGATGTTCGGCGATCGCGAGACGGTGACCTGGAAGGAGGTCGGACAGGTGCCGCTCTGCCTGCTGACGCCCGACATGCAGAACCGCCGCATCATCGATCGCGCGCTGCGCTCGGTCGGCGCGGAAGCGACGCCGACCCTGACCTCGAACTCGCTGCTGGTACTGTTCACCCACGTCAAGACCGGGCGCTGGGCGAGCGTGATGCCGGCCAAGCTCGCCGAGACGCTCGGCCTGTCGGATACCGTGCGCTCGATCCCGATCGTCGACCCCGAGGTCACCTACAGCATCGGCATGGTGATCCCGCAGCGCGATCCCATGACGCCGCTGATCGCCGCGCTGGTCAATGTCGCGAGGGAAGTGGCGCCGTCGCTGCAGCTGTGAGGCGGGGGCTCAATCTTCGTTGGTTCGAGCCGAGCCGAGCACCGATCGCGCTTCAATTCTAACGTGATCGCCGCGCCTACGCCGCTGTTGAGACGGGCGCGGCCTTGCTGGCATCCCGCGGCAGCGTCACGCGCACGACGGTGCCGACATCGAGCCGCGAGCGCAGCCGCATCGAGCCGCCGTGGAGCTGGGCCAGCGAGCGCGCGATGGCAAGGCCGAGACCCGAGCCGTGATAGGTCTTTGTCAGCTGGCTCTCGACCTGTTCGAACGGCCGTCCCAGCCTGGCCAGCGAATGCGGCGCGATGCCGATGCCGGTATCGGCGATCATCAGCACGATGCTGTCGTCGCGCAGCCGGCTGCGCACCACGATGCGGCCGCCGTCGGGGGTGAACTTCACCGCGTTGGAGAGCAGGTTGACGATGATCTGCTTGGTCGCGCGGCGGTCGGCGACGACCGAGATCGGGGCGCCGATGTCTGCGTCGAGCGTCAGCTTCTTGTCCTCGGCCCGTCCGGAGACCACGCGCAGCGACTCCGCCAGCGTCTGCGACAGGTCGAGCTCTTCCATGTCGAGCTTCATGCGGCCGGCCTCGATCTTGGACATGTCGAGGATGTCGTTGATGACTTCGAGCAGATAGTGCCCGCTGGTCAGGATGTCGTGGCAATATTCCTGGTACTTCTCCGAGCCGAGATCGCCGAACATGCCCGAGCCCATGATCTCGGAGAAGCCGATGATGGCATTGAGCGGCGTGCGCAGCTCGTGGCTCATATTGGCGAGGAATTTCGACTTGGTCTGGTTGGCTTCCTCGGCGCGGGTCTTCTCGCGCTGGTACTTCTCGGCGAGGTCCGCGAGCTCGATGGTCTGGCGTTCCAGCGCGGCCTGCGAGCGCTTGAGGTCGATGACCGTGGCGCGCAGGCGCAGATCGTTGTCCACGAGCTTCTGCTCATGGTCCTTGATGCGGGTGATGTCGGTGCCGACCGAGACGTAGCCGCCGTCCTTGGTGCGGCGCTCGCTGATGTGCAGCCAGTTGCCGTCGTCGAGCTGGGCCTCGAAGGTGCGGGCGCCCGGGCCCTGGGCCCCTGTCTCGTTGTGGCGGGTGCGCACCTCCGGCATGCGGCCGACCTCGAGCACGGTCTCGTAGGACGTGCCGGGGATCACGGCGCTGTCGGGCAGTTTGTGCAGGCGCTGGAAGTGCGAATTGCAGAGCACGAGGCGGTCGCTGGCGTCCCAAAGCACGAAGGCCTCGGGAATGGTCTCGATCGCGTCGCGCAGGCGCAGGTCGGCTTCGACGGTCTTCTCGGCGAGGCTCTTCTGCTCGGTGATGTCGACCGCGATTCCGATCAGGTGGACGCTGGAATCGGTGGCCCCGCGCACCCGCTCGCAGCGCACGCGCAGCCAGATCCAGTGGCCGTCGACATGCTGCATGCGGAAGGTCTGGTCGATGTGGTCGATCTTCTCGGAGATGAGCTGGTCGGCAATCTCGAACAGGTCGATGTCGTCGGATTTCACCAGCGCGTTGACCTCGCCGAAGGTGAGGAGTTCATGGCGGCCGTCGAGACCGAGCATCGAGAACATCGATTGCGACCAGAAGATCCGGCCGCGCGACAGGTCCCAGTCCCACAGGCCGCAGCGCCCGCGGTTCAGCGCGGTATCGATGCGGCCGCGCACGGCGTCGTTGATCAGGTCGCCCTCGCGGGCCCGGGTCGACTGCCAGTGGAACGCGAAGCCGAGGATCAGGACGACGAAGCCCGTGGTGGCGGACAGCGTCACCGAGAGCGCGGCGTCCGACCCCCAGATCGGCTCGTTGCGCTCCTGGATCACGGTAACGAGGCCGGGCAGGGATTTGATCTGGCGCGACGTCGCCATCGCGGCATTGCGGTTCGGCAGCGTCAACTCGGAGATGTCGTTGTCGCGCGGCGGCGTCGCGAGCAATTGCGCGGTGGTGATCGCGTCGAGCAGGCGGTCGTTCGCCGAGGGGTCGCTGTCGATCGGGATGCGGGCGAGGATGTGGCGGTTGACGCCGGCCGAGGTGACGATGACGTGGCGGCCCGACGCCGTTGCCCAGGACGGGATCAGGTCGGGCAGCAGCGCCGGCAGGTTCTCGAGCGTCTTGATCCGCTCATGGCGCGGCGTGACGAGCCGGTCGATCCGCTCGGCGAGCAGGTCGGCCAGCGCCGAGATGTCGTGGCGGATCACCAGCCGCTTCTGGCGCGTCTGGTCGACCACCTGGACAAAGGCGCCAAGGCAGATCGTGATCAGGAAGGCGATGATCAGGGTCGGCACGGCACGGCGCAATGCCGGCTCCGCGATCAGGAGCCGTTGATAGGCAGGTTTCGCGATCGACTGCGCCAATCCCTTGATCGAATCGGATTGGACGCACGCGTTCGCGGCGTCTGCACGCGCCATGCCTTCGGCCCCCTGAAAACCAGCTGTCGGAAGCAGCCCCACATCGCTTCCGAATCATCCTGATTTGAATCCAGTTTTCGCGGGCTGTCGAGAGTCAACGAATCGTTAACGGCAAATAAATCTTATCCAACGCAGAGTTCGCGCGTCGCTCATCCGTAGTGGCGCGGACGCAGCGAGTCCGAAACGCGAACATGTGCTGCTCGCGCGCCGCTCAGCTGCGTGGCGGCTCGGCATGGCTGATGACGCGCTTCACGGTCGGGAAGGCGCGGCGCAGCGCGCGCTCGATCGCGTCGACATGCTCGTGCACCTTGATCACGCTCATCGACGGTTCGGCGCGGCAGTGGAAGTTGACGATCTCGCCGGCCTCGGTGTTGCGGACCCGCACATTGTGGATGTCGTGGATCGCGCCGTCGGCGGCATAGCCGGTCAGTGCGGCTGCGATGGTCTGCACCCGGTCGGGCGCCGCATCGACGCCGAAGGGCAGCTCCGGCTCCAGCGGCTCGATATGGACGTCGACCTCGACGTCCTCGCCGAACTCGACCTGGATCTTGCGTTCCAGGGTGTTGGCGACGTCATGGGCGGCGTCGAGGCGCATGCCGGCGTCGACCTCAAGGTCGATGCTGACGATCAGCTTCGCGCCGAGGTCGTGCACCGTGACGTGGTGCACGGCGAGGCCGGAATTGTGCGCGATCACCATGATGCGGTCCCGCACGGTCTCGTTGTCGCGCGCGACCGGAACGGCCGTGAAGCTGAGATCGGCGTCGCCGAACGCCTTGGTGACGGCGATCTGCGCCTCACGCTTGATCTCGTCGACGCGATCGATCGGGTAGGTCCGCGGCACCTTGGCGATGGTGTCGATGAAGGTGGTGGAGCCGACCATGCGCACCCGCAGGCGTTCGACGTCGATGACACCGTCGACGCGGCGGATGGCGGCGGTGGCCTTCTCCTGGGCGCCCTCGGGCGCACGGTCCAGCAGCGTCTGGACGGTTGAGCCGGCCATGCGCAGGCCGAGCAGGGCGATCATCACGGCAACGGCGGCGGCGGCCGCGGCGTCGCCCCACCAGAAGCCGAGCGCGGCAAGGATCAGGCCGATGATGACGGCAAAGGAACCCATCACGTCGGAAGCGAAATGCAGCGCATCCGCCGCCAGGGCCTGGCTTCTGGTCTCGCGCGCGGCCTTGTGCAGCGCGCGGGCGCGCCAGAAATTGACCACGATATCGATCACCAGCACGACGAACGGGATGGCCGAGATCGTCGGCGGCGGGGTTCCCTCGCGCAGGCGACTATAGGACTCCACAAGGATGCCGCCGGCCAGCACGTAGAGCAGGGCGGTGACGCCGAGCGCCGAGATGCTCTCCAGCTTGCCATGCCCGTAATGGTGCTCGTCGTCGGCCGGCTTGTCCGACACCCGCACCACGGCCCAGGTGATGATGGTTGCGATCAGGTCGATCGAGGAATGCAGGGCTTCCGAGATCAGGGCGAGCGAGCCGATCGCGATGCCGACCGCGAATTTGGCCACCGCCATGCTGCCGCTGGCGAGGATCGAGATCGCTGCGACCGATGTCTTGTCGTGCTGGGATGTCATGGCCGGGATGTAGCAGGGCGAGAGTGAACATCAAGCGACGATCCACAGCCCTAGTCGCAAGTGATTTGCAAGAGCGGGATGCGAACGCATCTGAAAGATTTGAGCTTGAAGTTCTTCCGTCATGCCCGGGCTTGTCCCGGGCATCCACGTTCTTGGTTCAGCGTGGGAAAGGCGTGGATGGCCGGGTCAAGCCCGGCCATGACGCTGGAGAGAGCTTGGGGCGGGTGTGGCGCCGTCAGATCGTCACCACGATCTTGCCGAGATGCTTGTTGGCCTCCATGTGCTCGAAGGCCTTGTCGATGTCGGCGAACGCAAAAACCTTGTCGATCGGCAGCTGGAGCTTGCGCGACTCGACCGCACCCCAGATGTCCTTGCGCACCGCGTCGAAGATCTCGCGGATCTCCGCGATGGTGCGGGTCCGGAAGGTGACGCCGACATAGTCGATGCGGCGGGCGGCATGCAGGTCGAAATTAAAGTCGGCATGGGTGCCGCCGAGCCGGCCGACATTGACGATGCGGCCCAGCACCCGCGTGGCGGCGAGGTTCTGGTTGGCGACCTTGCCGGAGACCTGGTCGACGATGAGGTCGACGCCGTCGCCGCCGGTGGCCTTGAGGACCTCGTCGACCCAGCCGGGATCGGAGGAGTCGATGGCGAGGTCGGCGCCGTAGTCCTTGAGCCGGCCGCGGCGATAGGCGTCGGTGGACGAACCGATCACGAGCCTGGCGCCCTTGAGCTTGGCGATCTGCATCGCCATCAGGCCGACGCCGGAGCTGGCGCCCTGGATCAGCACCGCCTGGCCGGGCTGCACGCCGCCCACCGTCACCACGGCATTGTGCATGGTCGCGAGCGCGACGGGCAGGGTGGCGGCTTCGTCGAAGTTCATGTTCGAGGGCGCGTGGAACAGGCGGCCGTGATCGGCCAGGGTGTATTCGGCAAAGGCCGCGGTGCCCGATCCCATGACGCGATCGCCGAGCTTGACGCCCTTCGCCTCCGGACCGAGCGCGGCAACTTCGCCGGCCCATTCCATGCCGAGCACGGTGCCGGCGCCGCCGGCCGCGCCATGGGCGTGGCCCTTGCGCATCCCGGTATCGGCGCGGTTGAGGCCGCAGGCACGCACGCGCACGAGCACCTGCGTGCCCTGAGGCGTCGGTTGAGCGACGTCGGAAATCCGAGCGCCCTCAGGGCCGTAGACGTAAGCCTTCATGAAACACTCTCGCTTGTTGCAGTGATTATTCCGCCGCCTGCGCGGTTGGTTGAACGATCATGCCTTCCAGCCGGCTGCGGATGATGTCTTCGGCCTCGCGCACGATGCGCGAGACGAGTTCGCCGCAGCTCGGGATGTCCTGGATCAGTCCCTGCACCTGGCCGGCCGACCAGATGCCCTCGTCGGAATCGCCCGTTGCATAGACCATCTTGCCGCGCGCGCCGGCGACGAGTTCGCGGATGTCCTCGAACTTGGCGCCTTCCTTCTCCATCGCAACCACCTTGGTCGACACCGCATTCCTGGCGACGCGCGAGGTGTTGCGCATTGTGCGGAAGATCAGCTCGGTCTCGCGCTCGTCATTGGCGACGATCTTTTCCTTGATGAGCTGGTGGATCGGGCTTTCCTTTGTCGCCATGAAGCGGGTGCCCATGTTGATGCCATCGGCGCCCAGCGCCAGGGCGGCGACCAGGCCCCGTCCATCGGCAAAGCCGCCGGAGGCGATCATTGGAATCTTGATCTTGTTGGCGGCGGCCGGGATCAGGATCAGGCCGGGGGTATCGTCCTCGCCGGGATGGCCGGCGCATTCGAAGCCGTCGATCGAGATGGCGTCGACCCCCATCCGTTCGGCGGACAGGGCATGGCGGACGCTGGTGCATTTGTGCACGACCTTGACGCCGTGCTTCTTGAATACCTCGACATGCTCCTGCGGCTTGTTGCCGGCGGTTTCGACCACCTTGATGCCGGCCTCGATGATGGCGGCGCGGTACTCGGCGTAAGGCGGCGGCTTGATGGCGGGCAGGATGGTGAGATTGACCCCGAACGGCTTGTCGGTGAGGTCGCGGCAGCGGGCGATCTCTTTCGTCAGGTCCTCCGGCGTCGGCTGGGTCAGTGCCGTGATCAGGCCGAGCGCACCGGCATTGGCGACGGCCGCGACCAGTTCGGCGCGCCCGACCCATTGCATGCCGCCCTGGACGATCGGGTGCTCGATGCCGATGAGCTTGGTGAACCGTGTCTGCAACATGATCTGTTTCCCCGCCTGTGTGGCCCTGTTCCGGCCTTGATGGCGTCAGGATGCCGGGCGGGCCGGCAAATGTCTATTGCGAGGCCGCGCGGTGGGCGCGGGGCCTCATGCGATGGGGTGATTTCGCGCGGCGGATAATCCGTGCCGGCAGCGACCCTAGTATTCGCTGTCTGGGCTTCGTCGTCATACCCAATTCGACGGGCGAGGACAGCGAGTGAAACGACTTGCTACCGCTCGGACAGCCGCACCATCTGCCGGCCGCCGTTCATCTCCCGCAGGGCGTTCACGAAGTTCTCCGGGCGCTGCCAGCGGTTGGGGACGTTCAGGCCCATATAGGCGGCGATGTCGCCGATGAAGCCGGTACAGTTGAAGGTCTCGGCGTTCCAGACCGGCGAGGTCGCCTGCAGCTTCTTGATATAGGCGAACACGCGCCTGGCGTCGGCCTCATTGAGATAGACGCGGTAGCTTGCGGTCAGATATTCGGGATCGAGATCGCCATAGCTCGCCCCGGTCTCGGACGGCACGAAGGTGAGATGGCCGAGCACATAGGCGAGCGTGTCGCCGGCGGGCGTCAGGCCCGCGACCTCGACCGCGCGCTCGCTGGTCTTGCCGTACCAGACGAAGGCATGGCCCCAGCTCGCGGCGGTGCGCGCGCGGAAGTCGACGTAATAGGGCCCCTTCTCCGTCCGCGCCATCGTGCGCCGCGGCAACTGCGCGCGCGACGGGGTCTCGGTCGAAACAAGCGCATCGGCATCGGCCATGCGCTTGAAGGAGTCCCGCGCCGAAGCCGCAGGCATCGTGCAGGCCATGGCAGCGGCAACCAGCGCGCCGGCGAGCGCGCAGCGGAGCGATCGGTCAGGCGTGTTGGTCACCGCGTACCTCGGCCGTTGATTCAGATCGGACGGCGGATCAGTAGCGCGACACGACCGGGCCGGGCGCCTTGCCGATCGGGGCCTTGCCGACCGGGCTCTTGCCAATCGGCATCTTGCCGATCGGCATCTGCTCGGCCGGATAGACCGGAACCGGCTGCCGACGCGGCAGATCCGCAGCGTTCGCGGCCGTCACCAGAGCAAGCGTGGCACCCAACACAAATACAATCTTCTTCACTGTCATACCCCTGAAGGTTCGGTCCAAACACGGCGACGCCGTGCCCCCAGACACGGGCTCTAAAGGGGCGGCGGAATGCGTCCACAGTGCGGCACCCGCGCGACATGTTGGCGGCATCTCTCTGACGCGCGCATTCGTGATGTTTCCGAAGATGTCGGTGCTTGCCCGCGCGAATTCCGGCGCGGGCAGTTCAGGGATGTCGGTCGTGCTTTGGGCCAAAGCGCCTGAACAGCCAGATCCCGGCGATCAGGCCGGCCAGTCCGCCGATGGGGCCGATGCTGAAGACCGCTCCCATGGCGATGCCCCCATCATTGCCGGGTCCGGCCAGCGCAATCACCAGCGCGGCAAGCGCCGACCAGCCGATGATCAGGCCGAGGATGGCGGACAGGATGGCGAGCAGAATGCGCATATGTGCGTTGGTCGCGCGGAGGTGCTCCGCGGTTCGACGTGGGGCGCGAGGCCTACCCGATCCGGTTCAGGCTATTCCTGATGGTCGAGAAGATGCCGCCGATGTCCTTGCGGAGCGCGTCGAGCGTGTTGAAATTGTCGAAGATGCGCGCGAGCCGCTCCTCCACCTCGCGCTTGCTCTTCGTCAGCGTTTCGACGCGCGAGGCGAGGGTGACGTCGCCGCTCGCCTCGATCTCGCCGAGTGTCCTGGCGAGAAGATCACGCGTGCTGCTGACCTCCGCGATGATGGCCTCGATGCCGAACACCGGTGCCTTGAGCGGAACGACATCGGCCTGGGCCTTCGACAGTTCCGTCTTGAAGGTGTTCAGCGTCGCCAGCGTCTCCTGCAGCACGCCGAGGCGCTGGCGCGACTGCACGACGAATTCGTTCAGCGCGTTCTGTCGGTCCACCAGGGATGTGCCGTCCGGCCCGGTTTCGACCTCGGCGAGCGCGCGGTCGAGCTGGGCCTGACGCTGGCCGAGCTCCTCGAATTCGAGCCGGATGCTCTTGAGGATGTTGAAGCTGTCGTCGATGCGGGCGAGGCGCTGCTCGATCTCGAGCTTGTTCTGCGAGAGCGTCTCGACGCGGGTGCCGAGGGGGGCCTCGCCGCTGGTCTCCAGCTCGTCGATGCTCTTGGCGAGGCGCTCGTGGCTCACGCTGAGTTCGCCGATCAGCGCGTTGATGCCGGCCTCCGAGGACCGCAGCGGCACCAGCTCGGCCTGCGATTTGGCAAGGTCCTCCTTGTACTGGTTCAGGGTGGCGAAAACGTCCTGCACCGTATTGACCCGGCCGAGCAGGGTCGTGACGTCGCGCGCAATCTCCTTCAGCCGGTCGCCGAGGTTGTTCTTGCGATCGTCGGTCTCCAGATCGTGCAGCGCCCGCTCGAGCTGGTTCTGGCGGTCGCGGATCTCGGTGAAGACGGGCTCGACGGCGCGGCGCTGCTCGGCGACCTTGCCGACCATGTCGCGCAGCGCCTGCTGCCGGCGGCGGATTTCGGCGAGCTGGTCGTGCATGTCGGTGGATTCGTTGCGGCCCTGCTGGAGCAGGGCACGCTTCTCGGCTTCGCCGAGCTTGTCGTTCAGGGCGGCGACCGCCTCCCGCGGATCGCTTTCGATCAGGTGCTGGACCGTCGCATCGAGATGGTTCTGCAGGGCATGGGCGACGACCACGTCCTCCCGGGTTTTCTTGAGGCGTTCGCGCAGCGTGGTGAGCCGCCGGTCCTGGCGCGAGATGCGCCATGCGGTGGCGCCGATCAGGACCAAAGCGAGAACCAGAAGGACACCTGCCGCGATCCGCTGCGGCATGGGCAGGCCCGCGAACCAGGCCGGGATGTGGGCGACATCATATCCGATTGCCAGCGCGAGCAGCGCGACGGCGGCGAGCAGGACAAACCACGCAACCAGGAAAAGCAGCCACATCGTGAATTCCTCACGCCGGCACAATATCCCCGTGTTGCTATTGGAGAGCGGAACCGAGATCAAGGGGCGCGCATCCGCGCCGGTCGCTTTCGCGCTGCGGCAGATCGCCGGTCGGAACGAGATCTCCTCCGCAGGCTTGCCGGGTCCCCCCGATGCGGTCCCGCAGCCTCAGGGATCACGACGCCATGGAGCCGCCGTGCGGCCCGTAAGCCATTGATGCCCGGACCGCGCCGCGACGGCGCGTCTCCTCAGGCGGCCTGCGACGTGCCGTGAATGGCCTCGTCCATGGCAGCGGCGATGTCGCGCATGCTGATGACGGAGACCAGGCTGTGATTTTCGATCACCGGCAGATGGCGGATGTGGTTGATGTTCATCAGGTGTCGGACATGCTCGATCGTGTCGGTCGAGCCGCAGGAAATCAGCTGCTGGACCGAGACGAGCTGCGAGACCTTGACGTTGACGCCGCCCGCGCCGTGCTCGGCGATGGCGCGTACCACATCGCGCTCCGTGAACATGCCGACCGCGGTGTTGCCCTCGGAGCGGACGACGTCCTTGACCACCAGCGCGCTGATGTTGTTGGCCCGCATCAGCTTGGCGGCGATACCCACCGTTTCGTTCATTCGCACCGTGACAACGCGTGACGTCTTCTTGCGCAGAATGTCTCCGACCAGCATTGCAACCTCCCTCGGTGAACGTTGCAAGGATTGTGGTATACATAATGCCAATGGTCAAGCGCGAGATGCTGCTTTCTCCTGAAATTGTGGGGCAGCTTGGCTGACCTTGTTTGTCCACGAAAAAAGGGCGCCGCGCGGCGCCCCCATCGTGATGTCGCGAATGCCGATGCGACTATGCGGTCTTGGCGGTGCCGGTTGCTGCGTTGGCGTGCTCGGCTTCCTTGCCGAGGATGAAGGAGCGGCGCAGCGGCTTGATCACGAACAAGGCCATCAGCGCTGCCGTCGCGTTGAGCGCCACGGCGACGACGAACACCGCCTTCCAGCCATAGGCGGTCGAGATCACGCTGGCGAGCGGCACCAGCAGCGAGGCGGTGCCCTTGGCGGTGTAGAGCATGCCGTTGTTGGTGGTCGCGTATTTCGAGCCGAAGGTGTCGCCGCAGGTCGCCGGGAACAGCGAATAGATCTCGCCGAACACGCCGAAATAGACCGCGGTGGCGAGCACGAACACGGTCGGATTGCTGCCATAGGCCGACAGTGTCAGCAGCATCAGCGCCGCCGTGCCGAACGCGATGAACATGGTGTTCTCGCGGCCGATCGTGTCGGACACCCAGCCGAAGAAAGGCCGGCCGAAGCCGTCGAAGATGCGGTCGAGCGAGATCGCGAACGTCAGCGCCGCCATCTGGAAGCCGGCGAGCGTTACCGGCGTATTGGCGATCTTGAAGTCGTGCGCGATCGGCGCGATCTGCGCGGCGGTCATCAGGCCGCCAGAAGCGACCATGACGAAAACGAGGTACATGATCCAGAAAACAGGGCTGCGCAGCACCTGCGGCGGGGTGAAGTCGATTCTGGTCTGCGGCAGGTTGAGCTGCTTCTTCTTCGGCGGGATCGAGATGCGTGGCGGCTGGATGAAGAAGGCCAGCACGAAGACGATCAGCCCCTGGCCGATGCCGAAGCTGAAGAACGCGTGCTGATATCCGCTCGCCGCGATCATGGTCGCGATCGGCACCACGGTGAGCGCGGCGCCCGCGCCGAAGCCGGCGGCGGTCGCGCCGGCGGCGAGGCCGCGGCGATCGGGGAACCATTTCAGCGCATTGCCGACGCAGGTGCCGTAGACCGCGCCGGCGCCCATGCCGCCGATGATCGCGGCCGCGTAGAGCAGGGTGAGACTGTCGGCGTAGGAATTGAGCAGCCAGGACAGCGCGATCATGACGCCGCCGAACATGATGACGATGCGCGGGCCGTATCTATCGACGAACCAGGCTTCGACCGGCACCAGCCAGGTCTCGGTGACCACGAAGATGGTGAAGGCCAGCTGGATCGCCGCGCGCCCCCAATGATGGGCCGCATCGATCGGATCGACGAACAGCGTCCAGCCATATTGCAGATTGGCGATCATCGCCATGCAGACGATGCCCATGCCGAGCTGGAGCCAACGGAAACCGGTGCGTAGCGGCGCGGCCGTGAGGGCGCCATCCGTGCTGGACATCATCAAGAACCTCCCTGGGCGCTCGTCTGGTGGACATCGTTTGCCAAGATGACCTGATGTCGCAAATGTTGTGACTTATCGTCGCAAGCGCTGAGGGCAAATTGGTATACCATATTCCAGATTGCAAGCCTTATCTGCGAGGCCCCGGCCGGGAATGCCCCCGGACGGCGCGTCCCGATCGCCCAGCGCAAATGAAAACGCCCGGCCGCGAGGCCGGGCGTCGTCCGATCGATGGGATTGTGCGGCGCGATCAGATCGTCGATTTCGCCACCACGATCTTGCGCCAGGGCTTGAGCACCGCGATCGCGAGCAACGAGGCGAGAATGTTGGCGCCGGCGGCGATGATGAACACGCTGTCCCACGTGCCCGACGATTGCTGCATGTAGTTGGCGATCGGCACCAGCAGCGCGGCGGTGCCCTTCGCCGTATAGAGCAGGCCCGCATTGGTGGTCGCGAACTTGGCACCGAACGTGTCGGTGCAGGTCGAGGGGAACAGCGAGTAGATCTCGCCCCAGGCAAAGAACACGAAGCCCGAGAGCAGCACGAACCAGACCGGATCGTGGCCCCAGAGATAGAGCATCCAGATGCCGAAGCCTTCCATGCCGAAGGCGATGAACATCGTGTTCTCGCGGCCGATCATGTCGGAGATCCAGCCGAAGAACGGACGCGTCAGGCCGTTGAGCACGCGGTCGATCGTGGCCGCGAAGGTCACCGCCGTCATCGTCACCGCCATCAGCGTGACCGGGACGTTGTCGACCTTCCAGTCGGCCGCGATCGGCTTCAGGTTCGCCGTCACCATCAATCCGCCGGCGCCGACGATCACGAACATGAAATACATCAGCCAGAAGATCGGCTGGCGCAGCACTTCCGTCGGCTGATAGTTGCGGCGGGTCTGCAGGAGATTGGCGTTCGCCACGACGTTCGGCACCTGGCCGGCCTTCGGCGACAGCAGGAAGAAGGCGAGGATGCAGATGATGATGCCCTGTCCGAGGCCGAAATAGAGGAAGGTGGCCTGGAAGCCCGAATCCTTGATCATGGCCTGGATGGGCGCGACGGTGAGCGCCGAGCCTGCACCGAAGCCCGCGGCGGTGATGCCCGCGGCAAGACCGCGCTTGTCCGGAAACCATTTCAGCGCATTGCCGACGCAGGTGCCATAGACGCCGCCGGCGCCGATGCCCGCGATGATCATGCCGAGATAATAGCCGTTGAGCGTGGTCGCCTGGGCGTTGATGGCCCAGCCGATCGCGCAGAGCACGCCGCCGACCAGCACGACGATGCGCGGACCGTATTTGTCGACGAACCAGCCCTCGATCGGCACCAGCCAGGTCTCGAACAGCACGAACAGCGTGAAGGCCCACTGGATCGAGGCGCGGTCCCAGCCGAACGTCTTCTGGATGTCCGGGACGAAGAACGTCCAGCCGTATTGGTAGTTGGCAATCATCACCATCGCGGCGACGCCCACTGCCAGCTGCGTCCAGCGATAGGCATCGCTCACGCGCGCGGCACTTGGGGCCACCGTCGACTGCACCATGTCCGTCATGAAGTCCTCCCGAACGCGCTGATCATTTTTATGTGTGCGCCGGCGCGCATCTTGGTATTCATAATGCCAAGATTCAACCGAGTGTCGGGAGGGTGCGGCAAAATATCGCGCCGCTGCGTACATGCCTCCGGCGCAGCATTTTGTAAAGCCCGATCGCCTGCCGGCGGGACTTCGGCCGAGCCGTTGGCCTGCATTCAAGTCCTTGAAATCGCGAGATATCACCGTCGTCGCCGACGACCGCGAGACGCGCTGTGGACAAGGCGGCAGATGCACTGCGGACGTGCGGCTTCAGGATGCGGCGCGCGGCCGCCCGGAACCGGCGTGTTGCTGGAATTCTTTATTCCAGAAGTCAGGCGCGCCGCGGGTCCGGCGCGACGACTCGGGCGCGGCGTTACGCCGCCGATGTGCGCAGCCGGCTGTAGCCTTCCTGGATGGCGGACCAGAACAGGGCGACGAGGCCGAGCGCCATGATGGTGCTGACGAGGCCGTTGGAGAAGAAGACGCCGAGCGATCCCTGCGATCCCAGCAGCGACTGTCGGAAGGCTTCCTCGGCCTTGTCGCCGAGCACGATGGCGAGCACCAGCGGCGCGAGCGGGTAGTTGCACTTCTTCAGGAGATAGCCGAGCACGCCGAACACCAGCATCAGCATCACGTCGAAGGTGCTGTTGTGCACCGAATAGGCGCCGATCGCGCACAGCACCAGGATCAGCGGCGCGATGATGCCGAAGGGCACGCGCAGGATCGCGGCGAAGATCGGCACGCAGGTGAGCACGACGATGAGGCCGACAAGATTGCCGAGATACATCGAGGCGATCAGCCCCCAGACGAATTCCTTCTGCTCGACGAACAGCATCGGGCCGGGCTGCAGGCCCCAGATCAGCAGGCCGCCGAGCAGCACGGCCGCCGTCGGCGAGCCGGGCACGCCGAGCGACAGCATCGGCAGCAGCGCCGCGGTGCCGGCGGCATGTGCCGCCGTCTCCGGTGCGATCACGCCCTCGATCTCGCCCTTGCCGAAATTGTTGCCGCGGCGCGACAGCCGCTTGGCGATGCCGTAGCTCATGAAGGAGGCCGGCGTCGCCCCTGCGGGGGTGACGCCCATCCAGCAGCCGATCAGGCAGGAGCGCAGCGAGGTCATCCAGTAGGCGGGTAGTTCGCGCCAGGTCTGCAGCACGACACGCAGGTTGATGCTGGCATTGCCGCCGCGGAATGCGAGGCCCTCTTCCATCGTCAGCAGGATCTCGCCGATCCCGAACAGGCCGATCACGGCGATCAGGAAGTCGAATCCGTTGAGCAGCTCGGTGCTGCCGAAGGTCAGCCGCAATTGTCCCGTGATCGAGTCCAGTCCGACCGCCGCGAGCGCAAAGCCCATCATCATCGCCGCGATGGTCTTGAACGGCGGCTCCTTGCTGAGGCCGACGAAGCTGCAGAAGGCGAGGAAGTAGACCGCGAATTTCTCCGCCGGACCAAATCGCAGCGCAAAGCCCGCAACCAGCGGCGCGACCAGCGTGATCATGACGACGGCGAACAGCGCGCCGACGAAGGAGGAGGTGAAGGCCGCCGTCAGCGCCTCGCCGGGCTTGCCTTGCTGCGCCATCGGATAGCCGTCGAACGTGGTCGCCACCGACCACGGCTCGCCGGGGATGTTGAACAGGATCGAGGTGATGGCCCCGCCGAACAGGGCGCCCCAATAGATGCAGGAGAGCATGATGATCGCCGATGTCGGCGGCATGCTGAAGGTGAGGGGGAGCAGGATCGCCACGCCGTTGGCGCCGCCGAGGCCCGGCAGCACGCCGATGATGACCCCGAGCGTGATGCCGATGATCATCAGCATGATGTTGTAGGGCTGCAGGGCGACCGCGAAGCCGTGAAACAAATTCGCCAATTCTTCCATGTCAAGACGTCCTGCAGCAGCGACTGAACGAAAGCCCGGCCCTCACAGGCCGAGCCATTCCTCGAGCGGCCCCTTGGGAAGCGGGACCAGGAACCAGCGCTCGAACACCAGATAGGTCACGACCGGCATGCCGACCGCCACCGCGATCGTCGTCAGCCAGCGATAGCCGCCGAGCCAGCGCATGAACCAGGCGATGAACACGGTCGAGGCGACGTAGAGCCCGATGAACGGCATCGCACCGACATAGATCGCGGTGGGCACGACGACGCTCATGACCTGGCGCAGCTGTCCCCATTCCGCGAACAGCCGGCCGTCGTCGTCGCGCTGTGCGTTCCAGAGGTTGATGACGCTGGCGACGACGATGGCGATCCCGACATAGAAGGGGAAGAAGCCGGCGCGGGGGCCTTCCGCGCCCCAGTTGATGCCGGCCTTCACGCTGCCGAAGATCACGACCAGGCCGAAGGCGCCGATCAGCAGCGCCATGGCTGCCTCCAGCGTCTTGTGGGCCGGGCCGGAGTTGGAGCCGGATCGTTCGCTCATGGGGCCTCCAGGCGGAATCGCAACTCGTGTGCGGTCGCGGGGGATGAAGAGGGCGGCCAGCCTCCGCGGCCGCCGCCGATGTCGCGGCTCAATTGCCCGATGCGAGGAATCCGGCTTCCTTCATCAAGCCCTCGTGGCGCTTCTCTTCGGCTTCGATCCACTTGGTGTAGTCGGCGCCGGCCAGGAAGGTGGTGTTGAAGGCGCCGCTCTTCATGAACTCCTGCCAGTCCGGCGTGGCGCGGACCTTCTTGAAGAGGTCGACGTAATACTCGATCTGGTCCTTCGTGGCCTTGGGCGCCATGAAGATGCCGCGCAGCATCAGATATTCCATGGCAAGGCCCTGCGACTTGCAGGTCGGAATGTCCTTCCAGGCCTTGCCGTCGGCGATCGGCTCGTCATAGGCCATCGGCTGGGCGTCGAAGACGCAGAGCGGTCGGAGCTTGCCGCCCCGCCATTGCGCGACCGCCTCGATCGGATTGTTGACGGTCGAATCGACGTGATTGCCGACCAGCTGGACGGCGACTTCGCCGCCGCCCTTGTAGGGGATGTAGGTGAACTTCGCCTCGATCGCCTTCTCGATGCCGACCGTGATGATCTGGTCTTCCTGCTTCGACCCGGTGCCGCCCATCTTGAACGAGCCGCTCGGTGCCTTCCTGGCGGCGTCGACATAATCCTTGACGCTGTTATAGGGCTTCTCGGCGTTGACCCAGAGCACGAACTCGTCGAGCGCGAGCATCGCGACCGGGGTCAGATCCTTCCAGTTGAAGGGGATGCCCGTCGCCAAAGGCGTCGTGAACAGGTTCGACAGCGTGATGATGATCTTGTGAGGATTGCCTGACGACGTCTTGACGTCGAGGAAGCCTTCGCCGCCGGCCCCGCCGGCCTTGTTGATGACGACCAGCGGCTGCTTCATCAGATTGTGCTTGGTGACGATGCCCTGAATGGTGCGAGCCATCTGATCGGCGCCGCCGCCGGTGCCCGCCGGCACGATGAACTCGACCGGGCGGACCGGCTCCCAGGCGGCCTGGCTGGCCCCGCTGCCGGCGCACGACACCACGAGGGCCGCCACCGCGACATTCAGAACGAATGGCTTCATCTTGTTTCTCTCCCTGTCGACTTCGAACACAGCCGTTCTTTGGCGGCTTGCGTCAAACCATCTCGATTCACATGCGCGGGGTCACCCGTCGCGGCGATCTCCCGGCGCAGTCTCGAACGAAACTTTATGAAGGGGAAGAAGGTACGACATCCGCTCCTTTCGGCTAAGGCGCCGGCATGGATGGCGGCACGCATGTCGCGTCATTGAAGGTTTCCTGCCCCGCCTTGCACCTTGGGTCGTGCAAGGTTTCTTCGTTGCGCAATGGTATGCGAGATGCCAACGGACAAACAATTGTCAGGGCCGATCACGCCGACGGACCAATCGTCGCAGTTGTGTTCGGCAGCAGGGCGCGAGCCCGTCGCAGGCTCGGCCTGAAACGAAAACGGCCCCGCAATGCGGGGCCGTTCGATCGAACGAAGTCGGTGAGAGAGGTTCCAGCAGGCGCGCCCGTGTCGGCGGCGCGTTGAGCCTCGCGCTTACAGTCCGAAACGGGGCAGGTCGCCGTTGTGGTTGGAGATCTCGGCGCTCGCCATCAGGAAGCGGTCGATCGCCGCCATGACGCGGGAGAACAGCGAAGAGGAGGGGGCGAGGGCGACGGACGCGGTCTTCGACATCAGGGGATCCTTTCTTGAGACGGTCAGTAGTGCTGTCTCATTTCGAAAGGGAAGTTATGTATACCAGATGCCAAAGTCCATGCATGCCATTGCATGGCAGCATGCGTTATTCCGCATTGCAGCATAGATCGGCATGCGAAGAAACGGCGGAATTCCATCGCGATCCGGCCGATCTCTCCGCAATCCGACTTGACAGTCCCCGGTCACGCAGTGAATGTTATGTTATAACATTACATAAAGCGGGGTCGCCATGTCCCTTCGTCGTCGACCCATCCCTCTCAAAAGGCTGTTCGATCTCCATGCGAAAACTCCCCGTCACCGTCTTGTCCGGCTTCCTCGGGGCTGGAAAGACCACTTTGCTGAACCACGTCCTGAACAACCGGCACGGTCTGAAAGTCGCGGTGATCGTGAACGACATGAGCGAGGTGAACATCGATGCGGATCTGGTCCGCGATGGTGGTGCCAACCTCTCGCGGACTGACGAGAAGCTGGTCGAGATGACCAATGGCTGCATCTGCTGCACGCTGCGGGACGATCTGCTCCGGGAAGTGCGCGCGCTCGCCGCGAGCGGACGTTTCGACTATCTGCTGATCGAGTCGACCGGCATCTCGGAGCCGCTGCCGGTCGCCGCGACTTTCGATTTCCGCTCTGAAGAGGGCGACAGCCTGTCCGACATCGCCCGCCTGGACACGATGGTGACGGTGGTCGATGCCGCGAACCTGCTGAAGGACTATTCGTCGACCGACTTTCTCGGCGAGCGCGGCGAGGCGCTCGAAGGAGACAAGCGGACGCTGGTCGATCTCCTGGTGGAGCAGATCGAATTCGCCGACGTCATCGTGCTCAACAAGGTCGACGATGCCTCGCCGGGGCAGCGCGAGGCGGCGCGGCAGATCATCCGTTCGCTCAATCCGGATGCGGAGATCATCGAGGCCAATCACAGCCGCGTGCCGTTCGACCGGGTGCTCAACACCGGTCGCTTCGATTTCGAGAAGGCTCAGCAGCATCCGCTCTGGTACAAGGAACTCTACGGCTTCGCCGACCATGTGCCGGAGACGCTGGAATACGGCGTGACGAATTTCGTCTATCGCGCGCGCCGCCCGTTCGATCCGTCGAAGTTTGACCAGTTCGTCAAGGGCTCGTGGCCGGGTGTGATCCGGGCCAAGGGGCATTTCTGGCTTGCGACGCGGCCGCAATGGCTCGGCGAGATCAGTCAGGCCGGCGCGATCGTGCGGACCGAGGCGCTCGGTTTCTGGTGGGCGAGCGTGCCCAAGGCGCGCTGGCCCAGCGATCCCGACTGGCGCAAACGGCTCGGCCAATCCTGGGATTCGGTCTATGGCGATCGCCGGCAGGAAATCGTGTTCATCGGAACCGGCATGGACGAAGCTGCCATTCGGCGCAGACTCGACGCATGTCTGGTCCCGGAGACGCCGGCCATGGACGTGGCCGGCTGGTCAACGCTCGCCGATCCCTTTCCGGCCTGGCGTCGCGCCGATCAATCCGCCTGACATGCTCTGACGTTTTGGCCTGATGTCTGGCCTGATCTCGTTGCCCCGATCTCTGGACTGACCTCGGATATCGACGAGGAGCGGGCCGGGTATTGCAAGGGGGTGGCAAAGCCGTTAGTGGTCTGCCCCCTTCCAATCATCAGTCAGAGTGGTTCATGTCGAGCGCCTCGCCCGCCGTCTCGATCGGCATCGATTTTGGGACCAGCAATACGGTCGTCGCGATCGCGGCGGATGACCGCCGGGTCGAGGCCGTCAGGTTCGATCATGGCGGGCAGCGCCACAGCACCTATGTGTCGGCCTTGTGCTTCTGGGAGGACCGACCGGGCGCGGGCGCCCAGGCCGAAGGCGGCCCTTGGGCGATCGAGCAGTTCCTGGAAGGCCGCCACGTCTACCGCTTCCTGCAATCGTTCAAGACATTTGCGGCGAGCTCGAGCTTCAACACCACGCAGGTGTTCCGGCAGCGCTACAAGTTCGAGGACATACTGGCGGCGTTCCTGCGGACGCTGGCGCGCCATGGCGGCGACAGGTTCGGATTCGAGACCTCGACCATCACGGTCGGCCGTCCCGTGCGCTTCGCCGGCGGCAATCCCGACGAGGCGCTGGCGATGCAGCGCTATCGCGACGCCTTCGAGCGCCTCGGCGCGGGCCACGCCCGCTACGTCTACGAGCCCGTCGGCGCGGCGTTCTCCTTTGCGCGAAGGCTGGAACGCGACGCCACGGTCCTGGTCGCCGATTTCGGCGGCGGCACCAGCGATTTCTCGGTGATGCGGTTCTCGCGCCAGGGCGGCCATCTGAAGGCCGAGCCGCTCGGCCACGCCGGCATCGGCATTGCCGGCGACACGTTCGACTATCGCATCGTCGACCACGTCGTCTCGCCGCGGCTCGGCAAGGGGACGAGCTTCCGCTCCTTCGACAAGGTGTTGCCGATCCCGAACAGCCACTACACCAATCTGGCCCGCTGGCATCAGCTCGCGATGATGAAGAGCAATGGCGATCTGCGCGAGCTCCGCGACCTGGCGCGCACGGCGGTGAAGCCCGAGCTGCTCGAGGATTTCATCACCATCGTCGATCTCGATCTCGGTTTTGCCCTGTACCGCGCGGTGTCGGATGCCAAGGTCGCCCTGTCATCGCAGGACGAGGTGGACTTCCGCTTCAAGGGCAGCGGCGTCGATATCGGCGCCACCGTCACGCGCAAGAAGTTCGAGGCGTGGATCGCCGACGATGTCGCCAGGCTCGGCGCGACGGTCGACAAGGTGCTGGCCGAATCCGGCATCACCGCACGCGAAGTCGAGAAGGTGTTCCTGACCGGCGGCACCTCGTTCGTGCCGGCCGTGCGGCGCGTGTTCGCCGAGCGTTTCGGCAACGAGCGCCTGATGTCCGGCGACCAGTTCGAGTCGATCGCCTATGGTCTGGCGCTGATCGGACATAGTCCCGACCCTGACCGCTGGACGGCGGGGTTGCGCCGAAGGGGACGTAGGGATCAGGCGTAAGTTCAGTCGCGCCGCGTATGTTCCACATACGCGACATGAGTGATGCTCTTCGAGTGCTTCTCACTCTTCCTCATGGCGAGCGCAGCGAAGCAATCACAAATGTGTCGGCGGACAGACTCTGGATTGCTTCTGCGCCCGCAATGACGCGACGGTGAGAGCCGCGCATGCGATCGGGCCGATCGCGCCGCGTCGCGGCTCGCGCTATTGGTTGATTTCGGGCTCGACGAGCTTGGCGAGGTTGCGCAGCGATTCCTGCCAGCCGAGATAGCAGGCCTCCACTGGAATGACGTCCGGCAGCCCCGATTGCGTGATCTCGACCTCGGTGCCGACCGAGACCTTCTTCAGGAGGACGATCACCTTGATCTCGCCGGGCAGATTGGGGTCGTCGAATTTGTCGGTGTAGACGAGGCGTTCACCCGGCACGCATTCGAGATATTCGCCGCCGAAGGAATGGCCGTTGCCGGTCGTGAAGTTCCGGAACGACATCCTGAATGTGCCGCCGACCCTGGGCTCGAGATGATGGACGGTGCAGGTGAAACCGTTCGGGGGAAGCCATTTCGCCAGCGCATCGGCTTCCAGGAAGGCCCGATAGACCTTTTCGGGCGAGGTCGTGAGGACTCGGTGCAGGCGGACGGTGTTCGGCATGTTGGTTTTCCTGTGAATGCTGATCGGGCTTGGCGTCGATCACGGGTCGTGATGCAAGGACGAACGAGGCCCGGCCGTTCCGACAGGGCTGCCGGGATTTTTCCGCCGCTTGTCATCGCCGCTTCAGGCGTGCTTATTTTCGGCTCCATTCGCGTTCAGACGTTTCCATATGGTCATTGAAAATCGGCGAAGACTGCATGAGGCGTCGTGATGCCGTCGGAATGCTCATCGGCACCGCGGCCTGTTTGCCGTGGACGGTTCGGGCGTTTGGTGCCCGCAAGGTCCGGGTCGGATTTCTGACTCTGGGCGCGGAAGGTTCGCCGCTCGTCAACGGCCGCGTCGCCTCGCTGCGCGAGGGGCTGACCTCGGGGCGCGGCGGCCTCGACCCGGCCGATCTCGAATTGATCGAGCGCAGGTCCGGCGGCGCGGTCGACAGGCTGGTGCCGATGGCCGCCGATTTGGTCGCTCAGGAGGTTCAGGTCATCTGCGCGATCTCGCCGCCGGCGGTGCGCGCCGCGCGCGAGGTCACGAAGACGATCCCGATCGCCGCGCTCGACCTCGAGACGGATCCGGTGGCGAGCGGGTGGGCGGCGAGCCTCGCCCATCCCGGCGGCAACGTCACCGGCATCTTTCTCGACATTCCCGGCTTCAACGCCAAGACGCTGCAATTGCTCGGCGAGATCGTGCCGGGCATCCGCAGCGTCGCCGTGCTCTGGCACCGCGCCAGCGGCTCGTTGCAACTGGATGCGCTGCGGGCCGCGGCGGGAAGCCTCGGCGTCACGCTCGATATCTTCGAGGTCGGTAGCGCCGCCGATTTCGACGGTGCGTTCGCGGCGATGACGAAAGCCGGCGCGAGGGGCGTCATCATGCTGTCGTCCTCGCTGTTTGCCGGCAATCTGGATGCGTTGGCGACTCTAGCCTTGCGTGAAAAGCTGCCGGCCATCAACACCTTTCCCGAATATGGCGCGAGCGGCGGCCTGATCGGCTACGGCCCCGATCTGCCGAGCCTGTTCGTGCAGACGGGCTTCCTGGCCCGCAAGCTCGTGCAGGGTGCTCCGGTCGCCGACCAGCCGATCGAGCGTCCGACGCGATTTCAACTGGTCGCCAATTTGAAGACCGCGAACGCGCTGAAGCTCACCTTGCCGCCGTCGATCCTGGTCAGTGCGGATTCTGTGATCGAGTGAGGCGTGTATGAGGGGAGCGTCGGTAGACGCGAACCGCCGGACGAGGTTCAGCAGCGATGGACGCTCCCGCTCCGGCAAGGGACCTCGATTCCTTCCGTCGCCGGCCTCGTCCGAAGCCTGCCCCTCTATTCCGCAGCCGGCTTCGCAGTCGTCCTGGCAGGCTGCCGATCCGTCCGGACGCCCCTCTGCTCGACCTTGTCGGCGCCGTACCAGGGCAGAAGCCGGCGCACCGTGAGCTCGAACAACAGGTCGGCCGCCACGCCCATGGTGCCGAGCGTGATCAGGCCGACGAACATGTGGTCGACCCGAAACACCTGCTGCGACATTTGGATGAGATAACCGACACCGAATGCGGCTCCGGCCAGTTCCGCTGCAACGAGAACGACCAGGGCAACGGACAGGCTGATGCGCAAGCCTGCGATGATGAACGGAAGCGCGCCAGGGATGATGACGAAAACGAAACTGCGCCAGCCGCGCGCGCCGAGGCTCGCTGCCGCCCGCCCGAGCAGAGGGCTGCTATCGCGCACCCCGATATAGGTATTCACCCAAACCGGAAAGAAGACGCCCCAGGCGATCAGGAATATCTTGGATGTCTCGCCGATCCCGAACCAGAAGATCGCCAGTGGAACGAAGGCGAGTGACGGCACGGCGCGGAACATCTGTACGAGCGGATTGAGCGTTCCGTGCAGCAGCGGCAATCGCGCCATCGCCACGCCGAGGGCGATGCCGAGCACAGATCCGGTGACGAACCCGACCACCGCACGCAACAGGCTGGCCGCCAGATGCCGAGGCAACTCGCCATCGAGGATCAGCGTCCAGCCGGACTGTACGATCATGCTCGGCGCCGGCAGCATCACGTCGTTGACGAGGCCGCTGCGGCTGAGCGCCTCCCACGCGCCGAAGAATGCGATTGTCCCGGCGATACCGGCGATGGCGTGACTGCTGACGCGGAATGCCATGCTGCTACTCGGCCGTCTCCAGCCCGATGGACCTTGCCACGTGCTCGTACAATTCGTTGAAGCGGGGTGTGGTACGCCGCCGCGGACGCGGCAGGTCGACCTTGATGTCCTCGACGATGCGTCCAGGATTGGGGGACATCACGATGAGGCGGGTCGCCAGTACCAGCGCCTCCGCGATGTTGTGGGTGACGAACAGGATCGTCGGCCGCTCCTTGCCATGAATCTCGATCAGCTTGGCCTGAAGCGAGCTGCGGGTCATGGCGTCGAGCGCCGCGAAGGGCTCGTCCATCAACAACAGGGACGGACGGGTTGCGAGCGCTCGCGCGATTGCAACACGCTGCTTCATGCCGCCAGACAGCTCGAACGGGTATTTGGCTCCGGCGTCCGGAAGACCGACCATCCCGAGCAACTGCCGCGCAATCCTGCTCCGCTCCGCGGACGCCATGCCGGCCATGCGCAGGCCAAACTCGACATTGGCCTGCGCTGTCAGCCATGGAAACAGCGAATAGTCCTGAAACACCACACCGCGTTCGGCGCTTGGTCCGTCGATCGCGTTGCCGTTCACACGGACGTCGCCATGCGCGGGAGCGACGAAGCCCGCGAGAATGTTCAGCAGCGTGCTTTTGCCGCATCCGCTGGGGCCGAGAACGCAGACGAATTCACCGCGCTCGATGGTCAGCGAGATATTGCCGAGCGCGGTGGTCTGGCCGCGCCCGGAGTCGTAGACGTGGCCAAGCTCGATGCAACTGATGAGCGGCAGTCCGGCGGCGGTCTGCTGCTGAATATCCACTCTCGCATTCATGGCCGCTTGCACGAGCTATTCCGCGCGCGCCCGTTCGTAAAGCGATGTCACCACCACCGTATTGAAGTCGGGAATCCTGGCGTCAGGACGTACCAGCTTGTTCTCGACGGCCCATTTGGCCTGCTCCTCGAGCACCGCCACCACCGCCGGCTTGTCGAGTGCGAGCTTGAAATTGGTCCGCTTCCAGAACGATTTTGCGATCGCAGGATCGAGCTTGATCCGCTCCGCGGTCAGGGTTGCGGCCGCATCGGGATCTTTCCTGATGGTGTCGTCCGCCTCGATCAGGGCCTTCAGCGCCTTGACGAGCAGATCCGGCTTGCTGTCGATGGTCGACTGCAGGGTGATGATCGAGGAATAGGTGTTGTAGAGACCCTCCGATCGGATGATGTGGAATTTGCCGGATCCTTGCGCGATCGCCTGGGACAGATGCGGCTCGGTCCAGATGAAGCCGTCGATCGCGCCACCCGCCAGGCTGCTGACGAAGTCGCCGGGATTGAGGCTGACGGCCGTGATGTCCGACCAGGCCAGGCCTTCCTGCTTGAGCAGCTTGGCCAGGTAGATGTGCGCGTTGGTGCCTTGCGAATAGCCGATCCGACGCCCCTTGATGTCCTTTGAGGTCTTGATGTCGTTGACGGCGACGAGATCGAAGGGCTCGTGCCGGTTCAAGGTGCCGATGATGCGCACAGGCAGGCCGTTCAGCGCCGCGAATACGACGGGTGTCTCGGCCGCGGTGCCGATCAAAACACCGCCTCCCACCAGCGCGTCGAGCACCAGCCGGCCGCTGGCGAAGGTCGAGACTTTCGGAGCCAACCCCTGCTTCTGCCAGGTCTTGTCGTGATCGGCGACGAAGAACTGGCCCCAGCCGAGCGCAATTCCTTCGCCGATCGTGATGTCCTCGGCATGCGATGGTCCGGCGGCGAGGGAGAGAATGGCTGTGAGCGCGGCGGCTGCGAGCCTGCCTGGTCGGACGAAGGAAGCGAGGATGGACGTCACGATGCGGTCTCCTTGTGTCGATGGACATGATCGGGATTTGCGGCCGGCCGCACCTCGCGTGCGTGGACCGGGAGCTGGCCGGCTTGATGGAAACGCTGCGCCAGGGTGGCTGCTTGACGATCGGCAAAGGCCGGTGCGGTCAGCGAGATGCCCTGCGGAAGGCCGTTGGGCAGTAGACCGCTGTGCACCTGACCGATCACGACGGATCCCGCGGACGCGAAAATGGCTTTGCCTGCTCGAAGGCGTGCGCGGCACGCAGGACGGTGGTGTCGGCGAATTTCGCACCGATGATCTGCAAGCCCACCGGCAGTCCTTCGGCGGTCAAGCCCGCCGGGATCGAGGCCGCCGGCTGCTGCGTCAGGTTGAACGGATAGGTGAAGGGCGAGCGGATCGGCCGCACCAGGAGATCGGCCTCCGATGCGCCGATGACCGAGGCGGGATGTGCGGTGGTCGGTGTGAGGAGAAGATCCCAGTCCTGATGGAAGCGGTTGAAATGACGGCCGAGCGCTTCACGCCGGTCGACGGCCTGCAGATAGCTGACGACATCGATCGTCCGCCCCTTCTCGGCGACCTCCTGCAGGCCCGGCTCGACCAATGCGCGGCGCGCGGGATCGAAGGAGGCCAGTAGTTTGGCGGCGCCCGCGAACCAGAACGTCTGGAAGATATCGAAGGGATCTTCGATTCCGGGATCAACCTGTTCGACGGTCGCACCCAGCTCGACGAAGGTCTTCGCCGCCGTGCTGACGATCCGCTCGACCTCCGGGTTCACCTGTGCGTAGCCGAGCCGCGGGCTGAATGCGATGCGCAGACCCTTGACGCCGCGATCGAGGCCCGCCTGCCAGGAGATGTCCTGCGGGGGCAGCGCGTTCCAGTCGCGCCCGTCCGGACGCGCGATCGCATCCAGCAGCAGGGCAGCGTCGTCGACCCGGCGCGTCATCGGTGTGACATGAAACAGGGTCCCGTTCTGCGAGGGCGGATAGACCGGGACGCGGCCGAAGGTCGGCTTGAAGCCGAACACTCCGCTATGTGCCGCCGGCAGCCGGGTCGAACCGCCGCCGTCGGTTGCGACATGCAGCGGGCCGAAGTTCAGCGCCGTCGCCGCGGCCGAACCGCCGCTGCTGCCACCCGGCGTGTAAGCGAGATTCCAGGGGTTGCGCGTGGTGCCGGTCAGCAGGCTGTCGCCAAGGCCCTTCCAGCCGAATTCCGACGTCGTGGTCTTGCCGAGCAGGACCGCGCCTTGCTCGCGCAGCCGGGCCGTGGCCGGTGAATCCTCATTCCAGTCCTGTGCGGGATCGACGGCGCGACTGCCGCGCAGGGTCGGCCAACCCTTGGCGAGAATGAGATCCTTGAGCGCGACCGGGATGCCGTCGACAGAACCGAGCGGCTCGCCGCGCCACCAGCGCGCTTCCGACTGCCGGGCCGATGCGAGCGCGCTGGCGGCATCGAGCAAGGCGAATGCGTTGACGTGGCGGTCGAGGCGTTCGATGCGATCCAGCACGGCCTGCGTCACTTCGACCGGCGAGAGCGCCTTCGTCCGATAATGCCCAACGAGTTCGGTTGCGGACAGGAGGGCAATTCGGTCATCGCCCGGTTGCGGTGAAACCGGCCTGCTCGACGGCACGTTCTGCGCGGACATCTGGACCACCTCGTTGTCTCCAGGCAAATTCGTTTGCCGGAGAGCAGTGGCTAAGCGCTCGTGCAGGCAGGTAGCAGCAATTAATTGCGAGCCCAGGTCCGGTCGATCGAGAATGCAATATCTGAAGCGCCGGCCATGGCGAGGCCGGAATGAAAATCTCTTCGATCCAGATGTTGCAGCAAAGTCCGGCTACGTCCTGCTCTTCTGTCTTGAACCTCACCCTGCCGCCAACGATCCTGGTCGGCGCGGATCCGCTGGTCGAGTGAATCGCGGCATGCTGCCCGCACAATCCGTTCGGGAGTCGAGTTCAAATCGACGAGCGTTCAGGGCGAGGGCAGGTCTGCCGGGCTCATCGTGAAGGCCAGCCTGTAACGACCGACGACCAGATCGCCCCTGGCGCCCGCGGTGCCCAGCGTAGACGGTGAGAACTGATCTGCCAGCGTCCGCTCGACCATGTCGGCGTCGTACCCGGACAGCAGCACGACCCAGTCCGCGGCAGCGTCCTTGCCGCGGATTTGCTGTTCGGTCGTGGGGCCGCTTGTGCGAGGCGTGTCGGTGAGGAGCAGGTGGGCGCCTGTCAGGCCCGGGAGCTGGGTCAAGGAACCCAGCGCGCCCGCAAGGCGGTCCTGCAACTCCCTCTCGCGTCCGGGCTCGGGCGAGAGCCTGATCGTGGCGAGCGAAGCCGCCACGCCGCCGCCATGGCTCGCGACGATACGGCATTGGCTTCGAACCATCCCGAGATGATGCGGCATCATCCTGATCGACCAGGGCGTGGGCGCATTGAGCCTGTCGAGATAGGCCTTCGATATCAGCACGTCGTACTGGTCGAGCTCGTAAAGCACGAAGAAGCCGCCCGCTTCGGTCGTGCTGGCCCAGCGCGAGCCGCGCCGGAAGCCGGGGATGCTCATGCGCTCCGGGAAATGTTCATGGGAATGCCAGTCGCCGAACTCGACGCGCTGCTCGGGGGCGATCGTCCACCACATCGCGACAGCGGCCCTGCCAAGCAAAGACATTCTGACCTCCCCCTGGCTCGGCGCCTTCGGGCCCGGCTGTGTCTGCGAAATTGTCGCGGCGGATGCGGTCGGACCTGCGGCAAGCCCGCTCAGCCCACCGTGACAGAATACCCCTGTTTTGCCCGACGCATCAAGAGAAATTCGTAAAAGTCGAAATCGCTTTTGATTTCAACGCCCCCTTACTTTGCATGGGGTTGTTTTTCGCCTTTGCTGGTGGCGGGTTCGGCACTGCGCCTGCGGGCATGAAAAAAGGGCCGCCCATCGGCGGCCCTTCGTTTGGTTTCGAGCGGTCCGCTTACTCGGCGGCCTGCTTCTGCGGCGGGTCGAGCGCGCCGGACTTGTGGATCTCGGCGACCTGGTGATCCGAGAGGCCGAGCACGCTGCGCAGGATCTCGTCGGTGTGCTCGCCGAGCAGCGGGGAGCGCTCGACATCGGTCGGCGAGTCCGACAGCTTGATCGGGTTGCCGACCGAGAGGTACTTGCCGCGGGTGGGGTGGTCGACCTCGACGACGGTGCCGGTCTTGCGCAGCGACTGGTCTTCCGCGAGTTCCTTCATCGACAGGATCGGACCGCAGGGGATGTCGTCCTTGTTGAGGATCTCCATCGCCTCGAACTTGGTCTTGGTCATCGTCCACTGTTCGATGCGGGAAAAGATCTCGTTGAGGCGCGGCAGGCGGGCGGCCGGCTTGGCGTAGTTCGGATCGGTCTTCCAGGTCGGCTCGCCGATCACGTCGCAGATCTTCTCCCAGACCGGGGCCTGGGTGATGAAGTAGATGTAGGCGTTGGGATCGGTCTCCCAGCCCTTGCACTTCAGGATGCGGCCGGGCTGGCCGCCGCCGGAATCGTTGCCGGCGCGCGGCACGGCATCGCCGAACGGAATGCCTTCGCCGAACTGGCTGTATTCCTTGAGCGGGCCGTGGGCGAGGCGCTGCTGGTCGCGCAGCTTGACGCGCGAGAGGTTGAGCACGCCGTCCTGCATCGCCGCGGTGACGCGCTGGCCCTTGCCGGTGTGGGTGCGCTGGTAGAGCGCGGTGACGATGCCGAGCGCCAGATGCAGGCCGGTGCCGCTATCGCCGATCTGCGCGCCGGTGACCAGCGGCAGGCCGTCGCGGAAGCCGGTGGTCGAGGCGGCGCCGCCGGTGCACTGCGCGACGTTCTCATAGACCTTGCAGTCCTCGTACGGTCCGGGGCCGAAACCCTTGATCGAGGCGACGATCATTTTCGGGTTGATCGCCTGGATCTTCTCCCAGGGGAAACCCATGCGGTCGAGCACGCCGGGGCCGAAATTCTCGACCAGCACGTCGCACTTCCTGATCAGTTCGGTGAGGACTTCCTTGCCCTTGGGGTTCTTGGTGTCGAGCGTGATCGAGCGCTTGTTGTGGTTCAGCATGGTGAAATACAGGCTGTCCACGTTCGGGATGTCCTGCAACTGGCCGCGGGTGATGTCACCCACGCCCGGACGTTCCACCTTGATCACGTCGGCGCCGAACCAGGCGAGCAGCTGCGTGCAGGTCGGTCCGGACTGGACGTGGGTGAAGTCGAGAATGCGAACGCCCGTGAGCGCTTTGGTCATCGTGTTGCTCCGTACTCTGTCTGCCCCTGCGCCCGGCAGGGAATAAAGGGTTTTCAGGGGTGGACTTACTTCTTCTTCTGCAGAACGCTCTGCGGATTGAGGTTGCCGATACGGCCGCTCTCCGAACCAGCGGCCGGATCGATCACCGCGTTGATCAGCGTCGGTTTCCGCGAGGCCATCGCCTCGACGACCGCGCGCTTCAGTTCGTCGGGCGAGGTGGCGTTGACGCCAACGCCGCCGAAGGCCTCCATCATCTTGTCGTAGCGCGCGCCCTTGACGAACACGGTGGTGGCCGGGTCGGAATTGGCGCCGTTGACGTCGGTTCCGCGATAGATGCCGTCATTGTTGAAGATGACGACGCAGATCGGCAGATTGTAGCGGCAGATGGTCTCGACCTCCATGCCGGAGAAGCCGAACGCCGAGTCGCCTTCCACCGCCAGTACCGGATGGCCGGTCTCGAGCGCTGCTGCGATGGCCTGGCCCATGCCGATGCCCATCACGCCCCAGGTGCCGACGTCCAGGCGCTTGCGCGGCCGGTACATGTCGATGACGCCGCGGGCGAGGTCGAGCGTGTTGGCGCCCTCGTTGACGAGGATCGCCTCCGGATTGTCCTTGATGATGGTCTTCAGCACGCCGAGTGCGCCGTGATAGTCCATCGGCGATTTGTTGTTCATCAGCTTCGGCGCCATCTTGGCGACGTTCTCGTCGCGCTTGGCTGCGATCGCCTTGGTCCAGTCGGCCGGCGGGGCGGTCCAGCCCGTCGCAAGCGCCTGGTTGAAGGCGGAGACGACCGAGCCGATGTCGCCGACGACAGGCGCAACGATCTCGATGTTGGAGTCCATCTCCTTCGGCTCGATGTCGACCTGGATGAACTTCTTCGGCGTTTCGCCCCAGCTCTTGCCCTTGCCGTGCGACAGCAGCCAGTTCAGCCGCGCGCCGATCAGCATCACGACGTCGGACTCTTTCAACACCGTCGAACGCGCCGCGCCGGCGCATTGCGGATGGGTGTCGGGGAGCAGGCCCTTGGCCATGCTCATCGGCAGGAAAGGCACGCCGCTCTTTTCGACGAAGGTCTTGATCTCCTCGTCGGCCTGCGCGTAGGCGGCGCCCTTGCCGAGGATGATCAGCGGACGCTTCGCACCCTTCAGCACGTCGAGCGCGCGCTTGACCGCGGCGGGCGAGGGGATCTGCGCGGGCGCGGCATCGATCACCTTGACCAGCGACTTGCGCCCGGCCTCGGCATCCATCACCTGGCCGAAAAGCTTGGCCGGCAGGTCGAGATAGACGCCGCCCGGACGGCCCGAGACCGCGGCGCGGATGGCGCGGGCGAAGCCGATGCCGATGTCCTGCGCGTGCAGCACGCGATAGGCCGCCTTGCACAGCGGCTTGGCGATCGCGAGCTGGTCCATCTCCTCGTAGTCGCCCTGCTGGAGGTCGACGATCTCGCGCTCGGAGGAGCCCGAGATCAGGATCATCGGATAGCAATTGGTGGTGGCGTGCGCGAGCGCGGTGAGGCCGTTGAGGAAGCCGGGCGCGGAGACGGTGAGGCACACGCCGGGCTTCTTGGTGAGGTAGCCGGCGATGCCGGCGGCATAGCCGGCGTTCTGCTCGTGGCGGAAGGAAATCATGCGGATGCCCGCAGCCTGCGCCATGCGGCCCAAATCCGTGATCGGGATGCCCGGCACATTATAGATGGTGTTGATGCCGTTCAGCTTGAGCGCGTCGATGACGAGATGAAAGCCATCCGTCAGGTCCTGCTCGGTGCCCGGTGCTTCGGATTTGGTCGCGGTGTTCAGCATGGGCCTTGTCTCCCTGGTCCCGATATGCGGGGCGAATGTCTCGCCCTTCTGGTGAATGTCGTCAGGTAAAGAGTTCCTGGCCGTGCGCCTCGACATAGGCGGCAAGGCCGAGGGTGTGGTCGCGGGCGCGCTTCTCGGCGAGTTCGGTGTCGCGCGCCTCCAGCGCCTCGATGATCCCGAGATGCTCGGGCAGGGAGGTCGCGGTGCGGTCCTTGCGGCCGATCGTGAGCTGGCGATAGCCGCGCACATGCAGCAGCAGGTCGTTGGTGAGATCGACCAGTACAGGGGATTCCGACAGCGAGATCAGCGCCTGGTGGAAGGCGATGTTGGCGCGCGAATATTCCTCGACGTGATCCTCAGGCAGGCGGTCCTTGCTGAAGTCCTTGAAGAAGTCGCGCAGCGCGGTGATGTCCTTCTTGCGCGCGGTGGTGGTGATGAGGCGCGCGGCCATGCTCTCCAGCGCCGCCCAGGCGCGGATCATGTCGACGATCTCGCTCTTGGTCCGCCGCACCACCATGATGCCGCGGCGCGGGACCGTCTTCACGAAACCGTCCTGCTCAAGCATCGCGATGGCTTCGCGGATCGGCGTGCGGCTGACGCCCAGGCGTTCGGACAGCGCGCGCTCGTCCAGCATCACCGGCTCGGGCGTCGAGTAGATGTCCATCTTGAGGATGGCTTCCTTCAAGGCGTCATAAGCCTTGTTCTTGAAGCTGCTCTCCGGGGCAATACGAACGATTGCGATGTCTGCCTCGGCCATGTTCGGCAATGCCTTGGTTGGTTTCCGCAGTGACACGACGAATCTCCTCCAGTGGGAGTCGTCTTTTACAGGATATTAGGTGGAAAGTTTTTGGCATACCACATGCCAGAATGTCAAGCTGCCCAAATTTTGCGGCGTTCTAAGACACTCGCCAGCTTGACAAGTTGGCTTCTGGCATACCAAATGCCATCGCCAGCCATTTTTGATCCAGGACGGCGGAGAAGTTTGAGGCCTTTTGCCACTCCGTTCCGCGACATGGAACAAAGCGCGGCCGATGGCAAGAATTAAGGGCAGCCGCATCACGCGCGCGCTTTGCAAAGAACGAACTCAAGGGAGAAGCCAGATGTCCAATTCCAAAGACGCCGTCCGCAAGGTGCTCGACCTGGTCAAGGCGGACAACCGCACCAGCCTCACGGCGCCGGAGGGCAAGCTGGTCTGCGACGCCTATGGCATCCCGGTGCCGAAGGAAGGCGTCGCGAAGTCGGCGGGCGAGGCGGGCAAGATGGCCTCGTCGATGGGCTTCCCCGTCGTGATGAAGATCGTGTCGCCCGACATCCTGCACAAGACCGAAGCCGGCGGCGTCATCGTTGGCCTCAAGACTGCGGAGGACGCCGAGAAGGCCTACGAGACCATTCTGTCCAACGCCAGGAAGTACAAGGCTGACGCCAAGATCGAGGGCGTGCAGGTGCAGCAGATGCTGGCCGGCGGCACCGAAGTGATCGTCGGCTCGATCACGGACGGCTCGTTCGGCAAGCTGGTGGCGTTCGGTCTCGGCGGCGTGCTCGTCGAAGTATTGAAGGACATCACCTTCCGCCTGGCGCCCGCGACCAAGGAAGACGCTCTGTCGATGCTCGACGGCATCCAGGCGGCTGAAATCCTGAAAGGCGTTCGTGGCGGCGAGCCGGTCAATCGTGCCGCGCTCGCTGACGTGATCGTCAAGGTCTCGCAGCTCGTCACCGATTTCCCTGAGATCGTCGAACTCGACCTCAACCCCGTCTTTGCGACGGCAAAGGACGCGATTGCCGCCGACGTGCGAATCGTCGTCGACTTCGCCTTCGTGCCCAAGCCGAAGCCGCGCCCGACCGAGGAGATCGTCGCGGCGATGAGCCGCATCATGCAGCCGAAGGCGGTCGCCGTGGTCGGTGCCTCTGCCGAAGACGGCAAGATCGGCAACTCCGTGATGAAGAACCTCATCAACGGTGGCTACAAGGGCGACATCTACCCGATCCATCCGAAAGCATCCGAAATCCTCGGCTACAAGGCCTACAAGAGCGTCAAGGACGTGCCGGGCGTGATCGACACCGCGGTGTTCGCGATCCCCGCGAAGTTCGTCGCGGCGGCGCTGACCGAGTGCGGTGAAAAGAAGATCCCGGGCGCTGTGCTGATCCCGTCGGGCTTCGCCGAGGCCGGTGCGCCGGAGCTGCAGGCCGAGATCGTCGAGATCGGCAAGAAGTACGACATCCGCCTGATGGGTCCGAACATTTACGGCTTCTACTACACGCCCGCCAATCTCTGCGCGACCTTCTGCACCGCCTACGACGTCAAGGGGCACGCGGCGCTGTCGTCGCAGTCGGGCGGCATCGGCATGGCGATCATCGGCTTCTCCCGCTCGGCCAAGATGGGCGTATCCGCCATCGTCGGTCTCGGCAACAAGTCCGATATCGACGAGGACGATCTGCTCGCCTTCTTCGAGCAGGACCCCAACACCAACCTGATCGCGCAGCACTGCGAGGATCTCAAGGATGGTCGCGCCTTCGCGGAAGCGGCCAAGCGCGTCTCCAAGAAGAAGCCGGTCGTCGTGCTCAAGGCCGGCCGCACTTCGGCCGGTGCGAAGGCGGCCTCGTCGCATACCGGTGCGCTCGCCGGCAACGACAAGATCTACGAGGACGTCTTGAAGCAGTCGGGCGTGATCCGGGCCCGCAGCTTGCGTCAGTTGCTCGAGTTCGCCCGCGGCGTCCCGGTGCTGCCGACGCCGAAGGGCGAGAACGTTCTCATCATCACCGGTGCCGGTGGCTCGGGCGTGCTGCTGTCGGATGCCTGCGTCGACAATGGCCTGTCTCTGATGTCGATGCCGCCGGATCTGGATGCGGCCTTCCGCAAGTTCATCCCGCCGTTCGGTGCGGCCGGCAATCCCGTGGACATCACCGGCGGTGAGCCGCCGATCACCTATGTCAACACGGTGAAGCTCGGCTTGACCGACGAGCGTATCCACGCGCTGATCCTCGGCTATTGGCACACCATCGTCACCCCGCCGATGGTGTTCGCCCGCAACATGGTCGAGGTGAAGAAGGAGATGGAGGCCAAGGGCTTCGTGAAGCCGATGGTCGCCTCGCTCGCCGGCGACGTCGAGGTCGAGGAAGCCGCCGAATATCTCTACCAGAACGGCATCCCGGCCTATGCCTACTCGACCGAGCTGCCGGTCGAGGTCTTGGGCGCCAAGTACAAATGGGCGCGTGGGGCAGGGCTGCTCTGAAGATCGCCTTGGACAAGCACCCGAACCGACGCGATCGTCTCGCGTTGGTTCGGGTGAAGCGAATGTGGCGCCGCACCAGGGTTGTTCCGGCAGCGGCGCAGTGCCCGCCGCCAGCTACCCCGGGCGGGGATTCTGCTTGATCGCTGGACAGGCGCGGTCGTTTTGGCTGATATGCGGCCAAATAACACGATGCGGCATTTGTCCGCACCAGTCCGGAGTTCCCCGATGTTTCAATTCCCCGCCCGCCTCGTCGGCGCGGCCGTCGCGCTGACCCTTGCGACAGCCACGCCGAGCCTTGCCCAGCAGCTCGAGCTCAAGCTGATGGCACCGGCGGCCCCGGGCGGGGGCTGGGACCAGACGGCGCGTTCCATGCAGCAGGCGCTGGTCGCTTCGGGGGTCGCGCGGAGCGTGCAGGTCACCAACGTTCCCGGCGCCGGCGGCAGCGTGGGCATCGCGCAGTTCGTCAACGGGGCCAAGGGCGATGGCAACCAGATGATGGTCAACGGCTTCGTCATGGTGGGCGCGCTCGCCATGAACAAATCGCCGGTGACCCTCGAGCAGGTGACGCCGATCGCGCGCCTCACCGAGGAAATCCAGGTGATCGTGGTGCCAGCGAATTCACCGATCAAGACCGCGCAGGACCTCGCCGCCGCGGTGAAGGCCGATATCGCCAAGGTGACCTTCGCCGGCGGCTCGGCCGGCGGCGTCGATCACGTGATGGCGGCGCTGTTCGCCGGCGCCGTCGGTGCCGACGCCAAGAAGATCAACTACATCCCGTTCTCCGGCGGCGGCGAGTCGCTGGCGGCGATCCTCGGCGGCAAGGTCACCGCGGGCATTTCGGGACTGAGCGAGTACGAAGGCCAGATCAAGTCCGGCAAGCTGCGCGCGATCGGGGTGACCTCCGAGAAGCGCATCGCGGGCAGCGACATCCCGACCTTCAAGGAGCAGGGCATCGACCTCGTCATCGCCAACTGGCGCTCGGTGGTCGCGCCTCCCGGCATCACGCCGGAGCAGCGCAAGACGTTGAGCGACGCCGTCGAGAAAATGGTGAAGTCGGACGCCTGGAAGGACATCCTCAAGCAGAAGGGCTGGGAGGATGCCTATCTCGGCGGCGACGCGTTCGCCGACTTCCTGAAGAAGGAAACGGTCCGCGTCACCGACGTGCTGAAATCAGTCGGCCTGGTCAAGTCGTGACCTCGGACAGGTCGGCCCAGCCGCCGCGGCGCGTCGATCGCGCCGGCCTCGTAATTGCTGCGTTACTGGCAGGGCTTGCCGCCGTGCTGGTCTGGGACGCGCGCGGCCTGCAATCGACCTCGATGTACGGGATGGGTCCGGAGGCGATGCCGGTCGTCGTCGCCATCGGACTTGCATTGCTGGCGATCGGCAACCTCGTCGACGCCTTGCGCGGCAATCTTCCGGCGCGCGAGAGCGCCGATCCCGTACCGGTGGTGCTGATCCTCGCCGGGCTCGCGCTCCTGATCGCGATCATCGGCTTCGGCGGCGGCTTCATCCTGGCAACCTCGGCGCTGTTCGTCACGACGTCTGCGGCCTTCGGGCGCCGCGCCATCGGCATCGACGCCGTCATCGCCCTGGTGATGTCGACCCTGATCTATCTCGCATTCGACCGGCTGCTGACGCTCAGTCTTCCCGCCGGGCCGCTGGAGCGACTCCTGTGATCGAAACCTTCGCTGCGCTGGCGCATGGCATGGCGGTCGCCGTCCAGCCGATGAATTTGCTCTACGCGCTGATCGGCGTGTTTCTCGGGACGGCCGTCGGGGTGTTGCCCGGCATCGGACCGGCTCTCACCGTCGCACTGCTGCTGCCGGTCACGTACAAGCTCGATCCCGGTGGCTCGCTGATCATGTTCGCCGGTATCTATTACGGCGGCATGTATGGCGGATCGACAACCGCGATCCTGATCAACACGCCCGGCGAGAGCGCCTCGATGGCGACGGCGCTGGAGGGCAACAAGATGGCCAAGGCCGGCCGCGGTGGACCGGCGCTCGCGACCTCCGCGATCGGCTCCTTCGTCGCCGGCACCATCGCCACGATCGGGCTCGCTTTTCTCGCGCCATGGCTGGTCGACGTCGCGGTGCGCTTCGGGCCGGAGGATTATTTCGCACTGATGTGCGTCGCCTTCGTCACGGTGTCGGCGACCTTCGGGGATTCGCCGATCCGCGGCCTGACCAGCCTGTTCATCGGCCTCACGCTCGGTCTCGTCGGTATCGACAAGCTGACCGGCCAGGCAAGGCTCGCTTTCGGCATTCCGGAGCTGCTCGACGGCGTCGAGGTGACAACGCTCGCGGTCGGCCTGTTCGCGGTGGGCGAGGCGCTCTATGTCGCCTCGCGTCGGCATCATACCGAGGAAAAGCTGGAGCCGGTGCGCGGCTCGCTGTGGATGACCAAGGAAGACTGGAAGCGCTCGTGGAAACCGTGGCTGCGCGGCACAGCATTCGGTTTCCCGATCGGCGCGCTGCCGGCGGGCGGCGCCGAGATCCCGACGTTCCTGTCCTATTCCACCGAGAAGCGCCTCACCAAACATCCGGAAGAGTTCGGCAAGGGCGCGATCGAGGGCGTGGCGGGACCGGAAGCAGCCAACAACGCCTCGGCTGCGGGCACGCTGGTGCCGCTGCTGACGCTGGGTCTGCCGACGTCCGCGACGGCGGCGATGATGCTCGCCGGCTTCCAGCAATACGGGTTGAACCCCGGGCCGTTGCTGTTCGCGGAGCGGCCCGATCTCGTCTGGGGCCTGATCGCAAGCCTGTTCATCGCCAATGCGATGCTGCTGGTGCTCAATCTGCCGCTCGTCGGCCTGTGGGTACGATTGCTCGCGATCCCGCAGCCCTGGCTCTATGCTGGCATTCTTGTCTTCGCGACCATGGGAACGATCGCGGCGAAGCCGTCCGTGGTCGAACTGTCGATGCTTGCCGGTTTCGGCGTGCTCGGCTTTCTGATGCGGCGGTTCGACTTTCCGATCGCGCCCGTCGTGGTCGGTTTGATCCTCGGCCCAATTGCCGAGAGCCAGTTGCGGCGGGCGCTCGCGATCAGCCTCGGCGATCCCATGACGCTATTGCAGAGTCCGATCTCCGCGACCTTGCTGGCGGTGGCGCTGATCGCGCTGTTGGCGCCGTTCGTGCTGAAGGGGCTCGGGCGGTTCAAGGCAAACGAGGACTAGCCTGGAGGGAACTGCACGCAGCCGAAGCAGAATCGCGATTGCGCGTTTTTCCTGCGGGAGGTAGCCGGAACAATCCGCGTGCCCCACAGTTGAAGGCCCATAACATTCAACTGGAGACTTTCACCATGAAGACCCGTCTTGCGATTTCGCTCGCCGCCCTGTCGCTGCTGGCCTCGAGCGCTGCCTTTGCCCAGTCGACCACCGCCCAGGGCGCCGCAGATGGTGCGCGCGCCGGCGGCGAGATCGGCGGCCCGATCGGCGCGATGGTCGGTGGCACGGTCGGCGCGGCCGTCGGTGCCGGTCTCGAAATTCCGAACGCGGTGCTGGGCGGAATTCCGCGTAACGATTCCGTCGTGGTGCGGGAGCGCGTCATCGTCGGTGAACCGCTGCCGGAGACGGTCGTGCTCCGCCCCGTTCCGAACTACACCGAGTACCGCTACGCCGTCGTCAATGATCGCCGCGTGATCGTGGAACCGCGCACCCGCCGGGTCATCAAAATCATCGACTGATCGGCGCGATCAAGCCGAGCTACAGGGCCCCGTGGAGAGCTACTCCGCGGGGCCTTCGCTCGTCAGCGAAGCGTTCGTGCGGATGCGCGCCAGGATGAAATTGGCCGCGGCCGCGAGCGCAAAGCCGATGCAGGCGGTCGCGGCGTCGACCAGGAAATCCTCCAGCCGGGCATGCCGGCCCGGCGCCCAGAGCTGCATCAGTTCCAACAGCCCGATGAGGACCACGGCGATTGCCGCCACGGCAAGCCGGCGTCGGGGGTAGGCCAGACCGAAGGCGAGACCGACCAGGATGAAGGCCAATCCGTGTTCGCTGTTCTGGCCCATCTCGGAATGTGGCCGCAGGGTTGCCGGGCCGAGCGTGGCAAAGGTGACGGCGGCGGCGAGCATCCAGGCGATGATGCGAAGCAAAATGATCATCCATCCCGCTTAGCACGGATTTCCGTGGCCCGGCGTGACAAGGAGATCAGATCGCCGTGTGGTTAATGACGGACCGTTAAAGTGGCTCGCGCACGCCGAGCCCATGCATGAAGCGCTCGCGAATCTGGACCGGGTCCCTGCGGGTCGTGCCGACGCCGGGCTTGTCGTCGATGCGTACGCCGATCAGGCTCGGCTCGGTGGCGGACATGGCCTCGTCGACCAGCCGTTCGAAATCCTCCTCGTCCGCCGCCCAGGCGCTGCGGGCGAGACCGGAGCCCGCCGCGATGGCGACGATATCGGCAATGCCGGCGGCGGGCGTCGGTTGAGATCCGGTAATCTGGTAGATGCCGTTGTCCATCACGATCATGCCGAGATTCTTCGGCTTGAGCGCCGCGATGGTCGAGAGCGCACCGAGTTGCATCAGAAGCGAACCATCGCCTTCGAGCGCGAAGACGCGCCGCTCGGGCTGAGCCAGCGCGACACCGAGCGCGATCGGGAAGGCGAGACCCATGCTGCCGAGCATGTAGAAGTTCTGCGGCCGGTGCCCGGCGGCCCAGAGATCGAAATTGGTGTTGCCGATGCCGCCGATCACCGCTTCCTCGTGCGTCAGCCTGCCGACGAGGCGCGACGTGATATCGAAGCGGTTCATCACCTTCGTGTTGCGTGTGCTCATGGCCGCCTCACTTGTCGAACGCCTTGCCGCCGGTCAGCAGCGGGCTCAGGATCAGCGCCACCGGCGCCTGCGTGGTGACGGCCTGCTTGATCGAGCGGTCGGCGATGAATTCGAGCTCGTCGAGCCGGGTGATGGTGTGATGCTCCACCGCCAGGGAATCCAGCACCGGCCGCATGGTCCGACACACCAGCGCCTGGCCGTAGTTGAATTCGCCGAGCGTGCCGCGTTCGGAGACCAACATGATCAGCGGAATCTGATAGGGGACCGCCAGCGAGGCGAGCACGTTGGCTAGCGTGGCGAAGCCGGATGTCTGCATCAGGACCGCGCCGCGCCGTCCGCCCATCCACGCGCCCGAGACGATACCGACGGCTTCCTCCTCGCGGGTCGCCGCGAAGGTGGTGAAGAAGGGGTCGGCGTGCAGGTGCTTGATCAGCGGCGTCAGCACGCGATCGGGGACGTAGGGGATCAGGCTGACCTCGTTCCGCTTCAGGGTCTGCAGGATGATCGCATGCCAGCTCTTCTCGCCGGCCGCTTCGGTTTTCTGGTCCGCAATCGCCACTGCGTTCTCCCTCGATCCACTCATGCTTCTTGGTTTTTGGCGTCGGAGCGGTCCGCCGAACTTGACGTGACGGACGGGATTGTCAACATGTCCGGGTCACGAAAAGCAGGAGGACGCGACGGGCAGGGCGCACGCCAGTCCGGTCCTGGCGGACCTCCACAAAAGAGCCGGAAGGGTCGAGATGTCCGTCAACAGCAAGCGCGTCTTCTATGTCAAATATCTCGCCAATCCGATCTACATCGACATCTTGAAGGCGCGGCCCGACGTCCGGCTCGACCGGATCGAGAACGAGAGCCCCGAAGCATTCTATGCGCCGATCCTGAGCGCGGCCCATGTTTACCAGATCGGCGCCGCCCGTGACGAACTGGCGCCGCATTTCCATGTCGATGCCGCGTTCCTGAAGCGTACCCCCAACCTGCTGCTGGTCTCCAGCAATGGTGCGGGGTTCGACCCCGTTGACGTCGAGGCCTGCACCGACGCGGGTGTTCTGGTGGTCAACCAGTCCGGCGGCAATGCCCACTCGGTTGCCGAACATGCGCTGGCGATGATGTTGACGCTGTCAAAGCGCATCATCCAGTCGGACCGCCGCCTGCGCCGGGAGCGTGACGTCAACCGCAACGAACTCGTCGGCAACGAGGTCGAGCACAAGACCGTTGGCATCATCGGGATCGGCAATGTCGGTCGTCGCATCGCCGCCTTGTGCAAGGGCCTGCTGGGTATGAAGGTGCTGGCCTACGACCCCTACCTGTCGGCCGAGGTGATCGCCGAACGGGGCGGCGAGAAGGTCGAGCTGGACGAATTGCTCCGCCGCGCCGATTTCGTCTCGATTTCCTGCCCGCTCAACAAGGGCAGCCGCAACATGATCAGCGTCCGCGAGTTCGGCCTGATGCAGCCGCATGCCTATTTCATCACCACCGCGCGCGGCTTCATTCACGACGAGGATGCCCTGCTGCAGGCGCTGCGCGACAAACGCATCGCCGGCGCGGGCCTCGACGTCTGGTCCAAGGAACCTCCGCCGCCCGAGCATCCGCTGCTCCAGTTCGACAACGTGCTGGCGAGTCCGCATACGGCCGGCGTGACGATCGAAGCACGCCAGAACATGGGTCGCATCGCGGCCGAGCAGGTGCTGGAGACCCTGGACGGCAAGCGTCCGCCGCGTCTCATCAACCCCGAAGTATGGCCTCGCTACGCCGAGCGTTTCCGGCAGGCCTTCGGCGTGACGCCGGGCTGAGCCCGGCTCGGGGTTCCGGAACCAGACGCTGCCCCTTGCAATTTGATCCGCGTCAAGATCAGCTATCCCTTGCGAGTTATAAGATCGCGATTTGCCGGGGCAGCAGGAGGTTCAGGTTCCATGTCTGTCTATATCGTCAAGTTCATGAAGAACGTCCTCGGCGAGTACGGACGGCAGAGCGAGGTTTGCCAACGCACCCTCGAGGTCGACGCCGCCGACGAGGACGAGGCGCGCGAACGGGCGATGGCCAGGTTCTGCGAGGAAAAGGCTCTGCATCACTGGTCGCTGCATGCGGACCGCATCCACGTGCAGCCGGCGGATTTTCCGTCCTGAATCCGCTCACCGTCCGGGCGCTGCAATCGGCGGGGGTGCCGTCGCCCCTGCGCCGAGCGAGCGCTGGACCATTACGGTATCGGACCAGCGTCCGTGACGGAAGGCAACGCCGCAGAGCAGGCCGACCTGTGCGAAGCCGAACCTTTCGTGCAGCCTGAGCGAAGGTGCATTGTCGGCGTCGATATAGCCGATCAACTGACGAAAGCCGGCCGCGGCACAGGAATCGATCAGTTCACCAAGTAACAGCCGGCCGACCCCGCGGCCGAGATGCTCGTGGTGGACGTAGATGGAATGCTTGGCCGCATAGCGATAGGCCGGACGCTTGCGGAACAGGACCGCATAGGCATAACCGACAACGGCGCCGCGATAGGTCGCGACCAGATGCGGCAGGCGGGTCTGCTTCAGGTTCTTGCGTCGGTCACGCAGATCGTCCGGCTCGGGCGCGCCCGTGCCTTCGACGTCCCGCGGTACGCCGCTGCGAACGTGATGGCGGTAGATCGCCAGCATCGCCTCGACATCGCTCTCGCGCGAGGGCCGGACCTGGACCGGCTCGTCAGCGGTGGTCATCATCGCCGTGTCGGTCATCGGCATCTACTCGGCGACCACATAGGTGTGGAGCCTGATGCGGCCCTGCGCGTCGACTTCCTTGTACAGCCCCTGGATCTCCACGTCGAAGCCGGGAAACGTGTTGAAGCAGGCCTCGAACATCCTGAGGTAATCGATCATCGGCTTGGCGCGCTCGGTCAGCCGCTCGCCGGGCACGATGGTCGCGATCCCGGGCGGATAGACCACGAAGGGCGTGGTGGCGATGCGGCCGGTGATCGCCTCGATCGGGATATAGTCGACGTCGTTGCGGAACAGATAGCGTGCGGCATCGCGCGGCGACATCGCGATCTCGGGCATGTGCTCCGGCATGAACTGGCGCGCCTGGAGCGCGCGGACATCGCCGGCGCGGAAGAAGTTGTGCATGTCGCGGCAGAGATCGCGCAGCCGCACCCCGGCATAGCGGGCCGGTCGTCGCTGATGGAACTCCGGAATCGCGTCGGCCAGCAGGGCGTTGTCGTCATGCAACCGCTTGAAGGCGACGAGCCCGGAGATCAGCGTGCCGGCCTTGCTCGCTTCGACGCCGGGCGTGAGCAGGAAGAGAAGGGAGTTGAGGTCGTTCTTCTCGGGCACGATGCGGTTCTCGCGCAGATATTGCGCGACGACCGGCGCCGGAATGCCGTGCTCGGCATAGGCGCCGGTGGCGCGGTCGAAGCCGGGCGTGAGCAGGGTCAGCTTGTTCGGGTCGGTCATGGCGAGGCCGTCCGCCAGGTCCGGAAAGCCGTGCCAGGTGCTGCCGGGCGCGAGCTGCCACAGTACGGGGTTGGTCGCGAGTTCGTCGGTGGACAGCGTCTCCCAGGCGACGTTGTGCGTACCGCCGGGGCGGCTGACGTCGGGAATGGCGACCCGATCGGGCACGAAAGGTTCGAAGAACCAGCGCCGGTCCGGATTCTGCTCCTTCTCCTCGAACTCCCGCCGCATCGCACGGATCTTCTTGCGCAGTTCGATGCCGAGCCGGATCGTGTCGTCCCACAGCACCTCGCCGGAGCGGCCCTTCATCATCTGTGCGCCGACATCGAGGGAGGCGAACAACGGGTAGAAGGGCGAGGTCGATGCGTGCTGCATGAAGCTTTCGTTGAAGCGGCGGTGCTCGACGCGCCGCTTCTGGCCACGGATGTGGCGGTCCTTGATGTGGATCTGGGAGGCCTGCGAAAAACTCGCCAGTTGCTTGTGGGTCGATTGCGTCGCGATGATGCCCGGAGCTTCCGGCGGCAGGTTCGCAAGGCCCATGGCAAAACGGCCGGCATAGAGCGGGTGGAATTTCATGAAGCCGGCCCAGGCCTCGTCGAACAGAATATAGTCGCAGAGATGGCCGATGCGCTTCAGGATCATCTCAGCGCTGTGGATCGAGCCATCATAGGTGCACTGCTCGATCACGGCGACGCGGAAGGGGCGCTCCTTGCGCCAGGCATCCTTGTCCGTGACGAGCGGGTGATTGCGGATGGCCTCGCGCAGCGCGTTCTCCTCCAGCAAGTCCCAGCGCATCGGGCCGATCAGGCCCCAGGCGTTGCGGACGGTTGGAACGTAGACGGGAACCCCGCCATTGATCATGAGCGCCCCGTGATGGGCGGCCTTGTGGTTGTTGCGGTCGAACAGCACGAGATCGCCGTCGGTCACCAGCGCGCCGAGCGCGACCTTGTTGGACGTCGAGGTGCCGTTGAGCACGAAATAGGTCTTCTCGGCGCCGAAGATCGCCGCCGCCTCCTTTTGCGCCTTGAGCGCGGGTCCTTCATGCGTCAGGAGATCGCCGAGATCGAGCACCGAATTGTCGAGATCGTCACGGAACACGGATTCGCCGAGGTGCTCGACGAAGACGCGGCCGACCGGGCTGCGATTGTAGAACACGCCGCCATTGTGGCCCGGACAGGTCCACAGCTGGTTGCCCTCCTCGGCATAATCGACCAGCGCGCCGAAGAAGGGCGTCTTGAGCGTCTCGGCATATTGCTTGAGGCGGCTGATCAGATTCTTGGCGATGAAGGGCGGCGTTTCCTCGGACAGGAAGACGTAGCCGTCGATGAAGTCCAGGACCTCGACGGGCAGATCCTCGAAGCGCTTGCGCCGGATCAGGAGGATGATCGGGAAATCGAGGCCGCGGCGACGCATCAGGTTGATCAGCGAGGACGTCTTGCCTTCGAGCCCCTTCTTGCCCCAGTCGACCACCATGCAGCCGATGGCGGCGTCGGTCTGCACGGCGATCTCGGCGTCTTCCAGCCTGCGGGCCCGCACCACCTCGAAGCCGGAGCGCTGGATCTCCTCGATGATCTGGTTGAAGCGAATGCCCTCGAGATCATCGGCGTCGAATACGGGTGCGGCGAACAGGAAGTTGAAGCGCTTGAAATAGTCCATGTCTGATCCCGGATGTGTGAGACCGACAGGTCTCGGCACATTCGATGACAATTCGATGACAGTGCGTCGATCGGCAGGTGGCGCCTCGCTTTCTCGATCGAAAGATCGATCCCGGCGTGATCCGCTTGCGGGGACGCGCTTGCGTTCACGCTACGGCGCGGCGGGCAGGTCGGCGGCTGCCGCCCTTGTCGTCCCGATCATCGCGAGCGGCTGGGGCAGTGAAGCCGACAAGTTCCGGGGGGCTCATGCACGCGTGGTCAGGCGGTATTGGCCCAGATCCGGATCGTGGGTCATGCGCCAGTAATCCACGAACCGCCAGGGCATGGCAGAGAACACCCGGCCGCTCGAATTGCGGTAGTAGGTGGTCATGCCTGGATGAGTCCAGATCATGGCTTCATGCTCGGCATCGACCTTCCGCACATAATCATCGAGGACGTCCTCGCGGACATCGATCGCGGTAATGTCACGTTCGATCATGTCGACGAGGCAGGCGGAGATGTAGCGGCTCTGGCACTCCGACTGGAAGATGACGCTGCCGCCATGCGCGGGGCCGGCATTCGGGCCCAGCATGCAGAAGAAGTTCGGAAAGCCGGGGACGGTGAGGCCCAGAAAGGCGGTCGGGTTGTCGTGACCCCAGGCCTCCCGAAGGGTCCCGCCGCCGCGACCGCTGATGTTGAGCCTCGCCGCCATTTCCGTGACCTTGAAGCCCGTGGCGACGACAATGATGTCGGCTGCGCGGTGCTTGCCGTCGCTGGTGACGATGCCGGTTTCGTCGAAACGGTCGATCGCGTCGGTGACCAGTTCCACGTTCGGCCGGGTCAGGGTCTTGAACCAGTTGTTATCGAGCAGGATGCGCTTGCCATAAGGCGGGTAGGTCGGCACGCATTTGGCGATCAGGTCCGGCCGATCCTTCAGTTCGGACTGGATGAAGTCGGTCAGTTCCTGGCGATGCCTGTCGTTGCCCTTGTTCACCGCGCGCTCGGGATGCGACCAGGCCGGGTCCTTGCGCAGGAACGGCAGCAGGCCGTCGCCGTAGCGCCAGAACATGTTGAAGCGATACCATTGCGCGTAGAACGGCAGATGCGCCAGCAGCCAGCGCGCGCCTTCGCTGATCGGGTCGGAATAGCCCTTCACGGGCCGTGCCCATTGCGGACTGCGCTGGTAGACGGAGACGGAGGCGACGCGGTCGGCGATCGACGGCACCAGTTGCATCGACGTCGCACCGGTCCCGATGACCGCCACGTGCCTGCCGTCGATCCTGATGTCATTGGACCACAGCGCCGAGTGCAGGATGGTCCCCTTGAAGCCTTCCTCTCCCTTGAAATGGGCGCGGGAAGGATCGTTGAGCTGGCCGATGGCCGAGACCAGAACGGTGGATTCGAAGGTCTCTTCGCCGGACGTCGTCTTCAGCGTCGAGATCCAGCGCTGTCTGTCTTCGTCCCAGCGCGATGAAGTCAGCTCGGTGTTGACGCGCAGATGTTTGCGGATGCCGTATTCCTCGGCGACTTTCTGGAGATAGCCGAGCAGTTCCTCGCGCTGGCAGAAATAGCGTGTCCAGGGGTGGCGCGAGCCGAACGAATAGGAATAGGAATGGTTCGGCGTGTCGACGCCGCAGCCGGGATAGCGATTGATCCACCAGGTGCCGCCGAGTTCATCGTTCTTCTCGACGATGGTGTAGGGAATGCCGAGATGGCCAAGCGCGACGCCAAGCGCGATGGCGCAGACTCCGGCGCCGACGATCAGCACGTGCTGCGCGGCGAGCTTCTCATCGCTGGGACGCCTGGTCCAGCGCGGCTCGCGCGACACGAAGCCCATCTCTTCCCGCATCAAGGGCGCGTATTCCGGCGCGACATTCTCGCCGAGGCAGGCGCGCATCATCCGGAGCAACAGGTCCTCGCCCGGATCGCTGATGACGGGTTGCGGCGTACCGGCCGAAAACAGGTCGACCACAGCGGCACGGATCTCGTCCTGGATATCCGGGGGAACGCCCGCCTCGGGATCGGGAATGAGGCGGATGTCGCGCCTGGGCAGATAAGGCGGCGCGAGCCAGCGCTGGTCTCCGGTCATGTGCACCAGAACCATCAGCAGGCAGCGGATGTCGCCTTCGGCGATCGCCGAGGCAAGGTCGAGTGGTTTGTCTTGGGCCTGGGTGTTCATCACTGGTCCGGTTCTCCGGAGAAGTTGAAGAGCCCCCGCGTCATAAGTTTGCGGTAGGCGGAGATGACGTGGTCGGGTACCGCGATGACGCCGTCGGGGGAGTAGGAGTAGCGGCGGCTGAGATAGCCGCGCGCGCCCATCAGCATGTGGACGATCGCTTCGAACTCCTCGTCGCTGTAATCGTCGATCGCGCCTGTCCCACGGGCACGCCGCAGGATCCGGACATAGGCGCTCGAGATGTTGTCGAGGTGCTTCTGGTATCCAACGGGCGCGAAGAACTCGGCCTCGTTGAGGATCCGCAGGAATTCCGGCACCTCGCGGATGAAATCGAAGAAGGCGGAGAAGCGTGCGATCTCCTGGCGCGCGGCATCGGCGGTACCGGTGCGGGCGCGGATGAACTCGACCATGTCGAGACCGATCTTGGGCAGCAACTGGTCGAGCAGTTCCTGACGGTTCTCGAAATGATTGTAGAACGTGCCTTGCGCGACACCTGCCTGCTCGGTGATGCGTGCGACGGATGCTTCGGCATAACCATACTTGCCGACGACTCTGGTCGCGGCCTCGAATATGTTCTGCTTGGTCCAGGCGTTGCGCTCGACCCGGTTGAGCTTTGCGACCTTCGCAGAGGCGGGGCCTTGGGTCATGCCTGGTCCTCCAGTTCGGCGCGCAGCGCGCGCTTGAGAATCTTCCCGGATGGATTGCGCGGCAGGCTGTCGCGGATGACGAGTTGCTTCGGCACCTTGAAGCTGGCGAGCCGCGTGCGGCAATGCTCGGCCAGGGCAGGCAGTTCGAGCCGCGCGCCGTCGGCGAGAACGACGATGGCGACCGGGCGCTCGCCCCAGCGCCGATCGCGCAGGCCGACCACTGCGACCTCGCGGACCTCGGGCAACTCGTAGATGACGCGTTCGACTTCCGAGGAGGCGATGTTCTCACCGCCGGAGATGATCATGTCCTTCTTGCGATCGGTCAGGTACAGGAAGCCGTCGTCGTCGAGATAGCCGACGTCGCCGGAGCGGAACCAGTCGCCGAAGAAGGCGGACGCCGTCTTGTCCGGATCCTTCCAATAGCCTCGCGTGATCTTCGGTCCACGCAGGCAGATCTCGCCATTGACGTTCGCCGGCAGGGCGTTGCCGTCTTCATCGCGGATCTCGATCTCGACATGGGCGATGGCGCGCCCGGTCGATCCGATCTTCTCGATCTCGCGGCCCGATTCCATGAAAGTGTCGCCGCCCACGGTCTCGGTGAGGCCATAGGCGTCGATATAGCGCGCGTTGCGGAAGAGGTCCGAGAAGGCGCGGATACGTCCCTCGGGCGTCTTCTCGCCGCCGCCGATCGCCCATCGCAGGCTGGAGACGTCGTAACGGTCGCGGGTGGGGCAGGTCAGCATGGCCGTGGTCATCACCGGCGCGAACCAGGCCGCGTTGAGCCCGTCCTCGGCGATGGCGGCGAGCGCGGTCTCCGGTTCGAAATTGCGTTCGAGGCGCATGAAGCCGCCGTGCCAGAACACCGCGATCCCGGGCAGGTCAAGCGCACCGACGTGATAGAGCGGCCCGACCACCAGCAGCCGCGTGTCGGTGCCGAGGCCGAGCGCGACGGTCTGGTCGGCGGACTTCCAGTAGAAGTTGTCGTAGGTCAGCATCACGCCCTTGGGGCGGTCAGTCGTGCCCGACGTGTACATCAGTCGCATCAGGTCCGACGGCGTGCGGACATGCATCGGCGCGGGCGGGATATCGCCCGAGAGAGTCGTGACGCTCCGTTGCGAGGCCTCGTTCAGCACCAGCGCTCTCGCGCCGGCCGCATTCGCACCGAGTTCGTCGTCGACGACCAACAATCGCGCGCCGGCATTATCGACGATGTAGCCGACCTCGTCGCGGGAGAGGCGGAAGTTGATCGGCAGGAACACCGCGCCGAGATGGCTGGTTGCGAACACGAGCTCCAGGAACGCGGCGCTGTTCTTCATCAGTACGGCCACGACGTCGCCGGCGCCGATCCCCTGCGCCGCGAGCCAGCCGGCGACCTTGCGGATGCGGGCGTCCAACAGCGCGTAGGAAATCTCTTCGCCGCGATATTTCAGCGCAGGGCGCTCCGGCGTGCGCCGGGCGTGAAAGGCGATGAAGCTCGAAAGATTGATCATTGCGCTGGGTTTGGGCCGATTGTGGCCTCGTTCCTCCCTCGATGAATTCTGACTCGTAATTCATCATTGGCTTGACGTCACCCCCCTACCTCTGAAATCCTTGGGAACACGGAGACGAGACGATCTCCGACAGGGACCACGAAACGCCGACCCGAATGAGGGAGGGGACAATGACGAAAACCCGCACGCCGGGCATCAGCCGCCGTTCGACATTGGCGCTGATGGGCGCCGGTGCCATGAGTGTTGCCGCGCCGTGGGTGGCGCGCGCCCAGGCCAAAACCATCAAGATCGGCATGCCGACCATCCTGTCCGGCCGAGTCGCGCAGCTGGGCACGTCCTCGCGCAATGCGGTGCTGCTGGAAGTCGAGAAGGTGAACGCCGCCGGCGGCCTTGCCGGCCGCCAGATCGAGATGGTGATCCGCGATTCCAAGGGACAGCCGCAGGAGGCCGCCCGCGTCGCGCGCGAACTGGTCAACACCGACGGCTGCGAATGGCTGATCGACGGCGAGGCGTCCTCGGGATCCTTCGCGGTGCATGAAGTCGCGCGCGATCTCGGCGTGCTGTGCGTCCACACCTGCTCGGAGGCGTCATCGCTCACTGCAGATCCCAAGCAGCACATTCCGAACGCGTTCCGCTGCGTCCGCCAGGGCATTCACGATTCCATCGTCGGCGGCAGCTATGCGGCCTCGATCGCCAAGGCCAAGGGCCTGAAGAAATGGGCGACCTGTTCGCCCGACTACGCCTATGGCCGCGACACCACCGGCGAGTTCACGCTGTACCTGAAGCGCTTCGCGCCCGATGTCGAGATCATCAGCGAGTCCTGGCCGAAGCTGTTCCAGCCCGACTACACCGAGGTCGTGACGAAGATCCTCCAGGCCAAGCCGCAGGCACTCTATTCCTGCCTGTGGGGTGGCGATCTCACCTCCTATATCGACCAGGCCAACATCTACGCGATGTTCAGCCAGATGGAGGTGTTCGCGGTCAACATGGCCGACTACACGGCGCTCACGGTGGTGAAGAACCTGCCGAAGGGCATCCATTCCGGCAACCGCTACATCAAGACCTTCCCGACCACGGCCGAGAACGCTGCCTGGGGCGATGCCTACAAGGCCAAGTACAACGAATATCCGACCAACTGGTCATGGCAGAACGCGACGGCGGTGATGTTCCTGTCGGAGGCCGCGAAGAAGGCGAATTCGACCGATGGCAAGAAGATCGCGGAGGTTCTCAAGGGTCTCACGATCAAGTGCCCGTTCGGCGCCGACGGCACCGTGACGATGCGCGGCGACGACCACACGCTGGTCGGCTACGCCATCGGCTGGGGCACAACGATCCCGCAGGAGCCCTACGTGCCGGAGGTCAAGGCCGGCGACTGGAAGACCATCTTCGAACTCGAAGCCGAGTGGAAGAAGAGCAAGGGCTACACCTGATCGCGCCCATATCGCGCCCATGGCGGAGATGATCGTTCGTCTCCGCCATGCCAGCTTTTTCTGCGCCGATTCGGGCGCACGACAGTGAAAGTGCTTCCGTGGATCTCGACGCACTCGCCGGCTGCCTCGCCAGTCCCGCCTGCCTGGTAACGCAAACGACCAGCGGTCTCATCATCGGCATGCTGCTGTTTCTCGTCGCGGTCGGCCTGACGCTGATCTTCGGCGTGCTCAAGGTCGTCAATTTCAGCCACGGCGCCTTCTACATGTTCGGCGCCTATTTCGCGATGACGACCTACCAGCTCACCGGCAGCTTCGCGCTCGCGATGCTGGCGGGGGCATGCGGCACGGCCATCCTCGGCCTGATCTTCGAACGCGTCTTCATGAGCCGCGTCTATGGCGCCGATGTCCTGATGCAATTGCTCGTCTGCTACGCCTTCGTGCTGATCTTCGACGACGTCGTGCGCATCATCTGGGGACCCGAGTTCAAGGCGATGGGCATGCCCGCCGCCTTCCAGGTGATGCCGCTGTTCATCGCCGGCGGCGTGGTGCCGCCCTATTACCTGCTCCTGATCGGCGTGGCGCTCGCTGCCGCGGCCGTTCTCGGCATCGGGCTGTCCCGCAGCCGGATCGGCAAGGTGATCCGCGCCGCCGCGCACAATCCCGGCATGGTCTCCGCGCTCGGTATCAATACCGGCCTGATCTATGGCGGCGTGTTCGCACTCGGCGGCATGCTGGCCGGCCTCGCCGGCGCGCTGGCGGCGCCGGTGCGTTCGCTGACGCCGGGGATGGGATTCTCGGTGCTGATCGAGTCCTTCATCGTCACCGTGATCGGCGGCATGGGGTCGATCCTGGGCGCGCTGATCGGCGCGCTGCTGCTCGGCCTGATCCGCTCGTTCGGATCGCTCGGCTTTCCGCTGTTCACCGAAGGCCTGATGTATCTGTTCATGGTCGTCGTGCTGGTGTCCAAGCCGACCGGGCTGTTCGGCCGGGAGGCGGCATGACCGAGCTGGAGGCCGGACGCGCTGAGAGCCTGACGCCCGTGCGCAGCGGCGCCGTGCTTCATCGCTATCGCGACGTGCTGATCGCGCTGATCGCCTTTGCTGTGCTGGCGAGTGTGCCGATGTTCACGGGCAGCAAGGCGCTGCTCGATTTCGTGATCCGCTGCTCGGCCTACGGCCTGTTCGCGACCTCGCTCAATCTTCTCGTCGGATATACCGGCCTGACATCGTTCGGCCACGGCATGTTCTTCGGTCTGGGGGCCTACAGCTTCGGCCTGATCATGCAGCGCCTCGGGGTGCCGATCCCCGTCGCCTTCGTTGCAACGCTTGCGGTCACCGCCGTGGTCGCGGCCGCGATCGGCGCGATCTGCGTGCGCCTGAAGGAGATCTATTTCGCCTTCGTGACGCTGGCGTTCCAGATGCTGATCCATTCGACCATCCTGTCCTGGGCTTCCTTCACCGGCGGCGACCAGGGCTTGCGCGGCGGCATTCCGCGCCCCGTCTTCTTCGGTATCGATCTCGCCAACCACGTCCATCTCTATGTCGCAAGCTGCGCGGTCCTCGTGCTCGGCCTGCTCGCGATGCGCCAGATCGCACAATCGCCGTTCGGCTATACGCTGCGCATGATCCGCGACAATGCCGCGCGGGCAAGCTTCCTCGGCATCGATGTCTGGCGCGCGAAGCTGACAGTGTTCGTGCTGGCGGCGCTGTTCGCGTCGATGGGCGGCATGGTGATGGCGCTGTTCGTCTCCGGCGCCTATCCCGAATTCGCCTATTGGACGATCTCGGGCGAGGGCATCTTCATCAACATGCTCGGCGGCGTCTCGACCTTCCTGGGGCCGATGGTCGGCACGGTGCTGCTGCTCGTCCTCAACGACACCGTGACGCGATTCACCGAGTATCACGGCATCGTGCTGGGGATCGTGATCCTGTTCTTTGCGCTCGGCCTGCGCAAGGGCCTGCTCGATTTCGCCGCGGACTGGTTTGCCCGCAGGCGCCACACAGGCGAGGAGCATTAGCCATGCTCGAGATCCGCAACCTTGCAAAATCCTTCGGCGGCGTGAAAGCGACCAACGATGTCTCGCTCGAATTCCCGGACGGCTCGCTCACGGCGGTGATCGGGCCGAACGGGGCCGGCAAGAGCACGTTCTTCAACCTCATCACGGGCGCCTTGAGGCCGGATTCCGGCCAGGTGTTGCTGGGCGGCGTCGATCTCGCCGGTCGCTCGCCGCCCGAGATCGTCCGGCATGGCATTGGCCGCGCCTTCCAGGTCGCCAGCATCTTCAAATCACTGACGGTGCAGGAGACGATGCTGGCCGCGGTGAGCGCCGACCAGCGCTCGTCCGCTATCCTGCACAAGCGCTTTCCCTTGCCGGAAACGCGCGAACGCGCCGAATATGTAATGGAGCTGCTCGGACTTGCGGGCAAGCGCAACCGCACCGCGGCGACGCTCTCGCATGGCGACCAGAAACTGCTCGACATCGCGCTCGCGCTGGTGCTCGAGCCCAAGGTGCTGCTGCTCGACGAGCCGACCGCCGGCATGGGGCCGGAAGAGCGCTGGCGCATGATCGACAAGGTGCGCGAGCTCTGGGAACGGCAGAAGATCACCGTCGTATTCATCGAGCACGACATGGACATCGTGTTCAAGATCGCACCCAGGATCGTCGTGCTCTGCTACGGCCGCATCCTCGCCACCGGCACGCCGGACGAGATCCGCAACAACAGCGCGGTGATCGACGCCTATCTCGGCACCGAACATGCCGGAGCCGAGGCATGAGCGATGTCATCATCGAGGTCGCCGATCTCGACGTCTATTACGGCACCAGCCAGATCCTGTTCGGCGTCGGCCTCTCGGTGCGCCAGGGCGAAACCATGGCGCTCCTCGGGCGAAATGGTGCGGGCAAATCGACGACAATGAAAGCCATCATGGGTCTTGCACCGCCGCGGCGGGGCAGGGTCAGCTTGCGCGGCGCCGTGATCTCTGGCCGCAAACCGTATCATATCGCGCGCGCCGGCCTCGGCTTCGTACCGGAGGATCGACAGGTCTTTCCGGAGCACACGGTCGAGGACAATCTCGTGATCGGCCGCAAGAGGGGACCAGACGGCCAGGACGAATGGCCGATCAAGCGCATCTATGAGGTCTTCCCACTGCTGGAGCCGCTGCGCCATCGCATCGCCGGACGTCTCTCCGGCGGAGAACAGCAGATGCTGGCCATCGCGCGCACGCTGATGGGCAATCCGGCCCTCCTGCTGCTCGATGAGCCGAGCGAAGGCCTGGCGCCGATCATCGTGCAGCGGATCGGCGAGCTGTTGCGCCAGCTCAGGAGCATTGGGTCGACGGTGCTGATCGCCGAGCAGAACATGCACTTCTGTCTCGGTCTTGCCAGCCACGCCACGGTGATCGACAAGGGGCAGATCGTCTACGCCGCGGGGATCGACGAACTGAAGGCCAACGAGGCGATCCGCCGGCGCTATCTGGCGCTTTAGGCGTCGAAAGCCCTTGGAGAAGAAAGCTTCTGTCCTGGGCTCGCCCGAAGAAAGAACCTTGTCGTTCATGGCGCAAAAACGCCAATCCCTTCCATTGCCGTTTGCGGCCCAAACGACGACATTCCCGGCAGCAATGGATGGATTGACTGCCATGGACCGCACCGGATTTGAGCCCTTCGGCGAGCAGCTGGTGTCCGCAACGGACACCCAGCCGAAATCGCGCGCGTCCAGGCTTTTGCTGCGGACCGGTACTGCGCTGTTCTGGTCGCTGATTGCAGGCATCGTCCTGGCCCGCGCCGTGTTCTTCGAGCCCGGCATCTATGACGAATTCAGCCGTGTGGCCTCCCTGGCCAAGAGCCTGATCTTCTGATCTCCTGATCTTGATCATGCGGCTGAGGACAGAACTTTCCCTCGGTCCTGATATGTCGAAAACTTATTTCCCAATGGCCGTGCGCTGCGTATAAATCCTTCTCCTCCGGGAGGGATTTGTGTCGCAGAATCAAGCATCCAGTTCGGTCGATCCCAAGCCGGCCACCGCCGTAGGCCGCGTCGCGGCGCTGATTCCCGGCATCCTCCTGTGCATCCTCGTCGCTGGCGTGTCGGCCCTTCTTGAACGGGCCGAATTGAGCGTCTTCGAGCATCCCTATGTCGAGGCGCTGGTGATGGCGATCCTGCTCGGCATGGCCGTGCGGAGCTTCTGGAAGCCGGCCCCGCGCTGGCAGGCCGGCATCGCCTTCAGCGCCAAGCAACTGCTCGAAGTCGCAGTCATGCTGCTCGGCGCGTCCATCAGCTTTGCCGCGATCGCCGCTTCGGGCATTGCCCTGCTGGCATCGATTGCCGCTGTCGTGGTTGTGACGCTCTGCGTGTCCTTCGGCCTCAGCCGCCTGCTCGGCCTGTCGACCCGGCTATCGATCCTGATCGCCTGCGGCAATTCGATCTGCGGCAATTCGGCGATCGCCGCGGTCGCCCCGATCATCGGCGCGACCAGCGACGAGATCGCATCCTCGATCTCGTTCACCGCCATCCTCGGCGTGATGATGGTCCTCGGCCTGCCGCTCCTGATTCCCTTGCTGCAACTGACGGCGACCCAATACGGCATCCTCGCGGGCCTGACCGTCTACGCCGTGCCGCAGGTGCTGGCGGCGACGGTCCCTGCGGGGCTCGTCTCGACGCAGATCGGAACGCTGGTGAAGCTGATGCGCGTGTTGATGCTGGGGCCCGTCGTGGTCGGCCTCTCGCTGGTCGCCTCGCGCTGGGAGAGCGGTGCCGGGAAGACCAATGTCGGCTTTTTCCGCCTGGTGCCCTGGTTCATCCTCGGCTTTCTGGCGCTGGCCACACTGCGGTCGCTCGAGATCGTGCCCGGGACCGTGGTCGGGCCGGTCACGAAGATCACGGGTTTCCTCACCGTGGTCTCGATGGCCGCGCTGGGTCTCGGCGTCGATGTGCGCGTGCTCGCCAATGTCGGGGGCAGGGTGACAGCCGCGGTGACGCTCTCGCTGCTGCTGCTGCTCGGAATCAGTATCGCGCTGGTCTACTGGTTCAAGTGAGGAACGCGAAGCTGCCGCAGGTTGGGCGAAGGCACGAGCGCGCTGTGCGCCCTGTGCCCACGCCATTGGCGCAAGTGGTGGGCACGCTTCGCTTTGTCCACCCTACGAAACTTGCAGGCGGGCGGACGAACTCAAATCACATCTGCCAACGAATGGCCGTGCAGCTCGATGTTCAGCCCCTGCATGCCGAGATCGGTGATTTCGCCGCCCATCGCCTTCAGGCTCTCCTCGCGGATCAGCGACATCAGCCCGCGGCGCAGGGCCAGGAATTCCGACGACATCATCATCGCCTGCTGGCGCGGCCGTTCCAGCGGGATCGGGATCTCCGCCTTGATGGAGCCCGGGCGTGCGGTCATGCAATAGACGCGGTCGGAGAGGAAGATCGCCTCGTCGATGTCGTGGGTAACGAACAGGACCGAGATCTTCAGCCGTTGCCACATGTTGGTGAGGATCTGCTGCATGATGACCCGGGTCTGCGCGTCGAGTGCGCCGAAGGGCTCGTCCAGCAGTAGCACTTTGGGGCCGGTCGCCAGCGCCCGGACGATGCCGACGCGCTGCTTCATGCCGCCTGACAGCCTTTCCGGGTAGTGCTTCTCGAAGGCCTCGAGTCCCGCCAGCCCAAGCAGCGTGCGCGCAGCGCGTTCACGCTGTGAACGCGGCATTCCGCGCATCTTCAGGCCGAACTCGACGTTCTCCCGGACAGTCTTCCATGGAAAGAGTGAATATTGCTGGAAAACCATACCTCGCTCGGCGCTTGGACCGTTCACGGGCTCGCCGTCGACGGTCACGATCCCCGTCGTCGGCTTCAGGAACCCCGCAACCGCATTGAGGAGCGTCGACTTTCCGCAGCCGGACGGGCCGACGATGGAGACGAACTCGCCGGGCTTGACGTGGATCTGCGTGTCGGTGACGGCCTGAACCGGTCCCTCGATGCTGTCATAGCTGAGCGAGAAATTCCTGACGTCGATACTTCCCTTCGGCGCGTTCGCTTGCAGCTCGCTCATGTCGACCTCCACGGCATCACCAATTGTCCGGCGCCCCTGATCAGCAGGCTCGATCCGAGGCCAAGCACGCCGATCGCGATCATGCCGAGCGCAATATCGGCATACTGGACCAGCGAGTAGGCCTCCCAGGTGAAATAGCCGATGCCGTATTGGCCGGAGATCATCTCTGCTGCGATCAGCGACACCCAGGCGACGCCCATGCCGACCGTGAGACCGGTGAAGATGTGCGGCAGCGAGGCCGGGAAATACACCTCGCGGAAGATCGAGCGCTCCCGCGCCCCGAGGCACTGCGCCGCGCGCACCAGTACCGGATCGACCAGCGACATGCCATGCAGCGTATTGACCAGGATCGGGAAGAAGGAGCCAAGGAATGTGATGAAGACGATGCTCTGCTCGTTGGTTGGCCACAGCATGATCGCCATCGGGACCCACGCGATGGCGGGGATCGGCCGCAAGACCTCGGCAACCGGGAAGACGATCTCGTGGATCAGTTTGAACCGTCCCATGACCAGGCCAAGTGGTACGCCGACCAGGGCCGCGAGCGAGAACCCAATGAAGATGCGCCGGCAGCTCAGCAGGATGTGCATCAGGAATTTGGGATCGTGGATCGCCTTGGTGAAGCTCGCATAGACCGCGAGCGGCGAGGGCACGTTCGTGAATCGGACGAAGAAGACGACGCGGTAGGTCGTGAGCAGGTGCCATATCAGCAGGAAAGCCAGCAGCGAGGCGATACCGATCGCGGTCGCACGCAGCCGGCCCCGATTCAGCCGGTACCAGCGCAGCGCCAGCGCTCCGGCGGAGCGCGGCAGCGTCGCTGGTGGGGCAGGCGATGTGTCCGCCTTTGCAACGACGCTCGCCGGCACGCTGTCCGCGGATTGTCTGAGGATGGCGGGGCTGCTCACGTCTTGCCTCCACCGACCGCAGCCTTCACGGCCTCGTCGAAGCCGAGCACCTTGCCGCCGATCTTGGCGGCGTGCGCCTCGGCATCCTTCTTGAGCAGGAACGGTGCCAACTCGCCATTGCCCGCCGCAAAGAACGCCTGGTCGGCGAACAATTTGATGCCGCGCGTGGTGTCGAAGACATAGGCAACGTTGATCTTTTTGCCCTTGGACTTGAAGTCGGCATAGGCGCCAAGGGTGCAAGCGGCGGACGAGAACGGCATGATGCCGGCGTCGTCGATCCAGACCTCGCCGGCCTTGCGCGGGTCGGTAATGGGTTTCTTGCAGAAGCCGTCTTCGCCGGAGATTTCGTAGTTCTTCGTGCTCGCCAACTGCGCATCGTAGTCGAGCTTCATCTCCGCATAAGCCTTGCGGATGTAACTGTCATCGACCCACTTCTTCGGATCGAACTCCTTCATGCGTCCGAGATTCTGCAGCACCTTGACGTCGGTTGCGGCGGCCTCGATCAGCTGAGGCTTGATCGTGGGATCCGTCGTCATGTTGCCGCTCGGCCCGAGGAAGATGTACACGACTTCCTTGTTGATGCCGGTCCATTCCTGGATTTTCTCGGCGGCGAGCTTCGGATCGTCGCGCAGCCACTGGTTGGCAGCGATCAACGCCTTGAAATAGGCGACGACGACCTCGGGATACTTCTCGGCGAAATCGGTGCGCACGACGATGCCGTGAAAGGTCGGCAGATTGGTCTCGACACCGTCGAAGATCTTGCGGGCAAACCCGCGGAACGGCAGCAATTCGGCGAAGGGAACGAAGTCGGCATGAGCGTCGATCTTCTTCTCCTGGAGGTTGGTCGAGCCGACCTCGGGGCTCTGGCTGACCAGCTGGAAAAAGTCGGATGGATAGCCGCGATCTTGCATCGCTTTCAGGACCATGCCGTGCGCGGCGGAGCCGAACGGTACGCTGACGAGCTTGCCCTTGAGGTCGGCGAGATCGTAGTAAGGCGAATCCTTGTGGACCACCATGCCGTTGCCGGAGCCCGAAAGGCTGTAGGCGGCGATGCCGATCAGCCGGCTCTTGCTTTCAGGATTGCTGTCGAAGGTGAAGCCGTTCACGATCAGCGGGTAGTCGCCCATCATCCCGATCTGCAGCTTGTTTGCCATCATCGCGTTGGTGACGGGCGGGCCGGACGTGAAGTTCTGCCACTCCAGATCGAACTTGATGTTGGCGTATTTGCCGTCCTTGGGGAGATATTTCTCGAGAAGACGCAGCTGCCGGATGACCACGCCCGCGGTCACGGTGTTGGTCGTGGTGTCCTGCGTGCCGATGCCGAGGGTTACGGTTTCCGCCGCGGCTGGCCGCGCGACAAAGAGCGCCAGCGACGTCACCGACATCGCGATCGAGAGCGTGGAAAGATGGCGGACCATTCTCATCCTCATTCGGTTGGATGTGCTGTGGTTGCCATGATTGGGTGGAGGCCCGGACAGGGCAAATCCGGAATGAAACTCGCAGTCGATTAGTTGCCGGGAAAAGCTGATTGCATACTCCTTGGGCAGTCCTGCACTATAAAGCCGCTTGCCTGAGCATGTGTGCTGTTCGCTGGCGCGTCAGTCGGAGGCCTGTCCGCGCATGTCTTCGAGCACGTCGGGCCTGCACACCACGATCTGCGAACGTCGCGTCAGAACGATGCCCTTCTCCTGCATGCGCTTCAGGCTGATCGTGACCCATTGCCTGGTGGCGCCGACCATGTGGGCGATGTCCGCATGGGTGAAGGCGGCTGCGATCACCCGCCCATCGGCGTCCTCGACGCCGTAAAGCTCGACCAGGTGCAAAAGGAGATGCGCGAGGCGCTGCGTGATCGAGCGCGTTCCCAGCATCTGTGCCAGCGCCGAATAGCATTTGCCCTTGAAAGTCAGGCCTTCGATCAGCCCGATGGCGAGGTTCGGGATCTCTGCGGCAAGGCATCTCAGCTCTTTTCCGGGAAGGTGGACCACGCTGCAATTGCTGGCTGCGACGCCGGACCATTGATGCACGGTGCCTTCGAAGACTTCGGGGCCGCCGACGAAGTTTCCGGCATGCCAATAGGCCAGTGTGATCTCGCGGCCGAGTGGGGAGGTGTAGAACACGCGGATGCGGCCGCTCTCGATCAGCCAGATGCCATCGTGTTTTCCGCCCTGGCTGAACAGGGTCTGGCCGCGATTGAGCACCTTTCGGCGGCCCTGTTTCAGCACCAGGTCCCGCTCTCGCGGGCTCAGCTTGTCCATCAGTGCAGGCGGTCCGCCGATCCATTGCTGGTTTTCGGTGAGCAGCAGCGAGGAACTGCCGGCAGGCCGGACTGCAGGGGGCGCAGTCCCGCGAACCGCATTGGCCGCCTGCAACATCGTCTGCCTCCAGAGCGTTCAAGTCGTTCTAAAGAGGAGCAATGTCCGTGCCAGATGAGGCCGGTGCGATTGGCGAGGGAGTGCTGGCGGAGGCTGTTGTGGCTGTCGCGTTGGTCTCAAGGCGCCATTGGCCTAACGCCCGGCGAGGCTCAGCAGATAAGGCTTCGGATAAATGCCGCGATTGTGTCCATCCGAAAAGGCGATGTTCAGCCCATAGCCGAGATCACCAATCTCGGTAATGGCGATGCCGGGGAACCTGTCCGGGAAGCGGCCGTCGAAGCGCGCTCGGGTGCAGTGGGCGCATTTGCAGGACAGGCGAAGTTGCTCTGCCGGCAGGCTGAGGGCCTCGTCCTGGGTTGTTCGGACGAGCAGGGCCGCGAGATCGTCGCTCGCTTCGTAGTCGGACACGGTCGGTGCCACCGGGGCGGTCATGGTCATGATGGACCCTCCGGAGCCTTCTTAAGCCGGCGCGGGGCGTGGACGATAGCAACTAATTGCCCGCGCGGGCACGGGCTGTCTGTTCACCCGGCGTCGCTTGCAAATGTGAAACTAATCGACCGTGGATCTCACTTCGGAGTTGCCGGAAGTCTGTCTCTCCGTGACGTTGCGCGCCGTCATACGAGGAGAGACGTTGGATGAGCGCATTTCAGAAGGAAACGGTTCTTTCGGTTCGGCACTGGACCGAGTCGCTGTTCAGTTTCACCGCAACGCGCGATCCCGGCTTCCGTTTCCAGAACGGCCAGTTCGCCATGATCGGTCTCGAGGTCGACGGCAAGCCGTTGATGCGCGCCTACAGCATGGCCAGCGCCAATCACGAGGAAGCGCTCGAATTCTTCTCGATCAAGGTGCAGGATGGTCCGCTGACGTCGCGTCTTCAGAAGATCAGGGAAGGCGACGTCATTTTGGTGGGCCGCAAGGCGACGGGCACGCTGATCACGGGCAATCTCATTCCCGGAAAGCGGCTGCTGCTGTTGTCGACCGGAACGGGGCTCGCCCCCTTTGCCAGCCTGATCAAGGATCCCGAGGTCTATGATGGCTACGACAGCATCGTGCTGGCCCATGGCTGCCGTCAGGTCTCGGAACTCGCCTACGGGGAGCATCTGGTCGAGGGGTTGCGCGATCACGACGTCTTCGGCCCGCTGATCGGCGACAAGCTCGTCTACTACCCGACCGTGACCCGGGAGCCTTTCAAAAACCGCGGCCGCATCACGGACCTGGTCGCGTCCGGTCAGTTGTTCGAGGACATCGGGCAGTCCGGCCTCGATGTCGAAACGGATCGTATCATGCTGTGCGGCAGCCCGGCCATGCTGGAAGACCTGCATTCGATGTTCTCCGCGCGCGGCTTTGTCGAAGGCAGTCACAGCCAGCCCGGGCACTTCGTCATCGAGAAGGCCTTTGTCGAACGCTGAGGCGCAAATCGTGTTCCGGCGACAACTAATTGCTATCGCCGGATCGCCGCCTGAACAAATCTGACCCAAAGGCGCCGGCTTTCGGCGAACCAGGAGCAAGTGATGGCACTAGATCAGATCGTGGACGGACTCTCAGAGGTTTCCTGCGATGTGCTCGTGATCGGCGGTGGAACGGCTGGCCCGATGGCGGCGCTGAAGGCGAAGCTTAAGAATCCGAAAGCCAACGTCGTGCTGCTCGAGAAGGCCAACGTCAAGCGTTCGGGCGCGATCTCGATGGGCATGGACGGTCTGAACAACGCCGTGATTCCCGGTTACGCCACGCCCGAGCAGTATACCAAGGAGATCACCATCGCCAACGACGGCATCGTCGATCAGAAGGCAGTCTACAAATACGCCCAGAATTGCTACAGCATCATCGAAGAGCTGGATAGTTTCGGCATTCGCTTCCTGAAGAACGAGAACGGCGACTACGCCGTCAAGAAGGTGCACCATATCGGCACCTATGTGCTGCCGATGCCGAACGGCGAGACCGTGAAGAAGGCGCTCTACCGCCAGCTCCGCCGCGCCCGCATCCTGATCTCGAACCGCTATATGGCGACCCGTCTGCTGAAATCGGCCGATGGCCGCATTGCCGGCGCCGTCAGCGTCAACACGCGCACGGCCGAAATGCTGGTGATCAAGGCCAAGGCCGTCATCCTTTGCATGGGGGCCGCCGGCCGCCTCGGTCTTCCGACATCCGGTTACATGTTCGGAACCTACGAGAATGCCGCCAATTCCGGCGACGGCTACGCCATGGCCTACCACGCCGGCGCCGCGCTCGCGAACCTCGAATGCTTCCAGATCAATCCGCTGATCAAGGACTATAACGGGCCGGCCTGCGCCTATGTCGCTGGTCCCTTCGGCGCATACACCGCCAATAACGAGGGCTCCCGCTTCATCGAGTGCGATTACTGGTCGGGTCAGATGATGCTCGAGTTCTACAACGAGCTTCTCTCAGGCAAGGGACCGGTCTTCCTTCAGCTCAAGCATCTGCATCCGGATACGATCTCGGAAATCGAGTCCACGCTGCACAAGGTGGAGCGGCCGACGCGCGGCCTGTTCCAGCAGGGGCGCGGCGTCGACTACCGCAGCGAATCGATCGAGATGCACATCTCCGAGATCGGTTTCTGTTCCGGCCACAGTGCCTCCGGCGTTTTCGTCGACGACAATGCTCGAACGACGGTGCCGGGCCTCTACGCTGCCGGCGACATGGCGAGCGTGCCGCACAACTACATGCTTGGCGCATTCACCAATGGCGCGGTCGCTGGCATCGACGCGATGGAGTTCGCTGACAATCACGATTTCGCGGAATTCGATGCTGCCGACGTCGCCGTGGAACGCGACCGCGTGATGGCGCCGACGAAGCGGGAGGACGGCATTCCCCCGAACCAGATCGAGTACAAGACCCGCCGCCTGGTCAACGACTATCTGCAGCCGCCGAAGGTGACGCGCAAATACGAGCTCGGCATGCGCCGGCTTGCCGAGGCGCGGGAGGACATGCAGGAACGCATGATCGCCCGCAACGCGCATGAGCTGCTCCGCGCCCTCGAAGTGCAATCGATCATGGATTGCGCCGACATGGCCGCCCACGCCTCGCTCTACCGCGAAGAAAGCCGCTGGGGTCTCTATCACTGGCGTACCGACTTCCCGGAGAAGGACAACGAGAACTGGTTCTGCCACACGCTACTCAGCAAGCGGGACGGCAGGATGACCAGCGAGAAGCGCGCAGTCGAGCCTTACGTCGTGCCGATCGCCGAGGACGAGAAGGACCTCTACGACAAGCAGCGCATCCGCGCGACCGCCTGACCTGCCGCAACAGCAAGGAGATTCAACGATGCCTCTCGCCTCCTATCAGACGTCGGTCCCGGTCGTCGTCGACGACGCCAAATGCATCGCCGACAAGGGCTGCACCGTCTGTGTCGACGTCTGTCCGCTCGACGTCCTGCGCATCAGCGAGATGACCAACAAGGCCTACATGGCCTACGACGAGTGCTGGTACTGCATGCCCTGCGAGGCCGATTGTCCGACCGGTGCCGTCACGGTCAACATTCCCTATCTGTTGAGGTGAGCATGTCCAGCCCGTTCGAATCCTACGACGATCTCGAGGACGCTGACGAGCGGCTCCAGGCGGCCGATCCCGCCGAACGGCGCGTCGCCATCATCGCGCTCGGGCATTCCGGCGATCCGGCCGCGGTGCCGCATCTGGCCAAGATGGTCGACGACCCCGATGCCGGCGTCCGCCAGCAAGTCGCGATGGCGCTCGGCGAGTTCGACGGACCGGACGCGGCGACGGCGCTGGTGAAGTTGCTGGTCGATCCCGAGCGGATCGTGGCGGCGGCCGCGGCCGACAGCATGGCCGGTTTCAAGGATCCGGCCTGCGCCGATGTGGTGCTGCCCCTGGTGCGACATCCTCATGCCTTTGTCCGAACGGGCGCCTTGCGGGCCTTGAAGGAATTGCGCCGCAAGGACACCCTCAAGCCCGCGCTGGAAGCGCTCCTGGACCAGGATGCGGCGGTGCGCGTGCAGGCGATCGGCGTCATCGGATTCCTCAAGCTGGAGGAATCGATTCCTGCGCTGACGGCCTTGATCAATGACCCGGATGCACATGTGCGCCGTGCGGCGGTGTCCGCGCTGGCATTCTCGCAGATGAAACCGGCAGCCGAGACGATCACCCGCGCCTTGAAGGACAGCGACTGGATGGTGCGCGAGATGGCCGCCGAAACGCTCGGCCTCAACCTCAACGGTGCGATCGCGGCAGAGCAGCTCGTGGCGTCGCTCGCGGATGAGTTCTGGCAGGTGCGGCTGAAGGCGATCCGAAGCCTTGGCCGGATGAAGATCGAACGTGCGGTGCGGCCGATCGGCCAGTGCATCGCTCATGAACAGGCCAACCTGCGCAAGGAAGCCGCGGCGGCTCTCGGCGAAATCGCTCATCCGGATGGCGAGGCGTTCCTGGCCGTGATTGCCGACGATGCCGATCCCGACGTGCGCAAGAATGCACGGTGGGCCCTCCAGCAGATCGCGGCCCGGAAGGCGAGGGCAGGGGCGTAGCAGGGCGGTCGCCGCTCTGGACTTCCCTTGCCAGACGTTTATTGGTCTTCGCCAACGGGATCGGTCGTTCGCGCTCCGGTCCTCAGAAACAGCGAGGACGCGGCCATGATCGCATTGACTGCCAAGGAGCTTCTTCCCGAGGATGGAACGCGGGGAACGCTGGCCGGCCGTGTCTGGCTGCCGCAGGCGAACGGGCCGGCTGTCGTTGCCGTGCGCAGCGACGGCGTGTTCGACGTCTCCGCGACTTTCCCGACCATCAGCGCGCTCTGCGAACAGGACAATCCGGCTCAGGCGCTCGCGCAGACGACGGGCGAGCGGATCGGCGATCTCGAGGTGATCGCGGCCAATACGCCGCCCGACCGGCGCGATTCCGCCAGACCCTGGCTCCTGGCGCCGGTCGATCTCCAGACGCTCAAGGCGGCTGGCGTGACCTTCGCGATCTCGATGCTGGAGCGGGTGATCGAGGAGCGAGCGAAGGGCAATCCCGCCTCGGCTGAAGCCATTCGCAAGGAAGTGACGCGGCTGATCGGCGATGATCTGTCCAAGCTGAAGCCCGGTTCGGACCAGGCAATGCGGCTGAAGCAGGTGCTGATCGATCAGAATGCCTGGAGTCAGTATCTGGAAGTGGGCATCGGTCCCGACGCCGAGGTCTTCACCAAGGCTCCGACCTTGTCTTCGGTCGGGACTGGCATGGATGCGGGCCTGCACCCCAAGTCGACCTGGAATAACCCCGAGCCCGAACTCGTGCTGTTCGTGTCGAGCCGCGGCCGCATCGTCGGCGGTGCGCTCGGCAACGACGTCAATCTGCGTGACTTCGAGGGACGTTCGGCGCTCCTGCTGTCGAAGGCCAAGGACAATAACGCTTCCTGTGCGATCGGACCGTTGCTGCGCCTGTTCGACGACAGCTTCACGCTGGACGATGCCCGCAAGCTCGACATCAGCCTGAACGTGAAGGGACAGGACGGCTTCGTCCTCAACGGTCATTCCTCGATCAGCAAGATCAGTCGCGATCCAACCGATCTCGTCGCGCAGACGATCGGCAAAGTGCACCAGTATCCCGACGGCTTCGTGCTGTTCCTCGGCACCATGTTCGCGCCGGTCGAGGATCGCGACGCGCCGGGGCAGGGCTTCACCCACAAGCGTGACGACATCGTCACGATTTCCGCCCCGCAGCTCGGCAAGCTGGTCAATCGCATGCGGACCAGCGACGAATGCGAGCCCTGGACCTTCGGCATCGGGGCGCTGATGAAGAACCTGGCGCAGCGGAAGCTGATCTGACCGCAGGTTGTCGCTGCCTTGACCAAGGACATGGGGCTGGGAGGGGCTTACCCATCGGCAGATTGTCGCCATCATCTTGGCGTTGTAGTCTCGTGATCTACTCAGCTGGCGCGTGTCTCAGGGGGCGGAGCGGGAGGCGAGAGCGAATAGTCAAATAATATGACTAGTCGGAATGTTCTCTCCATGAAATAGTGTCGTCCGCCGCCTGCAAAGGGTGGCCCGAGGGTGTCTTGATACCAATTGACGCCCCGGCAAACATTTTTGGGAGACACGCCAGATGACCCCTAAAGCCCTCCTTGCGGCTGCGGCCGCCACGGCCATGCTGCTCGCACTGCCGGCCAAGGCCGCAGAACTCACGATCGGTTTCTCGCAGATCGGATCCGAATCCGGATGGCGCGCGGCCGAGACCTCGGTCTCCAAGCAGGAGGCCGCCAAGCGCAAGGTCAATCTCAAGATCGCCGACGCCCAGCAGAAGCAGGAGAACCAGATCAAGGCGATCCGCTCCTTCATCGCGCAGAACGTCGATGCGATCTTTCTCGCTCCCGTGGTCTCGACCGGCTGGGACGCCGTGCTGAAGGAAGCCAAGGAGGCCAAGATTCCTGTCGTGCTGCTGGACCGCGACATCGATCCCTCCGGCAAGGACCTCTATCTCACGGCGGTGACGTCGGACAGCGTCCATGAAGGTGCGGTCGCCGGCGAATGGCTGGCCAAGACCGTTGGCGGCAAGGCCTGCAACATCGTCGAATTGCAGGGCACGGTCGGCGCCAGCGTCGCCACCAATCGCAAGAAGGGCTTCGATACTGCCATCGCTAAGCACGCGAACCTGAAGGTCGTGCGGAGCCAGACCGGCGACTTCACCCGTGCCAAGGGCAAGGAAGTCATGGAGAGCTTCATCAAGGCCGAAGGCGGCGGCAAGTCGATCTGTGCGGTCTACGCCCACAACGACGACATGATGGTCGGCGCCATCCAGGCGATGAAGGAGGCGGGCCTCAAGCCGGGCAAGGAGATCCTCACCGTCTCGATCGACGCGGTTCCCGATATCTTCAAGGCGATGGCCGCCGGAGAAGCCAACGCCACGGTGGAGCTGACGCCCAACATGGCCGGTCCCGCGCTCGATGCCATTGCGGCCTTCAAGGAGAAGGGAACGGTTCCGCCGAAATGGATCCAGACCGAGTCCAAGCTGTACACCGCTGCCGACGATCCGCAGAAGATCTATGACAGCAAGAAAGGCCTCGGTTACTGACGTCGATGACCGGACCGGGCCGCGCCCTTGCGGTCCGGTCCCCTCCAGAAAAACGCCAGATGAACGAAGAGGCCTGGTGTCCGCCGCATGGGCGGGCACCGGCGGGAGCAAGTCTGCCATGGAGATCAGCCGCGATCCTGCTCCGCACCTCCTGGAGGTGCGTGGGATCAGCAAGAGTTTCGGCGCGGTGCGGGCGTTGCAGGACGTCGACTTCACGCTGCGCGCCGGCGAAATCCATGCGCTGCTCGGCGAGAACGGTGCGGGCAAGTCCACCCTGATCAAGGTTGTGACGGGCGTGTTCGCACGCGATGCCGGGATCGTGCGCCTTGGCGGCGAGGAGGTTGCCCCGCGTTCCGCGCGGGAGGCGCTCGATGCCGGCATTGCCACCGTCTACCAGGAGGTCAACCTGCTGCCGAATCTATCCGTCGCGCAGAACCTTTTCCTCGATCGACAGCCGATGCGCTTCGGCATCGTCCGCGAGGGCGAGATGCGCCGGCGCGCCGGGCTGTTACTTGCCGATTTTGGCCTCGACATCGATGTCGCGGCGCCGCTTGGAAGCTATTCCGTGGCCGTGCAGCACGTGATCGCGATCGCGCGCGCCGTCGATCTCTCCGCGCGCGTGCTCATTCTGGACGAGCCGACCGCCAGCCTCGATCGCCACGAGGTGGAGATCCTGTTCGGCATCATGCGTCAGCTTTCCGGGCGCGGCATTGGCATCGTCTTCGTCAGTCATTTCCTGGATCAGGTCTACGAGATCTCGGACCGGATCACCGTGCTGCGCAACGGCCGTCTGGTCGGTGAGCGCGAGACCCCCTCGCTGCCGCGCCTCGATCTGATCCGCATGATGCTCGGCCGCGAACTGGCGGAGACCTCGGGCGCAAAGGCCGCCGCCGCCGGTGGCCAAGACGCGCGGACCGTGTGCGCCAGCTTCGAGGAATATGGCAAGGCCGGCTACATGGCCCCGTTCAATCTCGAACTGCGCCATGGCGAGGTCGTCGGCCTCGCCGGATTGCTCGGCTCGGGCCGCACCGAGACGGCCCGGCTTATCTTTGGTGCCGAGCGCGCGGACCGGGGGCAGGCGAAGGTGGAGGGCGCCGCTGTGCGGCTGCAATCGCCGCGCGACGGCGTCCGCCACGGGTTCGGCTATTGCCCGGAAGAGCGCAAAACAGAAGGCATCGTCGCCGATCTCACCGTGCGCGAGAACATCGTGCTCGCGCTCCAGGCCAAGCGCGGCCTGCATCGACCGCTGTCGCGGCGCGAGCAGGACGAAATCGCACAACGCTACGTGGGGATGCTGGATATCCGTCCGCCCGATCCGGAACGAGCGGTGGGGCTGTTGTCCGGCGGCAATCAGCAGAAGGTGCTGCTGGCACGCTGGCTGGCAACCTCGCCGCGGCTGCTCGTGCTCGACGAGCCGACACGCGGCATCGACGTCGGCGCGCATGCCGAGATCATCCGCCTGATCCGCGATCTCTGCAACGACGGCCTGGCTCTGCTCGTCATCTCCTCCGAGCTCGACGAGATCGTGACCTATTCTAATCGCGTCGTGGTGCTGCGCGACCGCGCCCATGTCGAAGAGCTCGCCGGGCAGGACATCGACGTCACCAACATCCTTGCCGCCATCGCCGCCGAAGGCCACGCCGTGGCCCATGAAGGCCAGGCATGACTTTGCTCGTGCCGAGGCGTGGCTTTGCCCAGATCGCAGCGCTCGTCGTCATCCTGGCGATCGACCGCGTGGTGTCACCGCAGTTCTTCGATCTTCGTCTGCAGGACGGCCGGCTGTTCGGCAGCCTCATCGACGTGCTCAACCGCGGCGCGCCGGTGGCGCTGCTTTCGCTCGGCATGGTACTGGTGATTGCCACGCGCGGCATCGACCTCTCCGTCGGGGCCGTGATGGCGATCTCCGGCGCAATCGCGGCGAGCCTTGCCGACGGTCACGGTCTGCCGGTGGTGCTTGCCGCCGCCCTCGGCGCGGGCCTGATCTGCGGCTTGTGGAACGGATTTCTGGTGGCTGTGCTCGGCATGCAGCCGATCGTGGCCACCTTGATTCTGATGGTGGCGGGGCGGGGTATCGCGCAGCTCATCACCGAAGGGCGGATCGTGACCTTCTCGTCGCCGGATCTGGTCTGGCTCGGGAACGGCGCCGTGCTCGGGCTGCCCATGCCGGTCGCCATCACGCTCTTGATGCTGATCCTGACCGCATCGGTGGTGCGCGGCTCTGCGCTCGGACTCCTGATCGAGGCAACCGGCGGCAATGCGCGCGCGAGCGAACTCGCGGGAGTCGGGACGCGCGCGATGGTGCTTTCCGTTTACGTGTGGTGCGGGGTCTGCGCTGCGCTGGCCGGCGTGATCGCGGCGGCCGATATCATGGGCGCGGACGCCAACAATTCCGGCCTGTGGCTGGAACTCGACGCCATCCTTGCGGTCGTGATCGGCGGCACCTCGCTGTTCGGAGGCCGCTTCAGCCTGGTGCTGGCCGTGATCGGCGCGCTGATCATCCAGGCCATGAATACGGGGATCCTGCTGTCCGGCTATCCTCCGGAGTTCAACCTGCTGGTCAAGGCCGTTGTGGTCCTCGCCGTGTTGCTGCTGCAATCGCCCAGGCTGGCGGGCTTCTCCGGCATCGCTGCGCGTCTGCGGAGGACGAAAGCATGAGAGGTCTGCCCCCCGTCCTGATCACCGCCATCGTGCTGGTTGCCGGTTTCGTCCTGTGCGCGGTGCAGTTTCCCAACATCGCCTCGACCCGCGTGGTCGGAAATCTCCTGACCGACAATGCCTTTCTCGGCATCGTTGCCACCGGCATGACCTTTGTGATCATCTCCGGCGGCATCGATCTGTCGGTCGGTTCGGTGATCGGCTTCACCACCGTCTTCGTCGCGCTGGCCATCGAACGCTGGGGCGTGCCGCCGCTCGCTGCGTTCGTTGCCATCCTGGCGCTGTCGGCCGCCTTTGGTGCAGCGATGGGCGCGGTCATCCACGTTTTCGAGCTGCCGCCCTTCATCGTGACGCTCGCCGGCATGTTCCTGGCCCGCGGCGCCAGTTTTCTGCTCTCGACCGAGTCGGTGCCCATCACCGCGCCGTTCTATTCGGCTGTGTCGGATTTTGCCGTCCGCCTGCCTGGCGGCGGACGATTGACGGTGGTTGCGATCATCATGCTCGTGGTCGTGATCGGAGGCGCGCTGCTGTTGCATCTCACCCGCTTCGGCGTCAATGTCTACGCACTCGGCGGCAACCGGGCGACCGCAAGCCTGATGGGCGTCGCCGTCGGCAAGATGACGGTGAAGATCTACATGCTGTCCAGCCTGCTCGCCGGATTGGCCGGCATCGTGTTCTCCTTCTATACCAGCGCCGGCTATTCGCTCTCAGCCGTCGGCGTCGAACTCGACACCATCGCCGCCGTCGTGATCGGCGGCACGCTGCTCACGGGAGGGCAGGGCTCGGTGATCGGAACCTTTCTCGGCGTCCTGATCCAGGGCCTGATCCAGACCTACATCAATTTCGACGGCACGCTGTCGAGCTGGTGGACCAAGATCGCGACCGGCGTGCTGCTGTTCGCCTTTATCGTCCTGCAGCAGATGCTGGTCGCGTTCGCGCGCCGGCCGGCCGCCAGGCGTGCGGGAGCGGCGTGATGACCTCGCGCATCGTCGTCATTCCGATGCGGCGGGCCCACTCCAACCATGCGGAGGTGGCCCGCTCGATCGGCGTCGATATCATCGCCGGTCGTTACGCGGAGGGAACCCGCCTGCCGGGCGACCCCGAAATGATTGCCATGTTCGGCGTGTCGCGCCCGGTGCTGCGAGAAAGCGTCAAGACCCTGGTCGCCAAGGGCCTGCTCACCACCAAGGCGCGGGTCGGCACCGTCGTGCGCGAGCGCGGCGCCTGGAACATGTTCGACGCCGACGTGCTGGCCTGGCATCTCGATGCCGGCATCGACAAGCGCTTCCTCAACGACCTCGCCGAAATCCGTCTCGCGGTCGAGCCGCGCGCTGCCATGCTCGCGGCTGCCCGACGTTCGGAGCAGGACCTGGTCGAACTGCGGCTGAGCATGGATCAGATGCGCGCGGAAGCCTCTGACTCGGTCGGCTTTGCCGATGCCGATCTCGCCCTGCACGTGGCGGTGGCGCGGGCCTCCGGCAATCTCTTCATGCGCTCGATCGGGCACGTCATCGAGGCCGCCTTGCGGGCCTCGTTCCTGCTCAGCGCGCCGGTCGAGGTGCAGGACCGCGAGACCGTGTTGCTGTGGCATCAGAAGATCGTCGACGCCATCGTGGCCCGCGATGCCGACCGCGCCGCTGAGGCGATGGAGTATGTCATCCACAACGGCCTGCGCCGCCACGAAGGCGCGGCGATCGAGGCCGGCCCCATGACGGCGCGGCCGCCGGCAGACAGCGGAGAGCACGCGTGACTGACCTTCGCATCGCCATCGTCGGCTTCGGCAAGATCGCGCGAGACCAGCATGTCGGCGCGATCGCGGGGACATCGGGCGTGACGCTTGTCGCCGTCGCGAGCCGCAATGCCTCCTTGCCGGGCGTGCCGCATTTCGCCACCATCGAAGAACTTCTGGAGAAGGGCCCGGAGGTCGACGCCGTATCTCTCTGCACGCCTCCGCAGGTGCGCCGTGCACAGGCGGCCATCGCGCTGTCGGCGGGCAAGCATGTCATGCTGGAGAAGCCGCCGGGCACAGGCGTTGCCGAACTCGATCCCCTGATCGCCATGGCACAAGCGGCGAGGCGTACGCTGTTTGCGACCTGGCATTCTCGCCATGCGCCCGCGGTGGAGCCGGCGCGGGAATGGCTCGCGAAGCGCCGCATCGAGTCGGTGCACATCAGCTGGAAGGAAGATGTGCGCGTCTGGCATCCCGGCCAGAGCTGGATCTGGGAGCCGGGTGGCCTCGGCGTGTTCGACCCCGGCATCAACGCGCTGTCGATCCTGACCCGCATCCTGTCAAAACCTGTGTTCGTCACCGCAGCCGAGCTTTCGTTTCCGTCCAATTGCCAGGCGCCGATTGCCGCGAGCCTGCGCCTTGCCGACATCGATGGCCTGCCCATCACGGCGGAGTTCGACTTCCGGCAGACCGGTCCCCAGAGCTGGGACATCCTCGTGGAAACGGAGGCAGGCCGGATGCAGTTGTCGGGCGGCGGGCGACGTATGACCATCGACGGCGAGACACTTGCCGAGGCTCCGGATCAGGAATACCGCGAACTCTATCGGCGTTTCGTCGGACTCGCCGCAACTGGTGCGAGCGATGTCGATCTTTCGCCGCTTCGTCTCGTCGCCGATGCCTTCCTGCTCGGCAGGCGCCATATCGTCGAACCGTTCGTTGACTGAGATGACCCACGCCCGACTTGAGAAGCACGTCTTTGGAGCGCTGCCCGACGGGGGCGAGGTCGAGCGCATCGTGCTGCACGGCAAGGGCGGCTTCGAAGCCCGCATCATCACCCATGGTGCGGCGATCCAGGCGCTGATCGCGCCGGACTCAAGGGGCCATTGCGACGATGTCGTGCTCGGCCACGATGCGCTGGCAGGCTATCTTGCCGAACGGAAGTTCTTCGGTGCGACGGTCGGCCGCTATGCCAACCGCATCGCCAAAGGCCAGTTCATGCTTGATGGCGAAATGGTGCAGCTTCCGGTCAACAATGGTCCGAATGCGCTGCATGGCGGTCTTGAGGGCTTCGACCGCAAGCTCTGGGCGATCGCGGAACTCGCCTCCGGGGCCGAGCCTGCGGTGACGCTGACCTATACCAGCCCGGACGGGGAGGAAAACTATCCGGGGCGGCTCGATGTCCGGCTGACTTATCGGATCACCGGACCGACCGAACTGTCGCTGACCATGGAGGCGCGGACGGATCGACCGACCATCGTCAATTTGACGAATCACAGTTTCTTCAATCTGGAGGGCGCGACATCGGGCACGTCCATCCTCGATCATGAATTGATGGTCGCCGCCGAGGATTTTCTTGCGATCGACCCGACCGCCATCCCGTTGCCTGGGCCGCCGCGTGCGGTGGCCGGCACGCCGTTCGATTTCCGCAAGGCACGTTTGGTCGGTGAACGGATCCGGCAGAGTGATCCGCAATTGCGCAACGGCCGTGGCTACGATCATACATATTGTCTTGGGGGCAACGGCGAACTCGCTCTCGCGGCACGGCTGCGTGCACCGCACTCGGGGCGCATCATGGAGCTGCTCACCGATCAGCCCGGGCTTCAGGTCTATTCCGGCAACTATCTCGACGGCACCATTTCGGGGAAGGGCGGCTGGCTCTACCGGCAGTCCGACGCCATCTGCCTGGAGCCGCACATCTGGCCCGATGCCCCGAACCGGTCGGATTTCCCCAGCCCACGCCTTGATCCCGGCGCCATCTATCGGCATCACACGATCTATCGCTTCTCCACGGTGGCACCATGATCGAACTGGTCCCAACATCCGTGCTGTCGGACGATCCCTGCCATCTCGGCGAGGGACCGACCTATGACGTGACCACCGATACCGCCTGGTGGTTCGACATTCGGGAGGGGCGGCTGTTCGAGGCTCATCTCGGCAGCGGCAGGATCTTGGTTCATGCGCTTGGCCGGATGGCCAGTGCGCTCGGGCGGATCGATGCCGCCCGGCAATTGATCGTGGCCGAGGACGGGCTCTATATTCGCTTGATCGCCGGCGGCGGGATGACGTTGCTCTGTCCGCTTGAGGCGGACAATCCTGCGACGCGCTCCAACGATGCGCGGGTGCATCCGTCCGGCACGTTCTGGATCGGGACGATGGGGAAGAAGGCTGAAGCCGAGGCGGGCGCGATCTACGCGTTTCATCGCGGCGAGGTCTCGCTGCTGTTCCCGCGCATCAGCATTCCCAATTCAATCTGCTTCTCGCCCGACGGCGCCACAGGCTACTTCACCGACACACCGCGCGCGGAGCTTTACACCGTCCCGCTGGACCCTGCGACCGGACTGCCGCGCAGCGAGCCGCAGGTGCTGCTGCGGCATACGGGCAGGGGCAGCCTCGACGGTTCGGTGTGCGATGCCGATGGGCAGATCTGGAATGCCTGCTGGGGCGCGGGTCGCATCGACGTCTATTCACCGCGCGGCGAACGGCTGCGCTCGCTGAAGGTCCCCGCGAAGCAGGCGAGCTGCCCGGCCTTCGTCGGAGCGGACCTGTCGCGCCTGCTCGTCACCTCCGCCTGGCAGGATATGGACGCGGCGGCACGGGCCGCCAATCCGGAAGCCGGCTGGACGTTTCTGCTCGAGGCGTCCGCGCGGGGCCGGGGGGAGCCCGACGTCAAGCTGACATAGGAGACTCCAAACAACCGACCTTCCTCTCCACGCAATGAAGAAACAGTCCGACACCCAAGGGAGCGAAACATGATGACACCGAGGACGACAATTCTCGCGCTGGCGTTTGCCGGTGCCGCGACGATCGCCGCAGGTCCGACCGCATCGGCGCAGGACAAACCGACGGTGGGCATTGCGATGCCGACCAAGTCGTCGGCGCGCTGGATCGACGACGGCAACAACATGGTCAAGGTGCTGAAGGAGCGGGGCTACAACACCGACCTGCAATATGCCGAGGACGACATTCCGAACCAGCTCGCGCAGGTCGAGAACATGGTGACCAAGGGAGCGAAGGCGCTGGTGATTGCTGCGATCGACGGCACCACGCTCTCCGACGTACTCAAGCAGGCCAAGGCCAAGGGCATCATCGTGATCGCCTATGACCGCCTGATCCGCGGCACGCCGAACGTCGATTACTACGCGACCTTCGACAATTTCCAGGTTGGCGTGCTCCAGGCGCAGTCGATCGAGCAGGGGCTGGGGCTGAAGGAGGGCAAGGGCCCCTTCAACATCGAGCTGTTCGGCGGCTCGCCGGACGACAACAACGCCTACTTCTTCTACAACGGCGCCATGAGCGTGCTGAAGCCCTATATCGATAGCGGCAAGCTCGTCGTCGCCTCCGGTCAGATGGGCATGGACAAGGTGGCGACGCTCCGCTGGGACGGCGCCACCGCGCAGGCCCGCATGGACAATCTGCTCAGCGCCTACTACGGCAACAAGAGGGTCAATGCCGTGCTGTCACCCTATGATGGCCTGTCGATCGGCATCATCTCCTCGCTGAAGGGCGTCGGTTACGGCAGCGCCGGCCAGCCGATGCCCATCATCTCGGGCCAGGACGCCGAGGTGCCCTCGATCAAGGCGATGCTGCGCGGCGATCAGTACTCGACCATCTTCAAGGACACCCGCGACCTCGCCAAGGTGACGGCCGACATGGTCGACGCCGCGCTTGGCGGCAAGCAGGTCACCGTCAACGACACCAAGACCTACGAGAACGGCGTCAAGACCGTGCCGTCATATCTGCTGAAGCCGGTCGTGGTCTACAAGGACAATTGGGAGAAGGTGCTGGTCGACAGCGGCTACTACAAGAAGTCGCAGTTCCAATAAGGGCTTTCTTTTCTGAGCCGGGACCGGAAGGTCTCGTTGAGGGACGAAGAGCCTGTCTCCAAGTCGTCATGCCCGGGGCTCGTCCCGGGCATCCACTCTCTTCGTCAGAGGTGGCTGCACGTGGATGGCCCGGCAAAGCCCGGCCATGACGGCATGGAAGTATCCAGGAGTATGAGCCGATGACCGCCATTCTGGAGATGCGCAACGTGAGCAAGAGCTTTGCAGGCGTACAGGCGCTTCGCGACGTCAACTTCTCGGTTCAGGCCGGCCAGATCCATGCCCTCGTCGGCGAGAACGGCGCCGGCAAGTCCACGCTGATGAAGGTGCTCAGCGGGGTCTATCCGTATGGCAGTTACGAGGGCACCATCGTCTTCGAAGGTGAGGAGCGCCGTTTCCGGGACATCAATGATTCCGAATCCCTCGGCATCATCATCATCCACCAGGAGCTGGCGCTGATACCGCTGATGTCGATCGCGGAGAATATCTTCCTGTCGCATCCGCCGTCGACGTTCGGCGTGATTGATCGCGACGAGGTCTATCGCCGTACGCGCGATCTGCTGGCGCAAGTCGGCCTGAGGGAATCGCCGGACACGCTGATCACCGATTTCGGTGTCGGCAAGCAGCAACTCGTCGAGATCGCCAAGGCGCTGTCCAAGAAGGTGCGGATGTTGATCCTGGACGAGCCGACCGCCAGTCTCAACGAATCCGACAGCGCTGCATTGCTCGATCGCCTGATGGCGTTCCGCGACCAGGGCATCGGCTCGATCCTGATCTCGCACAAGCTCAACGAGGTCGCCCGTGTCGCCGACCACATCACCGTGCTGCGCGACGGCCGCACCGTCGACAGCATCGATTGTCACGCCGAGCCGATCCAGGAAGACCGCATCATTCGCAGCATGGTGAACCGCGACCTCGCCCATCGCTTTCCCGAGCGGAAGGTGAAGATCGGCGAGCCCGTCCTGAGCGTGGAGAACTGGTCGGTCCATCACCCCGTCCATCCGGAGCGTCAGGTGATCAGGAACGTCGATTTCAGCGTCAGGCGAGGCGAGGTCGTTGGCATTGCCGGGCTGATGGGGGCCGGCCGTACCGAATTCGCGATGAGCCTGTTCGGACGCTCCTGGGGCACCCATATCAGCGGACGCATTCGGCTCGAAGGCCGAGAGGTCGCACTGCCCAGCGTGGCCGCGGCGATCGACGCAGGCCTGGCCTATGTCACGGAAGACCGCAAGCAGCTCGGGCTGATCCTCGCCGACGACGTCCGCAAGAACATCACTCTCGCCAGTCTCGACCAGATCGCACCGCGGCGGGTAATCGACGACATGGCCGAGCTGAAGGTCGCAAGCGACTACCGCAACCGCATGCGGATCCGCTGCTCCGACGTCTACCAGGAGACTGGCCAGCTCTCCGGCGGCAACCAGCAGAAGGTGGTGCTGTCCAAATGGCTGATGACGGACCCAAGGGTGCTGATCCTTGACGAGCCGACACGGGGCATCGACGTCGGTGCCAAATACGAGATCTATTGTATCATCAACGAACTGGCGGAAGCTGGCCGGGGCGTCGTGGTGATCTCCTCGGAGATGCCCGAGCTTCTCGGCATCTGCGACCGCATCTGCGTCATGAACGACGGCGCCTTCGTTGGGGAGTTTGCCGCAGCAGACGCGACGCAGGAGAAGATCATGCGCGCCATCATGCGGTATGACAGGAACAAGGGGAGCGGCGCGCTGGAGGCCGCTGAGCTGGGAGGATCGCAGCCATGACCGACAAGACGGTTTCGCTGCCCGAACAACGACGCCACGGCAGCTTCATCAAGAATAATCTGCGCAATTACGGCATGTTGCTGTCATTGGTCGCGATCATGCTGTTCTTCCAGGTGATGACCGGCGGCACGCTGCTCCAGCCGCTCAACCTCACAAATCTCGTGTTGCAGAACAGCTACATCGTCATCATGGCGCTGGGCATGCTGCTGGTGATCGTGACTGGTCACATCGACCTCTCGGTCGGCTCGGTCGCTGGCTTCGTCGGTGCGGTGGCTGCCGTGCTGATGGTGACCTACAAGGTCGACTATGCGCTCGCTTTCCTCGCCTGCCTTTTCGTTGGCGCCGCGATCGGCGCGGCTCAGGGCTACTGGGTGGCCTATTTCAAGATCCCGTCCTTCATCGTGACGCTGGCCGGCATGCTCGTCTTCAAGGGCCTGGCGCTTGCGGTCCTGCAGGGACAGTCGCTCGGTCCGTTCCCGCCGACCTTCCAGAAACTGTCGTCGGGCTTCATTCCGGAACTGCTGCCGGCGGCGGGCACGCTACATCCGACCTCGATGCTGATCGGCACGATCCTTGCCCTCGCTTTGGTCTATGCCGGCGCGAAGGGGCGCGCGCGCGAGCAGTCGCACGGCATCGAGGTGGAGCCCTATGCGTTCTTTCTTGGCAAGAGCGTCCTGCTGGCCTGCGCGGTGCTCTACTTCACTTTTCTCATCGCATCGCACCGTGGGCTGCCGAATGTGCTGGTGATCATGACGGCCCTGATTGGGCTCTACGGCTTTGTCACGCGGCGGACCGTGATCGGACGGCAGATCTACGCGGTCGGCGGCAACGCCAAGGCGGCGAGCCTGTCCGGCATCAAGACCGAGCGGCTGACCTTTCTCACCTTCGTCAACATGGGTGTGCTCGCGGCCCTGGCCGGCCTCGTCTTCGCAGCTCGGTTGAATACGGCGACCCCCAAGGCCGGTCTCGGCTTCGAACTCGACGTCATCGCCGCCTGTTTCATCGGCGGCGCTTCCGCCTATGGCGGTGTGGGGCGGGTCGGCGGCGCCGTGGTCGGTGCGATGATCATGGGCGTGATGAACAACGGCATGTCCATCCTCGGCATCGGCATCGACTACCAGCAGGTGATCAAGGGGCTCGTCCTGCTCGGGGCCGTGTGCATCGACGTCTACAATCAGCGGCGTTGAGCCCCGCCCCATGCTGATAGCCTGCGGCGATGCGCTGATCGACTTCGTGCCGGCCCGGGGCACGGACGGACGCGAGGCCATGGTGCCGGTGGTCGGCGGCTCCTGCCTCAATGTCGCTATCGGATTGGCGCGCCTCGGCGGTCCGGCCGGTTTCATCGGCGGCGTCTCGAACGACATGTTCGGGCAGATGATCGTCGATCACGCCGCGGTCTCGAACGTCGAACTGGGGCTGGCGACCCGCAGCGATCACCAGACCACGCTTGCCTTCGTCCGCATGGTCGCCGGCGAGGCGCAATACGCGTTCTATGATGCCGGCACAGCGGCAGCGAACTGGGCGTACCGACGCGGAACCATCCCATTCGCGACCGTCGATGCCGTGCATGTCGGCTCGACCACGCTGGTGAACGAGCAGGGCGCGAGCGAGACGTTGGCCCTGATTGCCGAGGCACGGACGTGCTCGACGATTGCCTTTGATCCAAATTGCCGGCCCAATCTGGTCAAGGACAAGCCTGGCTATCTTGCGCGCATGGCCGAGTTCGCGGCCGATGCCGATCTCATCAAGATGTCCGATGTCGACTTCGCCTATCTGTTCGGCGACGAGCCCCATCAGGAGCAGGCCGAAGCGCTGTTGCGGCAGGGAACTGCTCTCGTCGTGATCACGCGGGGCCAGCAGGGGGCCGTCGCATGGCACACGGCAGCAGGACGTATCGAGGTGGCTGCGCCGCGGGTCGCAGTGGTGGATACGATCGGAGCCGGCGATAGTTTTCAGTCCGGGATGCTGTTCGCGCTGCACCGAGAGAATCGTCTTGCACGTGCGCGGCTGAAATCGATCAGTGAGGACGAACTGCGCCGCGCACTCGCCTTTGCCGCCCAATGCGCGGCGGTCACCTGTACCCGTCCCGGCGCCGATCCGCCCTGGCGCCAAGAGGTGATCGACATCGCCTGAAGGTGTGCCGGCTACGAGGCATGCGGCCATGCGCCGGCCGAAATGGACAGACCCGATGGAGGCTGGCAAGGTCGCAACAGCTTGATGCGAGCCAGCCGCCATGTCCGACGATCTCTGCCTCCTGCCTGCAACCGAGCTGCGTGCACGAATCGGACGAAGGGAACTATCGCCGGTGGAGTTGACGGCCGCTGTCCTGGCGCGCGCCGAGGCGCTGCAGCCGGAGCTGAATTGCTTCATCACGCTGTGCGGCGAGGAAGCGATGGCGGAAGCGCGCGAGGCCGAGCGCAAGATGATGGCCGGTGAGCCACTCGGCCTGCTGCATGGACTACCTGTCACCGTCAAGGACATCGTCAACACCCAGGGCGTCACCACGACGTTCGGGGCCGTTCCATACAAGGACAACGTCCCGAACGAGGATGCCGTCGCGGTCGCAAGGCTGCGGGCCGCAGGCGCGATCCTGGTCGGCAAGACCACCACGCCCGAATTCGGCAGCAAATGTCTCACGGACTCGCCGCTGTTCGGCCGGACCCGTAATGCCTGGGACGCCGGCCGGTCCTCGGGCGGCTCCAGCGGCGGTGCGGCCGTAGCGGTGGCGAGCGGCATCGCGCCGCTCGCAATTGCGACCGATGGCGGCGGCTCGACCCGGATTCCCGCGGCGTGCAACGGCGTGGTCGGGCTGAAGCAGAGCAACGGGGTGATCGCGCACAGCCAGGCGCTCGATGCGTTCGGCAACCAGACCTATGTCACGCCGATGACGCGGACCGTCGCCGACACCGCCCTGATGATGCAGGCGATGGCGGGTGAAGATGCCTGCGATCCCTGGTCGATCGGTGTGCCCGTGCCGGACTTCGTGGGCATCGCTGTGCCCCGCGGCGATCTGCGCGGACGAAGGATCCTGTTCTGTGCGTCGCCGCCCGGGCGGCCGGTCTCGTGGGATGTCGCCGAGGCTTTCAGGGCGAGCCTGGACCGCTTGGCGGGCCTCGGGGCCGAATTGGAGGAGTTCTCCGGCGAGGGGTTCGACGTCGAGCCGATCTGGCGTGCCATCAACCACACGGTCTGGCGTGCGCGCTTCAGCAAGCTCGTGACGGAGCATGGACCCGCCCTGAGCGAGACGTTCGTCAGGCAGGTCGAACTCGCGACCAACGTCAGCGGCGTCGACTACCAGGAGGCGATGTTCGCGCGCACGGCGCTGTTCCGTCGCGTGCAATCACTGCTTGCGCGCGGGGACCTGCTGGCGATGCCAACCATCACCCGCACCGCGCTGCCGATCGACCAGGACCTGTTCGGCACCATCGAGATCGACGGCCGGCACATCGACGGCGTCCGGGCGCACTGGTTCCCCTGGACCATGCCTTTCAACATGACCGGCCACCCCGCGATCAGCCTTCCCTGCGGCTTCGGCCGCGACGGCCTACCGATCGGGCTTCAGCTCGTCGGCCGCTTCCGGGCCGATGCCGAACTGCTGCGCGTCAGCGCGCTGTTCGAGGCCTCGCAGGACCTGCTGTCGCGCTGGCCCGGCTGAGGCGCAAGGGGCTTGCGTCGGGAGCCCGGACATGTTGATCGTGCCGCGGATGAGCCCCGAGCCTGACCGCGCATGAGCGTCTTTGTCCTTCGCCGTGTCCTGACCCTGCTGGCGACGCTGATCGGCGCGTCGCTGATCATTTTCCTGGTGCTGGACGCGCTGCCGGGCAATGCCGCCCAGATGCTGATGGGCGCCGATGCCTCGCCTGACGCTGTGCGTGCGCTCGCCGTCAAGCTCGGGCTCGATCAGCCGCTCGCGGTTCGCTACCTGCAATGGGTCAAGGGCCTGTTCGTCGGCGATCTCGGCAACAGCTATGTCTACGGCACCCCGGTCGGCGGCCTGATCGCAGAGCGGATGGCGCTGACGATCCCGCTCGCGATCATGTCCATGCTGATCACGGTGACGCTGGCGCTGTCGGCCGGCATTTACACCGCCGCCAACCACAACAGGCTCGGCGACGTCGGGGTCATGTCGCTGACGCAAGTGGGCATCGCGCTGCCCAATTTCTGGTTCGCGATCCTGCTGGTGCTGTTGTTTGCGGTGCGGCTGCAATGGCTCTCCGCAGGCGGGTTCGCCGGCTGGGAGGATGGCATCTGGCCCGGGATGAAGTCGCTGCTGCTGCCGGCGATCTCGCTCGCGGTGGTGCAGGCCGCCATCCTCGCGCGCGTGACGCGCTCGGCCGTGCTTGACGTGCTGCGCGAGGATTTCGTCCGTACGGCGCGCGCGAAGGGGCTCGGCAAGCGCGAGGTGCTGTGGAAGCACGTGCTGCGCAACGCCATGATCCCCGTCATGACCGTGATGGGGCTGCAATTCGCCAATCTGCTCGCCGGTACGATCGTGATCGAGAACGTGTTCTACCTGCCGGGTCTGGGACGGTTGATCTTCCAGTCGATCGCCAACCGCGACCTGATCGTGGTGCGCAATTGCGTGATGCTGCTGGCGGCGATGGTCGTCATCGTCAATTTCGTCGTCGACGTGCTCTATGCCTTCATCGATCCCCGCATCAAGGTCCACGACCTGTGAGCGGGCCTCTCGCCACGCCGTTCGATCGACCGACTGCGGCGCGTTCCGCGCCGCCGAGGACGTTCTGGGCCCGTGCGCTGCGCCATCGCAGCTTCATGCTGGGCGGCGTGCTCAGCTTCCTCGTGCTCGCCAGCGCGCTGCTGTCGCTGGTCTGGACGCCCTGGTCGCCTTACGAGATCGACATCGCCTCCAAGCTGAAGCCGCCCTCGGCCTCGCACTGGCTCGGGACGGACTCGTTCGGCCGGGACATCGTCTCGCTGCTGCTCGCGGGGGCGCGCGCGACGATCATGGTCGGGATCATCGCGGTCGGCATTGGTCTGACCTTCGGCGTCTGTCTCGGCCTGCTCGCCTCGGCCCGGCGCGGCTGGACCGAGGAGATCATCATGCGCTTCTCGGACTTCACTTTCGCCTTTCCCGCGGTGCTGTCCGCGATCATGCTGGCGGCAGTGGTGGGACCGGGGATGGTGACGTCGATCATCGCGATCGGCATCTTCCAGATTCCAACGCTGACCCGGCTGACGCGCGGCTCGGCCAACGCGATCTGGGCACGCGAGTTCGTGCTGGCGGCGCGCGCTGCCGGGAAGGGCGCGTTTCGTATCACCATCGAGCACGTGCTGCCGAACATCCTCTCGGTCCTGATCGTGCAGGCGACGATCCAGTTCGCGCTCGCCATTCTCGCCGAAGCCGCACTGTCCTATCTCGGCCTCGGCACGCAGCCGCCGCAGCCGTCCTGGGGACGGATGCTGAACGATGCGCAGACGCTGCTGTTCCAGTCGCCGATGCTTGCGGTCTATCCGGGCGCGGCGATCGCGATCGCGGTGCTCGGCCTCAATTTGCTCGGCGACGGATTGCGCGATCTGCTCGATCCACGACTGGCGCGGGAGCGGTGAGCATGGCCAGTCCTACACCGCCATTGATCGAGGTCGAGGGTCTGGGCGTTCGCCTCAACACCAGCCGTGGGCCGGCGCAGGCGGTACGTGGCGTCAGTTTTGCGTTGAAGCGCGGCGAGACGCTCGGCCTCGTCGGCGAGTCCGGCTGCGGCAAATCGGTGACCGCGTTGTCGCTGATGGGTTTGTTGCCCGACAGCGCTGTTGTCACCGGCAGCATCAGGCTGGACGGCGAGGAACTGGTCGGGCTGTCCGATGCGGACTATTGCCGCCTGCGCGGCAACCGGATCAGCATGATCTTCCAGGAGCCGATGACCGCACTCAATCCGATGCATACGATCGGTCAGCAGGTTTCCGAGCCGCTGCGCCGTCACAGGAACTATTCAGCCGCGCAGGCGCGGCGGGAGGCGATCGCCTTGCTCGACCGCGTCGGGCTGCCAGATCCGGCGCGGCGCATCGATGCCTATCCGCACCAGTTCTCCGGCGGCCAGCGCCAGCGTGTCACCATTGCCATGGCGCTCGCCTGCGAGCCGGACCTCTTGATCGCGGACGAGCCGACCACGGCGCTCGACGTCACCATCCAGGGCCAGATTCTCGACCTCATCGCCGATCTGGTCGCGGAGCGCGGCATGTCGATGATCCTGATCTCGCATGATCTCGGCGTCATCGCCGAGAACGTGCAGCGGATGATGGTGATGTACGGCGGCACGGTGGTGGAGAGCGGGCCCACCGGCGAGGTGTTCCGCCGCTTGGGACATCCCTACACGCAGGGCCTGTTCGCCGCCCGACCGCGGCTCGGCGCGCGCAAGGGCACGCGGTTGAAGACGATCGCGGGCACTGTGCCCGAACTTGCGGACTTGCCGGCCGGCTGCACCTTTTCCGACCGGTGCCCGCTCGTGATCGATCGTTGCCGCACCGCGCTGCCGCCCATGGTGGAGGTCGGACCGGACCATGGCGTCCGCTGCATCCGGACCGATGTGGCGATGGCCGACGCCGCGGGAGTGTTGCCCGCATGAGCGCCGTGCCTCTCCTCGACGTCAGGGATCTCCAGCAGCGCTACGCGCTGCCGCGCGAAAGCCTGTTTCGGCCGCCGGGCGAGGTGCGTGCGCTCAACGGGGTCAGCGTCACGGTCGAAGCGGGCAGGAGCCTCGGCATCGTCGGCGAGTCCGGCTCCGGCAAGTCGACTTTGGCACGGGTGGTCATGGCGCTGGAGCGGCCGACGGCGGGGCAGGTCGCGCTGCTTGGCCGCGACCTCAACCGCCTGCCGGCGGACGAACTGCGCCGCGCCCGCCGCGATTTCCAGATGGTGTTTCAGGATCCCTACGGTTCGCTCGATCCGCGCCAGACCATCGCGCGCATCGTCGCGGAGCCGCTGACCGTACTCGATGGCGTCGACCGCAGCACGTTCCGTGACCGCGTCGGCGCGGTGCTGCGGCAGGTCGGCCTGCGTGACGCGGACATGGAGAAATATCCGCACGAATTCTCCGGCGGCCAGCGCCAGCGCATCGCGATCGCACGCGCGCTGATCACCCAGCCGAAGCTGATCGTCGCGGATGAGCCGGTCTCCGCGCTCGACGTCTCCGTGCAGGCGCAGGTGCTGAACCTGATGCAGGATCTGCATGAGCAGTTCGGGCTGAGCTACATCCTGATCAGCCACGACCTGGCCGTCGTCGACTATCTCTGCGACGAGGTCGCGGTGATGTATCTCGGCCGGATCGTCGAGCAGGGGCGGCCGGAGGATCTGTTCGAGCGCTGCGCGCATCCCTACACAAGGGCGCTGCTGGAGGCCGTGCCGCGGGCGCGCCCGGGCGCCGGCCGGCGGCGGCGCGGGGCGCAGGCGATCGCCTCGCAGGCGGCGGATGCGACCGGATGCCCCTATGCCGCGCGCTGCCCGCACGCCGACCAGCATTGCCGCGCGATCCGCCCTGAGCTAGGCAGCGTCGGCGAGGTCCATCTCGCCGCCTGCCACAAGGCGGAAACAATCATGGCGTTGCCGCAGGTTGCCGCGGACGGTTAGCGCCCGGAGCAGAATTGGCATAGGCTGGGACCAGTGAAGGCCGGGGAGAAAAATATGTTCAAGAAGCTGACGATCGTAGCATTTGCTGCCGCGCTGATTGCCGCGCCGCTGCCGGTGCAGGCGCAGGGCAAGAAGGACAGCGTCGTCATGGGGATGTCGCTGGAGCCGCCGGGCCTCGATCCCACCAACGCTGCGGCCGCGGCGATCGCCGAGGTGACGCTCTACAACATCTACGAGACGCTGACCAAGATCAACGAGGACGGGTCGGTCTCGCCGCTGCTGGCCGAGAGCTGGAGCGCCTCGCCCGATCTGAAGACCTACACCTTCAAGCTGCGCAAGGGCGTCAAGTTCCAGAACGGCGAGCCGTTCGACTCCTCAGCGGTGAAGTTCTCCTTCGAGCGCAACGCGGTCGCCACCAGCACCAACAAGGACAAGAGCCTGTTCCAGGCCTTCGAGAAGGTCGAGGCGCCCGACGCCGACACCATCGTGATCACGGTGAAATATTCCGAGCCGAACCTGCCGTTCCTGCTGGGGCAGGCGAGCGGCTCGATCGTCGAGCCGAAGAGCGCGCCCACCAACATCACCCAGCCGGTCGGCACCGGGCCGTATCAGCTGGGCGCCTGGGCCAAGGGCTCCTCGATCACGCTGACCAAATGGGCCGACTATCGCAACGCGGCCGCGATCAAGCTGTCGAAGGTGACGATCCGCTTCATCTCCGATCCGGCGGCGCAGACCGCGGCGCTGCTGTCGGGCGATGTCGATGCGTTCCCGCGTGTCGCCGCCGCGCGCGCCATCGGCCAGTTCAAGGCCGACCCGCGCTTCAACGTCATGGTTGGCGGCTCGCGCGCCAAGACCATCGTCGGCATCAATTCGCGCAAGAAGCCGCTCGACGACGTCCGGGTGCGCCGTGCGATCCTCGCCGCGATCGACCGCAAGGCGATGATCGACGGCGCGGTCGACGGCTTCGGCACGCCGATCGGCAGCTTCTACGTGCCCGGCGCGCCGGGCTATGTCGACACCACCGGTATCAATCCCTACGATCCCGAGAAGGCGAAGAAGCTGCTGGCCGAGGCCGGCGTGACCACGCCGCTGGAATTGTCGCTGAAACTGCCGCCGCCGTCCTATGCGCGGCAGGGCGGCGAGATCCTCGCGGCCCAGCTCGCCAAGGTCGGCATCGTCGCCAAGATCGAGAACGTCGAATGGGCGCAGTGGCTGTCGCAGGTGTTCGCCGGCAACGGTCCGCACAATTTCGAACTCACCATCGTCAGCCATGTCGAGCCGATCGACCTCGTCAAGATCACCGAGCCCGATTACTATCTCGGCTACAACAACGAGGCCTTCAACGCGCTCTACAAGCAGATCGTCTCGACGCCCGACGAGGCCGCCCGCCTCAAGCTGCTCGGCGATGCCCAGCGCATGCTGGCGACCGACGCGGTCGCCGGCTTCCTCTACCAGCCGCAGCTGATCACCATCACCAGCAAGAAGCTGAAGGGCGTCTGGAAGGACATTCCGCAATTCGAGAACGATTTCTCGACGTGGTCGTGGGAGTAGGGGCTGTGCGTTGTTGTGCCCTCTCCCCTTGTGGGAGAGGGCGGCTCTGCTCATGGACACGAACGCGGTGGGGTGAGGGGTATGTCGCCGCAGACGACGCTCTCTGACTCGCGGGCTCCTTTCGCCGCGGACAGAGACCCCTCATCCGGCGCTTCGCGCCACCTTCTCCCACAAGGGGAGAAGGAACAGTCCCCGAAACAGAAACCTGAAAAACAACCCCATGCAAAGTAACGGGGGGCGTGATTTCAAGGACTTGCCATAGCCGCTCGGCGCGTCACGGTGACGTTGACCCGTCGGGCAAAACACTGGCATGATGTCATGCTCGCGGCGTCATGGTTCGGGACCCGCCGTCAGGCGAGGCACGCCATGCACAAGCCATCCCGTCGCGATACGCGCCGCGTCGCCGCTGCCGCCCGCGCCGATTCGCCGGCCGGTCTGCGTCTCGACAATGCCTCCATGAGCGAGATCGCCGAGGCCCTGGCAGGGGGACGCGTGACGGCCACGGCCCTCACCAGAGCCTACCTCGCGCGGATCGATGCGTACGACCGCAATGGGTCGAAGCTCAATTCGGTGCGCGCGATCAATCCGGATGCGCTGTCGATCGCAGGCGGGCTCGACGAGGTTAGACCGTCGAAGCGGCGGCCGCTGGCGGGCATTCCGATCCTGCTGAAGGACAACATCGCAACGGGCGACGCGCAGCCGACGACGGCGGGCTCGCTGGCGCTGGAGGGCGCGCGCGCACGGCGCGACGCCACGATCGTCAGGCTGCTGCGCAAGGCCGGCGCGGTGATCCTCGGCAAGGCGAATTTGACGGAGTTCGCCAACATCCTCGCGGCCGACATGCCCGCGGGCTATTCCTCGCTGGGCGGCCAGGTGAAAAATCCGTTCGCGCCCGATCTGGTGGATGAGCGCGGCATCCCGATCGTGCTGCCGGGCGGATCGAGCGCGGGGTCGGCGGTCGCCGTGGCGGCCGGCCTGTGCGCGGCCGCGATCGGCACCGAAACCTCGGGCTCGCTGCTCTATCCCGCAAGCCAGAACGGCCTCGTCACGGTGAAGCCGACCGTCGGGCTGGTCAGCTGTGCCGGGGTCGTGCCGATCGCGCACAGCCAGGATACGATCGGGCCGATGACGCGCAGCGTGCGCGACGCCGCGATGCTGCTCAACGTGCTGGCGGCGACGGACCCGCGCGACCCCGCGACCTTGCGGCAGCGGCGGCCGGCCGACTACACCGACGGTCTCACCAGGGATGCGATGAAGGGCGCGCGCATCGGCGTGCCGAGCGATCCGAGCGATCCCCTCAACGATCGCTATTACGGCAAGCTGCCGCCCCGGTCGGCGAAGGTGATGACCGACGCGATCAAGGTGCTGGAGGATCTCGGCGCAATCATCGTGCGCGCCAACATGCCGACAGCGGGCTGGATCGGCGGCCCCGGCACCAGCATGAACGTGCTGAACCGCAACCCGCTCAGCCGCAACAGGGGCAACGTCGCGACGCCGCCGATCGTGTTCCTCTACGAGCTGAAGCGCGATCTGAATCTCTATCTCAAGGAATGGGCTGTTGGCACCGATATGAAGACCATGGCCGACATCGTGGCCTTCAACGCCGCGCATGCGGACAAGGCGCTCCGGTTCGGGCAGGACCTGTTCCTCGCGGCCGAGATGACGCGAGGCGATCTCGGCGAACGCGAGTACAAATCGGCGCGCGCCATGGACCTGCTCTCCGCCAGGACGCGCGGCATGGATGCCTACATGAACCAGCACAGGCTCGATGCGGTGCTGTTTCCCGGCGCGGCCGGCTGCGTGATCGCGGCGAAGGCGGGCTATCCCAGCGTCATGGTGCCGGGCGGCTTGATCTCCGGCGTCGACGATCACGACACGCCGGACTATCCGCTCGGCATCACCTTCGCGGGCCGGGCCTGGAGCGAGCACAAGCTGCTGCGGTTGGCCTACGCCTATGAGCAGGCGTCGAACATGCGCAAGCCGCCACCGGGATTGGCCGGAGTTTGAACGCTGTCCAGTTCCGCGTAATTCTTTCGGCGAACCTACGACCGGCAGGGCATGTCAGTTGGACGTCTGCTTGGCGGACGAGCGGGCTACCTTTGCAAGATAGACTACTGATGGTTCTACCTCGACAAGAAACTCTTCGTTCGCGAGGTTTGGCACTCCAATCCATGTGGCACAGGGCGGATTGTCATCGAACACTTCTCTGAGTACGCCGCCAATAGCCGCGCCCTCGTGCATATGGCTTTGCTTTATGTAGAGCCGCAGTGCGCCGACTTGATCAAGTGTTGCGCCTACCGATGCAAGTGCGACCGCGAGGTTCTCCAAGCTCTTTCGGAGTTGGCGCGCTATGTCTCCCACGCCAACGATTTTTCGATCTGCGTCCCAAGCGACTTGGCCGGACACGTGCACGGTGTCACCGAACGGCGTCGGGACAACGACCACTTGCGCGAATCCATAGTGCAGGGTGTCAAAGAGTCCGGTCGGAGAATGTACCCGTCGGCTCATGGGCGCTCCTTGGTCAGCGTGTGGTTCAATCAGCGACGTCACCGCTCTACAAACGGACCAGACGAATATATCAGGGAAACTTTCGGCTCTCGGTTATTTAGAGGGTATCCGCCCGTGCTACGTCGATGTCTGTTTTCGGCCGACCTTATCAAGATGCGGTGTTCAGGAAGCGAAGCGGCGCACCGTCGGAAACGTGCGCCGCCCGCTAACTCACGCCGCTTCCGCCTTGACACCGCTGATCCAGCCGCGCGCCAGCGTCACGTCGGCCTGCGACAATTGATGCCCCGCCGGCAGCACCTTGTGGTCGACACGTGCGCCGGCGTCCGACAGCAACGCCGCAAGCTTTGCCGAATTGCTCGCCGGCACGATCGGATCAGCCTGGCCGGAGAGCAGCAGGATCGGTTTGCCCGCAAGCTCCGCCTTCGGCGGCTCCGACAACGGCACCATGGCGCGCAGCAGGATCGCGCCGGCCAGCACCTCCGGCTGCAGCAGCAACAACGCCGCCGCGATGTTGGCGCCATTGGAGAAGCCGACGGCGACAGGTGCGGCGATGCCGTATTGCTTCCGTGCCTCGGCGACGAAGTCGCCGAGTTCGGCCGCGCGGCGGGGGAAGTCCCCCCCCTGGGACACGCCCTCCGCCCCCCGGCGGGAGAAGCGGGGGACGGCCGGTGTGGGGGCGCGGGCGGGCGGGGGGGGGGGGGCGGGGGCGGGGGAGATCATCTGGCCGAGGCCGAGCAGATCGTTCTCGTCGCCGCCGGTGCCGTGCAGCAGCAAAAGCGGGGGAGAGCCCGCGTCGCGCGCGGGCTCGTAACGATGGATGAAGTCGGTCATGCCACGCTCTCCTCCAGGCTCGGCAGCACGCCCTCGATCTGCTTGCGATGCGGCTCGAGGAAGCCGGGCAGCTTCAGGTCGCGGCCCAGCGTGGCGACCGGTTCGTCGACGGCGAAGCCGGGGATGTCGGTCGCGATCTCGAACAGAACGCCGCCGGGCTCGCGGAAGTAGATCGAGCGGAAATAGTTGCGGTCGCGCTGCTCGGTCGGGTGCAGGCCGTGATTGGTGACCAGCTTCTGCGCCATCACGCCCTGCTCGGCATCGTCGGCCGCGCGGAAGGCGATGTGGTGCACCGAGCCGCCGCCCTGATGGCCGCGCAAAAAGCCCTTGGCCTCGTAGATGTCGACGACGCTGCCTTCGACATCGCCCGCCGCCTTGAAGCGGATCACCGAACCTTCGCGCCCCGTCTCCTTGAAGCCGAAGACGTCGGTGAGCACGGCCGCCGTCTTCGCGGCGCTGTCGAGCAGCAGGGTCACGCCGTGGAAGCCGCGGATCGCATGCTCGGCCGGCACGTCGCCATTGCTCCAGCCCGGCTCGTTCTCGGCACCGGGGACGCCGACCAGCGCCAGCGCCATGCCGTCGGGATCGGTGAAGGGCAGCACGGATTCGCCGAAGCGCTTCTCCAGCGCCTCATAGGCGATGCCCTTCTCGATGAAACGCTGGGTCCAGTAGCCGAGCGAGCGCTGCGGCACGCGGAAGGCGGTCTGGTGGGTCTCACCGACGCCGCGGCGGCCCGAGGGGGCGCCGGCCCAGGGGAAGAAGGTCAGGATGGTGCCGGGGCGGCCGGTCTCGTCGCCATAATAGAAATGGTAGGTGCCGGGGTCGTCGAAATTCACCGTCTTCTTCACGAAGCGCAGGCCCAAGTCTCTGGTGTAAAAGCCGAAATTCCGGATCGGGTCGCCGGCGATCGCGGTCACGTGATGCAGTCCAGACATGATGTCGTCCTCCAAAGTTTCGGGGAGCGGTCTTGCTCTGGCGGGAAATATCGTTCCGGTTTGGATTGGTGACAATCCATGCAAATATGACATCTATGTCTATGATTTGGAAACAATCGCCGGAGCCGCCCTTTGGATAAGGTCGCCAGTCTCAGGGCGTTCGTGAAGGTGGTGGAAAGCGGCAGCTTTGCCGAGGCCGGCCGCCAGCTCCGCCTGTCGCGCTCGGCCATCAGCAAATACATCGCCGACCTCGAGGAGAGCCTCGGCGCGCAGCTGTTGAACCGGACCACGCGGCATGCGAGCCCGACCGAGAACGGCCAGCGCTATTTCGAGCGGGCCGTCGTGATCCTCTCGGAGATCGAGGCGGCAGATTTGGCGGTGGCGCAGGCGCAGTCGGCGCCGCGCGGATTGCTGCGCGTCAATGCGCCGATGTCGTTCGGCACGATCCGGCTCGGCCCGGTGCTCGCCGATTTCATGACGCGTTATCCGGAGCTCCAGCTCCAGGTGGTGCTCAGCGACGATCTGCTCGATCCGGTCCAGGACGGTTTTGACGTGACGCTGCGGATCGCCGAACTGGAATCATCCAGCCTGATCGCGCGCAAGATCATGCCTGTGGCGCGCATGATCTGCGCCGCGCCGGACTATCTCGCGCGGCACGGCACGCCGACACATCCGCAGGAGCTGCGCGAGCATGCCGCGCTGACCTATGGCTTTCTGCTCACGGGCAACCAGTGGAAGCTCACCGGACGCGACGGCGACCACTGGATCCAGCCGGACTGGTCGCTCTGCGTCAACAATGCCGAGGTACTGCGCGATGCCGCGATCAAGGGCCGGGGGCTCGCGCTGCTGCCGGACTTCATCGCAGCGGATGCGCTGAAGAAGGGCGAGCTGCGCACGGTGCTGGACGATTATGCCGCGCCGCCGCTCGCGCTCTACGCGGTCTATCCGCCGACGCGGCATCTGTCGGTGAAGGTGCGGCTGTTGATCGATTTTCTGGTCGAGCGGTTCGGGCAGTAGTGCGCGATGAGCGCAATTCCTCGGTCCGCGCTCTGGCAGACGAAGCCGCCTCGCGGCGGCTCTGGAACCAGACGGCCATCCCGGATCGCGATATCCGGCTAGGCAGCGCGCTGCAACGGTTTGCTTCGCCGACGTGCGATCCATCCAAGCCCGCAGAAGCCCACGACCATCATCGCCCATGTCGAGGGTTCCGGCACAGCTGCGACGGGCAAGGCGAAATTCACTGTGACCGTATCGCCAAGTGCGAAGATGTTGCTGTCCAAATCAACGAACAGCTTGTCGCCCAACAAGAAGGCAAAGATCGAGGCGTTTGGGTTGGAAGAATGGGTGCTCGAGATCGAGCCAAAGGGAGTGCCCGACAAGATATTAAATTGAAGCCCCGCAAAGGAACCGCTTTGAGGGAAGTAGTCAGCACCCATTTTGAGCGTCAAAGAGGTGGGACCGAAATGTATGCCGACGATATTGCCGTCATTCGTGGCCAGCAGGGGGTCTGGATCAACGCCAACGGTGAACGGGTTCGAGGATTCCAGGAACGAGAACGCGGCGGACGGGTTGGACGACAAATAGGACGCCGAAATGACGTCTCCCGTCAGAGTTGCGGCTTTCGTGGCATCCATTCCGAAAGAACTCAGGAGTAACGCAGCCAAGCCAATCGATTTAATATTCATGAGAACTGTACTGACCATTCAATGAGATGGGTTGGATCAAAGCAACGACGGGACGCGTCGTCAACTTGGTCATCATCAGAATCTCGGCTGCGCGGCGGCCAAAGACGCTCGTACAGCCTGTAAACCCATTGCTCTTCAGCGTCTGCGGTGCGGATCGGAGCCGTCACGTGCTCGCAGGGAAGACCCGCAACGTCAGCCTTCGCATCATCCGGGTCAGAATTAACGTTGAACCACAGCTTTGCCTGCTGGCGCTCGAAATGGTTGAGGTCGAATGCGCCGCCATCAGCAATCTCGTAGGATGGGTAGAGCGTAGCGAAACCCATCATGCTCATCGTCGGCGACAAGTGATGGGTTTCGCAAGGGCTCAACCCATCCTACGCGGTGTATCCGCCGACGCGGCATCTGTCGGTAAAGGTGCGGCTGCTGATCGATTTTCTGGTCGAGCGGTTCGGGCGGGAGGAGGGGCGCTCTTAGGCAGGGAGGCTCGGCGCGGGCCCATCAATCGGCCGAGCTGCGGATGCGGGCGTGAGCCAAACAGCGACTGACCACTCCAAATACATAGGCCGCTCGAAAGCGGCCTATGGCAGTCCATGCCTTGATGATCAGGCGAGGGTCAATGTCTGTTTCTTTTTCCGATACACCATGAAGCCGAGACCACAGAAGCCAATCAACATCATCGCCCATGTCGTGGGCTCGGGCACTGCCGAGATGCTGGCGATCGTTCCCAGCCGGACCTGCTCGACGTCATCGACGATGCCACCCGTCATCACGATCCGAACGGAGTCGATGACATCGGCTCCGGTCGCAGAAACGGAGAAGAAATTCGAGCCTCTGCCGAGCGAGAACGTCTGGGATTGACCATCGGCGTAGATCGTCACGCTGGTCGCGGGGGTGCCGTTTCTCTGATCTGGCGTGCTGATGTTGAAAATATCGAGCTTGGTGCCCTTTGTCAGGTCGGTCAGGAACCATTTCAGCTCATTGAGCGAACCATCGCCGGCGACGATCCGGGACTGCCCATTCGACGGCACGAGCAAGGTGTCCGTGCTGCTGGTGAACGTGACGCCATCACCCTTGTTGGTGAAAGTCGTCAGAGTGCTGGTCCCGGCACCAGTCACGTTCTGAAAAGTCACATTGTCGCCAGTCCCGCCGCCGGATGCACTGAAAATGATCGCTGCATGGGCGGGGATGGTCGACACGGCGGCTGCGAGCGAAACTGCCGCAACAATGGCCGCGTTTCTGAAATGTCTCAATTTAACCCACTCTTTCAAACTGATCGGGTTGCGACCCTTTAATGGGTCATTCTTAGAACGATTAAATGCGATAGGGTCATAATTAAAGCCGAGTCAAATATAATTGCCGAAATTTCCTGAATTATTTCGTTTGGATAAGGCCATTAATTAAGGATTTTACAGGGTTTTTTGCGTGTTATTCCTGTTTTTGTCGCCTTTTAATTGTGAGGGATCGGGCGTTGATCCCTGGCTGAGGTTCGGGATAGGCAGCCGCACTGCGTGCGGTTGAGAAGCGGAAGCCGCGCCTGAATCAGACGGCCCCGCCAAGGACACATCCGAACGCATGTGCCTCGGCAACAACTCTCCCTATCTGACCCTGCGTGGCTCCGCGGGCGGGAGCAGGTCCTCCAGCGCGCGCATCGAGGCATCTCGGAGGATGGCGAGCTCGCGCGCGACATTCTGGCATTCGGGCGCAGACATGGTTGCTGCGGCATCTTCCACTTCGCGGCAGCGCTCGAACAGGCCGACCAGACCGAGCGCGCTGGCGGCGCTGCCGAGCTGATGAGCGGAGCGCACCATCTTCCCGTGATCGGCGCCGTTCGCGGCGCGGACGATGTCGTCGACCAGCGTCCGGCTGGTGTCCTCCAGGATGTGGTGAAGTTTTGCGATCTGCGCGGCGCCCAGCAGGTCCGTCTGGTCGTCGAGGAAAGGCCGGTCGATCAAGGCGCCCGCGGCGAGTGGGGCCGTGGCCTGCGCAACCGCCGGATCGTCCTCGATCGCCTCGCGCAGTGCGTTGATCTGGATCGGCTTGCTGACGATCCTGGCGATGCCGGCGCCGGCGAGCCGCTGGCGCGCGCCGCGCGAGACGTCGGCGGTGACGGCGATGATGCGCGGCATGTTCGGCAGGCCGAGCTTGCCGATCCGTGACGCCGCCTCGACGCCGTCCATGTCGGGCATGTGCAGGTCCATCAGGATGATGTCGAAAGCCTGGTCGCGGGCGCGCGCGACGGCCGAGGCGCCGTCCCGCGCGATGGTGGGGAGATGGCCGAGACGGTTCAGGATGGCTTCGCCGACCTCGCAATTGACGGGGTCGTCGTCGACCAGCAGCACGCGCAACCGCCGCGCGGGCGGTGGCGGCACGCCCTGCGCGGTGTCGCCCGTCGCGACGCCGAGCGGCACTTGCAGCGCGAACGTGCTACCTGCGCCCGGCGCGCTCTTGACCGTGAGTTCGCCGCCCATCAGGCGGGCGAGGCGCCGCGCGATCGCGAGCCCAAGGCCGGTGCCGCCGAACCTGCGCGCGATGCTGTCGTCGGCCTGGACGAAATCCTCGAAGATCCGCTCATGCATGTCGGCCGCGATGCCGATGCCGGTGTCGCGGACGGAAATGCGCACCAGCACGCGCGCGTCCTGCCGGTCGGCGCTGGCGGTCACGCCGATGCGACCCTCCGGGGTGAATTTGATCGCGTTGCCGATCAGGTTGAGCAGGATGCGGTTGAGGCGCACCGGATCGCCGTGAACGGTCGTATCGGTCGCGCCATCGCAGGCGAGGTCGAAGGCGAGCCCCCTGGCGAGCGCTGCCGGGCGCATCAGGTCGGCGGCGCTCTCGATCAACTGGTCGAGGCGGAAGTCGCGCGTCTCCAGCGTTTCGGTGCCCGCCTCCAGCCGCGCATAGTCCAGGATGGCATCGACCAGTGCGATCAGCGTCTCGCCCGAGGCGGCGGCGGTAGCGAGGTGGCGGCGCTGCGCCTCGCCGAGATTGCCGTCGTCGAGCAGTTGCAGCACGCCCATCACCCCGTTGAGCGGCGTGCGCAGCTCGTGGCTGACGACCGCAAGGAAGCGCGACTTCGTCTCGCTGGCCTCGACCGCGACGCCGCGGGCATGCTCGGCCGCGTCGCGGGCCCTTTCGAGCTCGGCGGTGCGTTCGACGACCTTGCGTTCGAGCGTGGCGTAGGAGTCGCGCAAATGCGCCGCCATGCGGTTGAACTGGTCGCCGAGCGCCTCGAGCTCGTCACCCGTTCTGATCGCGAGCCGCAGGCCGAGATCGCCGCTGCCGATCCGCTTCGCGCCCTGCATCAGCATCTGGATCGGCACCGTCATGCGGCGGCTGAGCGCGAGCGAGACCAGCACGGCGCAGGCGAGGAGAACCATCAGCAGAAAGGCCGACCGGCCGATCGAGGCGTAGATCGGCGCATAGGCTTCGCTGAGCGGAAGATCGACGAAGACGAGCCAGCCGAGCGCGGGGACCGCGGCATGGGTCGACAGCACGCGCTGTTCCGACAGGTCCTCCTTGACCTGCCCCCCCGAGGGCGGCGCTCCGCCCGCAAGCGCGGCACGGACGTCCGGATGCGAGGAGAGATCGGTGCGGCGCAGCGCCCGCCACGGGTCGGGATGTGCGATCAGGATGCCCATGCGATCGACGACATAGGCCTTGCCGGTGGTGCCCACCCTGATGCCGGCGACCAGATCCCAGATGAAGCGCAGATTGACCTCGGCGACGACCACATTGGGATCGCGGCCGGCACCGCGCACCGCGACCGTCATGAACGGTTCGGTGTCGCCGAAGAAATACACCGGCCCGTAATAGGCGCGGGCGTCGTTGGCGCCGCGGAAGGCGGGCGAGGCGGACAGGTCGGCCTGGCTGCCGATCCTGTCGGCGACGCGGCGCGACACGCGCACCTGCTCGCGGCCCTGCGCATCGAGTTCGGCGATCTCGGCGATGGCCGGCGACAGGCGCAGCAGGCGGATGGCGTTCAGCCGGTCGTCCTCGTTGGTCGACAGCTCCGGCGGCAGGCGCGCGAGCCACCTGATCTGGTTCTCGATCTGGCCGATGAACTGGCCGATCTGCACCGCTGCGCTTGCCGCCTGCTCGCGCTGGATCGCCGCCAGAAGCTGCTTCTGTTCGCGGTAGGAGAACCAGACGTCGAGGGCGGTGTTGATGGCGAGCGCGGTGAAGGCGAGCGCGACGATCGCGGTGAGATATTTGCGGAACAGCCGGCCGGCAGGGGCGCGCGACGAGCCCTGGTCGGCGGCCTCATTCACTCGCGGATCTCGTCGGCGCGCGCGAGCAGGGTGAAGGGAAGGCTCAGTCCGAGCGCGCGGGCGACCGTGCGGTTGATCAGGAGATCGTATTTGCGCGGCGACTGCACCGGCAGGTCGCCGGCCTTGGTGCCGCGCAGGATGAGATCGACATAGTCGGCCGAGCGCACCTCCAGCGTCGGCCCGTAGCTCATCAGCCCGCCCGCATCCATGAAATAGTGGAACGGATAGATCATGGGTACGCGATGGGTCTCCGCCGCGCCGACGATCGCCTTGCGGTTGATGACCAGGAAGCTGTCGACGAGCGCGATCATCGCTGCCTTCGGCGAGCCCGAGAAGCGGCCGATCGCCGCGTCGATGTCCTCCGGCTTGCCGATCCGGGCCAGGATCACGCCGACGCCGGTCGACGCGGCCTCCTGCTCGATGGAATCGAGAAAGAAGCGCCCGGCGCGCGGCGTCGTCGCCGGATTGAACAGCACGCCGACGCGGGCGACATCCGGAACGGCCTCGCGGATCAGCTGAAACCATTTGCCGCCCATCTCGGCGGTGCTGCTGGTGAAGCCGGTGACGTTGCCGCCGGGCCGGGCGAGGCTCTCGACGAAGCCATTGCCGACGGGGTCGTTGGCCGTCGCAAAGATGATCGGAATCGTCTTGGTCGCCGCCAGCATGGCCGCGGTCTCGATCGTGGAGCCGGTCAGGACGACGTCGGGCTTGAGGTCGACGAGTTCGCGCACGGCGGCGGCCAGCTTGTCCGGCCCCCCGAACGCCGAGCGCATCTCGAGGCGGTAATTGACGCCTTCCACCCAGCCGCGCTGCTTCAGGCCGGCGATCAGGCCGCCGAGGCGGGAGGTCTTGTCGGCGTCCGACATGGCACGCCGGGTCAGTTCGTCATCGAGCGGCAGGCTGGTCAGCGAGGCGACGATCCGCATTCGCTCCGGCGTGGCGCCGAGCGCCAGCCAGCCCGCCGCGGCAGCCCCGGCCAGGCGAAGCACATCGCGGCGTGCGAGCGCCGGCGCGGCGTTGGCAAAAGCGGTCCGCTTGATCATGCAATTGTTGACGAAATTGTCCCCGGCCGCGTCCATAACGCGAAAGGCAGGCGCCCACAATTGATGAAAAAATGCGCGTGTGAACCCTCATTCGCAGCCTTCCGCAGCCCCATACCGTAATTGTACGTGACTAGGGAATCGGTTTCCGGCAGCGCCCGCTTCGCGACGGGCAGCCGTCCTTGTGCGCTGCAGGTTTGCCGATGACCGCAAGTTGTTTCGTTTTTTGAAGGTTTCCGATGCGCCGACTTTACCTTGTCTCCGTCCTTGCCGGTCTTCTCGCCTCGGCGGTCGCCGGTCCGCTCGCGGCCCAGGGGACGATGCCCAAGCAAAAGGCTGCCCCGGCGGCCAAGGCCAATACGGCCGGCGCGGCCACCACCGCTGCCGGCGCCACGTCGGCGGCCGGTGCGACGTCGGCTGCCGCGGAGACGCCCGCCGCCGACGACAAGACCAAGGCCATCGACGGCTTCCGTTCGGCCAAGTTCGGCATGAACGAGGCCGACGTGCGGGCCGCGATGACGAAGGATTTCGGCGTCAAGCCCGACGCGATCAAGATCCAGGACAACGCCTCCGAGCTGACGCGCAGTCTTCTGCTCCCGGTGCCGGAGCTGCTGCCGAACGGCGGCACGGCCGAGCTCTCTTACGTGTTCGGCTACAAGTCCAAGTCGCTGATCCAGGTCGGCGCGGTCTGGTCGAAGGGCACCGACGCGGCGATGACGCCGGAGAAGCTGTTCTCCAACGCCAACATCCTGCGCGCCCATTTCCTCAGCGAGGGGTTCAAGCCCGACTCGATCGCGGTGAACATGCCGGTCAGCGGCGGCGTCGTGATGTTCCGCGGCAGCGACTCCAAGGATCGCTCGGTCATCCTGCTCCTCCAGGGCACCTTCGAGACCAAGGACAACAATCAGCGCGTGCTGACGCCGACCAGCCTGCTGCTGTTCTACGTGGCCGACGCCAAGAGCCCGGACATCTTCAAGCTGCCGCCCGGCCAGTTCTGATCGGCGTCGCTGCCGACAAAGAGGACCCGAGATGCGTTGGCCTTCTGCCAGGCAAAACGACGAGGAACTGACGCTGCGGGGGCTGGCGCGCTTCCGTTCGATGTCGCTGCTCTGCGCGATGCAGATGGTCTTCCTGCCGGTGTACAGCGTCCGCGTTCAGGCGCAGACGGCGAACGTCATCGTGCCCGACGGCCGGACCGGGACCAGCCTGCAGACGTCGGGAGGCGTCACCAACGTCACGACATCGACGGTCTCGGGCAACAACGCCTTCAACTCGTTCTCGCAGTTCAGCGTCGGGCAGGGCAACACCGTCAACCTGCAACTGCCGACCGGCACGCGTAACCTCGTCAACATCGTTCGCGACGCCCCGGTCTATGTCAACGGCACGCTGAACGCGTACATGAACGGCGCGATCGGCGGGAACGTGTATTTCGCCGATCCCAAGGGCTTCGTGGTCGGGCGGTCTGGCACCGTCAATGTCGGCAGCCTCAACGTCTCGACGCCCACGCGGGAGTTCACCGACAGCCTGGTCGGCCCGCAGGGACAGATCAACGCATCGGCGGTCGGCAACCTGATGGCCGGCTCGTTCCCGGTCTCGCCGGACGGCAACATCCGCATCTATGGCCGCATCAACGCCCAGGACGGCGTGCGCCTCACCGGGCAGAACGTTTATGTCGGCGGCGCCAGCCAGCGCGACATCGCCAATCTCGACCACGCCGCGAAGTTCGCAGCCTCGGTCAACGCCAAGGGCCTGCGCAGCGCCAGTTCGATCACCGTCAGCAACGGCTCGATCCATATCGGTGCCGTCAACAATGCCAGGGTCAACGGACGGCTCACCGCGCAGAGCAGGACGTCGACGCCGAGCAACATCACCGTCCAAGCCGGCAACAACATCGAGATCGGCAAGAGCGCGCGGTTGAGCACGGCAAGCCAGACGGCGAACGCCGGCGGCGTCATCATCAAGGCCGGCAGCGACGTGACCGTGAAGAGCGGCGCGACCTTCAATGCCAGTTCGCAGACGGGCAATGCAGGCCTGGTCGAACTCAGCGGCAACGGCGTCATCGACGTCGCCAGCGGCGTCACCGTCAACCTCAGCGCGCCCAACGGCCGGGCCGGTACGCTGCTGATCGATCCCACCGACGTGGTCATCGGCGATGCGAGCCAGGGTGACACCGGCGTGACGCTGTCGAACGCGTCGGTGGCCAACGCCATCGCCGCACTGAGCGCCGGCGCCACCTATCTCGTCCAGGCCGATCACTCGGTCACGCTCGCCGCGCATGCGGTGATCGATGCCCGCAACCTGGACAGTGCCACAAAGACTCATTCGGTCGGCAACGCCATCAACGTCGAGATCGACGCGCCGACCATCAGCATCGTCAACGGGGCCAAGATTCTCGCCCAGGCGATCAACACGGGCGGGACCACCTTCACCGACGGCAACGTCACGCTGACCGCGACGGCGAGCGACACGAAATTGTCGGGCCAGGCCACCGCGGTGACCGGGATTGCGGTCGACGGCCAGATCACCGGCGGCACCATCTCGATCGGGGCGACCTCGACGGCAACGTCGAGCTTCCTGGAGGGGTCGGCTGCCGGCAGTTTCGCGCTCGTCGGCGAGACGCTGGCCGCCTCGCTGCTCGGGCTCAACGGCGGCTATGTCGCGGCCAGCGCCACGGCGACCGTCAGCATCAACGGCCACGCCAATATCAGCGGCCGCGGCAACGTCACCATTGCCGCGCATGGCTCGGAGACCGCGTCGGATCCGGCGCTGGTGGCGAGCCTGCTCGGCAGCCTCACGCCCGTTGCCGCGTCGGTCGTCGTCGGCAAGATCGACGGCAATGTGTCGACCAGCGTCGCGTCCGGCGCAACGATCAGCGCCGGCGGCAGCCTCTCGATTCATGCCACCAACGACGCCAGCATGAACGTTGCCGCGCTGACCGCGACCGGCAGCGCGCAATTCGTCGAAACGGTTGCCTATTCGACCGGGTCGGTCAACACGACGGCCAACGTCGCCACCGGCGCGCAACTGTCGGTCGGGACCGTGAATGCGTCCGGAAACGCCCTCTCGGTGCGCGCGCTGAACAACAACAGTTTCTCGACGAGTGCGAATGCGGTCGTGTTCAGCAAGCCGACCGCGAGCGGCGGCATGGGCGGCGCGCTCGCCATGAGCGACGTCACCACGTCGGCGACCGCGCTGCTCGGCGCGTCGCTGGGAACCAGCCCGTCGAGCCGGATGAACGGCTCGGTGCTGGTCGAGGCCACCTCCAACACCACGAGCAATTCGACCATGGCCTCGACCATCGCCGGCACGCCGGCCTTGGTCGGCCTGATTCAGGCGGAACTGGTCTCGACGCCATCGCTGAATCCGGTGATCTCGCAGCACATGGCCTCGCTGATGCCGGTGAACTTCGATTTCAAGTTCGCCGCCGCGCTGGCGCTGGCCAACAGCACGGAGAACGCCACCGCCGCGATCGCGCAGAACCCGAGCGGCGGGGCGCCAAGCATTTATGCCAGCGGCAATGTCGCCGTGGTCAGCAACCTCGTCGACCGGGGTGTCCGCAGCAACGCGACCTCCTCGGCGATCACTTCTGATGTGACGGCCGGCGAGGGCACGGCGATCAGCGCCGCCGTCGCCTGGGGAAATTTCACCCACAATTCGAACGCCTATGTCGGCGGCGGCACCCTCATCAACGCAGCGAACATCGCGGTCGAAGCCAACACCGCGATGCCAATCACCAACACCTGGCTGAAATGGGACGGGCTGGGCGCGGTGCTGAGCCATCTCAACGGCAATCTCGGCGTCGGCGGCAACATCCTGACCAGCTATGCCAACGCCACGGCGGACGCCGGCGACACGATCGGCGTCGCCGGATCGCTGAATCATTTCGTCGTGAACAACAATACGACGGCGTGGGTGGCGGGGTCCGCGAGCCTGACCGCGACCTGCACGACGGCCACGTGCGGCAGCAGCTGGTCGGCGACGATGGATAATGGCGACGTCCACAGCTACGACGCCAGCATTCAGGTCGCGGCCACCACGACCACGGCTTCGATCGACGCCGCCGGCAATGTCGGCACGCTCGGCTTCCTGCCCGGCAACACCTCTGGCGGCTCCTCGGTCGGCGGCGCGCTCAATCTCGTCCAGTTCAACACCAACACCATCGCCGGCATCTCGGACCGCGCGACGGTGCGGGCGGCGGACGACATCGCCGTCAACGCGATCACCTCCGATCAGTTTATCGCGGTCGCACCCACCTCCGGCAAGGCCGCCGGCGCGCTGGCGCTGAACGGCATCACCTCGCTCGGTTTGCTGAACAACAATACACATGCCTCGATCTCGAACCAGGCCACCGTCTACGCCCCGACCATCGGTATCCTCGCGCAGCAGGATCTGTCGGTCGTGACGCTGTCGGGCGCGATGAGCCGGAATGGAAGCGGAGGCTCCGCGGTCGGATTGTCGGTGGCCTATCTCGGCGCCAATACCGATACCTCCGCCTATATCGGCGACAATCATGCCGACATCCGGCCCGGCCCGTTCAGCGCCAACGATCCGTTCGCCGGCAGCAGCGGCGGAAGCGGTGCGGTCAATGTCGACAATCTCACGATCAGCGCGACCACCTCGGGGCGCATCACCGCGGCTGCCGTGGCGGCCTCGATCTCGGAGCCGCAGGCCTCCAGCTTCGCCGACAAGGCGGGCGCGGCCGGTGCCGGTGCGACCGGTGGAGCCTCAGCCGTCACGACGGCCGCGAGCAAGATCGGCTCGACCTCGGGATCGAGCACCAGCGGCTTCAGCCTCGATCTCGCCGGCAGTTCGTCGGTGAGCGACGTCTCGCTCGCTACCAGCGCCTATATCAGGAACACCACGGTCGACAAGTACACGACAGCGGGCACCGTCACGACCAATACGATCGTTCAGGCCCTGAACGACACCATGCTCAACAATGGCTCCGGCTCGGCGGCGCTCAATCTGGCTGGCGCGTCCGCTCAAGGAGCTGCGATCGGCGGCGCGATCGCCGCGGCGATGTCGCGCAACGCCACACTCGCGTACATCTACGGCACCACCCTGAACAACCAGAGTTCGGTGACGGTGCAGGCGCTCAATGGCGGCTCGGAGACCGTCGTTGCCATTGGCGTTGCCGGATCGAAATCCAACGCCGCGTCACTGTCGGCCTCGGTCGGCATCATCATTGACAGTGCCAACGCCTATATCGAAAGTTCCACGATCACCGGGCAGTCGTCCGGGGTCAATCGCGCGCTCGAGGTCGATGCCTACCAGACCACCAATATCGCCATCGGTGGCGGCTCGCTCTATGTCACGGGCGGCCAGGCCGGCGTCGGGATCGGACTGACCTACGCCTCGATTGCCGATCCCACGGGCGGCAACGCGACCGATGCGCATATCCGCGGCACGTCGATCTCGAACTACGACAGCCTCCTGGTGATGGCCGACAGCGCCAGCGTGATCGCGGCCGGTGCGGCCTCGGGCGGGGCTGGGTCCAATGGACTGGCCGGCGCCATCGTCGTCAGCGAGATCTCGCCGACGACCACCGCCTATATCAACAGCGGCGCGACGGTGAATATCAACGTCGGAGGTGTGACGGTGCTGGCGGACAGCGGCGCCGTGTCGGCGCTGGACACTGCGCTTGCCAATCTGGTCAGGAAATCGAACAACAATCTGCTAGCCTCGGATACCTGCACGGTCGCCGGCGGCACCGGCGGGCAGAATTGCATCGACTTCAGCGCGGCGGCGCTGAACGGCGGCACGGGCAACGGGCCGGGCGCCAGCATCGTCTCCGTCGCGGGCCTGATCCAGGCCGGCAAGAACAATGTCGGAGCCTCGTTCGTCTACGACACCATCGCCACGACGCGTTCGGCCTATATCGCGAATGTGCTGATGTCGGCGCCGGGCAATGTCAGCGTGAGCGCGGTGGATTCCTCCAGGATCCAGTCGGTCACGATCGGCTTCGGTCTTGCGACCGGACAGTTCGCCGGGGTCGGCGGCACGACAATCAGTTCGATCGCAAACACCGTATCGGCGTCGATCGGCAACAATCTGTCGAGCGCGACGCTGTCCTCGGTTGCGGGACGCAATATCTCCGTCAACGCGACCGACAGTTCCAGCATCACGGGAACGGCGGCGATCGCCGGTGCCTCGACCCAAGGCAGCGCGGCGGGCCTTGCGCTCGTCTACAGCAGCATCGCCAACAATGTCAGCGCCGGCGTGACCGGCTCCAGGCTGACCGCGTCCGGCAGCGTCGCGATCGGCGCGAACTCGAACGCCTCGATCTCGACCATCGCCGTCGGTGTCGCGATGTCCGGGCAGGTCGGGCTGGCGGGCTCCGTCGCGACCAATCTGATGGGGACCAACGTCACCGCGAACATCACGGCTGCGGGCACCAACGGCATCAACGGCGCGGATGTCACGGCCACCAACAATGTCGGCGTGGTCGCCGGCAACAACGACAAGGCAGCGGTGTTCGCCGGCGCAGTCTCGATCAGCAAGGGCGCGGCGGGCGGAGCCGGGTCGCTGGTGACCAACCAGATCTCCGGCACCACCGCGGCCTACATTACCGGCGCGAACACCAAGGTCGACGCGTTGGGGACCAGCACCACCGATACGCTGTCGGTCAACAACGGCACGCTCGCGCATGCTTTCGATCTCGGCGCCGCCCATGCGCCGACCGACACCACGCCCGATCTCTCCGAGAACCAGGACGTGCTGCGCGGCCTCGGCGTGGTCGCGAGCTCGCACCAGGCGGTCGTGACCAACGTCGCCTCGGTCGCCGCGAGCAGCGGCATCGCCATCATGATCAATCCCATCACCAACGTGATGAGCGGTGCGACCCGCGCCTATATCGACAGCGCTTCCATCGATACGCGCTTGACCTCATCGACGCTCAAGCCGCAGATCGAGGTGGCCGCGTCGAGCTTCTCCTATTCCGGTGCGTTCGGCGCCGGCATCGCCTATGGCAGCACCGGCGGCGGCGGTGCGACGATCGTCTCGACGACGATGTCGCGCGAGACCTTCGCGTATATCACCAACGCCACGGTCGGCGGCGTCCAGTCGTCGAGCGCGACGGTCGGCGCCGTCACCGTGAAGGCCAATGCGGAGCAAGATGCGTCCTCGATCGCAATCGGCTTCAATACCGGCTCGGTCGGCTTGAACGTGTTCCAGGCGACGACCCAAGCCTATGTTGACGGCGGCGCGCTCACGGCGTCCTCGCTGACGGTGAACGCCAACAACTCCACGGGCATTTTCTCCGCCAACGGCTCCGGCGCCTATGGCAGCCAGGCCGCGATCGGCGCGGCCTTCCTGGTTCAGGTTTCCTCGAACCGGACCCTGGCCTATGTCGGCGACGAGTTCCGCTATCAGGGCAATGGTGCGCCCCATACCACCGCGCTCAATCTGAGCGGTGCGCTCGACGTCGAGGCCAAGACCAAGAATCGTTTCGAGGCCTATGCGATCGGCGGTGCGCTCTCGACGGGAGCGGCCGCGATCGCGGGCATGGCGAATATCGAGGTCGCCAACAACACCACCATCGCCGGCGTTTATGACACCACGCTGCAGGGGGTGACGGTCGGCGCGGCCGGCGCGGTGACGATCAACGCCAACGAGGACGTGGCGATCAAGGAGATCGCCGGCGCGCTCGCGGTCGGCGCCAGCGGGGCAGGGGTCGGTGTCGGCGCCGCGGCCAACGTCATCGCGTTCAAGAGCCGGACCGTTGCCGAGAGCTGGAACAGCAATCTGACTTCGGCCGGCGCCATCAACGTCACGGCGTTCAGCACCAAGGAAGTGCTCTCCTACGCGGTCACCGCAGGCATTGGCGGCAGCGTCGGCATCGGTGCGACCGTCGGTGTCATCCTCATCGGCACCAACACGGCTGATGCTGACACGCAGGGGCAGCAGACCGGCCAGCTCAACCAGGGCGGCAACGGCACCATCGCGGCCGTCAACAGCGGCACCAGCACCGCCCATGGCAGCAACGCCGTCGCCAGCGGCACGGCCGGCAATCCGAACAGCGCCAATGTCACCTCGACCTATGACGTCAGCAACGTCCTGAGTGGCGGCAACGACGCCGTCATTGCCCAGATTGCCGGCGGCAACGTCACGGGCACGCAGATCAACGTCGCGGCTACCAGCGCCAACGCCGCCAAGATGTATCTGCTGGGTGCAGGCTTTGCAAAGAACGTCGGCATCGGGGCCGGCATCGGCTACACCAGCGTCAACAGCACGGTGTTCGCCAATCTGAGCGGTTACGGTCGCAACGGCACGGGCAGTCTGGTGGCCGCGGATACGCCTCTGGTCGCGTCAGCGCCGGCCGTCAACGTCGCCGCGATCGTCAAGGATGCCACCGACGGACCTTACGCCGGCAAGACCGTCGACACCGAGGCCATCGCCGGCGGTGCGGCGCTCTACTTCGGCGCACAGGCTTCCGTGGCCGTCGGCAATGTCAGCAACACCGTGGTGGCCATGCTTGGCGGCCAGGTGACCGGCACAGGCGGCACCGGCGTTGCGGTCCTGGCGCAGGACTCGACGAGCCAGGCCGTGTTCACCGGCGGCGCCAGCGCCGGTGCCGTGGCCGCCGGCGCTTCGGTCGCCACGGCGAGCCGCAACAGCTCGGTGACGGCGCGCGTCCTGGACGGCGCAATCGTCAATACGTCGACGCTGGGCGTCGGGGCCTCGGGCGCGGGCACCTTGAGCACGACGGCAACGGCGCTCTCGGGCGGCATCGTCTCCGGTGCCGGCGCGGACGCGGAGGCGCACGAGGATTCGGGCGTGCTCGCCGAGATCGGTGCCAGCGCGGTGATCACCACGTCTGCCACAGGTGACGGCACGCTGGTGGGCGCTGCGATCACGCCCAATCTGTCGAGCGAGGCTATCGGCGTTTCGGTCGGCGGAGGCGCGGTCGGCGTCGCCATCGCCCAGTCGACGGTTGGCGCCACCGTCACGGCGGATGTCGGTGACAACACGAGCTTCTCGGGCGGCAAGCTCGCGGTGACCGCCATGGCGCTCGTACCCATCGTCGGCACGCAGACGAGCGGCGGGATCACGACGCCGATCTATGGCACGACGACCTGGGCCAAGGCGCTCGCTGGCGGCGGCGGCTCGCTGATCGGCGCGCAGGGCAGCTACGCGAAAGCTTCTGAAACCGCGACGGTCAAGGCCTATGGGGGAACGGGGATCCGACTTCCCAATGCCGACGTGTCGATCAAGGCCGAGAACGACAGCTCGCAATATGCCGAAGGAACCGGCCTTTCGAGCGGCTTCCTGGCGCTCGGCGCCACCGTGGCGCAGACAGTGTCGAACGCGCAGACCTACGCCTATCTGGGCGCGCCTGCCGACATGGACGCCCTGAACCGCGCCGCCTACACGGGTAAGCTCACGATCCGGGCGGACGGCCGGGACACCAACGTCTCAAACGCGGTGGTCGGCGCGGGCGGCACTTATGCCGGTGCGGCCGCGGTGGCCACCACGAATTCGACCGCCGTGACCAACGCGCGGTTCGACGGCGGCACCACCGACGACACGATCTATCTCGGCGGCCTCACGATCAAGGCGACGCACACCACGAACTATTTGGCCAGCGGCGATGCCTACCAGGCATCCACGGCCGGCGTGTCCGGCGGCAAGGCGCGGAACGAGGTCGACTCGACCACCACGGCCGAGGTCGGACCGCATTTGATCATCAATTCCGCGGCCGGCGATATCGTCGTCATCTCCAACGACATCGTCAATCAGGCCGGCGGCGGCGCGCGATCCGGCTCCGGCGGCATGTTCTCGGGCGCGGCGGCGCTGAGCGAGTCCTTCGTGACCCAGCGCGTCAACACCAATATCGACGCCGGCACCGTGCTGAGCCTCAACGACGATCCCCGGACCTCGACGGCCGTGATCAACATCGAGGCCTATAACACACTGAACACCACCGATACCGCGAGCCTGGCGACCGCCGCACTGTTTGCCGGCGGCGGCGCGCAATCCAACATGACGGCGAACGCGGCACTCGCGGTCAACATCAACGCCCGCGAGCTGTTCAGTGCCGGGCAGATCTATGTCGGCACGGCGGCGAAGATGGCGGCGTCCAACAACGCCAATGCCAGCCTCTACGGCGCGATCGCCGGCGTCGGCGCCAGCACCAACAGCTGGGTGCACGCGACCCAATCCGTAAATGTCGGCGACAACACCAAGCTGGTCGCCTGGCGCGATATCACGATGTATGCCGGCCTCGCCGGCGACGGCTCGGTGTTCAGCAGCGTGCAGGCCACGGCGACGACGGTCGTCTACAACAACACGGTCATTCCGATCTCCACGCTCTATCGCGGCACCGCCAATGCAGGCAACGCCACGAGCCTGACGCTGGCTTCGACCTCGAGCGTGCTCGGCGCGAGAAACATCTATCTCGGTGCAACGCAAGGGCAGGTCACGGCCGCCGGCAACGGCAGCAACTACAACCCCTATCTCGACATCTTCAGCGCCAAGAACAGCGACAACCACAGCAACACCAGCGGTAGCGGCGACGTCGCACTCAACGGCCTGGTCGTGGCGGGCATCAACAACGACGTGACCATCACGATCGACCTCGGCGCGAGCACGCCGGTGTTGAGCACGACCAGTCCTTATTCCGCGCTGACTCTCGAGTCCGTCGCCGACGTCAGTCATTTCAGCGCGGTGATGAGCTGGAACCACCAGGCCGTCCAATATGCCATCGTCGGCAATTTCAATCCGTACCAGCTGGTCGTCGATCAGCTTGCGACGCTGACGGGCCTCTCCGCGACGCAAGTGCGTTCCCGGCTCGCGGCCGCGACGGTCACCACCCCGGCGACAATGTCGCCATCCGGCACCGATCCGACCGACGACATCCAGCGCCAGATCGACACGCTGATCAAGCAGGCGCCATTCACCTCCGACGCGCCCGGCAACGCCTTCGCTTTCGGCGACATGCTGGTATCCGCCGGCAATGTCTCGATCCTGGCGCAGAAGCTGACCGGTAACAGCGGTACGAACCCGGCCGCGCCGGCCGTCATCGCGCGCAGTTCGCCCCTGATCAAGATCGAGAACAGGGGCCTCGATTTCATGAGTCTCGGCAATCTCACCGTCACCGACGTGTCCGGCGGAAACATAATCTATCGCCAGATCGACCACGTCGATCCGGACTCGCACTCCAACGTGACCTTCACCGCGATGCCGAGCGCCTCGCCGGTCATCGATATCTCCGCGACCTACAATCGCCTGGATCCCGACAGCGGCCAGGGCATCGACCAGAACGGCAACGTGCTGACGCGCACGCCCGACATCTATTTCAATGGCGCCGTCAACAATCCGAACGGCCTGCTCAAGGTCGTCAACAATCTCGGCAGCGTCGTCGCATCGCAGTCGCTCAGCGCCGCGACCGTCCAGATCGTGGTGCCCAAGGGCACGTTCACCTTCCTCGGCGGCATCGGCAGCTTCTACGACAGCAGCAGCGCGGTCACCTCGCAATGGGCGACCACCGAGAACCGGCCGGAAGACGCGCTGACGGCGGTGATGACGGCAGCGACCTATCTCGGGGCCTACGGCGACTATTACACCGCCCCACATATCGGTTCGGGGACCGATCATCCCTACTTCTATTACTGCTGCGCCGATAGCAGCCATGGCATCTATCAGCCGGTCGGCAATGCCGATGCCAGCACGATCTTCACCGCGCGCATGCTGATGACATATTACGACGGCACCTCGCTCTATTCGGCGATCTTCCTGCCGATGGGCCAGGGCGCGCCCGGCAACGGCAATCCCAACGCCGGCAGCGTGCCTGATGTCGCAACCCTCAAGATCATCGAGGGGCAGTCCCAGAATTCGAACAATGTCGTGGTCGCTCCCTGGGAGAAGACGACCTATGACGGGCGGAACGTTTACGCCGATAGCGGTAACTACAAGACGCCGTTCAATTGCTCGGGATGCGCGGCCTTCTTCCAGGTCATCAACATCCAGCCGGATGCGATCACGCCGAAGACGGCCGATACGCCAGCGACCGCGACGGCCACCCGGACCATCAGCGGCGAGGCGGTCATCATTTCGGCGTCCGTGATCAACATCAACGGCACCATCCAGGCCGGGTCGAGCAGCAATTACTCGGTCAATATCGGCGCCGACGCCTATGCCGCCATCTACGGCACGAACGGCCTCAAGAACCGCAACGGCGGCGCGGACTTCGCCGCGGCGCAGGCCAATGCGCGGAACGGCGTGTATTATGACGTATCCGGCTCGGTGACGACATCGGTCAGCGACGACGTCAAGATCGGGGTCAGGTACAATGCTCTGACGGACCAGTTCGTCCTGAACGGCGTGGTGCAGGGCGCCGGCGGTTACGTCTATCTCAACGGCAAGATCATCTCGACCTCGACCGACAGCACCCAGACCCAGGGCAATATCGAGATCAAGGGCGGTGCCGGCACGATCACGGTCAACAATACGAGCGGGCTCCAGCTCGTCACCAATACCATCAATACCGGGGCCAGCGCCCAGAGCGTGGTCGAGATCGTCGATCAGCTCAAAGGGAAGACGACGTGGTGGGTCTATGATCCCAAGGCCGCGAGCAACCAGCAGGTGTCGCGGTACGAGGTCAACAGCGTCACCGCGGCCGCGCCGGACGCGTCGATGCTCGCCGCCAGGACCGGTACGGCGGGCATCCAGTACGCGACGAAGGAGAACATGCTCTACCAGTGGGTCGACACAGCGACGCTGGATCGTCCGACCAACAGCACGCAGTTCGACTATGGCTGGCACTTCACCCCCAATCAGGCCACCGGCGCGAACTGGACCACCACGACCAGCCTGGTGTCAGGCGTGCAGAGCACCAACTACCAGAAGGTCACCACCGCCACCGGCAGCTATCACTGGGCGGACGGCGTCGACTCGCAGGGCAATCCCAATCCCTTGAACACACATCCCGAAAAGTGCTGCGGTGCGGATGCGCAATTCAACTGGTACCAGCAGATCTACGATCACCTGACGCTGACGCTGACCAACACGGTGAAGGCGTCGAACCCGATCAACATCTCGTTCACGGGCGGCGGCAACAGCTCCGTCGTGGTCAACTCGACCTCGGGCATCGTCGTCAACGGCTCGATCAACAACCTTCAGGGCACGACGACGCTGGTCGCCACCGGCACCAATTCGTCCATCACGGTCGGCGCCAATGCCAACAATCCGGTGATCTCGGGCACCAGCGTGACGCTTGCGGCCGATGGCGGCATCGGTACGCTCGGCGCCAACAAGGCTCCCGTCCAGGTGCAGCTCTATGGCGGCAGCCTCACCGCCAGCTCGATCGACCGCGATATCGCGATCTCGGCGATCGGCGCGCTGGCGATCAACCAGGTGAAGGTGAATTCGGCGGGCTCCATGCCGCAGGGGAACGTCTTCCTGTCGGCAACTGGCGATATCAATTCGGCCTCCGCCTACAACATCGCCAACCCCGTCGTGATCGGCAGGAACATCGAGATCAACTCCACCTCCGGTGCGGTCGGCGCGCGGAGTGCCGTCGTCAACGGCGCGTCCACCCTGACCAACATCAATCCGCTGGTGATTCAGGCCACGGGTACGGTTCAGGCGGGCGGCAGCGTCGATGGGGGCGTGCTCGACAGCGCCTCGGCCACGGGGACCTACATCATCCAGTCCAAGGGCGATCTCCGTCTCGGCACGATCCAGTCGTCCGGCGGCCCGGTCTTTCTGGAGGCCGCCGGCTCCGACGGGAACCAGGCCAGCATCCTGAACGGACGGGCCGCGGTCGGTCTCACCCAGGCGCAGAGCCAGCATCTGCAGGATGTCTGGGCCAGCCTCGATTTGCTCAGCGGCAACGCCGCCACCAACGCCGTCAACAGCTACCAGGCCATGGTGACGTCGGCCTACAACGACTACTTCCAGCTCAGGAACATCGCCTTCCAGAACGGCAGCACCTATAGCCCGACTTCGGTCGGGCTGACGGTGCTGCGGGCGCAGGTGGCGGCCAAGCTCGGCATCGATCCCGCGAACGTCTCGGCGACGGACATGCAGGTCGAGGCCACGACGCGGTTCCTGCGGGACCAGTTCCTGCTCGGCAAGATCACCACGGACCAGCTCAAGAGCTCGCTCACGACCTTGCTCGGCAGCGCGCCTGCCGATCCGCTGGGGACTTTGTTCGGAAGCTCGCTGTCGACGACGCTGTTCACCAAGCTGTTCGACGGCGTCTCGACGGCCAATCAACGCATGCCGACCAACACGGCGCTGCAGACGGCACTGGACGTCTACAATTCGAACTACAGCTATACGCTCGCGTCGACCGAGCGGGTCTACGGCATCATCACCGCGGGGTCACAATGGACCCAGAGCCAGCTCGCCTACACGGTGTCCTCGTCCGCCGTCGGCGCGCCTCCGCCGCCGATCGACGACAACGTCATTGCCAATGTCAGCGCCAACCAGATCATGCTGTACGCGCCGCGCGGTTCGGTCGGCAATTCGGCCGCGCCCCAGACATTCACCTTCACCAGCGCCGATACCTCGTCGTTGACGAACGAGCAGAAGGCGTTGCTGTCCTCGGCCGGTCCGGGTCAGCTCACCGTTGGTGCGGTCACCGATCCCTCGACCCATGTCACGACCTATACGGTCAACCTGTCGCAGCAAAATCTTGTCGTCGTCGACAATCCGATTGCAATTTCGGCCAAGGCGCTGACCAATGTCTATCTCGGCAGCAAGAACAACCTCGCGCTCGGCGGCGTGACCGCGAATTACGGCCCGATCACCGCAGCGCAGGCCAATGGCATCGAGGTGACTGGCCGCGGCGACGTCAAGCTCGACGCCGTCAGCAACATTGTCGCCAACGCGAGCGGCGCCGTGATCTCGGGCGATGTTGCAAATCTGGTCCTGATCGCGGAGCGCGGCAATGTCGGCGCTGCATCCAGCACCGCCGGAAGCGATCCCGCGACCAACCCGAACGCGATCCAGATCGCTTTCGCAAATCCCGCCAACGACCAGCTCGACCAGGTCTCGTCGGCGCAAGGCATCTATGTGCGGCAGACCACCGGCGATCTCGTCCTCGGCAACATCTCCGCCGGCAATGCGATCCAGCTGGCCGCGACCGGAAGCATCTATGCCGAAGCCGATTTCACCGACCGGACCGCAATCCACATTCTGGGAACCGACCTCGATCTGCGCGCGGGCGGCAAGATCGGCTTCAACGGCACGTCCTTCCAGCCGCTACAGGTCAATATCTCCGGTGCGGTGACCGGTTCGGCGGTCGGCGATCTCAGCATTCTCGCCGTCACCGGCGATCTCTCGGTCGGCCGGAGCGCCGCCTATGGGACGCTGACCTCCGGCGGTGCGCTGACGCTGAACGTGGCGCGCGGCGCGCTCACCATCAATGGTGACATCACCAGCCAGGGCCTGACGCAATTGCTCGCCAATCGCGGCATGAGCTTCGCGAGCGGCAGCAGCGCAGCGCCGGTGGTCGCGACAAGCAGCTCGGACGGCGTGACGCTGGTGGCCGCGACGCTGTCGATGGGAGCGTATTCGGCCATCAGCGCGTCCGGATTGATCTCGGTGACGACCACCGGTGATGCCACGATCGGTCAGCTCAGGTCTTCGCTGTCCCATGCGGCCGCCTCGAACGCTCCGTCGATCGTCGTCACCGCGGGCGGTGTCGCCTCGCTCGGCGCGGTCCTCGACAATGGCGATGGCCAGACCAAGATCGTCGCCTCCGGCGCGGGCGCCGAGGTATCGCTGAGCGCGTCGAACGGGATCGGCAATGCGACCAGTCGGTTCGTCCTCAGCGCCAGCCGGCTGTCGGCGAGCGCGAGCGCCGGCGATATTTACGTCAAGGTCCTCACCGATAGCGAGGCCAGCCTGTTGTCGGCGGTGAAGGGCAGTGTTGACATCGTCGGTACGGGCGAGCTGACGCTCGGCCAGGTGCTGGCGGGAACGGCGGCCGGGGCCAGCGGGGCTTTTCGCGCCGCCACGAACAACGGCAGCATCCTGATCGGCACCGCCGACAGCAGTGGTTCGCAGACGGTTCATGCCAGCCAGAACGTGACGTTCAAGTCGCTCGCGACGTCAGGCAACAGCGGCGATGCCGGCAACATCGACGTCACCGCCGACAACGGCTTCATCCTGGCTCAGACGGTGGTTTCGGGTGGCGTGACGACGCTGGGCGCGGTCTCCGCCCATGGCTCCGCGACGCTGCAGGCGGCGACGACCATCACCGGCAACACGCTGGCGGCCACGACCGGCTCTGGCCTGCTGATCGCCACCGGACCGATCGACTGGACCACGCTGAACGTCGGGACGACGCTGGGCGCGACAGCGAGCCAGGGCAGTATCACCTTCAAGACCGCGCAGAGCGGGGGGACCCAGACCCTTCACGCACGCGACAACGTCACCTTCAATGCGCTGACGACGACGGGTGTGAGCGGCGATGCCGGCAGTATCAACGTCGATGCCGACACCGGCTTCATCCTGGCGCAGACCGTGATGTCCGGCGGCCTGCCCACGCTCGGCTCGGTGTCGGCCAGCGGTTCCGCGAGGCTGATCGCCGCCGGTTCCAACACCGGCCGCAGCCTCACCGCCGCATCCGGCAATGCGGTGCTGCGGGGCACCGTCGTCAACTGGGACCATCTCAATGTCGGGGGCACGCTCGACATCACCGCCACGGCGGGCGCGATCACGCTCGGCACGGCCGTCAGCGGCGGTACGCAGACCCTGCACGCCGTGAACGACATCGTCTTCAGCCAGCTCACGACGACGGGCATCCCCGGCGATGCGGGCGACTTGAACCTGCACTCCGACACCGGCTCGCTGCGGGGCGGATCGATCTTCGCGCATGGCGACACGCGATTCGACGTGGCCGGATCGGTGTCGTTCGACCGGATCAGTGGCGACTCCATCAAGCTGACCTCGTCGGGCGACCTGACGATCAACTGGGTCAGCGTCGTGCGGGAGCTGAGCCTCGCCGCCGACACCATCAATGTGCGCGGCGAGCAGATCCGCTCGACGCCGCCGGTGCCCCTCATCCTGAACATCACGGGCTACAACGGCGGCGTGGCGAAGTCCGCCAATGTCTGGATCGATCCGGAGACCATCGTCATCAACCAGCTGAGGGTCGTGGACGCCAATGTCTGGACCGACGCGCACGGCGTCTCGATTCTGAACGGCTACGTGCCGGGCCAGTTGATGCTGACCACGGCCACCCAGCAGGTGCTGATCAACAACCGCTCGCCTGCACCCTCGAACTGGCCGACGCTCCAGCTCTATCAGCCGGACGGCGTGTTCACGATGGCCCAGATCGGCAACGCCAATGTCAGCAATGCCTATGTGGTGTCCTATACCGGCAACGTCTCGGCCACCGTGACCAATTACGGGCCCGGCCACAGCTGCTGCAACGAGTTCACCGGCGCGAGCATGGTTCGCAACGTCCCGGCCGACGGCGAGGGCCGCGAGACCATCGAGACCTGGCTGGCGAAGACGGATGGCGGAGGCTTCTATCTGCTCGGTCTCTCCGGCCAGGCTCGGCTCGACGCGCTGCTGGCGCCGCGCCCGGTCGAGACCGTGGGATCGGGGCCCGCCGTCAACATCGAAGGGCTGGGCGACCTACGCAAGCTGCGCCGTCAGGGGCAGCGTGCCGGGCGGGCCGGCTGGAAGGATGCGGCCACCGAGGGGGCCAAGCCCGCCATCAGCCGGCTGGCGCAGGCATGGTAGCCGGCATGCGGATGGTACGTGCAGCGTGGGCGATCGGGATTGCGGCCTCCTGCATCGCGCCCGCGCGCGCGCAGGTGCCCTCGATCAATCCCGGCGTGATCCAGAACGATGTCGACCGGCAGCGCCGCCAGCTGGAGCAGCAGAGCGCGCCGCCGAAGCTCGGCGGCCCCGCTGTGATCGGCGGCGAGCGGGAGAAGTCCCAGCTCCTGAAGCCGGGCGGACCGAAGTTCCGGCTGCGCAAGGTCGAGTTCGGCCCGTCCAAATTCATCACGCCCGCGGAGCTCGACGAGATCGCGCGCAGATATGTCGGCAAGGATGTCGACATCGCCGCGCTGCTGCAGCTCGTCGCCGACATCAATGCCATCTACACCGCGCGTGGCATCGTCACGGGCATCGCGACGCTGCCGGACCAGGACGCCAAGGGCGGTGTCGTCCGCATCAGGCTCACCGAGGGCCGGCTGCAGAAGACCACCATCGAAGGCAACGCGCAGACCCGCGCCGACTACATCCTCCGGCGTGTGGGCAAGCCCGAAGGCGAGGTGCTCGACGTCCCCCAGCTCAACCGAGACGTGATCTGGTTCAACCGCACCAACGACGTGCAGATCAAGGCGCTGCTGCAGCCCGGAACGAGCTTCGGCCTGACCGATCTCCAGTTCGCGGTGATCGAGCCGCCGGTCGACACCTTGCAGCTCTTCACCGACAATCAGGGCGCGGACAACACCGGGCGCTGGCAGGGCGGCGCCTTCTACAAGCGCCATGGCCTGTTCGGGGTCGACGATCGGTTGACCTTTTACGGCGTCCGCTCCGACGGCAATCTCAACGGAAACGTCGCCTACAGCATTCCGGTCAATCCCTGGGGTGGGCGTGTCGGCGTCAGCTACACCGAGGGCAAGATCAAGATCATCCAGGGTCCGTTCGTGGCGCTCGATGTGACCGGGCGTTCGAGCCAGGCCGCGGTCAATTTCAGCCAGCCGGTCTGGGTGAGCCAGGACTGGCTGGTGCTGCTCAACGCCGCCGAGACCGAAGGCAGGACCGTCAGCCGTTTTGCCACGGTCGATGTCACCAACGATCATTACAACAGGGCGACGGCCGGCGTCTCCGTGACCAATTCCGGCAACAGCTATTCGATCACCGTCTCACCGGCGGTGAACTACATCGAATGGAAGGACCATCTGCTTGGCAACAACCGCACCTTCAACACCTATACCGGCTCGCTGATCGCAACCAGCGCCGCCGGCCCGGCGAATTTCAGCGCGAACATTCTGGCCAGCTGGCAATACACCCGGGAGAAGCTGCTGCCGGGTGACCAGATCTTCTCGATCGGCGGCCCCACCACCGTGCGCGGCTATCCGACCAATGCCGCATCCGGTGACAGCGGCTACTATCTCAATGCCGAGCTGCACTACAATTGGTCGCAATGGCTCAAGGGCTTCGACACCTACCTCTTCACCGATTGGGGCGCGGTGTATTCGACGTTCCCCGGTGTCACCGAGCTCGCATCGGTCGGCGTCGGCTTCTCCTGGACTTATGCGTCCTTCATGACCTTCGAGGCCAGCTACGCGACGCCACTGAAGATGGCCGTCTCGACGCAGAACCATTACGATGCCTATGGCCGCGTCATCCTTCGTCCGCTGCTGATGTTCCAGAAGCCGGAGAGTCCCGCGCCCGTCGCGGCCGTTGCCGGCAGGAACAGATCGTAGAGGGAAGTGTCGCTCTCTCCCTCGTCGTTGCGAGCGCAGCGAAGAAATTCAGGCTGCCTCCGCCGCACGACTCTGGATTGCTTCGTTGCGCTCGCAACGACGGGGATGGAGCAGGCTAACGCCGCAGCGTGAAGTCGTTCGCGCTGCGTCGGTGCTCCCACTCTGCCCGTTCAAGCTCCGGCTGGTCGCACTCCGCCTCGGGATAGCCGATGCAGAGATAGGCGATCAGCTTCCAGCTGTCGGGCACGTCAAGGATGACGCGGATGCGGTCGGGATCGAGGATCGACACCCAGCCGATGCCGATCCCTTCGGCGCGGGCCGAAAGCCACATCGCGGTGATCGCAGCGACCACCGAATAATCCGTCGTCTCCGGCATGGTGGCGCGTCCGAGGCCGTGACCGATGTCGCTGGCCTTGTCCGCGAACACCGCGAGATGGCCAGGCGCCTGTTCGAGGCCCGAGAGCTTCAACGAGGCGTAACGTGCGGCGCGCTCCCCCGAATAGCAGGCGAGCGCGTCGGCATTGCAGGCCTTGAAATCCTCGACCACCGCGGCGCGCCGCGCGGCATCGTCCACCGTGACGAAGCGCCAGGGCTGGCTGAGACCGACCGACGGCGACAGGCACGCGACCTCGATCAGCCGCGCGATGGCGCCGTCGGGGAGCGCATCCGTCCGGAAACGGCGCACGTCGCGACGCCACACGAACAATTCGTGCAGATGGGCGCGGAAGGTGTCGTCGAATGCGACCATGACGTCATCGTCCGAGCGGTAAGGAGGCCGCGACGAGCAGGATCAGGATCTCGCCGATCTGCTCGAAGGCGCCGAGGATGTCGCCCGTCTGGCCGCCGATCTGGCGGAGCGCGAGCCGCGCCAGCACGAGCCCGGCGAGCGCGAGCAGGACCAGAGCCGCCAGGGCCTTGCCCCCTCCAAACGCGACAGCGAGCACGATCGTTCCAAAGACGAGTGCCAGGGTCACGCTTTGGCCCTGGGGCTGACCGGCGCCCGCTGACAGTCCGTCGCTGCGCGCCGGGGGCACCAGCGACATGAAGGCGGGCACGCCCGCGCGCGCCGCCGCATGGGCGGCACATAAAGCGAGCGCCACGCTCCAGGGATCGGCAATTGCCGCGAGCGCCGCCCAGCGAAGTCCGAAGGACAGGATCAGCGCGCAGACGCCATAAGTCCCGATCCGGCTGTCGCGCATGATCTCGAGCTTGCGGTCGCGCGTGCGCCCTCCGCCGAGTCCGTCGGCGGTGTCGGCGAGGCCGTCCTCGTGAAGTGCGCCGGTGACGAGCGCCGTCGTGGCCAGGGCCAGCAGCGCGGCAAGATTCGGTGCGAGGCCGCACCGGCTGGCGAGTCCATAGACGAGAGCGCCGAGCAGGCCGACCAGCAATCCTGCGACCGGAAGCGCCCATGTCGCGCGCGCGATCGCGCCGGCCTCCGCCGGCTTGGCGGAGGCCACCGGCAGGATCGTCACGAACGACGTCGCGATCCTGAGATCGGCGATGATGTCCTTCAACAAGTCGGTGCGCGCCGTCATTTCAACTTCATCGGCAGGCCCGCGACCACGAACTCGACCTCGTCGGCTGCGGCAGCGATCGTCTGGTTCATGATTCCGGCGGCGTCGCGGAAGGCGCGCGCCAGTGCATTTTCGGGCACGATGCCGAGCCCGACCTCGTTGGTGACGAACACGACCGGGCTCGCGAGACCGGGCAGGGCGGCCGCCAGCGCGTCGACCTCGCGCTGCCAGTCGCGCTCGGCATGCATCAGGTTGGAGAGCCACAGCGTCAGGCAGTCCACGAGCCGCGCACCGCCGCCGTCGCTCGCCCGCAGCGCCGGAACGAGATCCAGCGGGACCTCGCGCTCGATCCAGCCGGTTCCGCGGCGCGCACGATGCTTCGCGATCCGCGTCGCCATCTCGCCATCGAGCGCCTCGGCCGTCGCGATGTAGACCGGCTGCCCCGCAAAGGCGTGCGTGCGCGCTTCCGCCCGCGTGCTCTTGCCCGATCGCGCCCCGCCGGTGATGAGAATGACGGCCATGAAGGTCTCCTGCCGGCCAGCACTAATCATCAAACGCGGCCAAAGACAAAGCCGAAATCGGTTGGCGAAGGGCTTGCGTCGGGCCCTGCCTTTGCGCCACAGGAGCGGGGCGGGAGGCGCGTTTGGGCTTTGCAGGTGCGATGGCGGTGGCGATGGCGGTGGATGCCCTTGTGGGCTGGCCGTCATGGCTGTTCGCGTGGATCGGCCATCCCGTAACCTGGCTCGGCCGTCTGATCGCCGCCGTCGACGCCGGCTGGAATCGCGCGGCCGACCCGCCCGCGCTCCGCCGCGTCGCGGGCATCGCCGGCGCGCTCCTGGTGATCGCGCTGGCCGCAGCGCTCGGCTGGGCGATTCAGGTGATGCTGCCATCCGGCTGGATCGGCAGCGTGCTCGTCGGTGTCCTCGCCTGGCCGCTGGTCGCGCTGCGCTCGCTGCACGATCATGTCGCGGCGGTGGCGACGCCATTGCTGGCGGCAGATGTCGCCGGTGCGCGCGAGGCGGTCTCGCGCATCGTCGGCCGGGATCCCGCAGCGCTGGACGAGGCGGGCATCGCGCGTGCCGCGATCGAGAGCCTCGCCGAGAACACCTCCGACGGCATCGTCGCGCCGCTGTTCTGGGGCGCGCTGTTCGGTCTTCCCGGCATCGTCGGGTACAAGGCCATCAACACGCTGGACTCCATGATCGGCCATCGCAGCGAACGGCATGAGGCCTTCGGCTGGGCGGCCGCACGGATCGACGATGTCGCCAATCTCATCCCGGCGCGCCTCACGGGATTCCTGTTCGTGCTGCTCTCGTCCCGGCGATCCCAAGCGCTATCCTGCATGATGCGGGATGCGCGCCGGCATCGTTCGCCCAATGCCGGCTGGCCGGAAGCGGCGATGGCGGGCGCGCTCGGCATACGCTTGAGCGGCCCGCGCATCTATCACGGCAGCATCACGGCCGAGCCCTGGCTTAACGAAGCCGCGCGCGATCCGTCCGCCGTCGATATCGTGGCGGCGCTGGCGGTCTACCGCCGCGCCATGTTGTTGCTCGGCGGCCTGCTTGCGATCCTGGCTGTCGCGTGAAACAACGGGGCATGCGTGAGCACGGCGGAAATCTCGACCTGGCCCGGGAGCGCTTCGGTGGGCGCGCCGGGGACTGGATCGATCTGTCCACCGGGATCAACCGCCTGCCTTATCCACCCGGCGAGATCGACGCGCAGAGCTGGCGCGCCTTGCCGTCGCGCTCCGAGATCGAGGCCCTGCATCGGGCGGCGCGGCACGCCTATCGCACCGAGGCGCCGGTCGTCGCACTCGGCGGCGCCCAGGCTGTCATCCAGGGCCTGCCGCAACTGGCGCCGCGCGGCCGGGCCCGCATCCTCGCGCCGACCTACAATGAATATGCCGGCGTGCTGTCGTCGGCCGGCTGGAATGTCGAAGAGGTCAACATGTGCGAGGCGCTCGCCGGCGCGGACCTCGCCATCGTCGTCAATCCCAACAATCCTGATGGCCGAACGCATGCGCGCGACGAACTGCTCGCGCTGCTGCCGCGCGTCGGCCGGCTGGTGGTCGACGAGAGCTTTGCTGATGCCGCTCCGCAGCTTTCGCTGGCCCCGGACGCGGGGCGACCGGGACTTCTGATCCTGCGCTCGTTCGGCAAGTTCTACGGCCTTGCCGGCTTGCGGCTCGGCTTCGCGCTCGGCCACGACGACGACATCTCCGCGCTTTCCGCCATGGCCGGCCCGTGGCCGGTGTCGGGTGCGGCCATTGAAGTCGGCTGCCGCGCCCTGCGCGACGACGACTGGGCGCGGGCGACGTCGGCGCGGCTCATGCGAGATTGTTCGCGTCTCGATGATCTGGTGCAGCGGCGCGGCTGGCGACTGGTCGGCGGCGCGTCCTTGTTTCGACTCTATGAGACGGAGGATGCGGGCGCGGCGCAGGAGAAGCTGGCGCGTGGTCGGATCTGGTCGCGCGTCTTCGCGCGATCGCCGAATTGGCTGCGGCTCGGACTTCCGGGCCCGGAGTCCGAATGGACGCGCCTCGCCGAGGTGCTTGCGGACTGAGCGCTCAGCGCGCCAGCGCGAGCAGGCCCTCGACGTCGAGATGAGCCTCGATGTGATCGGCGAGCGCCTCGAGCGCGCTCTCGACCCGCGCATGATAGGGCTCGTTGCCCGCGGCGATGCCGAGCTTCGCCAGATAGGCCTTGCGGAATTCGTCCGACGTGAAGAGGCCGTGCAGATAGCTGCCCTGCACGCGTCCATCGCCTGACATCGCGCCTTCCGGTGCGTCCCCCAGCATCGCGAAGGGACGGGCGCGATCGGGGCCGTCGGTGCGGCCGATGTGGATCTCATAGGCCTCGATCGGCTGTGACGTCGGAGCATGGACGGCCGCGACGCGCGTCAGTGTCTTGTCGCCGCTCATCAGCGTGGTCACGTCGAGCAGTCCCAGGCCCGGCGTCTGGCCGGCCGGCCCCTCGATGCCGTCCGGATCGGCGACGCTGCGCCCGAGCATCTGGTAGCCGCCGCAAAGCCCGAGGATGTGACCGCCGCGGCGATGATGCGCGAGCAGATCGATGTCCCAGCCCTGGGCGCGCAGGAAGGCGAGATCGCCGCGCGTCGATTTCGAGCCGGGGATGATGACGAGGCGGATGTCGCCGGGGATCGCTTCGCCGGGGCGCACCATCACGAGATCGACCTCGGGCTCGAGCTTGAGCGGATCGAGATCGTCGAAATTGGCAATGCGCGACAGCGCGAGGCAGGCGATTTTTGTCCGGCCCGGCTTGCGCGCATCGGACAGCCCGAGCGCGTCCTCTGCCGGCAGTTCCCCGGCGCGCGGGAACCAGGGCAGGACCCCGTAGCCGCGCCATTGCGTGGCCTGTGCGATCAGCTGGTAGCCGTCGTCGAACAGCGTCGGATCGCCGCGGAACTTGTTGATGACGAAGCCCTGGATCATTGCGGCGTCGTCGGGGTCGATCACCGTCCGGATGCCGACCAGCTGGGCGATGACGCCGCCGCGGTCGATGTCGCCGACCAGCACGACGGGCACGTCCGCCTTGCGCGCAAAGCCCATATTGGCGATGTCGGCCTTGCGCAGGTTCACCTCGGCCGGACTGCCGGCGCCTTCGACCAGCACCAGGTCACAGCGCGCCTTCAGCCGCTCGAAGCTCTCGAGCACCGCGCCCATCAGCTGCGGCTTCATCGCCGCATAGTCGCGCGCCCGGGCGGTCGCGATGCGCTTGCCCTGCACGATCACCTGCGCGCCGACATCGGTCTCCGGCTTGAGCAGCACCGGGTTCATGTCGGTGTGCGGTTCGACGCCGGCCGCGAGCGCCTGCAGGGCCTGGGCCCGGCCGATCTCGCCGCCGTCGACGGTCACGGCGGCATTGTTCGACATGTTCTGCGGCTTGAAGGGCAGCACGCGCAAGGACCGCCGCGTGAAGGCGCGCGCGAGGCCGGCGACGACGAGCGACTTGCCCACGTCCGAGCCGGCGCCCTGGATCATCAATGCCCGCGCCATCGTGTGCTTCAGAACTCGACGCCGGCTTGTGCCTTGATGCCGGAGCGGAAGGGGTGCTTGACCAGCGTCATCTCGGTGACGAGATCGGCGATCTCGATCAGCTCGTCCTTGGCGTTGCGGCCGGTCAGCACGACATGCGTCAGTTCCGGCTTCGAGGTGGTCAGGAACTCGACCACCTCGGCGATGTCGAGATAGTCGTAGCGCAACGCGATGTTGATCTCGTCGAGCACGACCATGCGCAGCTTCTCGTCGAGAATCAGCTCCTTGGCCTTCTCCCAGCCGGCGCGCGCGGCGGCGATGTCGCGGGCGCGGTCCTGCGTCTCCCAGGTGAAGCCTTCGCCCATGGCGTGAAACTGGCAGAGATCGCCGAAATGGCCGGTGAGCAGGCGCCGCTCGCCGGTGTCCCAGGCGCCCTTGATGAACTGCACGACGGCGCAGGGATAGCCGTGTGCGACGCAGCGGACGATCATGCCGAAGGCCGAGGACGACTTGCCCTTGCCGGCGCCGGTATGGACGATGATCAGGCCTTTTTCGCCGCTCTTGGTCGCCATGATCTTGTCGCGGGCGGCCTTCTTCTTCGCCATTTTCGCGGCGTGGCGGGCATCGTTGTGCTCGGCCGTCGGGGTATCCGGTTCAGGCGTCATCGTATCCTGTCCTTCGGCTTGACAAGAGGCGGCCGGGGGCAAATGGTGGTCCGGCGTTGGTTCCTGTCCTATGACAGGCGAAGAGGGAATGCGATAGGGGCCGAATCGGCGAGATTTGGTTCCAAAATGCAGCCGCCCCCGCGACCGTGACCGGAGAGATGCCCGAAGCCACTGATCCCAGACGGGATCGGGAAGGCGGGGATCGAAGGGCGAAAGCCCTGCTCCGCAAGCCGGGAGACCTGCCAGCGCGGATGATTTTGGACCGGCGGACGGGGTGTTCCGCGACGGGGAAGCGGGCCATTCGCAAGGAGTGGTTCGTACGCCTCTTCGCCTCCGCTGTATTTCTGGAAGAGGCGATGACCGTCACACTGCATGTCTGCATCACCTGCCGCGCCGGCCAGACGCTGGGCGAGGGCGAGGTCGCGCCCGGCAAGCGTCTGCACGAGGCCATCCTCGCCGCTGGCATTCCCGACGACGTCAATGTCGTTCCCGTCGAATGCCTGTCGGCCTGCAGCCAGGGCTGTTCGGTTGCGCTGAGCGCGCCGGGCCGCTGGTCCTATGTCTACGGCCGCCTGACGGATGCGCATGCCGGGGACATCGTCGCGGGCGCGGCCGCCTATGCCGCGGCGTCCGACGGGCTCGTGCCCTGGCGCAGCCGGCCTGAAATCTTCCGCAAGCAGTCGCTTGCGCGCATTCCCCCCATTGCCGTCGTACCGGAGGCCGCCGAATGAATTCGCTCGCAAAGGTTCCGGTCACCGTCGTCACCGGCTTTCTCGGCTCCGGCAAGACCACGCTGATCCAGCATCTGCTCGCCAATGCCAACGGCATGAAGCTCGCCGTGCTCGTCAACGAGTTCGGCAGCGAGGGCGTCGACGGCGAGATCCTGAAATCCTGCGCCGATGCCAACTGCCCGGAGGAGAACATCGTCGAGCTCGCCAATGGCTGCATCTGCTGCACCGTCGCCGACGATTTCATTCCGACCATGGAGCAATTGCTGGCGCGCCCCGTGCGCCCCGATCACATCCTGATCGAGACCTCGGGACTCGCGCTGCCCAAGCCGCTCCTCAAGGCGTTCGACTGGCCTGAGATCCGCTCTCGCATCACGGTGGACGGCGTGATCGCGCTTGCCGACGCCGAGGCGGTGGCCGCCGGAAGGTTCGCGCCGGATCCCGACGCGGTCGAGGCGCAGCGCGCGGCGGACGACAGTCTGGATCATGAGACGCCGCTGTCGGAAGTGTTCGAGGACCAGATCGCCTGCGCCGACATCGTGCTGCTGACCAAGGCAGATCTTGCCGGCAGCGCCGGGATCGAAGCCGCCAGGGCCGCGATCACGGCCGAGATGCCGCGCCGCGTGCCGATGCTGCCCGTCACCGACGGCGCGATCGACGCGCGGCTCATCCTCGGTCTCGGCGCGGCCGCGGAAAACGATCTCGCGGCGCGGCCTTCGCATCACGACGGCGAGGACGACCATGAGCACGATGATTTCGCCTCGGTGGTGATCGACCTGCCGGAAGTTGCGGACATCGAGACGCTGGTTGCGTCCGTGCAGCGGCTGGCGCGCGAGCAGAACGTGCTGCGTGCCAAGGGCTACATCGCCGTTGCGGGCAAGCCGATGCGGCTCTTGCTGCAGGCGGTCGGCGAACGCGTGCGTCACCAGTTCGACAAGCCCTGGGGCGCGGGGCCGCGGAACTCGAGGCTCGTCGTGATCGGCGAGCACGGCGATATCGACGAAGCCGCGATCAGGGCGGGACTTGGTATCTCAGGACTCGGTCTCTGATGCATGTCGTCTTCCGCGAGAGCCGTGGTCTCGAGGAGACCGCGACGCCAAGGGACATCGGCCAGGATGCGGCCGATCTCGTGGTGCTCTCGTATTCGGATTCCGACCTTGCCGCCTTCGCGGCGGGCTGGCAGCGCGGCCGTGACCGCCTGCCGTCGCTGCGGCTGGCCAATCTCGCGGAACTGCGTCATCCCTTGTCGGTCGACACCTATGTCGAGCGGACGCTGTCGCAGGCGCGCGGCATTCTGGTGCGTCTGATCGGTGGCGAACCCTATTGGCCGTACGGCCTTGCCACGCTCCAGCAACTTGCGAAGGATAGGGGCGTCGTGCTGGCGGTGCTGCCGGCCGATGGCCGCGACGATCCGCGGCTCGATGCCTGCTCGACGCTGCCGGTGTCGACGCTGCGCCGGCTCAAGACGCTCTGCGACACCGGGGGGCCGGTCGCGGCGCAGGCGGCGATCGCGCAACTGGCGCTGGCGTCGGGGCTTTATGCCGGCCCCGTCATCGGCGAGATGATCGTGCCCGACATGGGCTTCTATGATCCCGCGCGCGGGGTGATCGCCGCACCGGCGGGCGATGGCAAGCCGCGCGCGCTGGTGACCTTCTATCGCTCCTATCTCACCGCCGCCGACACCGCGCCGGTCGATGCGCTGATCGCGGCGTTGCGCGAAAAGGGCTTCGACGCCCTTGGCGCATTTGCCCCTTCACTCAAGGCACCGGGCGTCGCGGACTGGCTGCGCAGCCATCTGGCGCAGCATCCGCCCGCTGCGATCGTCAACGCGACCGCGTTCTCGGCACTCGGCGATGACGGCACGACGCCGTTCGATGCGGCGTCCTGTCCGGTGTTCCAGGTGGCGCTCTCGACCGCGCGACGGGAGGACTGGGCGGAGTCGCTGCGCGGCCTCTCGCCTGGCGATCTCGCGATGCATGTCGTGCTGCCGGAGGTCGACGGTCGCCTGTTCGCGGGCGTGGTCAGTTTCAAATCCGCTGGGGAGCGCGATCCCGATCTGCAGTTTGCGCATTTTGCGCACCGGGCCGATCAGGAGCGCGTTGCTGCCGTCGCGGCTCGGGCCGCGGCGTGGCTGCGATTGGCGGACAAGCCCGCGGCCGAGAAGCGGCTGGCGATCGTGCTGTCGAACTATCCGGGACGTCCGCACCAGATCGCGCATGCGGTCGGGCTCGACGCGCTGGCCTCGAGCGAGGCGCTGCTGTCCGATCTCGCCGCGGCCGGCTTTGATGTCGCGGCGGTGCCTGCGCTCGGCGAAGCGCTGGGCGAACAGCGCCTGACATGGAGCCTTGCGGACTACCGCGCGGCGCTGGCGCGGCTTCCGCAGGTGCTGCAGGATGATCTCGCTCAGGCCTGGGGGACGCCGGACAGCGATCCCGACTGCCGCGATGGTGCCTTCCATTTCGCGGCGATCCCATCCGGCCGCGCGATCGTCGCGGTGCAGCCCGAGCGCGGCGAGGCGGCCGGTCGCGATGCCGACTATCACGATCTCGCCCGCACGCCGCGCCACGCTTATGTCGCGTTCTATCTCTGGCTGCGCGCGCAGGGCTGCGACGCTGTGCTGCACATGGGGGCGCATGGCACGCTGGAATGGCTTCCGGGAAAGTCCGTGGCGCTGTCGCCCGACTGCTGGCCGGAGGCGCTGATCGGCGATCTGCCCGTCATCTATCCCTTCATCGTCAACGACCCCGGCGAAGCCGCGCAGGCCAAGCGGCGCATCGGCGCCGTCACCATCGGGCATCTGCCGCCGCCGCTCGCGGCATCCGCGGTGCCGGACCGTCTGCGCCCGCTCGAACGTCTGCTCGACGAATATTCCACGGCCGACGGCCTCGATCCCGCGCGCCGCCAGCGCCTGATCGCGGCGATCCGCGACGAGGCGCGTGCGGCCGGTCTCGAGGACGATCTCGGCCTCGACGCGGCTGCCGCGCCGGCCGAAGCGATCCCGCGCATCGACCGCTTCGTCTGCGATCTCAAGGAAAGCCAGTTCGGCGACGGCCTGCATGTGTTCGGCCGCGGTGCTTGCGGCGATGCAGAGCGCGACGCGCTGCGCGCCGCGCTCGCAGGGCTACGGATCGCGCCGGGCCCGTCGGGCTCGCCCTATCGCGGGCGGCAGGACGTGCTGCCCACCGGGCGCAATCTTTTCTCCGTCGATCCGCGCGCGGTGCCGACACCGTCGGCACATGCGCAAGGCATCAAGCTCGCCGAGGAACTGCTGCGCCGCCATTTGCAGGATCACGGCGACTGGCCGAAGGGCCTGATCGTCGATCTCTGGGGCTCGGCGACGATGCGGACCGCCGGCGAGGAATTCGCGATGGCGCTGCACCTCGCCGGGCTTGCGCCACGCTGGGATCATGCGTCGGGCCGTGTCGCCGGCTACGACATCCTGGCGCCTGCCGAACTCGGCCGTCCCCGCATCGACGTGACGCTGCGCGTCTCCGGTCTGTTCCGCGATGTGTTTGCCGGCCTTGCGCAGATGTTCGAGGCGGCCACGGAGGCGCTTTCGGCCCGTGCGGATGAGGCCGACGAAAATCCGTATCGCCATCGCGCCTCCCGCGTGTTCGCGCCGCGTCCGGGACATTATGGTGTCGGACTCTCGGCGCTTCCCGATAGCTTCTCGCCGGAGACGCGCGAGGCCGCCGGCGAAGCCTGGCTGTCGGCCTCGTCATGGGCGTTCGCTTCGGATGGCGAAATCAGGCAGGATCGTCCCGGCATCGAGCGTCGGCTGGCGTCTGCCGACGCCTTCGTTCATCTCCAGGACCTGCCCGAGACCGATCTCTTGCTCGCGGCCGACTACGCCGCGCATGAAGCGGGCGTCGCGGCGGCCGCGGCGCATCTCGGCACTTCAGCACCCGCGCTCTATCACCTCGACGCGACGCGTCCCGATCAGCCCCACGCGCGCACGCTGACCGAGGAGATCTCCCGCGTCGTGCGTGCGCGCGCGTCCAATCCGGCCTGGATCGCCGGCATGATGCGTCACGGCTTTCGCGGCGCGGCCGAGATCACGGCGACGCTCGAGCACATGGCCGCTTTCGCCCATCTGGCCGATGCGGTGCCGCCGCATCTGTTCGATCTCTATTACGATGCGACGCTCGGCGAGGACGACGTTCGCGCCTTCATGGCCCGCGAAAATCCCGCGGCGCTGGCCGCGATGGAGTCCTGCTTCACGCGCCTGCACGAAGCCGCACTCTGGCAGACCCGCCGCAACTCCATTGCCGCGGCGCTGAAGGTGGCCTCATGAGCGCCGCGCAGGTGAAGGGCTGGTGCCCCGGCGCGCTGCGCCCGATGCAATCGGGTGACGGGCTCGTGGTCCGGGTGCGGCCGTTCGGCGGCCGGCTCGATGCGGCGCAGATCGCGGGCCTCGCCGATCTTGCCGGACGCTACGGCAACGGGCTGATCGACGTGACCAGCCGCGCCAATCTCCAGATCCGGGGCGTCAGCGACGCCAGCCATCTGCCCCTGATCGACGGACTGGCGCAGCTCGCGCTGCTCGATCCCGATCCGGCGACGGAATCGCGGCGCAACATCCTGGTGACGCCATTCTGGAACCATGCCGACGAAACCCAGGCGCTCGCCGCGGAGCTTGAGGAAGCGCTTGCGGACAGCGCGCTCGAGCTCCCCACCAAGTTCGGCTTTGCGATTGACGACGGCCGCTCACGCGTGCTCGCGGCGGACTCAGCGGACGTGCGGATCGAGCGCGACCGCGACGGCCGCCTCCTGGTGCGCGCCGACGGTTGCAGGCTCGGACGCTCGGTCGGGCGAGGTGAGGCCGTCAGTACGGCGCTCGCGCTCGCCGACTGGTTCATCAGGTCCGGCGGCGTCAGCGGCGGGCGAGGGCGGATGGCGGCGCATGTCGCGGCCGGTACGGCGCTGCCCGCACGGTTGAGCGGCGATGCCGAACCCGCGCCGGTGATGCCCGCGCTGCGACCGGGACATTATCCGCAAGGCGCCATGGTTGGCGTCGCCTTCGGCCAGATGCTGCACACCACCCTCGGCGAGTTCGCCGGCTGCGGCCACGCCCTGCGGATGACGCCCTGGCGCATGGTCCTGAGCGAAGGCAAGCGCGCGATGCCGAGCGCGAGCGGCCTGATCACCGAACCCCACGATCCGGCGCTGCGCGTCGTCGCCTGCAGCGGCGCGCCGCGGTGCCGCGAGGCACATGCCGACACGCGCGGGCTGGCCGCGGCGCTCGCGCCCCGCATCGCGCCCGACACGCGGCTCCACGTCTCCGGCTGCACCAAGGGCTGCGCGCGGTCCGGCGCGTCCGAAGTCACGCTGGTGGCGACCAGCGCGGGCTTCGATCTCGTTCGCGGCGGTTCGGCGCGCGACGAGCCGGTGCTGCGCGGCCTGAACGGGGCCGACATCGTCAGCGATCCCTCCATTCTGGTCGGAGGGCATTGATGCCGCACATATACGAAACCGACGGCGCTGCGATCTACCGGCAATCCTTCGCGACCATCCGCGCCGAGGCCGATCTGGCCCGCTTCACGCCCGAGGAGGAGCAGGCGGTGGTTCGCATGATCCACGCCGCTGGCATGGTCGGGCTGGAAAGGCATGTCCGCTTCACGCCCGGCATGGCGAGCGCCGCGCGCGCGGCGCTTGAAAATGGTGCGCCGATTCTGTGCGATGCGCGCATGGTGTCGGAAGGGATCACGCGCACGAGACTTCCCGCGGCCAACGCCGTGATCTGCACGCTGGGCGATGCCTCCGTTCCGGCACTGGCACAATCGATGCGCAACACCCGCTCGGCCGCAGCGCTGGAACTGTGGCGGCCTTATCTGGGCGGCGCGGTGGTGGCGATCGGCAATGCGCCGACCGCGCTGTTTCACCTGCTCAACATGCTCGAGGACCGCGACTGCCCGCGGCCGGCGGCGATCATCGGCTGTCCCGTCGGCTTCGTCGGCGCGGCCGAATCCAAGGCCGCGCTGATGGCCGATCCGCCGGCCCCGGCGCTGACAGTCGAGGGCCGGCTCGGCGGTTCGGCGATCACGGTGGCCGCCGTCAATGCGCTGGCGAGCCGGAGCGAATAGCGATGGGACGCATCATCTGCTGCGGTCTCGGCCCCGGCGATCCCGATCTTATGAGCGTCCGCGCCGACCGCATTGTGCGTGCGGCGAAGCACGTCGCCTATTTCCGCAAGAAGGGACGTCCGGGCCAGGCGCGGCGCATCGTCGAGGGAATGCTGGCCGCCGACGTCACCGAATATCCCATGGAATATCCCGTCACGACCGAGCTGGCGTTCAACAGCGCCGAATATGTGCAATTGCTGTCGGCTTTCCACGACGAATGGGCCGAGCGGCTCGCGCGCCTGGCGCGTGCCGTCGACGTCGTCGTGCTGTGCGAGGGCGATCCCTATTTCTACGGCTCCTTCATGCATCTGCACACGCGCCTGCAAGGACGCGTCGGCATCGAGGTGGTCGCGGGCATTCCCGGCATGGTCGGCTGCTGGAACGGCGTCGGCCGGCCGATCGCACTTGGCGACGACGTGACGACGGTGCTGATGGGCACGCTCCCGGAAACCGAACTCGAACGGCGGATGCGCGATTCCGATGCGCTCGTCATCATGAAGACCGGCCGCAATCTGGCGAAGGTGCGCCGTGCGCTGGCTTCTGCGGGTCGGCTTGATGATGCCTGGCTGGTCGAGCGCGGCACCATGCCCGGTGAGCGCGTGGTGCGGCTCGCCGACATCGATGGTAGCGACTGTCCCTATTTCGCGATCGTGCTGGTGCACGGCAGGGGCCGCGAGCCGGACGGCGCCGAATGACGGGCACGCTGACCATCGCAGGTCTCGGGCCCGGCAGCGACGCGCTGGTGACGCCGGAGGTCAGCGCCGCGCTCGCCGCCGCAACCGACATCCTCGGCTACGCGCCCTATGTCGCGCGGGTGTCGCCGCGACCGGGGCTGAGCCTGCATCCCTCGGACAATCGCGAGGAGCTGCAACGTGCCGGCGACGCGCTGCGGCTGGCGGCGGAAGGTGGCCAGGTCGTCGTCGTGTCTTCCGGCGACCCCGGCGTGTTCGCGATGGCGGCCGCGGTGTTCGAGGCGCTGGAACAGGCACCGCAATGGCGGGATCTGCCGATCCGGGTGATGCCCGGGATCACCGCGATGCTGGCGGCGGCCGCGCGCGCCGGCGCGCCGCTCGGCCATGATTTCTGCGCCATCAATCTCTCCGACAATCTCAAGCCATGGGCGGCGATCGAGACGCGGCTGCGTCTCGCCGCGGAGGCCGATTTCGCCATCGCGATGTACAATCCGCGCTCGGCGAGCCGGCCGGAGGGATTTGCCCGCGCGCTCGCGCTGCTGAAGGAGGCCGGCTGCGGCGAACGCCTCGTCATCTTCGCGCGCGCCGTCAGCACCGTGGACGAGAGGATCGAGACAGTCGCGCTGAACGAGGCAACGCCCGAGATGGCGGACATGCGCACGCTGGTGATCGTCTGCAATGCGCAGACCCGCCGTGTCGGCCGCTGGGTCTACGCCCCGAGGCAGGTGCGATGACCGAGCCAGTCCATTACCTCGGCGACGCTGTCCACCCGCCGGCGTTCGGGCAGGCTTGGCCGGGCGATCATGATCACGGGCAGGCCGAGGATGCGGGCCGCGTCGATCTTCGCGCGGGCGCCGTCGCCGCCGGAATTGCGGGCGACGATGACAGCGATGCGCCGCACGCGCAGCATCTCGATTTCGTCTTGCAGCGTGAAGGGACCGCGCGACACGATCACCTCCGCAGCGAACGGCAGCGGCGCCGCGGGCGGATCGACGAAGCGCAGCGTATATTTGTGCTGCGGCCTGCCTGCGAAGGGCGCGATGTGCTGGCGGCCGATGGCGAGGAACACGTTCGTCGGCTCGTCGGGCAGCGCGGCGACGGTGGCATCGACATCCGCGATTTCGATCCAGTGGTCGGCGCTGGCCTTGGTCCAGGGCGCGCGCTCCAGCGCCAGCAGCGGCGTGTTCGTGTCGGCGCAGGCCGCAACAGCGTTGCGGCTCATCCCGGCGGCGAACGGATGCGTCGCATCGATCACATGGGTGATGGTCTCGCGGCGAATATAGTCGCAAAGTCCGCTCACGCCGCCAAAGCCGCCGATGCGGGTCGGCAGCGGCTGGTCGGCCGGCGCACGGGTGCGGCCGCCATAGGAATAGACCGCATCGACGCGTGCGCGCGCGAGCGCCGCCGCAAGCTCGCTGGCGTCGGCGGTTCCGCCCAGAACGAGGGCGCGCGTCATGTCTGATCCCTGGCTGACCATCATCGGTATCGGCGAAGATGGCCTCGCCGGCCTGTCCGAGGCAAGCCGAAAGGCGTTACGCGAGGCAGAAACCGTGTTCGGTGGCGTGCGGCATCTCGCGCTTGCCGGTGTGACGGAGCGTGGCCGTCCATGGCCGGTGCCGTTCGATGCGACGATCGTGCTCGGCTGCCGCGGCCGGCCCACCGTGGTGCTCGCCTCGGGCGATCCGTTCTGGCACGGCGCCGGCTCCGGCCTTGCCGAGACGCTCGATGCGCGCGAATGGACCGCGCATCCGGCGCCCTCGACCTTTTCGCTTGCGGCATCGCGCCTCGGCTGGCGGCTCGAAGCCGTCGCCTGTCTCGGGCTCCATGCCGCGCCGTTCGAACGCATGGTGCCGCTTCTGTCGCGGGATGCGCGCATCATCTGCCTCGTGCGCGATGGCAAGGCGGCCGGCGACCTCGCGCAATGGCTGTGCAAGCGCGGCTGGGGCGCGTCCGGTTTCTGGACTCTCGCCGCGCTCGGCGGGCCGCGCGAAGACATTCGGCACGACCAGGCAGATCGCTTTGCGGGCGACGTCGCGGGCAGTCCGGTCGCCGTCGCCATCGAGGCGAGGGGCGGGACGGCGATTCCCCGCAGCTCGGGCCTGCCCGACGATCTCTTCGTCCATGACGGCCAGATCACCAAGCGGCCGGTGCGGGCGCTCGCGCTCTCGGCGCTGGCGCCGCGGCCCGGCGAGCTTCTGTGGGACATCGGCGCCGGCTCCGGCTCGATTGCGATCGAATGGGCGCTGTGCGGCGGACAAGCGATCGCGATCGAGGCGCGCGATGACAGGGCCGACAACATCCAAAGCAATGCCGCCACGTTCGGACTTGCGCATCGCGTGACTGTGATCACCGGGACCGCGCCGGCTGCCCTGGCGGCGCTCGAACTGCCTGATGCCGTCTTCGTCGGCGGCGGTCTCGACCGCGCGCTGTTCGAGGCACTCTGGCCGCGTCTGGCGCCGGGCACGCGGCTGGTCTCACATGCCGTGACGCTGGAGACCGACGCCTTGCTGGGCGAATTGCACCGGCAGCACGGCGGCGAATTGATGCGCGTCGAGCTCGCCCAGGCCGCAGCGCTCGGCCGCTTCCGGTCGTGGGACGCGGCCCGTCCGGTGGTGCAATGGAGCGCGGTGCGATGAAGGTCGCCGGACTCGGATTCAGGCGCGACGTCACGCTCGCCTCCTTGCGCGAGGCGCTGCTGGCGGCCGGCGGCGCCGACGGCGTGACTGCGCTCGCGACCGTCGACCACAAGGCGGACGCGGAGGTGCTGCAACAGCTCGCGCGCGAAATCGGCGTGCCGATCAAGGCCGTCGCCACAGAGCGGCTGGCCGGCATTGAGACGCCGACACAGTCTGAGCGGATCGCCGAGACGTTCGGGACCGGATCGGTCGCCGAGGCCGCGGCGCTGGCGGCGGCCGGACCGCGTGCGCGGTTGATCGCGACGCGCGCGGTGTCGCGGGATCGCACCGCCACCGCCGCGATCGCGGAGGGAGATGGCGCATGACCGTCCATTTCATCGGCGCCGGGCCGGGTGCACCCGATCTCCTGACGCTGCGCGGTCGCGACCTGATCGCCGCCTGTCCGGTCTGCCTCTATGCCGGCTCGCTGGTGCCCGAGGGTGTGCTGGCGCATTGCCCATCCGGCGCGCGCATCGTCAACACGGCGCCGCTCTCGCTCGCCGAGATCATCGCCGAGATCAGTGCCGCGCATGCGCAAGGCAAGGATGTCGCGCGGCTGCATTCCGGCGATCTGTCGATCTGGTCGGCGATGGGAGAGCAACTCCGCCGCCTGCGTGAGCTCGGCATTCCCTTCACGGTCACGCCGGGTGTGCCGTCGTTTGCTGCTGCCGCCGCCGCGCTGGAGACCGAATTGACCCTGCCGGGTCTCGCCCAGACGGTGGTGCTGACGCGTACCCCGGGCCGCGCCAGCGCGATGCCGGAGGGCGAGACACTCGCAGCCTTCGCCGCCACCGGCGCGGTGCTCGCGATCCATCTGTCGATCCATCTGCTCGACACGGTCGTCGCCGAACTCACGCCGCATTATGGCGCGGATTGCCCGGTCGCCATCGTCTGGCGCGCAAGCTGGCCGGAGCAGCGCGTGGTGCGCGCCACGCTGGCCACGCTCGATGCCGCCATGGGCGCCGAACTCGAACGCACCGCGCTGATCCTGGTCGGGCGCACGCTCGGCGCGGCTGATTTCGACGAGAGCCGGCTCTACGCCGCCGACTATGACCGCCGCTACCGACCGGTCGGCGCGGCGCCACGCTTTCCGGAGACGTCGTGATGGCGGCAGGGCTCGTCATTTCCGCACCTGCCTCCGGCGTCGGCAAGACGACGCTGACGCTGGCGCTGGCGCGCGCCTGGCGCAACCGCGGCTTGACCGTGCAATGCCTCAAGAGCGGGCCCGATTACATCGATCCCGCCTTCCACGCCGTCGCGACGGGACGACCGTCCGTGAATGTCGACAGCTGGGCGATGGACCGCGCTGCGATTGCGCATCTCGTCAGCCGCGGCACCGATGCGGACATCGTCATCGCCGAAGGTTCGATGGGCTTGTTCGATGGCGTCGCCGCCCGCGGCGTGTCGGGCACCGGTGCGACCGCCGACATCGCCGAGATGCTGGGCTGGCCGGTACTGCTGGTGATGGACCCGTCCGGACAGGCACAGACGGCGGCGGCGATCGCCGCGGGTCTTCGCGACTACCGCCCCGGCGTACGCCTGGCCGGTGTCGTGCTCAATCGCATCGCCAGCCCGCGCCACGAGGCGCTGGTGCGGCACGCCTTGAGCGATGCCGGCATCACCGTGTTCGGTGCGCTGCCGCGCCATGCCGAGATCAGCCTGCCGAAGCGGCATCTTGGCCTCGTTCAGGCCGAGGAGCAGAGCGAGATCGACACGCTGGTCGAGGAGGCGGCGCGCTTCGTCGCTGGCCATGTCGACATCGATGCGGTGTTGCGCGCCGCGGCCGGCTGGTCGGCGCAAGCGGGCGTGAATGGCTTGAACGTGACCCCGCCCGGGCAGCGTATCGCGCTGGCGCGCGATGCGGCGTTCTCCTTCGTCTATCCGCACATGCTGGAGGCTTGGCATGCGGCCGGTGCGGAGATCGTGACTTTCTCGCCGCTGGCCGATGAGGTCCCCGACGTCAGTGCCGATGTGTGCTGGCTGCCCGGCGGCTATCCCGAGCTTCATGCCGGCAGGATTGCCAACAATGCGCAGTTTCGCAGCGGCTTGCGCGCGTTTGCCGAAACGCGGCCGGTGCATGGCGAGTGCGGGGGCTACATGGTGCTCGGCGCCGGCCTGATCGATGCGGAGGGCGTTCGCCACGAGATGGCGGGACTGCTCGGCCTCGAGACCAGCTTCGCCAAGCGGCGCATGCATCTCGGCTACCGGGTCGCGACGCTCGATGCGCCCATGCCGGGACACCGGACGGGTGCGCGCCTGCGCGGACACGAGTTCCATTATTCGACCATCCTCGCGCAGCCCGATGCGCCGCTCGCAATGGTGCAAGACGCGACCGGCGCGGCCGTCGCCGAGACCGGCTCCCGCCGCGGCCATGCCAGCGGCACGTTCTTCCATCTGATTGCGGAGGACCGGTGAGCGGCTTCGTCTCCTTCGTATCGGCCGGCCCGGGCGATCCCGAGCTGCTCACGCTCAAGGCCGCCGCGCGACTGCGCGAGGCCGACGTCGTGCTCTACGACGATCTCGCCGCCGGTTCGATCCTCGATCTGGCCAGGCCCGGCGCCAATCTGGTCGCGGTGGGCAAGCGGGCCGGGCGGCCCTCGACGCGGCAGCACCATCTCAACCGCCTCCTGGTCGACTATGCCGCCACCGGCGCGCGGGTGGTGCGCCTGAAATCGGGCGATGCCGGGATTTTCGGCCGCCTCGAGGAGGAACTCGAGACGCTGCGCGAGGCCGGGATCGGCTACGAGATCATCCCCGGCGTCACCGCCGGCTGCGTCGCCGCGGCGGAGGCCGGCATTCCGCTGACCCGCCGCCATACCGCGCGCCGGGTGCAGTTCATCACCGGCGCCGATGTGACCGGCGGGCTTCCGCCGGATCTGAATTGGGCGGCGCTGGCCGATCCCGATGCGACGACGGTGGTCTATATGGGCCGGCGGACCTTTCCGGCGCTGGTGGAGAAGCTGACGGCGTTGGGCCTTGCCGCCGAGACGCCGGCGCTGGTCGCCGAATCTCTCGGTCATCCCGACCAGCATCTCATGCGCACCACGATCGGCGAACTCGCCCGGCAACTCGCCGGCGGCGAGGCGCCCACCACGGCGGCCGTCATCCTGTTTGGCGCGCTGGCAGGGGACGAGCAGCCATGAGCGGTCCCGGGCGTGCGCGGCCCTTGACGCAAGCCCGGCGGAAGGCGCACACAGGAGGGGCATGGTGCTCGACGCAGCGCAAAGCGCTGGAGCATAATCGGGAATGGGGAAGGGCGGACCCAGTTGCGGCGCCCCAAACCCCAGCCGCCCCCGCGACTGTCAGCGGTGAGGGACTTCGATCCGCCACTGGACCGCAAGGTCCGGGAAGGCCGAAGCTCCCGGAGAACCGCGAGCCAGGAGACCGGCCCTGCACGTGTTGAACCAAGGCCGTCGGGTGTGACGGCAGGAAGGATCGAGAGACATGCATATCGAACCGGGAATCGTGACGGGCGCCAAGCTCGTATTGAGCTACGCCACCGGCATCGCCGCAGGCGGCGTCGCCCTGAAACTTGCCGCCGAGACTGTGCGCGAGCAGGGCATCGGCTCGTTCGCGGCACGAACGCTCGCCACCACGGCCCTCGTCTTCGTCTTCTTCGAGATCCTGCCGCACTTCCCGGTCGGAGTGTCGGAGGTCCACTTCATTCTCGGCTCGACCCTGTTCCTGCTGTTCGGCGCCGCGCCCGCCGCGTTCGGCCTCGCCTTCGGCCTGCTGCTTCAGGGTATCTTCTTCGAGCCGGCCGACCTGCCGCAATACGGCATGAACGTCACCACGCTGCTGGTGCCGCTGTTCGCGATCCAGGCGATCGCCGGCCGCATCATCGCCCGCAACACGGCCTATGTCGACCTGAGGTACGGCCAGGCGCTGGCGTTGTCGACGACCTATCAGGCCGGCGTCATCGGCTGGGTGGCGTTCTGGGCGCTCTATGGCTCCGGCTTTGCCATGACCAACCTCGCCAACATCGCGACCTTCGCGGCCTCCTATGCGCTTGTCATCGTGATCGAGCCGCTGGCCGATCTCGCGGTGCTGGCGCTGGCGAAGTCGCTGCGCGGCGTCACCGCGCCCGGCCTCGTCACGCCGCGCCTGCACAACGCGGCCTGAGAGAGACACGCGACGAGCGGCCATGACGGCCGCCCGTCGCGCTCGCGATGCTCACGCTCTCGCTGATAGGCATCGGTTGCGGCGATCCGGCGCAGCTCACGCGCGCCGCGATCGATGCGATCAACGCGGCCGATCTCGTTCTGATCCCGCGCAAGGGGACGGCGAAATCCGATCTTGCCGATCTCAGGCGGACGATCTGCGCCGATGTGCTGACCAACGCGGCAACGCGTCTGGCCGAATTCGATCTTCCCGTGCGCGACGGTGGCGAAGCGGACTACCGCAGGGGCGTCGACGACTGGCATGACGCGGTCGCGGCCACCTGGTCGCAGACCATCGCAAGCGAACTCGGCGCGCAAGGCCGGGTCGCGCTGCTGATCTGGGGCGATCCTTCGCTCTACGATTCCTCGCTGCGCATCGCGCGGCGGCTCGAGCCGCAGCCCGTGATCGAGGTCGTTCCCGGCATCACCTCGATCCAGGCGCTGTGCGCGGCGCATGCGCTGCCACTCAACGAGATCGGTGAGCCCTTCCTGGTGACGACGGGACGCCGCTTGCGCGAGGGCGGCTGGCCGGCCGGCGTCGATACCGTCGTGGTCATGCTCGACGGCGGCACCGCGTTCGAGGCGCTCGATCCGGGCGGGCTGCAGATCTGGTGGGGCGCCTATCTCGGCATGCCCGATCAGATTCTCATGTCCGGCGCCCTTGGCGATGTGGGGCCGCGTATCGCCGCAATCCGGCAAGAGGCGCGCGCGCAACATGGCTGGATCATGGACTGCTACATTCTCAAGCGCAGCCCGCAAGCGAGGCCGCATGCTCCCTGAATGGGTCTACCAACGCTGCCCGGAGATGTCGGCGATCCACCGTGACGCCGCGATCGCGCGTCAGGCGCAATTGACGAAGCCGACCGGCGCGCTCGGCCGGCTGGAGCAACTGGCGATCGATCTCGCAGGCTTGCAGGCGACAGAGCAGCCGCGGGCCTCGACTGTGCCGATCATCATCTTTGCCGGAGATCACGGCATCGTCGCGCAGGGCGTGTCGGCCTATCCGCAAGGCGTGACCATCGCGATGATGGCGAACTTCGCCGAAGGCGGCGCCGCGATCTCCGTGCTGGCGCGCGACCTCGGCTCGCGTCTGGAGATCGTCGACGCCGGCACGCTGGCGAAGGAGCCGATGCCGGGCGTGATCATCGACAAGCCGCGCCACGGCACGCGCGATTTTTCCGTGGAAGCCGCGCTGAACCCGGCTGAACTTGCCTTTGCCTTCGAAGCCGGCCGCCGTGCGGTCGCGCGCGCGCAGGCCAGCGGTCCTGATATCCTGATCTTCGGCGAGATGGGGATCGGCAACACCACGACGTCGGCGGCGATGGCCGCCGGCCTGCTCGCGATCGGCGCCGACGACCTCGCCGGAAGCGGGACCGGGGTCGATGCCGCGGGCCGGACCCACAAGGCGCGCGTGATCGATGACGCGATCGCCCGTCACGGCATCGCGGGCGCTGCGCCCGAGCAGATCCTGTGCGCTGTCGGCGGGCTCGAAATCGCGGCGATCTGCGGCGCGATCATCGCATCGACGCAGGCCCGCATTCCCGTGCTGATCGACGGCTTCATCGTGTCGGTGGCGGCGCTGGCGGCCGTGCGGCTCAATCCATCCTGCCGGCCTTTCCTGCTGGCCTCGCATCAATCGGCGGAGCAGGGGCATCGGCTGGTGCTGCGGGCGCTCAATGTGCAGCCGCTGATCAGTCTCGATCTCAGGCTCGGCGAGGGATCGGGCGCGGCGATCGCGCTGCCCTTGGTGCGATCGGCCTGCGCGCTCCACAACGGCATGGCAACCTTTGCGCAGGCCAATGTGCCGGACCGTCCCGGTTGATCCCCGTCATGCAAGGCGCTGGTTGACCGACACGACGCGCCAGCCGGTGGCGAGCCGGTCGATCCTGGTCAGCGACAGCGGATCGATCACGAAGCGGAGGGCAGCCTCGGGAGCCAGATCGAGCGCAATGCAGAGCACCGCGCGGATGGTGCCGGAATGTACCACGAGCGTTGCGGCGCCGGTGCCGATCCGCGACAGGCCTTGACCGACGCGTGCGACCTGATCGGCAAAGCTTTCGCCGCCCGGCGGTCTTGCGCGCGCCGGATCGTTCCAGAACCGTGCATAAGTGTCGCCGCCGGTCGCGGCGAGTTCGTCATGACGCTGTCCGGTCCAGTCGCCGAAATCCTGTTCGCCGAATTCGTCGATGAGCACGGGGGCGAGGCCGAGCGCCTTTGCTGTTTCCACTGTGCGGCGCGCTGGACTGGCATAGCTCGTCGCATCACGCGGCAGGCCCTGGCGCAGCGCCGCCAGTTGCGTGCCATCGCCGAGATCGGCTGGCGCGTCGGCGGCGTGGATGGTTCCAGCAACACCTGCAACAGGCGCATGTCGTATCAGCCAGAGGAAGGTCTCGCCTTCCATGTGCATCTCCGCGGAAATTCGTTGTTATGGCATCATCGCCGCGATCCGCACATTGACTCCATCTTGCCGCTAATCCTAGATGGCGATGACGGTTTCCCCGAGAGGGGGATGAAAAGGGAATGCGGTGCGGGAATTTTTCCCAATGCCGCAGCTGCCCCCGCAACTGTAAGCGGCGAATCCTTCGTCACATGCCACTGGGGTCTCGGTCCCGGGAAGGCGACGAAGCGGTCACGACCCGCGAGCCAGGAGACCTGCCGTCAGCCGTGGTCACACGCGAAGATGTCGGTCGGGGAGTACAGACATCGGCTTCATCGGACAGGCGGAAGCGCCCGACGGTGAGACCTTGGTTCGCTGTGACGTGCCACTGACGTCATACCGAGGTCCAGGACCATGTTGTCCGTTCATATTCCACGTCAACGCCGACTTCTACTTGCATGCGCTCTTGTCTTGCTCGGCTCAGCCGATCTCCCGATCGCGCAGGCGCAGCAGGCCCGCGAGCCGCTGCCGCCGGTCGAGGTGTCGCCACCTGAAAGCCGCAAGCAGGCAAAGCCCACCGGCCGTGATAGGCAGGGGCCGCGCCGCACGGCCGCGCGCAGGCCGGCCGTTGCGGCGGCTGCTCCAAAGCCGCTTGTGCCAGCTGCGCCCATGCCAACGCCCCTCAACAGCAATGCGGTCGCTGAAAGCGCCTCGCGGCTCGGCCTGACGGTGCGGCAGACGCCCGCGACCGTCGAAGTGATCTCGGCCGAGACCATGCGCGAGCAGGGCTATCGCACCGTGTCCGACGTCGCGCAGGGCGCGGTCGGTGTCACCTCCGGCGACAACCCGGCCGAGCCGTCGGCCTTCTCCATGCGCGGATTCACCAACAGCCAGATCAACACGCTCTACAACGGCATCAAGATCGGCCCGCAGAACATGACGTCGCGGATCATGGATACGGCCAATCTCGAGGCCGTGGAATTCCTGAAAGGTCCGGCATCGCTGATCTCGGGCGAGGGCGCGGCTGGCGGGGCGATCAACTTCGTCACCAAACAGCCGCATACCGGACCGATCCGCAACGAGGCGGATTTTTCCTGGGATTCGCTGAACTCGCTCCGGGCGCATTACGGTTCGGGCGGCAGCACCAATGTGCAGGGCCTCGACTACCGCTTCGACGTCAGCCGGTCCGCGCTCAACGGCTTCGTCGACGATACCGACACCAAGACGCTCGACGTCTCGGGCCAGCTCAACTACCGGATCTCCGACAGTCTCAAGATCTGGGGTGCGATCGAGTATCGGGAGGATCGCGGCAAGGCCTATTGGGGCGCGCCGCTGGTGCCGGTCGCCTATAGCGGCTCGCATGCGACGAGCGGCATTGTCTCGGGCAACTACGTTTCCAACTACAACGGCACCAATCTCGGCGCGGTCACCATCGACGACCGCACCTTCAACACAAACTACAACGTCCTCGACAATCGCAACGTGGCCCAGGAGGTGTGGCTGCGCGGCGGCTTCGAGCTGAAGCTCGCGCCGGACCTGACCCTGAAAAGCCAGGCCTATGGCTACGGTGCCGAGCGTACCTGGTTCAACAACGAGGTGGAGGCCTTCAATTCCACGTCAGGCCTCGTCAATCGCGAGCGCTTCTACGTGGCGCACAGCCAGCGGCTGGTCGGCAACATCACCGACCTGATCTGGGACGCGAACGTTGCCGGTTTCGACAATCGCCTGGTCACGACGCTGTCGTCGAGCTATCTCGATTTCGTCAGGCCGGGCGCGGCGAACTTCCCGGGCGACTCGGTTTCACTGATCGATCCCAACCGCGGTTTCTATGGCCTGCTCACGACGCAGCAGCAGACTGCCCGGATCGACAATGAAGCGATCTCGTTCGAGGACCGGCTCAAGCTGACGCGAAGTTTTGCCCTGGTCGGTGGCCTGCGCATCGAGCATATCGGGCTCGATCGCAACTCGACCAATGTCAGCGGCGTGGAGAGGGCGGGCTTTCCGTTCTCCAAGGACTGGGCGCCGGTGACGGGTCGGATCGGCTACACTTGGGAGGCCGTGCCGGGCCTCACCTTCTTCAGCCAATATGCGACCGGAGCCGATGTTTCCGCCAACAACATCTTCCTGCTGGGCCCGACCCAGCGGCTCGACCTGACGACGGCGCGCACCTATGAGACCGGCGTCAAGCAGCTGTTCTGGGACAACAGGGCGGAATGGTCGTTCTCGGCCTATGACATCCTGCGCAAGAACGTCTATGCCGCGGCCGGCGGCATGACGCTCAACATCGCCGGGCGACAGGAGTCCAAGGGTGTCGAGCTTGCCGCCGCGGTGCGGCCGATCGAGCCGCTGCGGCTGTGGGGCAACATCGCCTATGTCGATGCGCGCTATGCGGACTACGATTTCGCGGGCGGATCGTTCTCGGGCAACCGGCCACCGAACGTGCCGCGGATCGTCGCCAATGCCGGCGCATCCTACCGGTTCTTCACGCCATGGCCGGTCGAACTCGGCGTCACCGGCCGCCATGTCGGCGACCGCTTCAACACGGATGCCAATGTGGTGACGCTGAAGGCCTACACGGTGGCGGACGTCTATGCGTTCGTCGACATCCCCAGGACGGTGTTGAACGCGGTCGACCAGGCGCGCCTGACCTTCCGCGTGCGCAACATCGCCGACAAGCGTTATGCCGTCTGGGGCGATCCGTTCTATCCCGATCAGATCCTGCTCGGCGCGCCGCGCACCTACGAGCTCTCGGCGGCGTTCAAATGGTGAGGCGCTGACACCATGATGGGCGCGATCGTCCTGCTCCACCGCTGGCTCGGGATCGCGTTCTGCCTCTTGTTCGCGATGTGGTTCGCGACCGGGATCGTCATGCACTTCGTTCCGTTTCCGGCCCTGACGGAGGCGGAACGCTTTGCGGGCCTCGCGCCTTTGGGGCAGGGCGAGGCGAGGATCGCGGTCGCCGATGCGGTCGCGCGGAGCGGCGTCGTGGACGCCACGCGCGTGCGCCTGATTCAGCGCAGTGACGGGCCGGTCCTTGTCGTGTCGGGACCGTCGCAATCGCGCGCGGTCGGCGCGCTCGACGGACGGGATGCGTCGGTGGCATCCGCCGATGTTGCACTAACGATCGCGCGGGATCACGCGCGGGGCCGCGGGCTCGATGCCGGGCGGGCCGCGATCGCTGCGCGGTCCGACTATGATCAATGGACCGTGCCGAACGGCTTCGATCGCCACCGGCCGCTGTTTCGGGTCGCACTTGGCGATGAGGCCGGAACCGAGCTTTACGTCTCGTCGGTGACCGGAGAGGTCGTGCTCGAGACCACGCGCCGGGAACGCGGCTGGAACTATGCCGGCAGCGTGCTGCACTGGATCTATCCGACGCTTCTGCGCAGCCATTGGGTGCTATGGGATCGCGCGGTCTGGACATTGTCGCTCCTCGCTCTCATCGCGGCCGTGCTGGGTGCGGTCCTCGGCATCGTACGGATCCGGCGCCGGGAGGGCCGCATCGTCTCGCCCTATCGCGGCTGGCACGCCTTGCATCATGTGCTTGGCCTGGTGGCGACCGTGTTCGTGCTGAGCTGGATCTTCAGCGGCTGGCTTTCCATGGACCACGGCCGCCTGTTCTCGCGCGGCGAGCTCACGCCGGCTGAGGCTGCTGTGGTGAATGCGGTCCCTGACTGGAACGCTGCGCCCGCGCTCGCTCAGCAGCCGATCGCGCCTGAAGCCCGCGAGGTCGAATGGTTCGCCTTCAACGGCGAGGTCCGGCGCCGTGACCGCGTGGCGCCCGATCGCCAGCTCCTGACAGGTGCCGCGCCGCAGGGCCGTGACGCTCCCGACGGAGTGTTGAGCGCGAATGAGATTCGGGCCTTGATGATCCGCCTCTCAGCCGGGTGCGGCATTCCCGCCGTGCTGGCCGACGACGATTTCTATCCCGGACGATCCACAATTCCGGGCGCGCCGGTGTTTCGGACCCGATGTGGCGAACTCTGGTTCGATGTCGACGGCGCGGACGGCCGTGTGCTGCAGAGGTGGAATGCGTCGCGGCGCGCCTATCGCTGGCTGTACAGCGCGATGCACACGCTGGATGTGCCGGTCATGCTCGCAGCTCCGCGTTTGAACGACGTCGTGATCGTCGGGCTCTGTACGCTCGGCCTGATGTTCTCGATCACCGGCATCGTCATCGGATGGCGCAGATTGCGAGCGTATCACTCGGCCTGAACCCGCCTGGTTCTGCTGCACAGTTTTGCTACAGGAAGGCACGAAATGCGGCAATCTTCGATGTAACAACGCGCTTGACATCGTATCGGTTCTCAACGACCGTAACAGGCAAGCGTAGGGCAAGACGGCCCATCAACGCGATAAGTTTCAACCATTTCCAACATCACGCGATGCTCGCGTGTTCGGTTGGCGGCGAGGGCGCCCTCGGCTTCACAGCCGGCGGGCGCTTTTTTGTTTTTGGATCGAGTGATGACGCGGAAACAGTATCGCATCGGCGTGATGTTCTCGACGACCGGCTCCTACAGCGTCGTCGCGCGCTCGATGCTCAACGGCGCCCTGCTTGCGTTCCGCGAAATCAACGCCACCAGCGATGCGATCGCGCTGGAACCGGTGGTGGTCAACCCGTCCGGCGACCTCGCGCGCTATCGTGCGCTCAGCCTCGACATGCTCAGCTCCGGCATTCGCCACGTCGTCGGCTGCTACACATCGTCGAGCCGCAAGGAGGTAATCCCCTGCTTCGAGAAGTTCGACGGGATGTTGTGGTATCCCTCTCATTACGAGGGCTTCGAGAGCTCCGACAACGTGATCTACACCGGCGCGGCGCCGAACCAGCACGTTCTGCCGCTGGTCGATTATCTCGCCTCCCGGGTCGGCTCGCGCGCCTTCTGCGTGGGGTCCAACTACATCTGGGCCTGGGAGAACAACCGCATCTTCCGTGAGGCTCTGACCGCGCGCGGCGGCACCGTGGTCGCCGAGCGCTATCTCTCGGTCGGCGATACCGAGGTCGATCAGGTGATCGCCGCGATCATCGACCAGCGGCCCGATTTCGTCTTCAACAATCTGATCGGCACCAGCGCCTATGCGTTCTTTCGCGCCTTCCGCGCCGCCTGCCGCGCGCGGGGCATCGACCAGGCCGTGGATATTCCGGTCGCCAGCTGCACGCTCTCCGAGCCGGAGCTGCCGGAGATCGGGCCCGACGCGGTCGACGGCCACCTGTCGTCGAGCGTCTACTTCTCCTCGCTCAATTCCCCGGAGAATGCATCCTTCATCCGCGCCTATACCGAATGTTTTCCGGACGGACCGGTGTCGTCGGCGGACGCGGAATCCTCCTATGTCTCGGTCAAGCTGCTGGCGGCCGCATTGACCCAGGCCGGAACCGACGATGCCCGCAAGGTGCGCGCCGCCGTCGCCGACCAGCGCCTGCAGGCGCCGCAGGGCGAAGTCCGGATCGACCGGCAGACCTTCCACGCCTGGCTGACGCCGCGGATCGGCCGTTCCTCGGCGACCGGCCAGTTCGACGTGCTGCTGGAGTCCCGCGAGCCGGTCGCGCCCGATCCCTATCTGGTCCAGTCGTCGCCGCGCTTTGCCAGCGCGATGCGTTCTCCGCTTCTGAAAGTGGTGCAATCATGAACTCCCGACTGCTGCAGAACTTCAAAGGTGGGCGTGCCCTCGTCGTCACCCGTCGCGGCGGCTGGGAGAGCACGCTCGAGACCACGCTCGCCAAGCTCGGCGTCTCCACGGAATATCCCGAGATCGTCGACGGACGCGCGCGCATCGACGTCGCCGCGCTGCAGCCGGATCGCGACATTCTGTTCGTCGACGGCGATCTCGAGGGCGCCGTCGCGATCGAGGTGAATCCGGCGTCGCGATTGCCGCCGGTCCCCGTCATCGGCCTCGTCGGCGTCGAGGCGCCGAGCCGGCTCAAGGCGCTGGTCAATCTCGGCGCTACGTCGTTCCTGCGCAAGCCCGTCCATGGCGGCGCGGTCTACACCTCACTGTTCATGGGCATCAACCAGTTCCTGCTGCGCACGGAGATGTACGACCGCGTGCAGGATCTCGAGGAGCGTCGTCGCGGTCGGCGCGCCCTGATCCGCGCGGTCCTTCTGCTGATGCAGCAGGACGGCCTCGACGAGGATGGGGCCTATTCCCAGCTCCGCCGCGACAGCATGCGTGCGCGGCAGAACATGGAACTCTATTGCGAGGAGTTTCTGGAGAGGCGGGCGAAACCGCCCGATAAGACAGGCCGCACGACCGGCATGAAGCTGCAAGGCGGCAACAAGCAAGCCATCTAGGAGAAGACAAATGAGCAAGTCTGTATTGCGGGGGCTGCGAGCCGCAGCCCTCACGGGGACGCTTGTCCTCGGACCGACCCTCGGCTCGTCCATGGCGCACGCTGCCGAAGAGCCGATCAAGCTCGGCGTGCTGGAAGACCAGTCCGGCGACTTCGCTGCGGCCACGATCGGCAAGGTACACGCCATCCAGCTCGCCGCCGAGGAGATCAACAAGGCCGGCGGCATCATGGGGCGGCCGCTCGAACTCGTGACCTACGACACGCAGTCCGACAATACGCGCTACCAGGAGTTCATGCGGCGCGTGCTCCAGCGCGACAAGGTTGACGTGGTGTTCGCGGGCTTCTCCTCGGCCTCGCGCGAAGCCTATCGCCCGATCGTCGACCAGTTCAACGGCTTTGCCTTCTACAACAACCAGTATGAAGGCGGCGTCTGCGACGGGCACATGATCGTCACCGGCGCGGTGCCCGAGCAGCAGTTCTCCACGCTGATCCCCTACATGATGGAGAAGTACGGCAAGAACGTCTACACGCTCGCGGCCGACTACAATTTCGGCCAGATCTCCGCGGAATGGGTGCGCAAGATCGTCAAGGAGAACGGCGGCAAGATGGCCGGCGAGGAGTTCATTCCGCTCGGCGTGTCGCAGTTCTCCCAGAGCATCCAGAACATCCAGAAGGCCAAGCCGGACTTCGTCGTGACGCTGCTGGTCGGCACCGCGCAGGCGTCCTATTACGAGCAGGCCGCCTCGGCCAACGTCAACCTGCCGATGGCGTCCTCCGTCAACGTCGGACAGGGCTACGAGCACAAGCGCTTCAAGCCGCCGAGCCTGAAGGACATGTACGTCACGACCAACTACATCGAGGAAATCGACTCGCCCAAGAGCAAGGAATTCTACGCCAAGTTCAAGGCCAAGTTCCCGAGCGAGCCCTACGTGAACCAGGAGGCGGAGAACTCCTATCTCGCGGTCTACCTCTACAAGCAGATGGTGGAACGGGCGAAGTCGACCAAGCGCGAGGAAATCCGCAAGGTGATCGCGATGGGCGACGTCTGCATGGACGCTCCGGAAGGCAAGGTCTGCATCGATCCCAAGAGCCAGCACATGTCGCACACCATCTACCTGGCCAAGGTCGGCGCGGATCACACGATCTCCTTCCCGAAGGTCTGGGAGGACATCAAGCCGTACTGGCTGGGTGAGGCCGGCTGCGACCTGACGAAGAAGGATCCGATGGCCCAGTACACGCCGTCGAATCCCCCGCCGAAACCCTGACGGCGGCGGATCGCCCCGGCGTTTCCCGGCTCGCCGGGGCGATCACCGACATCTGCGGCGGCAACGCCGCGTCTTCCTCCATCCTGGCAGATTCATGGACATCGCGACTCTCCTGTTTTCGGCGCTCTACCAGTTCGGCGACGCATTCGCATTCCTGGTGCTCTCGGCCTGCGGGCTCGCGGTCATCTTCGGCATGATGGGCGTGATCAATCTCGCCCATGGCGAATTCATCATGTGCGGGGCCTATGTCACCGCGGCGACCGTCCATGCCGGTCTGCCCCTGCCGCTGGGGATCCTGGCGGGAACGCTGGTGTCCGCGCTGGTGGGCGTGCTGGTGGAACTCGCCGTGATCCGGCATCTTTACGACCGGCCGCTCGACACCATCGTCGCGACCTGGGGTCTCAGCCTGATCGCGACGCAGGGGACGCTGATCATGGTCGGCTCGACCATGGCCGGCGTCGGCACGCCATTCGGCAGTTTCCAGGTCGGCGCCTACTCCTACTCGATCTATCGCATCGTGCTGTTCTGCGCGGCGCTCGGCGTGCTGGCCGCGCTCTATGCGCTGTTCAACTGGACCCGGTTCGGCGTCCTCGCCCGCGCCACCATCCAGGTCCCGCACATGGCGGCCGCGCTCGGCGTCGACACGCGGCTCGTCTACAGCCTCACCTTCGCCTGTGGGGCGGGACTTGCGGGCCTTGCCGGCGGTCTCTACGCGCCGACCATGACCCTGGTGCCGACCATGGGTGCCACCTTCATCATGGAGGCGTTCGTCACCGTCGTGATCGGCGGCGCCGACGTCTTCCTCGGAACTGCGCCCGCCGGCGCCGTGCTGGCGGTCGTGAAGTCGGCCATGACGTCCTGGCAGGGTCAGCTGTTCGGGCAGATCGGACTTCTGATCGCCGTCATCATCGTCGTCCGTGTGCTGCCGAAGGGCATCTCCGGCTTCGTCCTCCGCGAACGCACCTGAAAGGAGAGATGGTGTCGTGAACGGTTTTCTTGCGTTGTTTCGTCGCCTGGAAGGTCCGCAGACCGTCGGTCGTGGTCCGGTGTTCTGGAGCCTGTTCGCCGCGGTGCTTGCGGTGGCGCTGGCCTATCCGCTCTTCAGCGACGGCTACACGGTGGGCAACACCGTCTATTTCTTCGTCTGGGTCTTCATTGCGCTCAGCCTGTGCCTGATCTGGGGCTATGGCGGCTCGCTCTCCTTTGGCCAGACAGCCTTCTTCGGCATTGCCGGCTATGGGTATGGCGTGCTCACCCTCAATTTCGGCGCGGCCTATGGCTTCACGCTGCTGGCGCTGGTGGCCGCCGTTGCGATCGCCGCGCTGTTCGCGGTTCTGCTCGGCTATTTCATGTTCTTCGGCCGCATCGCGGGCGTGTTCCTCGGCATCGTCACGCTGGCCGTGACCTTGATGCTGGAGCGCTTCATGGCGCAGACGGCGGGGCCGGAATGGCACATCGGCAGCGCGCGGCTCAACGGCTTCAACGGCATGAGCGCGATGCCGCCCCTGACCATTCCCTGGCCGGGGCAGCCGATCGTGCTGTTCGCCGATGTCGGCCTCTATTACTTCGTGCTCGCTCTTCTGATCCTGGTCTATCTGGGCTTGCGCATCCTGATGAACTCGTCCTTCGGCAATGTCATCGTCGCGATCCGCGAGAATCCGGAGCGGGCCGAGATGCTCGGCTACGACATCCGGAAATACCAGCTCATCACCTTCGTGATCGGCGCCGCGCTCGCCGGGCTGTCGGGGGTACTTTATACCGCTTGGGGTCAGTACATCACGCCCTCGAGCATGGGCATGACGGCGGCGTCGCTGCCGCTGATCTGGGTCGCTGTCGGCGGACGCAGCGATCTCACCTCCACCGTGGTGGGCACGCTGGTGGTGCTCGCGGCGTTCCAGGCGCTGACGATCTACGGCAGCCAGTACGCGCTGGTGTTCATGGGGGTGCTGCTCGTGCTCACGGTCCTGATCGCGCCCAACGGCCTCGTGCTCGGCGCCATGAACTGGCTCGGCCGACTCGCCACCCGCTTCAAGCAGAGGGCGCGCTGATGTCCCTGCTCGAGCTGCGCAAGCTGAACAAGCATTTCGGCGGCCTGCACGTCACCAATGCGGTGGACCTCACGCTCGAGGCCGGCGAGATCCATTGCCTGATCGGGCCGAACGGGGCCGGCAAGAGCACGCTGTTCCGGCTGATCCTCGGGGAGCACCATCCCGGCAGCGGCGACATCCTGTTCGCCGGCGAGAACATCACGAGCCTCGCATCCTTTGCCCGCATCCACCGCGGCCTCTCGGTCAAGTTCCAGGTTCCGGGCGTATTCAAGGGATTGTCGGTGCGCCAGAATCTGGAGATCGCCCTGCAGATCCGCCATCGCGGCGCCGAGCTCGAAGCCGAGATCGACCGGCTGCTCGACTTCCTCGGACTGCAATCGGAGCAGGCGCAGACGGCCGGCAATCTCAGTCACGGCCAGAAGCAGTGGCTGGAGATCGGCATGGCCATCAGCCTCAAGCCGCGCCTCCTGCTGCTCGACGAGCCGACCGCCGGCATGTCGCCGGAAGAGACCCATCTCACCGGCGAAATGGTGCAGCGGCTCAATGCCGACGGCATGACGGTTCTGGCGATCGAACACGACATGGCGTTCGTGCGGCAGGTCGCCCAGCGCGTCACCGTCCTGCATCTCGGTCAGGTTTTCGCGCAAGGCTCGATCGACGAGATCGTCGCGGACGAGCGCGTGGCTGCGATTTATCTGGGGCAGGCCCATGCTTGATATGCCGCGCAAGGAAGTGATCCTGTCGACGCTGGCCTTGCGCGCCGGCTATGGTGGCAAGCCGGTGCTCCAGGGCCTCGAGATCGAGGTGCGGGAAGGCGAGATCGTCGCGGTGATCGGCCGCAACGGCGTCGGCAAATCGACGCTGATGAAAAGCCTGATCGGGCTGGTGCCAGCGATGAGCGGCTCCATCGTCTATCGCGGCGAGGCGGTGGAATCCCTGCCGGCCCACAAGCGCGCCCGGCTCGGCATGGGGTACGTGCCGCAGGGGCGCGACGTGTTCCCGCGCCTGACGGTCGGAGAGAACATCGCGGTCGGCGCTGCGATCAAGGGCGGCGGGATACCCGAGGCGGGAAAGCGCACGATCATCGAGGCGTTTCCGATCCTGGAAGAGCGGTGGCATCAGCGCGCGGGCACCATGTCCGGCGGCCAGCAGCAGCAGCTCGCGATCGGACGGGTGCTGATCGCCGACCCCGCACTCATCCTGCTCGACGAGCCGTCGGAGGGTATCCAGCCCAACATCGTCCAGGACATCGCGCGCAACATGGTCGAGCTCAACCGCAGGACCGGCGTGACCATCATCCTGGTCGAGCAGAATCTCGACATGATCCGCGCCATGGCGCAGCGCTGCTACGTCATGGACAAGGGTCGTATCGTCGCGAGCCTCGACCGCGCTGCGCTCGATGACGAAGGGGAGATGCGCCGGCACCTCGCAGTCTGAGACCGGCGCCCTTAAGCTGAAGGAGAACGACAAATGACATGGCAGACCGAGTCGATCATGGCGCGCAAAGGCGTCGCCAAGGGCGTGCAGGGCACCCGACACACCATCACGGAAAGCGAGCAGGGCAAATACCACTACGTCTACGGCCCCTATGTCGACCCGGTGCTGACGGTCGATCCGGGGGCCGTCGTGTCCGCCGAAACCCATGATGCGTTCGAGGGCGCGATCAAGCACGAGACGGATAGCCCGTCGAAGATCCTCAACTTCCCGTTCCTCAATCCGCAGAACGGCCCCATCCACGTCAACGGCGCAGAGAAGGGCGACGTCCTCGCCGTCTATATCGAGAGCATCGTTCCCCGCGGGCCGCAGCCGCGCGGCACGACGGTGATCATGCCGGATTTCGGCGGATTGGTCAGCACCGGGAACACCGCGCTGCTCAACCCGGCGCTGCCGGAGCGGGTGAAGAAGCTCGAAATCCATGCCGAGACCGGCACCAGGTGGAACGACAAGATCACGCTGCCCTATGAGCCTTTCATCGGGACCATCGGGACCTCGCCGGAGATCGAGGCGATCTCCTCGCTCGTCCCGGACTATTATGGCGGCAACATGGACCTGCCCGACGTCGGCGTCGGCGCGGTCATCTATCTGCCCGTCAACACCAAGGGTGCGCTGCTCTATCTCGGCGATTGCCACGCCGCTCAGGGCGATGGCGAGCTGTGCGGCGTCGCCATCGAGCATCCGACGGTGACGACCGTGCAGATCGACCTGATCAAGGGCTGGACCATCGGCTGGCCGCGGCTCGAGACCAAGGACTTCATCATGACGATCGGATCGGCGCGGCCGATGGAGGATGCCGCGCGTATCGCCTATCGCGAACTCTGCCGCTGGATGGCGGCCGATTACGGCTTCGACGAGATCGATGCCTACATGCTGCTGACCCAGGCCGGGCGCGTCCGGCTCGGCAACATGGTCGACCCCAAATACACGCTCGGCGCCTCGATCAAGAAATCCTATCTGGTGTGAGGACCGGCCGGATCATGTCGCAGATACACAAGGTCGCCACCGTCCAGTTCGAGCCGTCGATGTTCGAGAAGGAGCGCAATGTCGCGCAGCTTCTCGCGCTGTGCGAACAGGCGGCGGCGGCCGGCGCGAGGCTGATCGTCACGCCGGAGATGGGGACGACGGGCTATTGCTGGTTCGATCGTGCTGAGGTCGAACCCTTCGTGGAGACGGTCCCGGGCCCGACGACCGACCGTTTCGTGGCGCTGGCCCGCAAGCACGATTGCTACATCGTCGTCGGCATGCCCGAGGTCGACGAGGACGGCATCTATTTCAACACGGCGGTCCTGATCGGTCCCGACGGAATCGTCGGCCGCCATCGCAAGACGCACCCCTATATTTCCGAACCGAAATGGGCTGCCGCCGGCGACCTGCACAACCAGGTGTTCGAGACGCCGATCGGGCGCATCGGGCTGCTGATCTGCATGGACATCCACTTCGTGGAGACGGCGCGGCTGATGGCGCTCGGCGGCGCCGACGTCATCTGCCACATCTCGAACTGGCTCGCGGAGCGCACACCGGCGCCATACTGGATCAGCCGTGCCTTCGAGAACTCCTGCTACGTCATCGAGAGCAACCGATGGGGTCTGGAGCGCACCGTCCAGTTCAGCGGCGGCAGCTGCGTCATCGCGCCGGATGGGCAGGTCGTCGCCGTGCTCGACAATGGCGACGGCGTCCTGATGTCCGAGATCGACCTCGACGCGGCCCGCGCACGCCGCGTGCTCGGCGAGGCCGTGTTCGTGCAGCGCCGGCCGGAGCTCTATCCCGAACTTCTCACCGATACGTTCAGCTGGAATCCGCGCGACTTCTTCGGTCTCTACGGCCACGAACCCTGGCCCGCCGGCAAGACGTCGCGGGTTGCCGTGGCGCAGTTCGCGACGACTGGCGACATCGGGGCCAATCTGAAGTCCATCGAGGCCCTGATGCGTCAGTCCGGTGCGGACGGCGCCGAAATGGTGGTCTTCCCCGAACTCGCGCTCACGGGTCTGTCGGATCCCGGAACGTCGGCCCAGTCCATTCCGGGGCCCGCAACCGATCGCCTCTGCGCGCTCGCAAGCGAGCTCGGCATCTACATCGTCTGCGGGCTCGCCGAGCGGGCCGGCGATGTGCTCTACAACAGTGCCGTTATCGTCGCGCCTGACGGAAAGATCTCGGTCTATCGCAAGACGCATCTGACGACGGACGATTCCGGCTGGGCAAGCGCAGGCGAGGGATGGACCGTCGTCGACACGCCCCTCGGCCGCATCGGTGTCCTGATCGGTCACGATGCGACGTTCCCTGAAGCGGGCCGGGTCCTGGCGTTGCGCGGCTGCGATCTCATCGTCTGCCCGGCGGCGATCAAGGGGCGCTTCAGTTCGCCGCATGCCGGCACCGCGGTGACGCAGCCGGCTCCCATTCCGACCGGACCCGATCCCCTGCACTGGCATCATTTCCGCGTGCGGGCCGGCGAAAACAACGTCTTCCTGGCGTTCGCCAATGTCGTCGATCCCGCGGCTGGCTATCCCGGATTGAGCGGCCTGTTCGGCCCGGACACGTTCGCCTTTCCGCGGCGGGAGGCGATCGTGACGGACGGCACGGGCCTTGCAGTGGCGGAGATCGACACCAGCAATCTCGACAGCGTCTATCCCACCAACGTGGTGCGACGGAAGGACCTGGTGTCGATGCGCCTGCCCCACAGCTATCGCGGGCTGGTCAAGGCGCTGGCGAGCAATCACTGACGTCGCGGCTGCCGTCGTGACGAGCGAACGGAAGAAAGGAAACCCACCATGGATCTCGGATTGAAGGGCGCCAGAGTTCTCGTGACCGGCAGCACCAAGGGCATCGGCCGTGCCATCGCCGAAACCTTCGCGGCCGAGGGAGCCAATGTCGGCGTCTGCTCGCGCAAGGCCGCCGACGTCGAGGACACGGTGGCCGCTCTCAAGAGCAAGGGCGTGGCGGCCTTTGGCGGGGCGGTCGATGTGGCCGATGGCCCTGCGCTCAAGGCCTGGGTCGTCGACATGGCGGAGAAGCTCGGCGGCATCGACGTCGTGGTCGCCAATGTCAGCGCGCTCGCCATCGGGCAGGACGACGAAAGCTGGGAGAAGGAGTTCGCGACCGACATGATGGGCACGGTCCGCCTCGTGAACGCGGCCATGCCCTATCTCGAGAAGAGCGATGCCGGCGCGATCGTCACGATCTCGAGCGTCTCCGGGCGCGAGGTCGATTTCGCGGCTGGTCCCTACGGCACCTTCAAGGCGGCGATCATCCACTACACGCAGGGCCTCGCCAACCAGCTCGCCGGCAAGGGCATTCGCGCCAATTCGGTTTCGCCGGGCAACACCTATTTCGAGGGCGGCGTCTGGAACATGATCAAGGACAACAACCCGGAACTCTACAAGACCGCGCTGGCGCTCAACCCGACGGGACGGATGGGAACGCCTCAGGAGATGGCCAACGCGGCGGTGTTCCTCGCCAGCCGCGCGGCGAGCTTCATCACGGGGACGAATCTCGTCGTCGACGGCGCTCTCACCCGCGGCGTGCAATTCTAGCCAGGAGCGGTCGGATCTCCGTGACCTTGCCGGACATCATCCGCGCAAGAGCCTTTCGATCTGCTCCGCCGCGCGCAGCAGCGTCCGGTCCTGACCGCGACGGGCGATGATCTGCAGTCCGAACGGCAGGCCACGCGGATCGGTGCCGCAGGGGATCGAGATCGCGGGCAGCCGGGCGTGATTGACGAAGGGCGTGAACACGGCGTGCGCGCGCGGGCTCGCCGCGACTCCGCCGATCGTGGCGGGACCGAGCTGCGTGAGCGGCCAGGCCACGCAGGGCACCGTCGGTGCGAGCAGCACATCGACATCTGTGAAGAACGCCGCGAAGGCCTGGGCGATCGTCGCGCTGGCGAGCAGCGCGCCGCCGGCCTCCGCCCCCGTCCAGGCGAGGCCGCGCTCGATCTGCCGCGCGATGTCAGGATCGAACACGGTCGGGTCGTTGCGGAAGGCATCGCCATGAAGCGCGGCGAGACCCACGTGTTGAAGTGGCATGATGGCATCTTCGGTCGCGCCCGCCGGCCAGACCGGGTCGCGTGCGGAGATCCGCAGTCCCGCCGTCGCCAACCGTGCGACGGCGGCGGCCAGTGCGTTGGCGACGACATCGTCGACCGCGACATCGAGTCCGAGCCTTGGCGAGAACGCGATGCGTAGTCCCGCGACGTCCTCGGCCTCATCAGCAATGATGGCCGAGTCCGGGTCGCGCGCATCGAGGCCTGCCATGACGGCGAAGGCGAGCGCGATGTCGGCGACGTCAGCGGCGATCGGCGCGATCACGGAGAGGCCGAAGAATGGCTCGGCGAAGCCGGGTCCATAGGGGATCGCGCCATAGGACGGCTTGAAGCCGGCGACGCCGACATGGGCCGGCGGACGCCGGCTGGAGCCCCCGGCATCGGTTCCGATCGCGAGCGGGACAAGCCCGGCTGCAACGGCAGTCGCTGGTCCGCCCGACGAGCCGCCCGGCGTCAGTGCGGGATCGAGCGGATGCCGCGTCGGTCCGAACAGGGGTGAGGTCGTGACGCCCTTGCTGGCGAATTCCGATGTCGCGCCGATGCCGACGACGACGGCACCCGCCTGGCGCAGCCGCGCGATCGCGATCGCATCTTCCGGCGCGACGAAATCGGCGAACAGGCGCGAGCCCTGGGTGATGCGCCAGCCCCCGACCCAGATGTTGTCCTTGACGACGACGGGCACCCCGGCGAGCGGCATCGTCTCGCCGGCGCGGAGCCTTGCGTCGATGGCGGCGGCATCGGCCAGGGTGCGCGCGGGATCGATCGTCACCACCGCGTTCAGCGCGCTTGCGGCGTCGATGCGCGCCAGCGCGGCCTTGGCGGTGTCGACAGCCGTCGTTCGACCCGTCGACATGTCGACGGCCATCTGGCGAGCGCTAGGCCTTGGAGCTGTCATGGCTTCCCCAAATGAGTGCTCCGGTGCCTGCGAGGGCAAGGCAGGCGAGGGCGACAAAGGCCGTGCCGAGACCGGCGATGGCATCGAGCATGGAGACCAGCGCCGGCGCCGCCAGCAGTCCGGCATAGGAGGCCGTCAGCACTGCGCCAGTGGTCTCACCGATCCTGTCCTGCGGCGCAAGCCGGGCGATCTCGGCGACGAACACGCCGTTCCATCCCGACGCGGTGAGGCCAAACACAGCCGCCACGGCAAACGTGCCTGACGTCCCGAGCGAGGCACCGGCAAGGCCGAACAGCGCGGCGCAGGCGGCCATGCCGAAGCCGATCATGACGAGCACCATGCGCGAGCCGGCGAGCCGCATCGCGACCAATCCCCAGCCCAGCCGACCGATCAGGCCGCCGCCCTGCGCGCAGGCCAGCGCCATGCCGGCCTCGATATGGCTGAGGCCAAGCTCGCGCGTGCCGAGCGTGACGAAGACGGTGTTGAGCGACAATTGCATCGCGCTGAACGGCATCGAGGCGAGCGCCAGCGCGGCGAGGCGACGGTCACCCGTCACCAGCGCCAGCCGTGCGCGCAGGTCGAGCGTCGGCGGCGGGACGATCTTGCCGGCATAGGCTGGCCGCAGCCCCTCGAACGCCAGGATCGCGAGCAGAGCGCAGGCCCCGACCGCGGCATAGCACCATGTCGGCCCGAGTGCGATCGCGATCGCGGGCAGCGCCAGCGAGCCGCAGACGGCGCCGATCTGGTTGCCGGTCTGTCGCACCGAGAACACCAAAGCCCGCCGGTCGGGCGAGACCAGCCGTGCCAGCAGCGCCGCGCTGGCCGGCGTCTCCGGCCCGAACGCCAGCCCGAGGCAGAGCCCCGCGGCGAGCAGCGCCACGGTCGACCCCTGTGCGGCCAGCGCCATGCTGACGGCGATCGCCGCCGCGCACAGGCTCGCGATCCGCAGCGAGCCCAGGCGGACGATCAGGCCGCCGCCCCAGAACGAGGCGGGGATGCCGACCGCGAACACCGCGCAGGAGAACAGCGACAGCTGCCAGACCTCCAGATGCGCGCGTGGGGCGACGACGCCCGGCGCGAACAGCGCGAGAGCCACCAGCGCCTGCAGGAAGGTCATTGCTCCCAGTGCCGGCAGCAGCGCTGGCCGAAGCGGCGCGTTATCGTCTACCATGGCATCAAGCTCAGCGGAGGGACGGCACCATGGCAGGCGGCATTTCCATTCACGCGGTCGACGTGGCCGGCGGTCGCCCCGCGCAGGGCCTGCGCGTCGAGATCTGGCGGATTGATCCCGAGTCCTTGCGCATCGCGGACGGACGTCTCGGCGCGAACGGCGTGCTCGATCATCCGGTCGCGCAGGGCGCCGGTGTCATCGCGGGCGAGTACGAGGTGCTGTTTCATCTCGGCGAATTCTTTGCCGAGGAGGGCGGCTTTCTCACCGTGACCCCGTTCCGCTTTCGCATCAAGCAGGTCGACGAGCATTTTCACCTGCCGTTGAAGTTCACGCGGTGGGGCTATTCGCTGTTTCGGGGCGCCTGATCAGCTGGTCAGCCGCCGCGACAGGCCGGTGACGCGCTCCATCACCGCGACCAGCGCCACGGTCGCGATGATCAGCACGCCGGAGAGCGCGGCGATGGTGACGTCCAGCTTGCCTTCGAGGTCCTGCCACATCCGGATCGGCAGCATGTCGGTGGCAGCATCGCGCAGGAACAGCGAAACCGGAACGTTGTCGAAGGACGACATGAAGGCGATGAAGGCGCCGGCGATGATGCCCGGCCGGATCAGCGGCAGCACGATGCGGCGGAACGTGTAGAGGCGGCTGGCGCCGAGCACCGCGGAACTTTCCAGCAGCGTCGGTTCGAGCTGGGCCAGCGCCGCCACGGTGTTGCGCACCACATAGGGCACGCAGACCACGGTATGGCCGATCACCAGCGTCAGCGGCGACACCGGCAGGCCGACCAGCGAGAACAGCATGAGCGCGGCGAGGCCGAAGGCCAGCGCCGGCAGCACCAGCGGCGACATGAACAGCGAATCGAGCAGCCGCGCCGACAAGGTCCGCGACCGCGAGATCGCCAGCGCGGCGGCGACGCCGAGCACGATCGAGAGCCCCGTCGACCAGAGCGCGACGATCAGGCTGTTCTTGGCCGCGAAGTGCAGTTGCCAGGCGTCCCAGAGTTCGGCGTACCAGCGCAGCGAATAGCCGGGCGGCGGAAATTTCAGCGAGAAGCCGCTGGTGAAGGAGACGATCAGCACGACCAGCGACGGCGCGATGATCAGGATCAGCGCGATCACGGCGATCGCGGTCATCACGACCTCGAAGCTGATCGCCTCGAGGGTGCGCTTGCGTCCGCTCATGACGCCCCTCCATAGCCGCGCGACAGGCGGCCGAGCGTGGTGAAGACCGAGACGACGGCGAGCACCGCCAGCAGGAAGATGATCGAGATCGCCGAGGCGAACGGCCAGTTCTGCAGCGTGGAAGCCTGCTGGTAGAGATACATCGGCATGAACAGCATCTGGCCGCCGCCGATCAGCGACTGGGTGATGAAGGCGGTGATCGCCGCCGCATAGGTCAGCGTGCAGCCGGCGATGACGCCCGGCAGCGACAGCGGCAGCACGACCCTGAAGAAGGTGCGCCAGCTGCCCGCGCCGAGCGAGCAGGAGGCATCGTCGAGATTGGGATCGATGCGGCCGAGCGCGGTGATCAGCGGCAGCGTCATCAGCGGCATCTGCACCTGCGCCAGCGCGATCACGACGCCGAACTGGGTATAGAGCAACTTGATCGGCGTGTTGATGATGCCGAGCGATTGCAGCGTCGCGTTGATGATGCCCTGGCGGCCCAGGATGACGATCCAGGCGAAGGTGCGCACGACGACGCTGGTCAGGAGCGGCAGGAGCACGATCAGGATGATGATGGTCTGCAGCTTCGGCCCGACGCGTTGGTAGAGCCAGGCGATCGGAAAGCCGAGCACGAGGCAGACGGCGGTGACCTCGGCGCCCAACAGCAGCGTCGAGCCGAGCACGCCGAGGCTGAAGGGATCGGTGAGGAAGTGCAGATACTGGCCGAGCCCCCAATGGAGCGCGGCCGTATCGTTGTGCAGCGACAGCCAGAGCAGCTGCAGCAGCGGCGCCACGAAGAAGACGAGGAAGAACAGCGCCAGCGGCACCGCCAGGCCCATCCCGTAGGAGGTGACGTCGCGTGAGGCCGGTGCTGCGCCCATGGCTTGTGCCTTCGAGGTCCTAGAGGATGAAAGGATGAAGCTTGATCGCGGCGACGACGGCGGTGCGCTCCCTCTCCCGCTCGCGGGAGAGGGGTGGGGAGAGGGTGCCTCCGCATCGGGATAATCCCTGAGAGGAAAGAACCCTCACCCGCCACGCTCTGCGAGCGTAGTGGCATCTCCCGCAAGCGGGAGAGGCGGAGCGAGCCCGTGGCTGCGCTTGCGCTCCAACCAGGCGGCGTTCCATTTTAGATCTTGATCTCGCGGTTGAAGCGTTCGATCCAGGCCGAGCGCTGCTCGTTGATCTTCTTCCAGTCCTGGAACACGAACTTCTTCTTCAGCTCGGCGGTGTCCTTGGCCAGCACCCGTGCGATCTCGCCGCCCATCGTCACCTTGGAATTGGTCGGCACGATCAGGTAGGGCGGGTTCATCAGCGTGGTCTGCACCTCCGGCGTCAGCGCCGCCTCGATCAGCTTGAAGGCGAGCTCGCGGTTCGGCGAGTTCTTGACGATGTGAATCGTGGTCTTGAAGGCGATCGCGCCTTCCTTCGGCGCCACGAATTCCACCGGCACGCCGCGCGCCTTCAGGATCTGGATGGCATTGAAATTGCCCGGCGAGATGTCGATCTGGCCCTGCTGGAACAGGGTTGCCAGCGCGCCGGGATTGGCGGCGACCGCGGCGAGATTCGGCTTCAGCTCCTCCAGCGCCTTGAAGCCGGGATCGACATTGGCTTCCGAGCCGCCGCGCATCTTGGCGATCTCGACCAGCCAGCCGGTGCCGAGCGTCGAATTGAGGTTGGTGATGCCGACGCGGCCCTTGAACTCGGGCTTCCACAGATCGGCCCATGAGGTCGGCGGCGTCTTCACGGCTTCCGGATTGTAGGTCAGGCCGACCACCTGGAAGAACGGCGCGGGGCCGGTCGGCTCCTGCGCTTCGGAGATCAGGTCCTTGTAGTAGGCGCTCTTCTCGACCGGATAGGGCTCGACCAGATCCTGGCCGATTGCGACCAGCGCGGGGCCGGGATCGTGCAGCATGACATCGATCGGCGGGTTCGCCTTTGCGGCGTTGACCTTGGCGATCTGGTCGACCGAGAGCATGGGGTCAAGCACGATGGCCGCATCGGCATTGGCCTTGCGGAACGCCGGCACCAGCACGGCCTTGTGGGCTTCCTCCCAGCTTCCGGTGAAGGTCGCAAACACCAGCGGGCGGGCCTGGGCGTAGCTCAAGCCCGGAAACGCCTTCATGGCGCCGAGGGTGAGGGCGGTCGTCATCAGGCTGCGGCGATTGAGGATCATGGCGAACTCCGTGGAGGATGACTGGGCTAGAGGGTTGCGGGAAATGCGTTGGCGAGCGACGGGGCGAGCGGAGCGAGGCGCACGGCCGCACCGCTCTCGAATGCGCGCGTCTCGCCGATGCGCGCCTGCGAGATCTTGACGCCGGAGCCGTCTGCGGTCGTGACCTCGTGCACGACGGTGGCGCCCAGCGGCAGCGACATGCCGACCACGCCGGCAAAGCCGCTCTCGTCGCCGACGAATTGCAGATGTTCGGGGCGGATGCAGACCGTGACGCGGCCGCCTTCCGCGAGCGGACCGGCGGCGGGGCGCGCGATGATCTCCGCGCCGGCATCGAGCCGGACCTTGGCCTCGCTGCGGTCCGCCGCCACCACGACGCCCGGCATGCGATTGGTCGAGCCGACGAAAGTGTTGACGAACAGCGTCTGCGGCCGGTCGTAGACGTCGGAGGGCGTACCGAACTGTTCGAGCTTGCCGTGGCTGAGCACGGCGACGCGGTCGGCCATCGACAGCGCCTCTTCCTGGTCGTGCGTCACGATCAGCGTGGTGATGCCGGAGACGCGCTGCAGCCGCTTCACCTCGATCTGCATGTCGAGCCGCAGATTCTTGTCCAGCGCCGCGAACGGCTCGTCGAGCAGCAGGATGGAGGGCTTGATCGCGAGCGCGCGGGCCAGCGCGACGCGCTGCTGCTGGCCGCCGGAGAGTTGCCGCGGCAATCGCTCGGCCATGGTGGGCAATTGCACGAGGTCGAGCAGGCGCTGCGCCTCGCGCTGGCGCGTCGCCTTGTCGATGCCGCGGGCGGCAAGCCCGTAGGCGACGTTCTCGCTGATCGACAGATGCGGAAACAGCGCATAGTTCTGGAACACGATGCCGACCGCGCGGCGGTTCGGCGGCAGTGCATCGACGATGTCGTCACCGATGATGATGCGGCCTTGCGTCTGCGCGATGAAGCCCGCGATGATCCGCAGCAGGGTGGTCTTGCCGCAGCCGGAGGGGCCGAGCAGGGCGATGATCTCGCCGCCCTTGATGTCGAGATTGATGTTCTCGACCGCGAGCGCGCCGCTTGGATAGCGGTGGGTGACCGCGTCGACGACGAGCGAGCGTCCGCCTTGCGCCTCAGCCATGATGTTGCCTCCCGTTCTGCTCAGAAAGAAAGCAAGTCTCGTGCCTGCGCCAGTCGCTTTTCGCGGATAGTTCAGGCAATCTGGGACGATGAATTCGAAGCCATCGCTTTGCGATCTCAGCGCCACAACCCTTGCGCGCGCCATTGCGGCCGGCGAGGTCTCCGCGCGTGAGGCGGTCGAGGCGCATCTGGCGCGGATCGCGGATCGCGATAAGGACCTCGCCGCGTTCGTCACGGTCGATGCCGACGGCGCGCGGCGCGCGGCGGATATCTGCGATGCCGCGCCTGCGCCGCTCGGCGCACTGCATGGCGTGCCGGTTGCGATCAAGGATCTCACCGATACCGCGGGGCTGAGGACCACTTACGGATCGGCGTTGTGTCGCGAACATGTTCCGGCTGAGGACGATTCCGTGGTGGAGCGGTTGCGCGGCGCCGGCGCTGTGATCATCGGCAAGACCAACACGCCGGAATTCGGCTTCGGCGCGGTCTGCAGCAACAGGCTCTGCGGGCCGACCCGCAATCCGTTCGATGCCGCGCTGACCTCGGGCGGCTCGTCCGGCGGCTCGGCTGTCGCGGCCGCAACCGGGATGGTGCCCCTGGCGCACGGCACCGATTTCGGCGGCTCGGTCCGCACGCCCGCAAGCTTCTGCGGCGTCGCCTCGATCCGGCCGACGCCCGGCCGGATTCCGTCGCCGCGCCGTCCGCTCGGCTGGGACATGCTGGCCACCCACGGTTTCCTCGCCCGCGACGTTGATGATCTCGCACTGGCCCTGTCGGCCTGTGTCGGCGGTGATCCACGCGACCCTCTCTCGACTGTCGTCGGTGACGACCAGTCGCCGGCGGAACGTCCACGGATCGCCGTCACGCCCGATTTCGGCGTCGCGCCGGTTGCGCGCGACGTCCGTGGGCGTTTCGCCGGGGCCTGCGAGGCCCTGGCGCGCGTCGCGGACGTCGCATCCGACGCGCCGGATTGCAGCGGTTCGATCGAGACGTTCCGTACGCTTCGTGCGGCTCACATCGCCAACAGCTATGGCGATCTGCTGAAGGCGCGCCGCAACGAGCTGACGCCGACCGTGATCTGGAACATCGAGGCCGGGGCCGATCTCTCCGCGCAGGACTATCTCGATGCCGAGCGCCGCCGCACGATCATCTATCGCAGCTTTCGCGACCTGTTCACGCGTGCCGATCTCCTGGTCGCGCCCGCTGCTTCCGTCTTGCCGTGGCCGAACGAGATCAGCGACGTCACGACGATCGACGGTGCGGTCTTGGAGACGCCGATCGACTATCTTGCGGTGACCTTCATCGTCTCGCTGGTCGGCTTCCCCGTCCTGACCGTGCCGGTGCCGTGCGGACAGGGCGAGTTGCCGTTCGGCCTCCAGATCATTGCGCCGCCGGGGTGCGAATCCCGTCTGTTTGCTTTTGGGCGGATCCTCGAGAACGAATTGGGTTTTTCGCATCGCCCGCCGCCTGCCTGATCAACTGTCGCGATGTTCGAGCCGGGCCGCAAGCGCACCGGCGAGTCCGGTGGTCGGCTTGGCGGCGGGCCGTTTGAACGTGCCGGCCGTCGCCTTGCGCAGCCGCAGCGCCACCAGCGCTTCGGCCTGCTTCACGGCGGCCACGACCTGGTCGATGACCGGGACCGGGATCCGATCGGCCACGCGCTCGGCGAGTCCGGAGAGGGGCGCGCCGGCAAAGATCAGGACGTCGGCGTCGTTCTCCACGATCGCGCGCTGGGCCAGCGCGACCAGTACGTCTTCCTTCTCGGTGCCGACTTCGGAGATCGCGCGGAACGGCGTGTCCAGCATGCGGATGCCGGCGCAGCGTTCCCACAGACCATGGGCACGCACGCATTCTTCATACCAGGGCCCTAGCGCCTGGGCGAAGGTGACGATGGCAAAGCGGCGGCCGGCCATGCAGGCCGTCAGCATCGCGGCTTCCGCCATGCCGACCACCGGGATGTCGAAGGTCTCTCGGGCGGCGAACAGGCCGGGATCGCCGAAGGCTGCGATGATCGCGGCATCCACCTTCCTGTGCTGCTCGGCCAGCATTTCCAGCGCGATCGCGCCGCCGATCTGCGCCTCGGTGCGCGTGGCGATATAGGGCACGCCCCGCGTCGCGGTGCAGGGGATCAGCTCCGTGCCGGGAGAGGCGGCGCGCTGTCCCACGCCCGTCATCAGGTGCGTGACTTCGATGCTGGTGTTCGGGTTGAGCAGCAGCAGCTTCATGATTACGCCGCCGTTCGGTCGGATTTGGCGGGACCCAGCACTTCAAGGAGCGCGGTCCCGGTGCGCGCCACATGCGCGCCGAGCAGGCGGCCGGCGGCCTCGCTGTTGCGCGCCTCGAGCGCGGCCAGGATATCGGCGTGTTCCTCGACCGAATTGCTCCAGCGGCGGTCGGCGCCGAGCGCCAGATAGCGCGCGCGCTCGGCGCGGGAGATCAGCGTCTCGTGCGCCTCGCGCAGCGGCGTATTGCGGGCCATGCGGACGATGGTGTTGTGGATCTCGCCATTGATGGCGAAGTAGTCGTCGAGCTTGCCGTCGCGATGATAGCCCTCCATCCGCGTCTGCAACGTGCGCAGGCGAGCGAGGTCGCGCTCCGTCGCGCGTAGCGCGGCGAGCTCGGCGGCCAGCCGTTCGATTCCGGCCAGCGCCTCGAACAATTCCGAGATGCCGTCGATCGCGATGTCGGCGATGCGCGGGCTGCGGTTGGGGCGGAGTTCGATCAATCCTTCGGCCGCCAGCACCTTCATGGCCTCGCGCAGCGGCGTGCGGGACACGCCGAGCGACTTCGAGAGTCTCGTCTCCTGCGTCTGGGATCCCGGGGGCAGTTCGCCGCGAATGATCATGGTGCGCATCCGCGCGGCGGCACGCTCGTGCAGGCCCATCCTCTTGAGTTTGGGCGACTTTCGTCCCTTCGGTGCGTCCGATTTCTGCTGCACGCCTGCCTCGCTGCCTTGGCTCATCTTAGCGATTTCTGCCGTGTTGACCTGCCCAAAATACCGACGCATCTCGCTGAAAACAATGGCACAACGCAGAAATTGTATGCAGTGTGCAGATTCCCCGTTGCGCTGCCGCGAGCTGCGACCGATGATCCGGCGCGGGGCGCGGATCGCGCGCCGTCTTGGCGTTTTGGCGAAACGGAGTGGGCGATGCGGACGAGTGTGCGGCTGGGTCTCGTGGTGATGGCGGCGCTGCTGGGGACGAGCTCGCTCGCCTCTGCGCAGGTGGCGAAGATCAAGCTTGGCTATGCCAAATGCGCGCACTGCCTGCCGATGTCGCTGATCCCCGGCCTCGCCAAGGGCGTCGAGGTCGAGGCCACCGGCTTCAATTCCGGCAACGACGTGCTGACCGCGCTGGTGTCGAAGAGCATCGACGTCGCGCAGGTGACATATCTCCACTACATCACCGCGCTCGACAAAGGCTTCGACGTCGTCGCGGTCTCCGGCCAGATCAACGGCGGCTCGGAATGTCTGTCCTCCGCGAAGCTGAACCTGCCGCCGGAGGATTGGGCCGCGTTCAAGGCCAGTGTTGCGAAGGCGAAGAGCGACGGCCAGCCGCTCAAGGTCGCGGCGTCCCGCGGCAATGCGCAGGACATCCACATGCGCGGCGCGTTCCTCAAGCAGGGCGTCGATCCCAACAAGGACATCCAGTTCATCAACATCCCCAATCCGTCCGACCATCTGGCGGCGCTGCAACGTGGCGAGGTCGACATGATCTGCTCGGTCGAGCCATTCGCCTCGCAGATCCGGCTCTCAGGGGCCGGCAAGCACTTCGTGCTGCCCTACGACCAGGCCGCCGGCAATCTGACCAACCTGATCGTGACCCGGTCCGACGTGATCGCGAGCCAGCGGGCCGGCGTGCAGGGCGTCGTCGCCGCCGTGGTCGAGCTCGACAACAAGCTGATTGCCGACAAGGCGCCGTGGATCGAAGTCATCAACAAGCTGACCGGCCTCGACAGGAACGTGGCGACGGAAGCGCTGAACAACGCCTCGCCCGATCCGGCGATCCATCGGTCGCAGACGCTGGCGATCGCCGCGATGATGCGCGACCTCAAATACATCCAGAAGGACGTCTCGGCGGAAGCCGAGAAGAACATGGACTATTCGTTCCTGGAGAAGGCCACGGGAAAATCCAAGAATGACCTCGGTTACTGACACGGCTCCCGCGCGGCCGCCGTTTCGGCTCACCCGGGCGTTGCACGGGCTGGAGCGCGTCGTCGTTCCCGTGCTGCTGATCGCCGGCTGGGAGGCGTTCGCCCGCAGCGGCATGCTGCCGCCGGCCTTGTTGCCGGCGCCGAGCGCGGTGCTGCATGCGCTCGGCGACTGGGTGTTCGGCTTCGACGAGACCACGCAGACCTATTCCGGTCACTGGCTGCGCGACGCGCTTGCCAGCGCGCTTCGCGTGTTCGGCGGCTTTGCGCTGGCGAGTCTGCTCGGCATTCTCGCGGGCGTCGCCATCGGCTGGTCGCGCCTGTTCGAGAAGACGCTGGAGCCCACGCTCCAGATGCTGCGGCCGATCCCGCCGGTGTCGTGGATTCCGCTGGCCATCATCTGGTTCGGCATCGCCGACAAGCCGGCGATCTTCCTGGTCTTCCTCGGTGCGTTCTTCCCCGTGCTGATGAACACCATCCATGGCGTCAAGACGGTCGACCACAATCTGGTGCGCGCGGGTGCCATGATGGGCGCGAACGAACGGCAGATGCTGACCGACATCGTGCTGCCGGCGGCACTGCCCTCGATCTTCGCCGGCCTGCGCATCGCGGTCGGCTCGGCCTGGATGCTGACGGTGACGGCCGAGATGGTCGCGGTGAAGAGCGGCCTCGGCTACGTGCTCTGGGATTCCTATTACTTCCTGCGCTACGACATCGTGCTCGCGGCGATGATCTCGATCGGCCTGCTCGGCTATCTCTCCGATCTCGGCCTCAAGGCGATCATGGCGCGCACGCTGCGCTGGCAGCAGACCACCACGGTTCAGGGCAGGGCGGGCTGATGGCGGCCATCGAACTTCGCAACATCGTCAAGGTGTTCTCCGACAAGCGGCGCGGCCGCGATCTCCTGACGCTGGACAACATCAATCTCGATATCGAGGCCAACGATTTCGTCTGCCTGCTCGGTCCCTCGGGCTGCGGCAAGTCGACCCTGCTCAACATCATCGCCGGCTTCGAGCAGGCGACCTCAGGGCGCACGCTGGTCGACGGCAAGCAGGTGGAGCGGCCGGGCTCCGATCGCGGCGTGGTGTTCCAGCAGCCGACCCTCATGCCCTGGCTGACCGCGATCGACAACATCGCCTTCCACCTCAAGCTAAAGGGCGTTGCGAAGGCGGAGCGCCACGACCGCGCCATGGAGTTCATCGATCTCGTCGGACTGCGCGGTTTCGAGAACCACCATCCCTCCGAAATGTCGGGCGGCATGAACCAGCGCGTCGGCATCGCCCGGGCGCTGCTGATGAACCCGAGCGTGATCCTGATGGACGAGCCATTCGCGGCGCTGGACGCCCAGACCAAGCTCGAAATGCAGGAGGAACTGGTCGCGATCTGGCAGAAGCGCCGCTGCACCATCGTGTTCGTCACCCACAGCGTCGACGAGGCGCTGGTGCTCGGCAACAAGATCGTGGTGATGACGAAGCGGCCGGGCCGGATCCGCGAGGCCGTCAACTTCGACCTGCCGCGGCCGCGCGACATCACCGGACCCGAATTCAACGACGCCAAGCGCCACATCCTGGCCCTGATCCGCGAGGAGTCGACGCGGCTCGCCCAGGCGTCGTAGAGTAGGCGCATGCGCAAACGCCTCGGCATGATCACGCCGTCCTCGAATTCCGTGCTGGAGCCCGCGACCTGCGCCATGCTGCATGGCGTGACCGGCATATCCGCGCATTTCTCGCGGTTTCGGGTCACCGAGATCGCGCTCGACCAGGCGGCGCTGAACCAGTTCGACCCGTCGGTGATGCTGCCGGCGGCGGATCTTCTGGCCGACGCCAAGGTCGGCGCCATCGCCTGGAACGGCACTTCGGCGAGCTGGCTCGGCATCGGCCGCGACCGCAGCCTGTGCGAAGCGATCACCGCGCGCACGGGTGTTCCGGCGACCACATCGACGCTGGCCTGCATCGACGCCGCCCGTGCGCTCGGCGCCAAAAATGTCGCGCTGGTCTCGCCCTATACGGACGATGTGCAGCGGCGGATCGCCGAGGTCTGGGCCAGCGAAGGGATCGCGCCGCATGCCGAGCGCCATCTCGGGCTGCGGGACAATTTCTCCTTTGGTGAAGTCACGCCAGCAACTATCGCGGACATGATCCGTGCGGTCGCGGCGGACGGCGCCGACGCCGTCGTCATCCTTTGCACCAATCTCGATGGCGCCGCGCTGGCCGCCCCGCTCGAACGGGAGCTCGGCATCGCCGTGCTCGATTCGGTCGCGGTGACTTTGTGGCGGACGCTGGCGCTCGCCGGCGGCGACGTCGGCGCCCTGGCGCGGTGGGGACGGATCTTTCAGACAGCACCATCCAAGACGTAACGGAGGCGCCAGTGACGCAGTTCGATCTCGCCATTCGCGGCGGCACTATCGTAACGGCCAGCGACGAGTTTCGCGCCGACATCGGCATTCGCGACGGGCGCATCGTCAGCATTGCCGATCGCATCACCGGCGCGGCGCGCGAGATCGACGCGACGGGATTGCTGGCGCTGCCGGGCGGGATCGACAGCCACGTCCATATCTCCCAGCCCTCCGGCCCCGACGTCGTCATGGCCGACGATTTCGCCTCGGCGACGCGTGCGGCCGCTGCCGGCGGCAACACCATGGTGCTGCCCTTCGCGCTTCAGGAGAAGGGCACCTCGCTGCGGACCTGCGTCGAGAACTATCGCAAGCTCGCCGAGGGCGAGTGCTACATCGACACCGCCTTCCATCTCATCATCTCCGATCCCACCGCGGTCGTGCTCGGGCAGGAACTGCCGGCGCTGGTCAAGGACGGCTACACCTCGTTCAAGGTGTTCATGACCTATGACGACCTCGTGCTCAGCGACAAGCAGCTGCTCGAAGTGTTCGAAGTCGCGCGCCGCGAGGAGGCGCTGGTCATGGTCCATTGCGAGGGCTATGACGCGATCCGATTCCTCACCAGCAAGCTGGAGCGGGAAGGCCATATCGCGCCCTATTACCACGGCACCTCGCGCCCGCAGGCCGTCGAGCGCGAAGCGACGCATCGCGCCATCAGCCATGCCGAGGTGATCGGCGTGCCCATCATGATCGTCCATGTCTCCGGGCGCGAGGCGATGGAGCAGGTGCGCTGGGCGCAGCAGCGCGGCCTGCCGGTGCATGCGGAGACATGTCCGCAATACATCACGCTGACGGCCGACGACATGAAGGGCCTGAACATGGACATCACGGGCGCCAAATATGTCTGTTCCCCGCCGCCGCGCGATGCCGAAAGCCAGCAGGCGATCTGGGAAGGCATCACGACCGGCGTGTTCCAGACCTTCTCGTCCGATCACTGCCCGTTCCGCTACGACGATCCCAAGGGCAAGCTGACGCCGAATGCGCGCACCTCGTTCCGCTGGGTGCCGAACGGCATTCCAGGCGTCGAGACCCGGCTGCCAATCCTGTTCTCGGAAGGCGTGTCGAAGGGGCGGATCACCTTGCAGAAATTCGTCGAGCTGACCGCGACCAACCATGCCCGCATTTACGGGCTCTATCCGCGCAAGGGCTCGATCGGCGTCGGCTTCGATGCCGACATCGTGCTGTGGGACCCAAAGCTCAAGAAGCCGATCCGGCAGGCCGATCTGCACCACGGTTCGGACTACACGCCCTGGGAAGGGTTCGACGTCACCGGCTGGCCCGTCACCACGATCGCGCGCGGCCGGGTGGTTTACGAGCAGGGCAAGATCGTCGGCGACAAGGGCGCGGGCGAGGTGCTGAGCCGCGGCAAATCCAGCCTGGTGTGACCTCGGGCAGGATGCAGCGCGGCGATGCCGCGCCACCGCTTGCGCATACCTTCCGTGCGGCGTTCGGGCATGATCGATCGCTTCTCCCCGGACTCCTTTCGGTGTAGCAGTGCGCCCACTTGATCCGCGGCCGTCGGGGCCGCCGGACCC